>CBDAFL010000280.1:0-1516 GCA_965195225.1 uncultured Thermoguttaceae bacterium
TGCTGCAAAGGCAGGCCTATTGGGCTTGGTTAATGCCTTGTGCGGTGAACTTGGCAAACAAGGAATACGTGTAAATGCCGTTTTGCCCGGTACAGTTGAAACCCCGCGGACACATAAAGAGCCCAAAGATTTTAATGAATACACCAAAGGAACTGCCTTGGCACGTTTAGCAACGTCCTACGAAATCGCTGATATGCGGCGGCCCAGGACTGGCGGATTCCCGGCGGGACGTTTTTACGCCGCTACCGCCGGGGCGTTTTCGGCTTCGTATGCGTCGGGAGAAAAGTAGTCCAACGTCTCATGGATCCGCTCTAAATTATAAAACGTCTCGATGTACCTGAACACGCTCAACCTCGCTTCCTCCAAGTTAGCAAACTGTTCATGATTCGTCCACTCGTGTTTCAGCGACCAGAAGAATCGTTCCATCACCGCGTTGTCATAGCAACAGCCGCGGCGACTCATCGAACACTCGATGCCCAATCGCTTCAACGTTTGCTGATAGGTGTCGCTCGTGTACTGGCAGCCGCGATCCGAATGGTGCAACAGCCCTCGGCAGTCGGGGCGCCGACGCTCGATCGCCTGACGCAATGCGTTGCTGACAAGTTCCGTCGCCAACGACGCGCCGATCGACCAGCCGACCGCCTTCCGGCTGAACAGATCGACCACGACGGCCAGGTAAACCCAACCAGTCGCAGTTGCCAGATACGTGATGTCGGTCACCCATTTGCGGTTCGGAGCATCGGCGGTGAAGTCGCGGTCGAGTGTGTTCTTGGCCGGCTGCTTTGTCGGATCGGTCTGCGTGGTAGTCGGCTTAAATCGCTTGCAGACGCGGCTTTTCAGGCCCAATTCCCGCATCGCGGCGGCCACCGTGTTGCGACAAGCCGACTCCAAGTCCTCGCGTTGTTGAATCACCTCGGCAACCTTGTGGCTGCCGTAGATGCCGTGCGATTCGGCGTAGGCTTGTTGGACGGCCTGTTGAATCCGCTCGTGACGTTCCGCCCGAGCGCTCGGCGGCCGGTCGATCGCATCGTAGTAGCCCGATGTCGAAACATTGAGCACGTCGCACATGACCGCCACGGGAAACGAGCCGCGATATTGTGTGATCCAGGCGTATTTCACAGCGACTCCTTCGCAAAATACGCCGTTGCTTTTTTTAAGATTTCGCGTTCCAGTTCGGCTCGTCGAAGCTGCTTGCGCAAGCGCTTATTCTCATCGCGCAGCTCGTCCAGCGTGGCGCTCTCACCGCACGGATCGAGCGGCGGGGCAAACTTCTTGTGCCAAGCCCGGAGGCTTTGGACGCTCACGCCGACCGCCTTCGCGGCAGCCGCAAAGGTGTACTTTTCATCGACCACCAATCGGACCGCGTCGCGTTTGAAATCATCTCCAAACCGACTCGCCTGTCGAGAAACGGCCGACCGATGGATCAATCCTGGTGCTTTCGATTTGTTCATCAGAGACTCCTTGCAAGGACATTATTCCGCCCCCGCCAGGAATCCGCCAGTCCTGGGCCGCCGCA
>CBDAFL010000281.1:0-1725 GCA_965195225.1 uncultured Thermoguttaceae bacterium
GATTGACCTGGATAGCGGCTGGCTGGACTACCCGAGGCCAAAAACGGGCATTGCCCGCCGCATACCGTTGTGGACGGAAACGGTCGCTGCGGTCAGAGAGGCAATTGCCCACCGCCAGGCTCCGCTGGACCCAAGCCACGAATCCCTCGCGTTTATCACAAAACAGAGGCACCCGTGGGTGAGGATGACGCCGAACGGAAGGCCCGTTGACGCCATCTATCCGCGATTCTCCCGGCTTCTAACCAAGGTCGGCGTCAAACGTCCTGGGCTGGGTTTCTACGCACTCAGACATACAACCGAGACGGTAGGCTGCGCGGCAGGGGACCAAAGCGCCCTAAATCACATCATGGGCCATATCGACGATTCAATGGCGGCAGCCTACCGCGAGCGGATCGACGATGGTAGGCTCCGCGCCGTTGCGGAGCACGTTCGGGCGTGGTTGTTTCCTGAGTCCTTAGAAGAGAAAGGCAGTGCGAAATGACAAAGAAACTGTACCGCTACAAGGCGCGTTGTGAAGGTGATGGCACGATGTTTGTTACCGACCGCGATGGCCTTAATGAGCGTAGATTTCGACCGGGTGAATACTACACACTGGAACCGGATGGGTGCAGTTTCCCTGATGCCAAGGATTTCAGGGGATTTTCAGTATCTTTTGAGTATAGCTGCCGCTGAGTTCGGCGTCAGGTAGGTGGATTGCTATTGCAAAGGAGGCGATTTTCCCGAGGATTGCGGTGTTTTTCAACAAAATGCCACTCCAGAGGAAAGGACGCCTCCGTGTCGAATTTTACACTGCCGGCGGTGCTTTTGACAATACCGTGGGTCCAGGTGCCGCTGGGGCTGCTCGAGCGGCTGCTGCCGGTAGTCCGGGAAATCGCTCGGTTGATCGAGCGGTTTCGGACATCCGATATAACGCCCGCTTCCACGTTCGAATTCGAGAACGCTTTGAACGGTTTCTTGCGCGAGATCGGGCGGTTGATTGTCCACTGGGTTTACAATCACCTGGAACCGGATGATCCGGGGTTGCCGCCAATCAGACTTCATTTCGACGGAGAGTATTATCGACAACGCAAGAAGACGCCCAACCGCCACGTGGCCACGCTGTTTGGGACCATTACGTTGATGCGGTTTCTCTATCAGCCGGTCGAATCGGCCGAGCGTTCGATCTTCCCGTTGGAAATCCGCTTGGGACTGGAAGCGGGCATCGCCACCCCGGCGCTCGCCGACCGCGTCGCGATCCACTCGGTAAACTGCACGCAGAGCCAGGTGCGAGAAATACTCACGCGCGATCATGGCATTGGTTGGTCGGTAGGAACGTTGCGGAACGTGACCGCCAGTGTCTCGGCCGGCATGGCCGAACATTGTCACGCCGCTCAAGTTGATAAGGTGCTGGCATGGCTGAAACAGGCCGATGCTTCTTCGGGCAATCGCAAGCCCGTATTGGCGGCGGGGAGAGACGGGATCTTTCTGCCGATTCGCCACGAGCCTTGTTATCGCGAAGGAGCCGCGGCCACGCTCTCTGTATACGACCGCCGCGGTCGACGGTTGGGCACGGTCTATCTGGGGCGTATGCCCGAGCCGGGCCAGGGCACGTTATCCGATCAACTCACGGCCTTGATCGAGGACGTGCTCGCAAAATGGGACGGGCTGTTGCCACGCCTAGCGTACGTCACCGACGCGGGACATCATCCCACCGAATACTTCAACAACGTTTTGAACAACACACGT
>CBDAFL010000282.1:0-1485 GCA_965195225.1 uncultured Thermoguttaceae bacterium
ACTAGTGCCACTCGCCATAAGTTCTGGTACAGGCTAATAGGGCGCGACAAGATGCTGCATGCAGCCGAGAATCGTCTCGACCATCTCGTCCATGCTACCCGAGAACGGTGTGCGTTCCCAGCGGCCGGTGTGGCGCTTGACGCTCAAGCCGTACGTCGAGGCGGACAGACGCGTCAGGCGAACTCGGTCATCGTTTTCCATTTCGCCGTCGGGTCCGAGCGGCTCACGGCGGCCCAGGATCAGGTTCTCGCCATGCACGCGGACGTACAGGCCTGCGGTCTGCTCGTGTGCCTCCAACAGGCGTGTCAGCTTCGATTGTGCGAAGCGCATCTCGGGTCTCATCGGCGATCCTTATCGCACCAGCGGCAGCCCCTCGTACGTCCACCGAAACGGGTGGGCCTCTGTCTGGTTCCATCCCCGGATGAACGCCTCGATGGCCGCCACCAGATCGTCGGGCGAGTGGAAGTTACCGTGCCGCAGTATACGACGCGAGAGGACGCTGAACCAGAGTTCGATCTGGTTCAGCCACGATCCGTGCGTCGGGGTGTAGTGGAAGACGAAACGGTCCCTGTGACGCCGGTTCCAGTCGGTCATGTACGCGCCCTGGCCCGTATCGCAGTGCGTGTTCAGGTTGTCGAGGACCACGTGCACCCGACGTTGGCGATAGACCGAGGCGACCCGATCCATGAAGGACAGGAAGTCCTGCCGCTTACGCTGCCGCGTGCATCGGCCCAGGATTTTGCCCGTTCCGACGTTAAAACAGGCGAACAGGCACCGTGTGCCGTTCCGCTTGTACTCGAAGTCGAAGCGTGCCGCGCGGCCCGGCCCGGCGGATATGAGGGGGCGACGACGCGACAGGGCCTGCATGCCGGTCTTTTCGTCGATGCTCAACACCGGTTCGCCCTTCGGGAGGTGGACGTACAGGTTGACGATCGCCCGCATCTTCTCCTGGTAGGCCGGGTCGTTGCTGTGACACCACATCTTGACGCGATGCGGCTTGATCTCGGCGTCCTGGAGGATCCGCCCGACGGTTCTGGAACTGATCGCGCGGACGAGGCTGGCGGACATGACCGCGGCGGCCAGCGTCGCGTGGTCCCACAACACCCGCTGAAAGCCGAAGTCCCTCGGCGAGCGACACGCTGTGGCAATGACTTGGTGCCGCTCCAGCGGGGTGATCTCCGGAGGCCGGCCGGAACGGGGCAGGTCTTCCAATCCCTCAAGACGATCCTCCTGGAAACGCCTGAGCCAATCTCCGACACGAGCCCGGCAGGTTCCGAGATCCCGCGCGATGGCCGAGACCGATTTGCCGTCTCCCGCCAAGAGAACCATCCGGGCACGCCGGTGAAATCGGGCCTGGCCGCACTGCCGCCGAGTGATCGCCTGAAGCGCGTTCCGTTCCCTCTGGGAGAGCTCAAGTTCCATGCCAAGATCATCGGCAAAGAACGCGGATCATCTGCATCGAAACTTGTGGCGAGCAGCACTAGC
>CBDAFL010000283.1:0-6508 GCA_965195225.1 uncultured Thermoguttaceae bacterium
GATTCTGACATGTGACTGGAGTTCAGACGTGTGCTCTTCCGATCTAGCGCAGCGAAGGGCGTGGTTACCCGGACAACACGCCCTTCGCTGCGCTCAGGGACGTGCCACCCAAAATCTCTCAACTTAATTTGACGCGGCTCCTAGCGCCCGGCGACCACGGTTGTGGGGGTTTGCCGATGAATGCAGATGGAATATCTGGCTATTCGTCGCGTGGAGTGGCGATATGACTTCGCACAAGATCGCCTAAATTTTGCGGAACGGCCCGACGCAGACGGTCCAACACACATTCCCAGCGATAGGCGAAACTTCCCGCCTCGTCGCGGGGGCGATGCTTGAACAACGTGTCGAACGCCCGTTTTCGCTTGTGGTATTCCAACTGGATTTTCGAGAACCGGGTAACGAAAGCGTCGACATACAGCGCGGCGAACTCATCGCCGTCGGGCACCAGCGGGAGGCGGCGATTTACCGGCTGGGCATACTCGCGAGCGAAGTGTTCCAGTTCGGCGCTATAGGCGACGAACGTCCCGGTCTGGTCGGCCACAACGATTTTCACCGGCAAACCGTTCTCGTCCTCGATCACTATCTCGTCGCCGTCGTCGAATACCACGTAGCCGCGGGAGTCGTCGTATCGCCCGACGATCATGTTTGAAGCGGCGGCGCGGCCAAGCAGCCGGGCAAACCGCGAGGCGAAGGCGGGGGCGGCCATCTTTTCGGACGGAATCTTGTCGGTGGCCGTGCCGCGGACGTAGTCGCGCTCGAAATAGGGCGATCGGATGGCGATGTCCAGCATGTCGCGGCGCGGCCCCGAATATCTTTCGCTGATCCGGTTGGCCGTGGTATGGGCGGGCAAATTCATGCCCAACTGGCGGCAACCGAGCCGCCGGTCGAGCGTGTACTCCGTATACTCCTCGGATTGAATGATGGCGTCGAGCAACTTCTTGCCATCGTCGAGGTGTTCGCGGATACCCCACTTCTGCATGCGGATGATCCGCAAGATTTCATCGCGGATGCCGCGCTGTTTGATCTGGGTGATGTAGACGTCGCGACGGCCCGGCGCTTCGTCGCGCAGCGACAGGGGACGGACAATCCGGCCGATGTTGACGTACTCCAGGTTGCCGTGTTCGCGCACGAAATTGAGGATGAACCCCCGGCACTTTTCGTCGCACAACCGGCGCAGCTCGGCGTTGTCGGGCTCTTCCGCCATGTCGAACGCCGAATCGAGGATCAACTCCCCTTCCTCGATCCTGCCGCCCGGCAGCCACTCGATCTGCATGAAGAACTCGGAGCTGAGCCCCAGCAGTGCTTCCTCGGAAGCCGTCTTATCATCCTCGCCGATCAAGGCGGCGTAGACCCGGTTCCGCCACTCCAGGTTTTCGAGTTTGTCGAGGCGGAACTCGGGCGGGACCGACTCGCAATACTTTCGCCGCAGGGTTTCGTAAACTTCCTTGAGGATTTCACCGTCGAGCGTTTCAAAGTCGTGTGGGGCCAGATCGTCCTTCGAGAACCCTTTGTCGGCCATGAAAAAGGCGATCTCGCGGTTGCCTTGACGGTTTACCCCCGCAGAGAACTCGCGGATCTCCGCCAGATGTCGCCGCAACGCCGATTCTCCCATCCGGCCGAGCTGCGCGAACGACTCGTAGGTCAGCAGCCGCGTGCCCGTCGTCTTGCTGTAGTAATAAAGCTCGTTGCCGTGGATGGCGATGCGCGAAGCGGCGATCAGATGTTTAATCTCGTCCGGCGTTTTCGGCAGCGGGCTGATCCGCCAACATTCGCCCTGCCACTTTATGGCCGAGCGGACCTGCGGGTTGCGGACCAGCAAAAACTTCACCAGATGCTTGGGGGCCAATTGTTGCAGCAGCTCGTCGGCTCGGAAGCAAAGCGGCATGTCACCCGGGTCCGGCCGGATCAGGATCGCGTCGTCCTCCATGATCAGGTCGACCGAATTCCGCCACTCCGCGGACTCTTCTTCCCGGCTCATCGGCCCCAGTCCATCCTCCTGCCGCTGACGGATGAGAAAGTCCACGTAGGCCATCCGTTGCGTGGCGTGGATGCCTGGGATGGTAACGATCGTGTTTCCGGAAGGAAACGCGGTGGCGATGCGGGACTTCAGTTTCCCGTTCTGGTCCTTGGCCAGTGGATGTTCACCAATGATGCGGGGCAGCATTACTCGGGAAAGATATAGTGTGGGGCTGGTCAGAATCTCTATTGTGACACATCCCAGGCGTAAAGGCTAGTACCGATGTGGATCATACTATCGCTTTAGCGGCTGGCTCTTACAATGCGGTCCATACTGGCCGCTGAAACGGCCAGCCCTTACAATGCGGCCGACCAAGGGCTGGCCGCTTCAAGTTGAACTCACAAGGGCTGGCCGCTTCAGCGGCCAGTACAGCGGCCCCGGTTGAACCATGACCTCCTGGACCGATAAATCTCGACATTCCACCGGTCCCCTTTACAAAGGCCGCCGCCGCTTTGAACACTGGTACCGCGACAATCAGGTCTACTTCATTACGGCCAGATGCCGCGACTGTTTCCCCGCCTTCGCCTCGGAGCAGGCTAAAGCAGTCTTTTGGGATCGTTTCAACCATTACACTCGCCAGGCGCAATTCACCCCTTGGATCACTTCGGTTGTGGACAACCACTATCACTCGCTCGGCTATTGCAAGATCGGGGCAGAACTGAAAACGATGATGCCGCGAATTCACGGCTCGGTGGCCAAGCTGGTGAACGACCTTCTGCCCGAGCGATTGTCGCCGTTTTGGGGCGACGGGGGACATCAGCACTATTTTGACGGATGCATCCGCGACGAAAAGCAATGCCGCTTGGCTTATCGCTACGTCCTGACGCAGAGCGTTCGACACGGCCTGTGCCGCGACTGGCGCGAGTATCCTCACACTCTGGTTGCAATCGATCTGGAAGTTGGTGTGCGTCGTGCTTTGCAGTTGCGGGCTTTCATGGACGGGGTTCCGTACAAGCGTTATCAGAACCGCGCGGATTGAGCGGGTGCGTAGGTTTTTCGCGTGTCCCACTGGCCGCTAAAGCGGCCAGCCCTTTGCAACGCGTTCTTCACAAGGGCTGGCCGCTTCAGCGGCCAGTACAGCGGTCGGTCGAACTCTTCCGCGTCCGTTTCAGCGACATCAGCGCAAACGCCGTCCCGTATTGCTTGTAATAGTCGTACATCGGAAAGTCCCACCACGCCCCGTCACTCTCCTGCAAGTTAATCAGGATATTTGCAAGCTGATCCTGAAACGGCGCGCGTTGGTCCTCGGGCAGTTGCTCAATGCACAAAGCGGCGTAGTAATGGCCGTAGTAGAAAAAGTATCCGGACACGGCAAACCAGGTTTCGTGCGGAATGGGACGCTTCCGGCCGATGTCCAGCCATCCGTTCCGCGCGAACAACCGGTCGAGCCAGGTTTTCAGCACGTCGTCGGTAACGGTTTTGTCGCCCCAGAGGCGCATCGCCACGTTGCAGGCTTGCGAGCGGCCCAGGCTGCCTGCCGGACGGTTGATCGGATACATCGGCTTGTACTTGTGGTGCTCGCCGTACAACACGGAGAAGTCGGGCTTCCGCTGTCGGCGGATCGAGGCGGTTGCCCGATCGATCAATCGCTTTGGTATCTCGATGCCTGCATTTCTGGCGCCGTCGAGTGCCACCAACACCGCAGCCGTGACGAAGCTGAAGCTCGCCCCGCTCGGCTTCCGCGTCAGCGCTCGGAAATCGTAGTAGGACCAGCCGCCATCGACCACCTCGTACCGATCGAGCATGCCGATCTGGTGTTCGATCAGCGCGATAATCCGCCGCCGGCGCTCGGCGTCGTCGGGCTTTTGGCCCAGCATCCGTGTCAGGGCTTGGATTCCGTATGCGTGCGCCCAGGTGTTGTAGAAGCAGTCCGGCGTGGCGCGGCGCACCCCGGGCAGGTGCTCGAACATCCAGGCCTCGCCGCGATCCAGCGCCCGGGCGACTTTCGGATCGTCGCCGCCGGTTTCGATCAGCGCCAAGACGCACATCGAGGTGACCGCGCCCCGAAAAGCGTGATGTGCGCCGGGTATCGGCGCATAGACCTCATCCGGCCTGCTGCTGTCCGCCGATCCCCACGAGCCGTCCTTGTTCTGCCGCTTCAGCAGAAACTCGACGCCGCGGTGGATCGCTTGATCTATCTGCTCGGCCGTAGGCGGATCGATTGGCTTGGGCTTCGGCCCGATCACGGCCAACGCCGGCGGGCGCGGCGGCGCCTCGGCGGCCGACGCCGGAAGACACGCAATCGCCACGGCCGCCAGGATGATCCATCGGATTTGCATACACGGCGGGCAAGCCCGCCCGCTACACTTTGATCGCATATTCCCTGGTCCTTCTCACTCCTTGCCCTTCGATGGTTCGAGAACGACCTTCTCGCCCTCCTTCAATCCCTTGAGTATCTCGACCTGTTTGTCGGTCCTACGGCCGACGGTCACGGGGCGGGTCTTCGGCTTGCCGTCCTCGCCAAGCACTTGGACGGACCGCTTCCGATCGTCCAGTTCGTCGGCCACGATGACCTTCGGCGGCACGAGAATCGCGTCCCGCTTCAAGTATGGAACCAGTTTTATCTTGCAGGTCATGCCGGGCATCAGCAGCTTCGACTTGCCTTTCAGATGGACCTTCAGCCAGCCGTCGAACTTCTCCGGCGCGATCGGAATGTCGCCGATCCGATCGACCTCTACCGGCAGGTCCAGGTCGGGATAGCCCGTCGGTACGGCGGTCCCCTTTAGCCCCGGCCGAAGATCGTGCAAATACTTTTCGGGAATCGTCGCACGGATGCGCATCGGCCGTGGAGAGACTACGGTCATCACCACCTGATTCGGATGGACCGTGCCGTGGGGACGAAGAGTTTTCTCCATCGCGGAGGAATCGGCCGGCTTGCCGCGGGTGAACCGGCCGTAATACACGATCCCGTTGGTCGGCGAGCGGACCGTCATCCCTTTGCGGTCGGCCAGCAGCTTTCCCAGTTTTTCCTCGGATTTACGCCACTGCTCCCGGAGCTTCTCCAAATCCAAACGCTGTTTTTCCAGGGTCAGCGGCAATTTCGCTTCGCTCTTCTCCCGATTCAAAACCGACCGTCTGGTCGATTCCTCGACCTGCTCTTCCTTTCGCGGTATGTCGAACTTCAGCGCGAAGTCGTGGTTGATTTTGGCGACCTCGGCCGAGAACTTTGCCCGCTCCAGCGAATCGCGTGCTCGTTGCAGCACAATCTCCTCGGTCTCCTCGGTGATGTCGTCGGCCTTGTACATCTTTTCCAGTTGCCGCAATTCTTCCTGCTGGTATTCCAGCGATGCGCGGGCCATCTTCAGCCGCATTTCCGTCGCCTTCACGTTCAGCGGCCGACCGATGCGGAAGAAAAACTCCCGGTTTTCCTCGGCTATCTTCGCGGCGCGACGGCTCGACTCGAGATCCAGCGGCGTTATCTTCTCCATCACCTGCAACTGCTCTTCCGCCTGATGGATCGCCACTTCGGAGAGCTTCGACTTGGCTCGCAAATCGGCGATTGCCTGGTCGAGTTTGTCGGTCTCCAGTTTGAGGATCACGTCTCCCTTGCGCACTCGCTCA
Source organism: uncultured Thermoguttaceae bacterium (assembly GCA_965195225.1). Classification (GTDB taxonomy): domain Bacteria; phylum Planctomycetota; class Planctomycetia; order Pirellulales; family Thermoguttaceae; genus JAHIKV01. Next base: position 5,579 of record CBDAFL010000283.1, read on the forward strand.
CCGTGCCGCGCGGCGCTGAGGACCGTCAGCTTCGACCACTCTTCCGGCGACAGGAGTATCTCACAGGCTTTTTCGCCCTCGAAAACGCCCTCTAGTTTGACGACGATCCGAAACGGTCCTTTTTCGACCGTCTTGGTGGCCGGCGCGGCGGCGGCCGGTTTCTTATCCTCTTTCTTGTCCGCTTTATCCACTTTATCGGAGGCGGAATCGGCGGCAAGCACCGATGTAGCCCACAACGCCAATGCAACCAAGCAAAGATATCGACAGAAAATCGAGCGACGCATGCTGTCCTTCTCCAGTCCGGATATGAGGTGTGTGTCGATTATGCAACGGCGCGCAAAGCCACCGCAGCTTATCTATTGTGACACACAGAAGTGGGTGAGGCAAGGGACTTGACACAATGGTGGGGTCGTTCTCGTCGTCCAACCACTCGCTGGATCGGCCGTCGAGTGGCGGCTTGGGCCGTCCATTGCCTCTTTTGACTTCCGCCTTCCCCCCTTCGCGTTCCGCCTTGGTTCAGAACGCCTTCCCGTCGATCACTAGCCCGCCCTTGCGGTTGCCCGGGCGGCGCGATCCGGTGTTGATCACTGAAACCGGAGCGCGTATAAGTCGGCGTCTTTCAGCACGAAGCGGAGGCGGACCGGTCGGCCGACAAGCGCGCTTAGGTCCGAACCATGCTTCCAGCTTACCGTCCGCTCAATCTGGTCGCCGATTATTTCCGGGCAATCTTCCAGCGCGAAGCCGGGGATTGGTTTGCCGTCGGCGTCTTGAATCTCCACCCGCAAGCTGCCGGCGGCTGAGGTGGAATAGTTGATATCGAGCTGCTTGCCCTTGAACTTCAGCGGCTTGGTAACCATCTCGCCGCCCGCATACGGCCCATGCACCGACGCGAATCCATCCAGACGCAGCGTCATCCGCTGAATGTGCCAG
>CBDAFL010000284.1:0-8799 GCA_965195225.1 uncultured Thermoguttaceae bacterium
GGACCGAAAGACAGATGAGCAGCGCTGTTTATGTAGTCGCGAACCTGATTCTCTGTGACATCGGCTACCTTCGACAATTCGTACGGCGTCGCTTGCCCGTGTCGCTGGAGAAATAGACCGATAGCCCCAACCATGAACACATAATCAGGCTTGGAAAGCGAACACATTGGCGATGGCAAATGCGAGCCACTCAGCCACAGGGTGCTGCTGTCTATGTAGTCGCGAACCTGGTTCTCTGTGACATCGGCTGCCTCCTCAATCCGGCCGTCCGCGTCCATGCGGTCGACCGGGCTAGCTCCTGTCTCTGCGGGCGACTCCGATTCCCCCTCCTTCGCGTCGGCCGTCGTGGCCTCGGCGTCCTGTTCTTGCAGGTCGCGCAATAGTTCCAGCAGCATCGTCTGCAAATCACACACGGCCTGAATCGTGTCGGTCACCACCTGGCGGCGTCGGGCGAGTTCGGTTTGTGCGTCGGTCATGGGAGTTGCACCGCCTCCGTTTTTTGGAACTCATGGGCGAAGTCGCACATTTGGCAACTGCCGCTGTACTGCACATAAAACTCCCACGATCCATCCTCATGCTCGTGGGTTCCGATTTGGTAATCCTCGCGCAGCTCGCGCAGCCCTTCAGCTTGTCGCCACTCGTCCAACGAGGGCGGCTCCCCCAGCGCGGCACGTTGCGAATCGAATTTCTCCACGGGGATTTGCCCGTAGCTCGCCAAGACAGTTCGCCTGGCCTCCTCGTACTCCTTCACCTCGCTACGAAAGCAAGCGGGGCACACGCTCCACCTAACGGCTGACATGATTCGGCTCCTCTGCGTGAAATTCGTCTTGTCAAAATGCGGCGGGCCGGCTTCCCCAACCGGCAACCCGAACGGCGTTCAATGGGCGACAGTCCCTAGCCGTCTCTCAACTCACCGGCGCTGTCACGCCGCCGCCGCAATCAAGTGGTCCCGGCAGGTCTCGAACCTGCAACACGACAGCCAACCGGCCAGCAGTCGCGCGTCCACAACCCACAGCCTAGGACCGTGTTCCACTATTGCGGAGTGGTTGCGTGCGTTATCCAATTCCGCCACGGGACCGTGGGTCTAAGCGCCCCTTAGAAACCGTAATTCACTACAGTCGCGCCCCATAACGTCCGATCTCCCTCTCGTCCCGCCGCTCATCTATCGGCGCCCGCCTCAACGCAAGCAGCACGTAGAGGGTGATTGCTGCGTAGATGGCTATCGGTATGAGAATGTTCATTTTGCCGCCTCAATGATTCGTTGTCCAATCCATTCCGCTACCTGCGGCACTACGGCGTTTCCGAGGCATCTAAGTCGGTCCACCCGGGCGGGAACCCCATCAGCCACTCGACGAATCGCGGATTTATTGGTCCAGGAATCACAGTAGGCAAGTCCTTTTGCCGACCAGGTGTGCCCATTCTTTTTTTGGCCCCCGCCTCCGTTCGAGGCGTATCGGAGGCGGCTGGCGTGGGCAAGAACGAACACCCGGTCTCGGATATGCGGGGCGCCAACGTAGGCAGCGGGGACGCAATGCCACTCCGCATCGTACCCGAGCGAGGCCAGCGTCCCGAGAACGGCGTCCAGCCCCCGAACAAGCAACGCTGCCACGTTTTCCACGAGGACGAATCGAGGTCGAACCACGCCAATAATGCGGGCGAATTCGTACCAAAGGCCGCTTTGATCTCCGTCGAGTCCGGCGCCTTTGCCGGCGAAGCTGATATCGGTGCAGGGGAATCCACCGCAGATGAGGTCGCATCCCCATTCATCTCGGGTAGTTTCTCGCTTGATATCGGGGGCGAAGGCCCCCTCGGGATGGCCCCGCCACGAATAGGAGAATTCGTAGCTTCGGGGCGGGAATGAACGCACGTCGTCCCATCGCCTGACGTCGGGCCAATGTTTTTCGAGGACTCGGGTCGCATATTGGTCATTTTCCACCTGCCACTTGGTTACGAAGCCGCCAGTCATCTCCAGACCCAGTTCCAGGCCACCGGTTTTATGCCCGCAAAAAGAGAACCAACAGTCAATTTCTCAGTCACGGGCAGATGTCCTTTCTCGCATGAACTTGATGTTCAGAATTGTGCTGTCGTACTTAGCGTGGCATGAACGGCACATTAAGTGAGGCTCATAGCATTTCCTCAATGAGCCGCTCGTCCACGTTGCGGCGTGTTTCCCTGATCTCGCCCTTCTCAATCACCACGGACAGGGTGAACGTCCCACTGAATTTAGTATCCAAGTACTCCAAGAAGGCGTCATCCAATGCGGCATATAATACTTTTCGTCGCTCGGTATTGCTCATCGTTCCCGCTCCCTTTCGATCCAGGCTCGTCGGTCGTCGCACGTCACGCATTCGCCTGGCTCACAAAGCTCGCTTGTCGCGGACCGGTCGCCTGGCTCATCGCAGTCGCAGGGTCGCGGCGTGTGCCGCTCGTCGATTGCCTGGCCGATACGACACACCAATCCAGCGCCGCCAAACAACACGGCGAGAAACAGGCACAACGCGGCGATGACGTAGAGGTCAAGGAGGTAGAAGGTCATGGCGTGGGCTCCTCTAGCAAGGCCAGAGCGGCGCCCCAGGTTGCCGCAAACTCCACTTCTGGCAAAAAATGAAATAGATTCTCTTGGTAACCGACGACGATCAGCCGTTTGCCCATCGCGTGCGCCATGCCAAATTCGACGTGCCGGCCGCCACGGCTATGATTTGATCGAGGCGGTTCGGTGAATGACACCACCACGTCGGCGGCTTGCACGTCTCGCACGTCTTCCAGAGCGAATTCCCGCCGTAGCCCCGCGGCCTCATCGCAGGTGCCGTTTTCGATAAGCGCTTCGCCCGTTTCGTCGATCGGTTTTCCATCATTGCTGAATTGGTGTGAGCCATTCAGCCAACGGCTGGTAACGTGATAACCGAGCACCTGAAGCGCGTCGCGGTAGGCACATAGTTCTCGTCGCCGCGAGTAGCGGGAAGCTAAGTAGATTGAGCGGGTCATGCGACGGGCTCCTTTCGCTGGGCAAACGCCTTGATCGCGGCGGCAGCCGTCTTGCGGATTACCGATGGCCTGACGGGGCAAGACGGGCATCTGCACCAGGCTCCGAAATTCCCGGTGTCGGGATTTTGCCAAGTCGGGATTTTGCCAAGTTTCGATCCGGTGCCCGCAGAACGGGCAGTGGGGCAGTTTGGTCATGTCACGGGTTCCTTGCCCCTGCGATGTTCAGCCAGCGCGGCCAGGACGCCTTTGTTGAATTCAGATCCGGACTTACCACCCGCCCTTGACGCGGCAAGCCCAGCGTCAACCAGAAGCTCCCACGTTACGGGCTCGTCTTTCCCTTTGCTGCGGTTGATGATGTGGCGTAGCAAGTTGTAATGCCGCGAACAGTTGCCTCGGACAACGACGGTGTCCTCGCAGTCAGGCGCCATGCAGGTGGTTTTGTTCATGGAAATCTCCTATGGATTGGAAAAACGGCCCACTCGCCCCGCCGGGGTGGTTCGAGACGAGCGGACCTACGCGGGGCAGCGCCACCATTCCCTCGCAGGGAAGTTGTGCGGGCTGGACTTGAACCAGCGACCTCGAGGTTATGAGCCTCGCGAGCTGCCAACTGCTCCACCGCACTGTAAGAAGAACCCCGGACCATCGAGATGCTGCGAACACGACCGACAGGCCCGGGGCCCAGAGAAAGATCAAGTTGGAAGTCGGTCGTTGGTGTTCGCATGATGGTTCTGAAAACTAGCCGATCGGAAAATGGATTGCAAGCCTTTTTCCTGCGCACTCAAGGCAAGTGGCGCCGCAAGTCGTATGGTAGTAGGCGATTACGGCGTCTATTTTTCTGAACAATTGCCTCTGCGGGGTCTGGAAATGCCCTCCGGGGCGTGATGAAACGGGGATTAAAATAATCGGGGCAAAACTTTAAGGGACGTGCGTTCGTTAAATCGCTACCGGCAGTAACGGCGCAAGTCCCGTGATAACCGAGGGTTAGTTGTTAAAACGCACCCGGCGAGCCTGTTCGATCATTTTCCTGACGTCGGGAATATGGTCTACTTCTTGGCCGCCTTCTTCCTGGCCGGCTTCGTGATCGCCGGCGTAGACTCCACGTCCAGCGTCAACAGGGGCGGGTCGGTGGCCACCGCGCCACCCGACTCCAACTCGGCCGACAGTTCGGCGAACGCGGTTCGAATGACGGCCTGCTTGAGCCAATTCACGAGTGATCGAAACATGGGACTCTCCTTGGTTAGGTTACTCGAAAACACGCCGAACGGAGACCCTCGCCCAGTGAGGATCGCCGCCCGGTGCGTCGGGCGAGTGACTCTGACGCGCCGAAGTTCAGTACCACACTTCCGCGTAGACGGTTCCGTGCTTTTCGAGGTGGGGCAGGAGCCACTGATATCCAGCGGTGTACAAGGGATGTCCTACACTGTCGAAGTGTGCCGCGTTGGCCACGTCTATGTAGTGAGTGTTTACGATCTCCACTCGATCCCTCGCCGGAACGTCGTGCAATTCAATCCTGATGACTTTCGGTGCGGGTCCCGAGAGTGGGAAGACCCCCCACAGCACTTCTCCGCAGACGAACCCCTCCAAGCGGCAGTTCCTACAACTGCAGCAGCCGCCGCCCTTACGGCGAAGAATTGAGTAGTCACCGTCGAAACGTAGGTATGCTGTTTTCTTCGCAATCAACATGGGTTCTTTCCTTTCGAGTTCAAGGTTTGCGTCGGCCGGCCAGAATGTCCGTCACGACCACGTCGCAATCGGCGGCCATATCGTCCAGCCGTGCCGCGCCGGCCGGATTGCCCATGCGGCGGAACTCCTCGGCCTGGATTCGGTAAAGTTGGGCCGCCTCGATGTATCGGGCGGCAGCCGCCCGTCGCTGGTCGCACTCGTGAATCGTGCGACATTTGCGTTGCGCGGCGGAAGAAAGTAGACTACACATGGCTCTGATCTCCTGGTATCGGGGTCCAGGGCCCGGGGGACGGTGAATCCCGCCGGGCCCACTTTGTTACGCTACTTCAGCCGCGGGGGGATCGGCGTGGCTTGGGTCGTGTAATCATCTGCAAGCTCTATCTCCTATCCGGTACACGTGATGATGCCGAAGGGCAGCGCACGACGGACAAACCATGGCGGGCTTAGGTAGATCGTGGAATTGACGATCTACCCTGGTTACTATGCCGTACCACGACGGCACGCCGCAGTCGATACAACTTTCCGCACAACCGCCGCGGGGGGATCGGCTTGGGGTTTTCATGGGGCTGCCTCTTGGACGCCCGTGGCCTTGGCAATGGCGGCTTTGGCGTCGCGGATCATCTCGTCCCATTCCGCCCATGTGACAACGTTGTAAAGGGGGTTGCACTCGACCAATTTCTTCACGACATCCAGCAGTTCTGGTGCGGCGGCAATCAGCCTGGCGTTGGCTTCCTGCCTGGGGTGCCCACTACTATCTGTGTCGTCGTGATTGGCAATGGCGGCTATCGAGCAAGCCCCCCCCGGGTAGCGCGACCCGATATGCCAGCCATGTCTCATGCGAACAGCTTCCCAAGGTCCCGGCATGTGTTTCGCTTCGCTCATCTCGTCTCCTCGGTGGTTGAAAAACCGAAATCCTAAACTGTGATTATTTTCACGCACCAGAAGTTCAGCCATCTCGCAAGTCGACAGTCACGTCCATCCGCACGTAAACCGCGACCCAGTCAATGCCACTCTCGATCACCTGCTCGCAGCGTTCGACAGCCTCACAAAACCGGTCGTAGGTCTCGCTGTACTCGTCGCTCTCGCATTCCAGGCCGAGTGTCTCGACGACAGCAGCCCACCGGTCGTTGATCTCACAGAGTTGCGCGTCGGTGTAGCCTGTCGCATTTTCGCGTGTAAACATGTCTCGGCTCCTGGGGGGTTGAAAATCGGACTACCCAAATCGTGATTTTTTTCACGCCTCACTAAACACAGCAACACTGGCCGGAATTAAAAACAGACGCCGAATTTTCCTCTCCTTCAGATAAATAAAGCCATCACGCTCAGTATACTCGTGGGCTTTTAGCGAGCCGTAGCTCCAACTGCGATCACCCGGCTTGGCACGTCGCGCCACGGTGAGGGCCGCTGTCCCGGCAAAATTCACGGCAGCGATTGCATCGGTCCTCGTGGCAGCTTCGACGATCGCGCCACCGGCCTTGTCGTTCCGCACGTAGTATCGTTTCATCGTTTCGCTCCTCGTTAGGTCCTCATTGCCCGAGGCGGTTGCCCCGGGGTCGTGCCACAAGGGGGGTGAATGTGTTCTCAACCGTTTATGTGCCAGCAGCACGCGCGACAGTCATGTCAGTGAGTAGGCCCCGGGCCCCAGCGTTGGCCAGGTCCTCGCACTTGGGACAGAGGTGCGTAGTTTGGCCGGGCACCGCGTGACAACTCAGTATCTCGCCGATCGCCGTACGCAACCGCCGGCACTCTACAGCACGCCGTTCGCCCTCAACGAGCGCGGCGGCAATCTCGTCCTTTACGGCGCCGTTTTCAAAGTCCCGTGGGCCGAGGCGATCGAATTTGGTTGGCGTCATGGGAGTGGTCATCGTTCATTCCTCGTGTTAAGTGTCGTTTTCCAACTGCCCGAGGCTTGTGCCCCGGGGTCGTCCTCGTCGCTAGCCGTGGCAGATTTCGATCGTCCAGTCTCGCAGGTACTTGACGCTCATCGTGCTGTCGTCGATGTGGGCGTTCAGCCGGTCGGCGAGGATGGCTACCAGCTCCAGGCGTCCCAGGCTGTTCAGTTGCTTGCGGCTCAGTGTTCGGCGTGTGTTTTTCATCGTCTCGTTTCCTTCGTTTCGGCGGGTGGTTGCTGTGTCTTTCGTTACTAGTTATTCTATCGCCTAGACTGCTGTCTGTCAAGAGAAATAATAGTAGGTTCTTTCGGATTGTCATGAAACATCTATATAGAAGGTACTTCGCGAGGAAAATACTTTCGAGATTAGCTGAAAATGTTTCCCTTGGCGTTGCCGAAATTCAGCTTTCTGCCGATCCCCCTGGCGATTGCGCGGAGCGTCGAGAATCGCGGCTCGTGGTCATTCAGCTCTAGCTGGGAAATCACGGGCTGACTGAGATTGCAGAGCTTGGCAAACTCGGTCTGCGATAGGCCGAGGCGATTACGGTGTCGCTTGACCTCGGCGGGGATGTTTGGTTTTTTCGTTTTCATGTGGCACTTTCTTCTGGCTGGTTGCGTGTGTCTCACTACTACTAAATATATCGGCCATCCCACACCGTGTCAATAGAATAATTACTAGAATCCGAGGATTGTTGCGAAACGCCTACAGACAAGGGGCGTCGAGAAGAAAACACTTTGGGAATCTCGCGAGAAATAAGGCGTCAGGCGGGCAGATCCAGCCGAGCGTTGCGAATCGCCCAGCGAACCAAGAGCCGGGCGCCGACGGCCGAGAACGTCAGCTTTCGTTTCCTGGCCTCGGCCCGCATCCAGCCGACGATCGTCTCGATGTTCGCGGCACACCAGTCGGGGCCGTTGCGGTCCATCTCGGCGGCGTGATCGTCGCAGCGGCAGCCGGCTTTGCCGAGCAGGTGGAATTGGGCGAGGAGTCGCTTGAGGTGGTAGCCGACGCCGTGGGGCGTTCCCGGCGGTCCTACCTCGCAATTGCGCCTGGGCGGATGGGGATACAACCGGCCGGGTGGCGTTTCTTCATTGCAGAATTTACAGACATACTGGGCATCACCTGATTCGGTCGGTCGGAAGTGGCATTCCATCAATTCGCCGTTACCTTGCACGTGGACGAGTCAATTTCGCAAGCACTACTTACGACATCCTGCTGGGTAAGTTCCAAGTCCAGGAAATCACTGCATACTGGTTTTTCTGAGGTCAATTCTTTCAGCCAACTCATTCCACCCGTACCGCCAGGCGTAAAGCACCCCCCATGTGCCACTTGCGTTACGCTCATCCTTGCAGTGACGGTGTAAATCACACCAGTAAATGCAATTAAAATCCAAACAAACCTTATTGGAAATATACAAGAAGTCGTGAGAGAACCAAAGAACCTCCAGTGACAAAAAGGATTACCACCGGCTATTCCAAAACAGGGATCCGTAACAGTATAGGTAGTGTTTATTGAGGGATCGCAGGTGCAAATATCGTCGGTGATTCCCGTGAACGTTACATCGAACGAGGCCGGCGCGGCGCCTGAGCAAGTGGCGCATAAGCCGCCGCAGCAACACCTTCGGCTCACGAACCTCCGCCCCGTCGGTGGAGTACTCGGCGTTCGTCGCGCATGCGGCGGCAACCATAGCTCGCTGCGTTTGATAAGTCGCTTCGCCATGGCTACGGATGATCCTTCTCCATCAACTGGCGAATCCACTGCACGTCGGAGTGGGTCTCGGTGACTGTTTCCTCAATGGTGTGAATCTTCCCCTCGTTAATTTTGAGCCGATCCGTGTTGCCCTCGACCTGACCCGTCCACCGGCCTGCCTGCATGACGACGGCGCCGATCGCTAAGCCAGCGACGACAATCGCCACCAGGGCGGAGATATTGAGCACTCTTCGTTTCGCTCGGGTCATGATCTTTACCTTCTTTTTTACGCTGGGCAAATCGGGCCCAAACTGATCCATCGGCCATCGGCGCCGCTGCCGCCACTTCCCGATCCGCCGCTACCGCTGCCGGCGCCGGCATCGTCGATATCATCTTCCCAGTAAGCCAGCAAGACGCCGTCGTCGTCCGCCGCGTCCGCAAGCAAGTTGAGTACCTGTGTCACTGGACCCTCGGCCAGAATCGCGCCGGGCGGCCCGACAATGAACACGTTGTCCACTGTGATGACGGTATCGCTCGTCAACAAGCCGGATCC
>CBDAFL010000285.1:0-33933 GCA_965195225.1 uncultured Thermoguttaceae bacterium
CTCCACAATCGCCGGCATTTTCGGACCCTCCGTGGTCATCCCAACACGCCCAGCCGTCCTGCGCCGGGCCGAAACACTGACATTAAACCCGAAACACCCTATCTTTCCAACGTCATTTGAGAGTTTGCAAAAGCTCAGTTCTAAGAAGGAAGCCATTGCGGCCGACGATGAATAAACACATGTATTTGGGGCTTTCCATCAATCCTGCCGTGAGTTTCGTATCGACGTCAAAAGAATACTTCTTTTCGCCCTGAATTTGGCAGTATTTGGGGACAAACTCGGCCAGAAACGACTGATTGAGAGGACAGGTGTAACCAAGGGAATACTCGCCGGGACTCAGCAGGGCCGTTTCCAGCTTTCCGAGACGGATTCGGCCGGTTAACCCGTACTGCCGGTGAAGAAACCAGAACAGGGAAGTCCGCCCTCGCCCTCCTCGAAGCGTCAGGGTGGCCGGCGCATCCACCGGCTGACGCATCCCATCGGGGGTTTTTGAGTTGAACTTGCCCCAACACAGCGCGAACGCGGGATTTACCCGATCGCTGTTACCTTGGCCCCAAAGGTCCATTTGGCCCTTTTCGGGAATCTCGAACATCACCTGAGGCGGGAGAGGCGCCTCGACCGGAATCCAGATAGGCAAGTGATCGGGCTTGAGAAAGAAACGATTGTGGCTTAGCGGCTTGGTGCCCGACGCTTCAAACGACCAATTCTTCTTAACCGTGGGACGCAAAATGATTTGGCTGTCCGGGACCGGCTCAACGTAATCCGACCATGCCGCCACGATCTTTTTAACACGACCAGTGTTCGGCCAGCAGCCGCAAGCAAAAAAAGCCCACCGACCCGGTGGAACTCTCGCTATAATCGTGCCGTCCGGGCCTGTCTTGCCAAAATAGGTTTCTAGCCAAGGGAAGTCGTCTTGACGCCGATCTTTTCCCTTACCTGTCTGTGCGGTGGACGGCCAGATTAAATGAAAGTTAGAACAGTACCCGTAGATCCGTGCTCCAGAAACCGGCTTCCCTTGAAGCGTGTTAAGACCGATACGAATATTTCGATACGCAAACTCGGGCAACGATTCCGAGCTACCTGAATCGGATCGTTTCTCGGAGTCGTTGCTGATTGATGGCTTAACCGCCGCTGGTGCCCTGGCGATCAAGACGTCGCCATCGAGTATGGCAATCAGGGTGACAAGGAAAACCGTGTGGCGTAGGACCGTTTTCACCAGAGTTGTCCTCCTTCATGAAACCTATCCCAAAACCAGATTTTTTCGATACTGCCCCTCCAAATATTCTAAACCTGAGTTTTGGATGGGGTCACATCATCGAAATAGCCCCCGGCTATTTTCTTATCCAAGACTCAGGTTAACACATTGTCGTCGATTGCGGAGGGAAGTCAAGTTTGCAAGGAGGCTGGAGGCTGACTACAACCTTCCACCTACAGCCTCCCGCCTACAGCCTACAGCCTACGCGGAAAAACGCTGCGCCAACAAAGATATGTTCTGGCCCCCGAAGCCGAAACTGTTGCTCAACGCCACGTCGCAACGATGCTGCCGAGCGGCGTTGGGAACGTAGTCCAGATCGCACTCGGGATCGGGGTTCTCGTAGTTCGTCGTGGGCGGAACCGCGTTGTCGCGGATCGCCATCAGACAGACGATCAACTCGGTGGCCCCGGCCGCGGCTATCAGGTGGCCCATCATGCTCTTCGTGCTGGAGACGGGAATCTTGTACGCCCTTTCGCCGAAGACCTGTTTGATGGCCAGTGTTTCCACCTTGTCGTTGACCGTGGTGCTGGTGCCGTGCGCGTTGATGTAGTCCACGTCGTCGGGGTTCAGGCCGGCGTCGTCGATGGCCATTTTCATGCAAGAGATTGCGCCGCGGCCCTCGGGATGGGTGTCGGTGATGCGGAAGGCGTCGGCGGTGGAGCCGTAGCCGACGATCTCGCCGTAGATTTTCGCGCCCCGGGCCTGCGCCCCATCCAGGCTTTCAAAGATCAACATGCTGGCCCCTTCGCCGAGCACGAAGCCGTCGCGGTCGCGGTCGAACGGGCGCGAGGCGCGGGTCGGCTCGTCGTTGCGGGTGCTAATGGCCGTCAACAGGTTGAACCCGGTGACGCCGAAGGGATGGATCATCGTATGCGCGCCGCCGGAGAGCATCACGTCGGCCTCGCCGCGGCGGATGATCTCCACCGCCTCGCCGATCGCCTGACTGCTGGCCGCGCAGGCAGTCAGACAATTCACGTTCGGACCCTGGGCGTTGAACAGGGAGGCCAGATGTCCGGCGGGCATGTTCGGCTCCTGCTCCAACTCGGCGATCGGGTGAAGCGTCTCCAGGCCCTTGTGGATGAACTTGGTCAGGTCGAGCTTGTCTTTGTGTCCGTCCAGAGCCGCGACCATCATCTCGGCGAACCGGTTGAAGTCCTGCTGGCCTTCGCCGCAGCCGGTGTAGACGCCCAGCCGGGTCGGATCGAGCTGCTGGAGATCGAGGCCCGAGTCGGCCATCGCCTGTTTGGCCGCGCCGACGGCGAAGCGGGTGTGGCGTCCCTGGTATTTCCAGTCTTCGGGGTTTTCGCCCGCCTGCGAGATATCCCAGTCGCGAACTTCGGCCGCGATTTTTGTTGGGAACCCGCTGGCGTCGAAGATACTGATATACCCGACGCCCGACTCCGCGGCCAACAGCCTTCGCCACAGAGTCTCGACGTCCACTCCCATCGGCGTAACACACCCAATTCCGGTCACTACAACTCGTCGTCTCATACAGTCAATCCTTCCAAAGTCTCTTATGCGATGTCCCTCAAACCGTGGCCGTCAGCGAATCGGCTTTTTGTTCCACCGACCGGATCAAGTCTTGAATCGCGTCCACTTCGTTTTCCTCGAAATATGCCTCGCCGCATTGCTGACATACCCACGCGGGAACGCGGTCCAGCGAAACGTGGCATCCCTTGCGGTCGACGTGAAAGGGAGTCGTACCCTTCTTCATTTCACCTTGATAATGGATACATTTCATTGCTTTGCCCTCACACTGTAGTTTGCCGTCCATTTGTCCGGCCCAGGGATATACGCCGTGACAATCGCCAAGAAAGATCGGTGCGTCGCGGACGCACCCTACGGTGTCTCCCAAGCCCTTAAATCTAAATCCTTTCTCAACACATGGTCGCTATCGTTGCAGTTCCCAATAATTCTCGAGCGCCTGAAGTCGCCGTCGCTTTTCTGGGGGAGTATCACGTCGCATCAGTTCACTCATATCATAGAGTAATGCATCCGCTTCAGCATAGTAACTATGTCCTAGCAGATCGAGGTCAAGGTCGGGAACCCGTATCGTGTCGAAACGAGCAAGCCCAGGGACCGTGATAGGCGGGTAGTAGCCGGCACGGCAACCACCATGTGCCCACGCCGATAAGGCTAAGGCTCGATCAGCATCGGAAGCGTAGAGAGTTGTCCGAGCAGAGAATTGCGGGTAGAGTTTGGCCAAGTCGAGAAACAGGTCACAGTCAACATCAGGCGCGGCCAGGAAAATTTGGCCGAATCTAACGCCTGACCGCAGTTGGGCATCGGCCGCCAGTCGCTGCAACGATCGTAGAAGCCCGCGATTCCCCATGCTGTGCGCGACCAGGTGAACGACCTTGGCGCCGCTTTGACGGGCGAAGTCGGCCAGAAAGTGGGCGATGGCATCCTCGCTGGCCGCTATGCTTGCCGTATCGGCCAGATAACCCTTCGGCGTTCCTTGTGAAGGCCAGCTAAAGAAGCCGGTTGCGCCGCTAACCTTGAGGTCGAAACCCATCTGCGCCGCGCGAATTGCCGCATCTTGGAACGTGACGTTGTAGCCGTGCAAGTACACAAGTCCTTGTGGTTGATCACCAGTAGTCTTTGCCATTTCCGTCCGGAGCGCGGACCAGAATTCGGATTGGCCCAAAACGGCGAGTTTATGCACAAGAAGGTGGTCGTCGGCGAACTGTAGTCGTAACCAGCGTCGCCACCACGACGTTCCCGTTTCGCCGAAGCGGTGGGTTGCGGGCACCCAGACATCGCAACGTCCATAGGTTACTGAGTTTGCTCGACTGGCTCCAAAGCCGGTTATTGGTTGCACGCCAAGTGGGGCGCGATTGGTGCCGAAGAAGACGGGATATATCCATCCAGATTCCTTTTTTCTTGCGCCTGCCTCCGGCTTATAGGACTCTGTGACAATACCCCGCCTCCACCTAGCGACTTTAATGGCGGATGCTGACTGGAATTTCTCGATGTGGGATTTTGCTTCTTGAAGTTTCTCCTCGTCAGGCTGTTCCCGGAGACTTCTTATGAGGGCTTCGAGACCTCTAATATCTTCGGGGCGTTCGTTACGCCAACAATCCTCCAACTTATGAATGAGGTCGGCAGGCGGGGGCGAGCCGGTTGCAGAGACAACGGCAATGCGATCCAGAATTGCTTTGATGGCTTCGGATAAAGGTTCCATCTGCAATTCATGGACCTTCTGCACTTGTGCTTCGACGTGACGGTATTTCCAGGCGTGAACTGCCCAAACCGCTACGCCGAGTAGAATCAATAACCCGACGACAACTGCAACCACTTTTTTGTTCATGATCAATCTCCCTTCATCCATAATTCTGGGGCAGGTTAATCATCACTCCACGGACAGTACTCACGTATCCGTCGCCTCTGGACCACCCACAACCGCCCGCGAATGTCCGACTTGGCGAGACCGGCAATCAAGACTTCAATTGCTTCCGTCAGCAAATCCTCGGTAATCTTTGCTGGAAGCCGAATCACTGCAATTCCCGAGAACTCGGCCGGATCGAAGAGAAACGGGTTGGCGAAATCGCGATCCAGCGTCACCAAACAACGTTTTTCCTCGCGGCACGCTTCGCTCAGCTTGTCGTCGGAGGCTGAGGTCAATCCTTCCTCATATACAGTTGCGACGTCATGTCCGGCGTCGCGGAACATGGCCGCGCCGCGGTTGCCCAAGTTTTCATCAAGTTTGACGCGAACGGGAGGGTTCATCCGGGAATCTCAATGTAACGCTCGCGGGACATCTCGGCGCCGTAAGCAATGCAGGCCCTTATGTCGGCATCCTCCAAACCGGGATAGTCGGCAAGTATCCGTTCGACGGTGCATCCGTCGGCCAACAGATCGAGAATGAGCGACACCCAGATGCGGTGCCCGCGAATGCAGGGTTTCCCGAAACAGACGTTCTGGTCGATGGAAATTCGTTCGAGCAGGTCGTTTTTTTGCATGGCTTCTCCCCTCAAACCCGCATTTTACACTCCGCCGAGCATTTCGACCAGGAGTTTCAGCTAATCACTCGAAGCGCGGTTTTCCGGCGCAAAAGGGCAATGAAAACACCGCAGTCCGGGGGCGTTTTTCCCTCGCCCCTCGCCCCTCGCCCCTCGCTAAGTCTGCTCTTCCTTGTCGAAGGCGGCGTCGAAGGCCAATTTGCTCGGCTCGAAATCAAGCCGGCGGACGAACTCCAGGGCTTCCTTCGCCCCTTGATCGCGGTCCATGCCGCTGTCTTCCCATTCGACCGACAACGGACCGGTATAGCCGATCACGTTCAGGGCGCGGATGATCTCCTCGAAGTTCACCCCGCCGCGGCCCAGCGAACGGAAGTCCCAGCCGCGGTTCGGATCGCCGAAGTTCATGTGGCTCGAAAGTATCCCGCTCCGCCCGTTGAGCGTCACGATCGCGTCCTTCATGTGGACGTGGTGGATGCGGTCGGGAAAAGCGCGGATGAACTCCACCGGATCGACCCCCTGCCAGATCAAGTGGCTGGGGTCGAAGTTGAAGCCGAACTCATCGCGGTAGTTCAACGCCTCCAACGTCCGTTCGGCGGTGTACAGATCGAACGCGATTTCCGTCGGATGCACTTCCAAGGCGAACTTCACGCCGCACTCGCCGAATACGTCGAGGATCGGGTTGAAACGCTCGGCCAACAGCTTGAAGCCGTCGTCGATCATCTCGGGCGAGACGGGCGGGAACGAGTAGAGCAGGTGCCAGATGCTCGAGCCGGTGAAGCCGTTGACCACGTCGACGCCGAGTTTCTGCGCGGCCCGGGCCGTGTTCATCAATTCATCGGCCGCCCGGGCGTTGACCTCCGCCGGATTGCCGTCGCCCCAGACGTAGGGCGGCAGGATGGCCTGATGCCGGGCGTCGATGTTGTCCAACACCGCCTGGCCGACCAGATGCGCGCTGATCGAGAATACCTGCAAGTTGTTTTTTTCCAGAAGCTCGCGTTTCTTTGCGCAATAGTCGTCCTCGGTCAGCGCCTTTTCGACATCGAAGTGGTCGCCCCAGCAGGCCAATTCCAGTCCGTCGTATCCGAATCCGCCGCATTTTCGGGCCAACTCGGCCAGGGGCAGGTCCGCCCACTGGCCGGTGAAGAGGGTAATAGGTCGAGTCATGTCGCACTCCTTGTTGCTGATAATAGGGAGTTGGTATTTTCCCGAAACCGCGTGGCTTCCGCAAGTGGTCCGGCATGCCCACGGAACCGGCGGCGCCCGCTTGACTTAGGGAGATAGGCGGGTTAGGTCGGGTGGTGCGACGATTTGCATCGGGATACGGGGAGGTGGCACGACGGGAACGAGGAGGCGTATTCAAGGCCGAGGAGTAGCCAATCGTGTCAGGTAGAGGACTTCACTGGGAAGAAGCCGGCGAACTGAACTGGTGAACGGTGATGGTACGGCGGCAGCTATCCCCGTTCTTCCGAAAGGGACTCGATAAATCGGCTCGTTCCCTCTTTCATTTCGTCACATCGCTTAAAGTTTTGACGGGTGCTTTGAATTCGACGCCATCAAAATTCTGGAAATGTTCTTTCCCGCATTTTATTTTCAACTGTTCCGCGGGGGTAAGCTTATTTATATCGGTTGTTCCTTTTGTCTCTGCCACAAAGTAGATTCGTTTGTCGCCGCCAAAGACAATTGCCCAGTCTGGATTATAGGTTCCCAGCGGCGTTTGTATCTTAAACCAGAACGGCATCTTGAGATAAAACTTTACGTCCTCTCTGTCCTCAAGCTCTTTGGCGAACTTTCTTTCGATATCGCTATCTACCAAAACATAGTCATAGATTGTCTTGTCCTTCTTTTTAACGTCAACAAGATTGCCGCCTTTTTGTTGTAGATAGCCGTACAGTTCTTCGCTGTCGAATAACGACATTGACCAGTATTGCCCGGCGATCTTCTCATACTTTATGCCATCAATCATCATCTGCTGCAAAATCTGATTGATCGCATCGGCAGAGACATCCATGAACATCTGAGGATTGAGCATTATGTCATCAAACTTGCCCGCCTTCTGAATGATTTTGAAGATTGTATCTTTGGTCAGTTTTGTCCTGCCCTGTATGTATCCAAGAACATCAGGAGTACGAGCAGAATCGTTTTTGGCAGCGTGGTATCTTTCAGTTAAGACCGTACCTTCAACCTGTTCCTTGGTAATATCCATTCGGGCTTTGCGGCTGATAAGTCGCGGGGCGGTAATCGGCAGACCGGAAATATCCTTGCCAGCGCTTTCGATCAATTCCTTGGTGCTGTATTCAACCTGGTATTTCGTCTTGTGCTTTATCCTGTCCCAAAGCTGCTTGAATTCTTCATAGTCGGGCCAAATCCGCTTATTCAGCTTTAATCGTTTTCGTTTCTTTTTCTTCTTTATCCTGTCGGAACCAAACTCAACTCCGCATTCATCTTCGATCTCACTTTGCAAAGCTCTAGCGAAGTCTTCATAACTTTCATTTGCGATAACGGTCAAAATATTAACGGACTCATCCCGAACCCGCTTGCCGTCCTGATCGACCGGCAGCCGCAATCCCCGGCCTATTTCCTGTCGTTTTCTCAGTACCGATTGTGTCTCATTGAGCGTACATATCTGAAAGACATTGGGATTATCCCACCCCTCCCGCAGAGCCGAATGGCTAAAAATAAATCGCAGCGGCACATCGGCGCTTAATAGCCGTTCCTTGTCTTTCATTATCAGCGTGTAAGTATCATCGTCGGCGATGGTGTCACCCCCGGTATCCCTCAAAACGCCTTTCTTATCACGGGAAAAATAACCGTTATGCACCTGCCCGGCTGGATAGGGCAAAAGGCCTTTGTATTGCGGCTGCTTGCGAAACTGCTCGTAGATTTCCTCGAACCAAAGGGCGAATTTCCCCTTGGCGGCCGCGCCATCGCTGTATATCCGGTAATTTGCCACCCGATCAACGAAAAAAAGGCTCAAAACCTTTATCCCCCGCTTTGCCAGCCGCAATTCCTTTTCAAAGTGTGCCCGGACGGCCTCTTCGATCTGGTATTTCATTATCTCGTCGGTAACACCGCCGATTTTTTGCCCCGCGAATATCTGCCGACCGCTGCTTAACGTAATGGATTTCTCGGGAACGTCAATTTCGTCGATAATGAAGCCGTTTTTATAGATGTCCCGGTTACCGGAAAGAGCATATAAATCATCCCCGCCGCGCGCGGTTACCTCCTTGCGCTGAACACCGCTCTTGGTCGCTACGTCCAACTTGACCTTCGCCGCCGGCCGCTTGCTTTGCAGCTTGACCGTTTTTATTTCCACAAACGCCTGATTAGCATTTTCAAATTCCTCAATGCCGTCAACTTCGATCCTTTTGACCAGCCCTAGATCGTAGGCGTCTACCGGGTTCAGGCTGTAAATGAGGTTGTAAGGATATTTATGCGTGGCCGAATAGCGCAGCGTACATAATGGCTTTAAGTTGGCGATGGCCTGCCGCCTTTTGTCCGTTTCCATATTCTGCGGCTCATCGACAATCACAATCGGACTGACCGCCTGAATATAATCAATCGGCTTGCCCCAGTCGCTGTCCTGGTGGATGATGTTGTCGGCCTTGGCGAACTGGTCGATATTCATCACCAGAATTTGCAGACTGTTTGTCGTGGCGAAATTCCGCGCCAGCCCCCGCTTCTTCGGGTTATAGACATAAAAATCAATTTCCGGCTTTTCGTAGAGCAGATCGAAATGCTCCTTGGTGATTTGCAGATTCTTGACCGCCCCCTCTTTAATCGCCAGCGATGGCACGACGATAATGAATTTTTTGAAACCGTATTGCCTGTTCAACTCGTGTATCGTCCGCAGATAGACATACGTCTTGCCGGTGCCGGTTTCCATCTCCAGCGAAAAGTTCAAGCCGTCAAGCTCGCCGGAAACATCAATTCCGTTCCGGCCCTGCACCGTCCGCAGATTGCCTTTGAGCGTTTCAGCGTCCAGCAACAGATTATTGCCCACAACACTTAAAAGCGAGCCGCCGGCCTTTCTGGCTGTAAAATCCGATGCGCCGGCAGCCTGGCCCTTGAACAGATCAACGGCCGACCGAACCGCCTTCTTCTGGTATTTCTGATTGGCGTCAAATTGAAGTTTCATTGTTTTTCAACCACATCACATCAGAATTATTCTTTGCCTTGCCCTGTCCATTTATTAGTGATGGCGCTAATATCTTTGGATTCTAATAATTCATTAGTCCATCCATCGACAAAAGATATATCTGACGAATCCGGTAACTGGTCATGTGAAAGTTCTTTTATTTTGATTCTACTTGGTAATGCAGCAGCTTCGCCCACAAACACGGCCTCTCTGCGGGTCAATGAGGAGAGTATTCTTGTCAAGCCGGATAAGCTATCCGGCAAAAATCTGCCCACATGTTCCTGATCTTGCGAATTAGTAAGTCGTAAAACGATCCAAGAGTTACATTGTGATAATACTGTGCTTTCAACATCTGATGGTCTCTGTGAGATAAGCATTAACCCTATCCCATATTTCCTTCCTTCTTTTGCAATTCTTCTTATTGACTCTTGGGCTTCTTTATATTGGGCTTCTCCATGATTCGGGACATATCTATGTGCCTCTTCGCAGGCTATTAAAACCGGATCATTTCTTCTTTCCTCCGGTGTTTGCCATAGTTTATATTGAAATAACAATCTTGATATAAGAGCGGTAAGAGGGCCAGAGATTTCATTTGGCAGACCTGAAATATCAATAATCCGTATCCCTTTATCCTGTCCTTCATTTTTTCCTACAAATTGAGTCAAAACTGTTTCTATGCTAGGTGATTTTTCATTAAACTCATCCATTATAAAATTAAGTTGTGGATTTGATCTCAATACTCTTAGCTTTCTAAGAACAGACTCAATCTTCTGTCTAACACTATCTGATGTAGTCCTTAGGTCTGTCTTACCTGATTTGTTTCCTTGGACTTTATCAATATGTTTTACAAGTTCCTCCAATTTGAATGGGATAGGCTTGTCTCTGTCAAAATTAGATCTATCATCTTCCTGTTTGCCATCCTTTAATGTTGCGACTTGATCTCCGCCTGGATTATCCATTGATTCAACTATACCCGCTTCAACCATGCGTGCATAAGAAAGAGCTTCATAAACTATATTATTTTGGGATGTCGCCTCTTTTTCTGTTTTGCCTATTACCATAGCCCTAAACTCATCACCAGACATTAACCAATAGGGCAATTTCAATTCTTCATAAGCTTCTCCACTTGGCGAAGATTCCGAATATGCACGGTAAACGACAGCTTTGCCGTTAAAAGCCTTGGCATATTCACCGTGTGGATCAATAAGGATTATTCTGGGCGATAATGATTTATCCTCACCCTTATCCTTATTCAATTTATATTCAAGAATGGCGTGTAATATGGCTGCAACTGTTGCAGATTTTCCAGCACCTGTAGAACCAAGTATTGCGCAATGGTTTCCAAAAAGCTTATCAATATTTGCACGGCAAACCGCTCTATTTGAACCTACATAAGTTCCAATTGGAATCATTGGGTCATATTTGCTTTCGGCCTTCTTTTCTGCAGATATATATATCTTTTCCAATTCTTCTCGGGTTGTTAAGTAAGCATACTGTAGAGGAAGAGGGTATGTTTCTACTCCACGATTAAAATCTAATTCACTGCTTGTTTCACTCCAGACAGCTTCCCCGAAAAGATCTGCTTCAAGAATGCGAGAATCATCAGAAGGCGTTATTTTTGTATTGTCCAATAAATCAACTTCTGAACTCATTCTTAACATTTTTGCGAAACCGAAAATTACCCTTCTGCCAAAATGAATTTTTATGACGCTAGCCATCTGGCCGATAGGATAAACCCTTCCGTCAATCGTTCTATTCAAATTCCCCAGTTTGCTATCCAACTCTATTTTAATAGAGTTTCCATTGACTTCGATTATTTTTCCTATTCTCAAATCTATGTGTTCTTTAAATAAATTCATTATACTTTCCCTCCTTTGAGAAAGTCGGTCAATCCTTCGAATGTCCACCACGCCAAATCTTTCCCATCCTCTTTTTTAATTACTTGGTCTGACCCGTGATAAATCCCTTTGTCTGTTGCTATGAATATTTTTTGAGATAGCTTCTCATTACTTAGCCAAGAAAAAGGCGGTTCATTTGGGGCTTTGCCATCTGTATCAGTTTTCAAAAGTATAATTAAGACTGTTTTATTATTCGGGCGATTTATTGCAGACGCTATTTCACCGTTTATATGCTTGTCACCAAAGCTATATCCGGAGGCCACAAGAATATTATCATTACTTGCATTCAACCTGTCCCTGAAGTGTGTAAAGAGAGTTGCAAAAGGATCTTTTTGTGTTTCAATATATTTCGTCGCTTGCGGGTATATAAGGACATTTTCTATATCACTAAAATATAGCCGACCGTATCTACTCCGAATTAGGCCATCGTTTTCATGGTTGTACCAGTCAACTGAACCATGAAGCTTATAGACATTAACTGAATTGGGGTCTTTAAATGATATTTCTGGATCCCAGAAACCCATTGCAGTGCCTGTAAATCCATCGCATATTTTTCGCTTCTCCAGAATTAAAGCATCTTCAAGAAGTGTGTCATAGTTAATCGTAAAGAATGCTATCGAAGAACGTGGAATCAGGTTGGATTTTGATGACAAAAATGCTTTTACGAACTCACGATGATGCTCTATCGATACGATCGGCTTGTTAATAGTTCCAACTTCTTCGCCTTTTCCATCTTTTGCTTCAACGTATCCATATCTCATAATATCCGCTATGTGTCCAACCAGTGTTTTGTGCAATTTTAACAAAGCATCTTTTGTATAATCGCTTCCACCGTAATTAACCTTATTACCCTGTGACCTTTCAGAAAGAGCCACTAAGTCTCCGATATGACTTAGCACATGTTCGATATGATGGCCTTTCGGCAAATCCGATTCTATAGCGTCGTAAAGTTTTTTAGAGCCATCCTTATCCGTTAACAGTGTTTTTACCCTTTTTGTCAAAGGAGTCATTATTGGCACTTTTGATTCATAGCTTATGCCTGCACCAAATAACCAGTTCTGATTATTACATTCCAAATGTTTATATAGTTCTTCAACTATTTCGTTAAAATTACTCATATCAAACCTTTGTGTAAGTTATAAATGTTTAATTTATATCACCTTAAACTCTATCTTTTCCGCTTCCATTTGCAGGGCGGTGTTGGTTTTTAGCTGGTCGTTGTTGCCGAAGGCGCGGTCGAGGCAGAGGAACTTTTGCGGCTTTGTCTTGGTTATCTTTTCGATCAGGCCCTTGGTGATTTTTTCTTCCAGACAGATTATCAGTTCGTCGCCGTCAATAATATAATACTGCTTGCCGTTGGCTTTTTGGGCTTCGACCTTTACGTTCAGGTTAAGGCCGGTCTTTAGGATGAGTTCGTAGAGGATGTTTTCCTGCAAGACATCGGGCTTGACATTATCAATAAACGAAAACATCTGCTTTTCAAGCTGCTCGGCGGTATCGATGTTTTCCCGCCACTGCTTGAAATTACTCTCGTCCAGCTTGAATACCTTAAAGCCCAGATCGAGTTTGCCGCCGTCAAAATCCAGCTTGCCATTGGTCTCTTCCTTTATCTTCTTGCCCGCCCGCCGAATCCGCTCCTTGCCAATATCAGCGATGGTTTTATAGCCCGCCTTATACGCTTCGCTCTTTTCGTCGCACACTTCCGGCAATTGAATACAGATACATTTTCGATTGCCCCCATCTTCGGCGTTCAATTGCATTACCGCATGAGCCGTCGTGCAGGAACCAGCGAAGAAGTCGAGGATCAGTCCGTCATTGTTTATCAAGCCGATTTTAATGAAATATACTAAAAGCGCTGTCGGTTTAGGATACTGAAAAACCACACCCATTTTTTCCAATTCTGACCGCATTTGCTCGGTTGTTCCCATGTTCTTTAATACCGAAAGAATATTTCTCGCCTTGGAGCGGTTTCTTCTGTAATAAATCACACCATTTTCTGACAAGAAAAACTCTACAATATCCCCGTTCTCTTCGGACAAAGGCTTACAATCGTTATCAATAAATGATTTCAGTTTATTTACATTAGCCCATCCAGAAAAGACACGGCACGACTTGATTAATTTGCAACCAGTAGCGTTCATCTCATCTTTTCTTATAGGATAAGAAACAGAATAGTCTTTTGTCATTTGTCGTGTAATATATCCGGTCTGACTGATGCGATCATAAAAATCACTAGAAGGTTCATTGGCTGGTAATAATAAATTGTCAACCTTTACTGGAAAGCCTTTTGGGAGAGTAACTTGACTTGGCGGATTCCCTGAACCGTTTTTGGTAATGGAGTTTTCAGCAAGACCTTTCCAAAGATTACTTTCTTCTCTGGTATTGGGGTCAACAACATAACCCAATTCAAGAGCCTGTGAGTCTCTTCCATAAATCAAGATGTATTCGTGATTCACTTTCACGTCATATTGGTTATCAGTGTGCCCCTCGCTGTTCCAGATTAACAAAGCAACAAAATTCTCTTCCCCGAAAATCTCATTCATAACCATTTTGAGATTATGGACTTCGTTGTCATCAATAGAAACAAAGATAACGCCGTCGTCTTTCAAAAGATTTCTGGCGAGGAACAGGCGGGGGTACATCATGCTTAGCCAGTTGGAATGGAAGTGACCGGCATCTTTGGAATTTTTGCGGAAGAAGCCGTCCTTCATAAGGTTGCCTTCGACGTCTTTTTCGCCGACTCGTTGGAGATACTCTTCCTTGCTCTCTTTGAAGCGGTCAGGATAAATGAAGCTGTCGTTGCCGGTGTTATAGGGCGGGTCGATATAGATCATCTTGACCCGGCCGTAATAGCTCTTCTGCAAGACCTTGAGAACCTCCAGATTATCGCCCTCGATAAAGAGGTTCTCGGTGTTGTCAAAATCGACCGACTCTTCTTTGCAAGGTTTAAGTGTGGCGCTGGTGGCCTGCTGAATATGGCCGAAACAGTCGGCCTTGCCCGCCCAGCTTAGCCCGTACCGCTGGCCGTTTGCGTCGATGTCGCCGCCGAGCGTCAATTTCAAGGCCTCAAAATCAACCTTGCCGTCTTTGACCGCGCCGGGAAACAGAGTTCGGAGCTTTTCGACCTGTCCGGAGATAATATCCATCGACTCACCGGCCAACTTCACCATTTGGGGCTCTTTCGACTCTTTTTTCACCATGTCAGTCCCTTAATTTCGCTTATCTCTTTACTATTACTGGACATACGAGCATTGCGCCGTCCCGCGCGAGGCCTCGGCCAAGCTGCGCAAGAGCTTTTTCAGTCTGCAAAACCACTCTTACACCCTGCGCGATCGCCTTTGCTGACTGCAAAAGCGCTTGCGCAGGAGCGAAACCTACAATCTCAGACCGCTTTTCCGAGTTGCTATATATTCGCGACGCGGGTCGCGGGATCACTCCACGGGCCGAACTCGCTGCCGCGGATGGCGCGGACGCGAATCCAGTATTGCTGCTTGGCTTCCAGGCCCGTGATTTCATATTCGCTTTCGCTGATGATAGATCGTTGTCTCGGCAATGTCCAGCATGTGCAATTCCGCACCCAATAATCCAAAAATCGCGGGGGTTGAGTTGACATTGACCCAAACCCCCATTCCATTACAATGTCTCGGCCTCATTGTCCATACCTACGCCCCTGCTTGCGCATAATGCCCGAATGAACGACACATCCACCCAACAATCGGCCGCCAGCGAAACAGCGCTTGAGACTGCTCGACGCGAGAAACTGCGTAAAATACAGGAGCTGGGCATCGACCCCTGGGGGTCGCGCTTTGATAATCATCAGCCGATCGGTGATATCCGGGCGAGAGAAGACGAAATCAAAGTCGAGCCGGCTGGGGATTGCGAGACGGGCAAGCCGCCTGAGCAGCATGGGCCACGGGTCCGAGCGGCAGGGCGGATCGTGCTACGTCGCCCCTCGGGCAAAATCCATTGGCTGCAAATCCGCGACTGGTCCGGCACCGTCCAGGTGATGATCGGCAAGACACAGGTGGGCGAGGAGGACTTCGAGCTGGCAAAATGCTTCGATCTGGGCGACATCGTCGGCGTCGACGGCGAGTTGAAACGGACCCGGACCGGCGAGCTGACCATCTTCGCCGAAGACCTGAAGTTCCTGACGAAATCCATCGAGACTCCGCCCGAGAAGCATAAGGGGCTAAATGATCCCGAGCTTCGCCAGCGGATGCGCTACCTCGACCTGATCCACACCGACGGCGTGCTGGAGACGTTCCTGCGGCGGACGAAGATCGTCGAGTCGATCCGCCGGACGCTCGGCTGTCAGGGGTTCGTCGAGGTCGAGGGGCCAACGCTGCACGCAATCGCCGGCGGGGCCGCCGCTCGGCCGTTTACCACACACCACAACGCACTGGACATCGACCTCTATCTGCGGATTGCCTTGGAGTTGCATCTAAAACGGCTGCTGGTCGGCGGGATCGAGCGGGTCTACGAACTGGGGCGCGTCTATCGCAACGAGGGGATCGACGCCCGGCATAACCCCGAGTTCACAATGCTCGAGGTCTATCAGGCGTATGGCGACTACGAAACGATGATGGACCTGACCGAGGCGATGGTTGTCGATGCAATCCGCGTCATGGAAATTAGTCCCCTCCCCCTCCGGGAGAGGGCTAGGGTGAGGGCTGAAGACGACGCGGAATGCCCTCACCCCCGGCCCCTCTCCCAGAGGGAGAGGGGAGAGTTGAAACTCCCGTGGGGCGAGAAGGAAATCGACTTCACCCCGCCTTTCGCGCGAAAGACATACGACGAACTGTTCGCCGAGCACGCGGGACTTTCGGTCGACGACGCCGAGGGCATCCGCAAGTTGGCCGAACAGATCGGCTTCGACACGGCCGGAAAACACCCGGACGTGGTAAAGAACTTCGTGTTCGAGGAGAAGGTCGAGGATGCTTTGGACGGGCCGATATTCGTGATCGACTACCCGGCCAGCATCTGCCCGTTGACCAAGCGGAAGGCGGACAATCCGGCGATTGCCGAGCGGTTCGAGTTGTTCATCCAGGGGATGGAGGTGGCCAACGCCTACACGGAGTTGAACGATCCCGACTTGCAGGAGGAGCTTTTCGGCAAGCAACTGGACGGATTGCCGGAAGAGGAGTCGATGGCCAAGATGGATCGGGATTTCATCCGAGCGTTGCGTCACGGGATGCCTCCGGCCGGCGGCTTGGGCGTCGGCATCGATCGGCTGGTGATGCTGCTTACGAACTCGCAGTCGATCCGCGAGGTGATTTTGTTTCCGTTGTTGCGGCCGGAAGCGGAGTAGTGAAAGAAGGTTCAAGGTCAAAGGTTCAAGGTTCAAAAGAATCCATCGAACCGTCGTCCTTGAACCTTGTACCTTTGACCTTGAACCTTTTCTCATGTACAAACTCCTTCTCTGCTGGCGTTACCTTCGCACGCGATACATCGCGTTGGCGTCGATCATCAGCGTCACGCTGGGGGTGGCCACGATGATCGTGGTCAACAGCGTCATGCAGGGATTCACCGGCGAGATGCAGAACCGCATCCGGGGCGCCATTTCCGATGTGATTTTCGAGGCCCGCAGCCTGGGAGGCATGCCCGACTACCAGATGCATGCCGAGCATATCCGCAAGATTGCCGGCGACCGGATCGAGGCCCTTTCGCCCATGGTGGTGGTGCCCGCGATGCTCAATTTCCGGTGCGGAAACGGTTGGATCACTCGACAGGTTGACCTGGTGGGGATCGACGAGCAAAGCCAGAGCGATGTGAGCGATTTCGGGAAGTATTTGCAGCATCCGGCGAACCGCCAGGCGATGAGTTTCGACTTGCACGAAGACGGCTACGACGTCCGCGACCATCAGTCCGGGGACGAGGCCCCCGAGCGAAAGCAGATGACCTATGCCGGCTGGAAGCACCGCCGCGAGGCCGAGCGGATCAGGAACTTTCAGGATAAGTACCTGAGGCCGGAAAAGAAGGAGCATACGCCCCCCGCGGCATCGCCGTCGACCGATCCTTTCGCGGGCCATTCGGTCGTCGAGGAGAACCGTTTCGATCCGGCCCAACAGCAGCACACTGGTTTGGTGTCGGGCATCGCATTGACCAGTTACCGTACGCCCGATGGCGAGGACCGATTTTTGGCGCTGCCCGGCGACGACGTGAAACTAACCTTCCCCACCGTCGGCCAACCGCCGAAAGCCGTCAGCGACAGCTTTACGATCGTCGATTTCTACGAGAGCAAGATGAGCGAGTACGACTCGAAGTTCGTCTTCGTGCCGATCCGCAAGTTGCAGGAACTGCGTGGAATGATCGACCCGACGACCGGCGTCGGGCGGATCAACGCCATCCAGATCAGGCTGAAGCCCGGCGCGGACGGCGAGGCGGTCCGCGACGAGTTGCAGGCGGCGTTTCCGCCCGAGTTGTACTGCGTTTCCACCTGGCGCGACAAGCAGGGGGCGCTGCTGGCCGCCGTGGACATGGAAACCCGAATCCTCAACATTCTGCTGTTCCTGATAATCGCCGTTGCCGGATTCGGCATCCTGGCCATCTTCTACATGATCGTCGTGGAAAAGACCCGCGACATCGGAATCCTGAAATCCTTGGGCGCGTCGAGCCGAGGTGTGATGGGTATCTTTCTCGGCTATGGACTCTCGCTCGGCATGATCGGCTCGGGCGTGGGAATGGTGCTAGGGCTGCTGTTCGTCCATTACATAAACCAGATCGCCAACTTCATCGGCTGGCTCACCGGACAGCCGGTCTTCGACCCGTCGATCTACTATTTCCACGAGATACCGGCGGTCGTTTTGCCGTGGACCGTGTTTTGGATCGTGTTCGGCGCGTTGGCTATCGCCGTGTTGGCAAGCATTTTGCCGGCGCGTCGCGCCGCCCGGCTGCACCCGGTGGAGGCGCTCCGCTATGAGTAACTTGACTGTGAGAGACGACAGCGGTCGCCGATTCAATGGTTCGGGGCTCGGGGTTCGGGGCTCGGGACTCGGGACTCTGGATGCCACGGAAGGTTCCGCCCGGTTGCCGAACCCCGAACCCCGAGCCCCGAACCCCGAATCCCCGCATCATATCCATCACGACCAACTGCGGACGATCGATCTGTACAAGAGCTATCGCAAGGGGCCGGTCGAAGTGCCGGTGCTGCGGGGCGTGGACATGGAGGTCCGTCAGGGCGAGTTCCTGGCCATCGTCGGTCAAAGCGGCTGCGGCAAGAGCACCCTGCTGCACCTGCTGGGTACGCTTGACGCGCCCGACCAAGGCGAAATCCACTACGACGGACGTCGCATCGACAACCTCCCGGCGGCCGAGCGCGACTTCTTGCGGAACCGTCGGTTTGGCATGATATTTCAGTTCTATCACCTGCTGCCCGAGCTGAACACGTTGGAAAACGTGCTCGCGCCGCTGATGATTTGGCACAGCACGTGGTCTTTTCTCGCTCGGCGGCGGAAGTATCGTGCGCAGGCCAAGGAGTTGCTGGAAATGGTCGGTTTGGGCCATAGGCTCAAACATCGGCCGCGCGAGCTATCGGGTGGCGAGATGCAGCGGGCGGCCATCGCCCGGGCACTGGTCGCCCAACCCCGGCTGCTGCTGGCCGACGAGCCGACCGGCAACCTCGACCAATCCACGGGCGTCGAGATCATCCGCATTCTGCGGGACTTGAACCTCCAGCGGAACCTCACTATAGTGATGGTCACGCACGACCGCTCCATTGCCGATCAGGCCGACCGGATCGTCCGCTTGGTCGAGGGGCGGATCGCGGAATAAGGGGGGTGTTGGGTGGCACTGGTGGCTTGTCCACCCGTGTTTCCGCACTGCTGGACAAGCCAGCAGTGGCACCCACCCCGAACGCTTACGTTAGTTTCAACCATCTGACCCAAGCGGAGCCTTTGTCAATGGAAACCGCCGCCTCCCCAAAGCCCAGCAAGTTACTACCGCACAACGCCTATACCAAGCTCAAGCCCGGCGAGGAGTACCACCCCATAGTGCCACCGGGTGACACTCGGGCGGAGGTGACTGTGTGGTCCGTTACGGTGGGCCTGATAATGGTGCTGATCTTCTCCGCCGCCTGCGTCTACATAGCGCTGCGGACGAGCAACGGCATAGAAGCCTCCATCCCGATTGCCATCATGGCCATCTTCTTCGGCCGGCAGGGGCTGAAACGCAGCGGCAAGAGCACCATCCTCGAAAACGTCATCGTGCAGTCCATCGGCCAAGCGGCCGGCGTGGTCGCCGCCGGAGCAGCGTTCCTCATCCCGGCGCTCTACATCAACGGGCTGGACGTGGCGTGGTGGCAGATATTCCTGTCCTGTACTGCCGGCGGATTTCTGGGGATTGTGCTGATCATCCCACTCCGCAAATACTTCGTGAAGGACCTGCACGGAGAGCTTCCTTTCCCGGAAGCGACCGCCGTCAACGAGATGCTGGTCTCCGGCGAGAGCACGTCCGCCGGCTCCGGCAAGGTGCTGTTTATGGCCTTCGGCCTCGGCGCGGCCTACGACTTCCTCGCTGAAGCAATCCACGCCTGGAACCCGATTATTACGACCAAGACGCTCCTCGGCGATTTCGGCGAGAAGATGTCGGCCTTTCGCTTCGACATATCCATCAACGGCATTGCGCCGCTTTTCGGCATCGGCTACATCATCGGGCTCCGGTACGCCGCCGTCATTGCCGCCGGGTCGGTGCTCGCCTATCTGGTGCTGATACCACTCGTTTACCTCTTCGGCTCGCATATTCCCGAATTCATCTACGCCGGAAAAACCCACGTCATCGCGGATATGGACTCCGCCAAAATCTTTGAAGTTTTCGTCCAGCCGATTGGCATCGGCGCTATCGCCGTCTCCGGACTAATCGGCATCATCCGCATGGGCAATATCGTGCTCGGCTCCATCGCACTCGGCTTCAAGGGACTGAAGGGCGGTGGCGACGTGGAGGTGCCGCCGCGCACACAACTCGATATATCTCCCCGCAACGTAGTCCTCATCCAGTTCGGTTCGACGGTTCTCATGGCCCTGCTGTTCTTCATAGTGGGAATGATCACCACCAACTCCGAAACCAACGCGACATACACGATGGAAGATAGCGCTTGGTTTGCAATAATCGGCGCGGTGGTGGGCTTTGTCCTGTCGTTCCTTTTCACTCCCGTAGCCGCCCGAGCCATTGCCATCGTCGGTATGAACCCGGTCTCCGGCATGACGCTCATCACCGTGGTACTCACCATCGTGGCGCTGGTGGCGACCGGGCTGAAGGGCGAAGGCGGAATGTTTATCGCACTGATCGTCGGCTGTGCGGTCTGCACGGCTCTGTCCACTTCCGGGGCGCTCATTTCGGATTTCAAAGTCGGCTATTGGATCGGTTCCACGCCTCGCAACCAGGAGGTTTGGAAATTCGCCGGCGTCATCCTGGCGGCTCTAGTGGTGGCCTTTGTGATTCCAATCATGGACATGGGCTACGGCTTCACGGTTGCCGACCCCGTTACCGGCGAAATGGTCTCCAACACGAAAGTTTTGCCCGCGGCCCAGGCCAACATGATAGCGGCGGTAAGCAAGGGACTACTCGATAATCCGGCAGAACAACCGTGGCTCCTCTACGGCCTCGGCGGACTGGTGGCCGTTATGCTCTACATGGCCAACATTCCGATGCTGGCCTTTGCGCTCGGAATGTATCTTTCAATTTCTCTCAACATGGCTGTGCTGGCCGGCGCCGTTGTCTCCCACATCGTGAGCAAGACCGGCGGCAGCGAGAAGGTGAGAACCGCCCGGCGGGAACAGGGTATTCTCATAGCGTCTGGACTCATGGCCGGCGCCGCCATTATCGGCATCATCACCGCCATCCTCCGCCAGCCTGCGATTGGAGCGCCTATCCAATATATTTCCAAAGGCGTAGCGTTCTCGATCAAGGAGACGGCGGCCGGTGGATGGGCCCTGCAAGACGAGGCTGCTGACTGGTACGAGGGCCCTTGGGGGCAAGGCATCAGTCTGGCGATGTTCGTGGGCCTCGGAGTCGCCTGCTTCTTACTGGCAAGACAGGGCGCCAAGTGGTATCTCCGCGAGGAGGAAGCGGCGGAGAAAGATAGCACATAGCGCTCCCCGGCCCCGGTCGTCGAGACCCCCGTCTGGTCGAGGGGCGGATCGAAGAATAAAAAGCGGGACTCGGGATTGGGGGTTCGGGACTCGGGGAAGACAAATACCTCGAACCCCGAATCCCCGAATCCCCGAATCCCCGAACCCCGAACCCCCTAGCCCCGATCATGAAAATCTACATCAACGGAGAGTATTTCGAGAAAGAAGACGCCAAGGTCAGCGTCTACGACCACGGCTTGCTTTACGGCGACGGCGTGTTCGAGGGCATCCGCAGCTACGGCGGAAAGGTCTTCCGCATGGTCGAACACATCGACCGGCTGTGGGACTCGGCCAAGGCCATCAGGATGGAAATCCCGATGACCAAGGAGGAAATGACAAAAGCCGTCGAGGAGACTTTGGCCATCAACGGGCTGCCGGACGGCTACATCCGTCTGATTGTCACCCGCGGCGTCGGCGACCTTGGGCTGGACCCGGACAAATGCGGCACTCCGCAGGTGATTATCATCGCCGACATCATCGCCCTGTATTCGCAGGAGTTGTACGAGAAGGGGCTGGAGATCGTCACTATCAGTACGCCGCGAAACCATCCGGCGGCGCTTAGCCCGCGGATCAAATCGCTGAACTACCTAAGCAGCATCCTGGCGAAGATCGAAGGCAAACAGGCCGGCTGCGTCGAGGCGTTGATGCTCAACCACAAGGGCGAGTTGGCCGAATGCACCGCCGACAATTTCTTTATCGTCCGCAAGGGCCGGCTGCTCACTCCGCCGTCGGACGCCGGAATCCTCGAAGGCATTACGCGGAACGCCGTGATGGACATTGCCCGCGAGATGGGCGTCGAGGTGTTGGAAATCGCCCTGACCAAGTACGACGCCTACGTAGCCGACGAGTGTTTCCTGACCGGCTCGGCGGCCGAGGTCATTGCGGTGGTGAAGATCGACGGCCGCGTGATCGGCGAAGGCAAGCCGGGTCCGATCACCCGCGAGTTGAAAGACCGATTCCATAAACTCACGCAAAGCTGATGCCTGCAATTTTGTCCCGAAGGGACAGGCGACAATAGCCCAGCAGTTCACTGCTGGGTCGCCGGGATATTCCAATTCTTCCCCAAAAGTCCCGTAGGGACGGCTGAAAATGGACCGTCTCGATTCGACCGTCCCTACGGGACGGAATGGGGTTCGGTACTCCCTGCTGCCCTTTCTTCAGTTTGAATTTTCCCAGGAAGAGGATCCAAGAAGCACTCGTTCGAGCTGAATTCGCTATCAGATTCCTGCCCCATCCTCTTATACTTACAGACCATGCGGAGCCCTGGCCTCAATGCAAAGCCTCCATGATCCCACGGTATAACCACTGTACCACCAGGCGGTAAAACAGGAATGCCTTCAACAACAACGGTCCGGCTCATTGGTGTTGCTGTTCCTTTAGCATGAAGAAAATCCGTCCACGTACCTTCGTCAACCCTATTTGATCGTTCAAACGAAACATCCTTTGCAATTCCCTGACCAAAGTTCTTTATCACGATATCAATTCCCCAGCCCCGTTCCGAATTCGGTTGTGTGAATGCAATGACACAGGGGTCCGTCTGTAACCTAAACTGCTTTTGAACATAAGCAGTATAACGATGAGTCGACCAAGCATACCAACCAGTCAAGATTACCAGCACAGCAGTCGTCAAGAGCATTCCGCCGCCCAGGAGGTTTGAAGTCGTAGAGCTTTGGGAACTGCTTGTGGTAGACGTTATTGACTCACCACTTGCCACATTCAAAAGCTCGAACCTATCGACCCAGAGTCCATGAATCATACAAACAAGTACAATCATGGCTCCGAATAATGCAAACCAACAACCGCGTGGAAGTTGATTTATCCGTTTCATAAACGAATGAGGAGTCAACTGCACCGCATGTTGTCGTTCTGGAGGATTTGACGCAAGCAAACAGAATCCAAGATAGGCGAAGCCAAATCCTACTACTGCTAATACTGCTTGGTTAATGATTTCTGCTAATAGAATAGTACAATTCATGGCTATATTTCCGCACGATGGAGAATAATCCTTCAGTAAATCACCCTATTGCTCCCTGTCGAGAAGGGAAAACATTCCCATAAAATATCCGGGATACTATGACTCGGCAAGCAGGCACGGCTAAGTTTCAGTGCCCAGATTTCTACCGTTGATTCGACTTCCGGCGGCGGAGGACGGATAGCGGCCGACAGCGATCAACATACGACGTTCCAGAATACGTTCGGCAGTGTTGAAGCGGAGGATGTTCGCGGTCACTTCGCCAATGGGAGACAGCGGACGAATTATCGAGCCCTCCAGGCGAAAATGATCGGACCAATTATCTTTTCGCGGATTGAACAGAGGCGTCAACTGATCGGAGCCGGGAAGGATTGATGCGATGTCCGTCCCTTTCTGACGATTGCAGAACAGACAGGCAAGCGCCAAGTTTCTCTCGCTGGTCGGTCCACCGTGCTTGCGGCTGACGATGTGGTCCACTTCGCAATCGAAGAAGGTGTCGTCGGAGTGGATAAGGCAATACTCGCAAAGCCCCTCGGCGCGGGCTAAAACGAGCCGGCGAAGCTCCTTGCCAATGTAGCTACTCATGGGCGGTGAATCGACGAGCGCGGGCCTTGGCCAGCCTCATCAAATGCTCCAATTGGAGATAATGATCCAATTCCGACCGCTCGTCGGGCGTGAGCGAATCGTCCTTTTCACGCTCGACCAACTCGACGACTCGCCGTCGCGCCGCTTCTGAAGGACGAAACGCCGCCACGCCGTTCGAGTCGCTCCCGGCGGCGATGAAATCGACCACTTCTTCGTAAGCTCTCGTGGTAACGGACATGACATCGAACTCCACTTGCAAGCCGTAGGACTGCCACCACTCAATTCTATCTTACGTGGGCGGGAATTGCCAGACCACGAAAACAGGCCGGATAAGCATCATGGTGGGGCTGCGCTTCGCTTGACCCACCCTACGTGTTAGCCCACCTCTTCGCCGAGATTGACGCCCTTGGCGAGGATTTGCTGGTTGGTGTCCAACAGCGCGGGGTTCTTCTTACCGAGGGTGTCGTTCAATATGCCGCTGAGCAGTTTGCGGTCCTCGATGCCCAACAGGCCGGCGCAAAGACCGAGAACCAACATGTTGGCCGAACGAAGGCTGCCCATGTCCGAGGCGATCTTGGTCAGGTCAAGCTCGACGACTTTCACGCCGGGGTGCTTGCCGACCGTGGGAACCAGCGACGAATTGACGACCAACGTGGAGCCTTTCCGCAGCAGCGGAGAGAAAGCCCGATACGACGGCTCGTTCATGACCACGATGATCGTGGCGTCCTCGACGATGGGCGAGCCGATCGGGCGGTGGCCGACTTTGACGTGGCAATGGGCGGTGCCGCCGCGAACCTCCGCGCCGTAGCTGGGGATGTAGGTGGCGTTGAAGCCCTCGGCGACGGCCGCTTGGGCCAACATCTTGCCGGCCAGGATCAGCCCTTGGCCGCCGCTGCCGGCCAGAAGGATTTCCCTGGTCGCTTCGACAGACGGATGTTTCTTGACGGTTTTGCCGATTTTTTTTACAGCCGAGGGCGGCTGTGCTACAGATTTCTTCTTGCTGCCACGGGTTTTGGTCTTAGGCATTATCCGCCTCCTTATCCTTGTATACGCCAAGCGGAAAGGTATGAACCATCCACTCTTCGATTCGTTTGACGGCCTTCACCGGCGGGAGCCGCCAGTAAGTGGGGCAGGGCGAGAGTATCTCGACCAGACTGAAGCCCTTGTTGTCGAGTTGACGGCCGAAGGCGGTGATGATCGCCTGCTTGGCCTTGCGGACGGCGGCCGGTTTGTCGACCGTCACCCGCGCGATGTAGCTCGGCGCGTCCATCGTGCCGAGCATTTCGCAGACCTTGATCGGCGGGCCTTCGTTCTCCGAGCGGCCGGTCGGCGTGGTGGTGGTCTTCTGGCCGAGGATGGTGGTCGGGGCCATCTGTCCGCCGGTCATGCCGTAGACGGCGTTGTTGACGAAGATCACGGAGATGTTTTCGCCTCGGTTGGCGGCGTGGATGATCTCGGCGGTGCCGATGGCGGCCAGGTCGCCGTCGCCCTGGTATGTCATGACGAACAAGTCGGGCCGTGCCCGCTTGATGCCGGTTGCCACGGCGGGCGCCCGGCCGTGGGCGGCCTCCGACATGTCGATGTCGATGTACTTGTAGGCCAGCACGGAGCATCCGACCGGAGCGACGCAGATGGCGCGCTCGCGGATGCCGTAATGCTCGATGGCCTCGGCCACCAGCCGATGGACGATGCCGTGGCCGCAGCCGGGGCAGTAGTGCGTGATTTTCGAGGTCAGCACCGGCGAACGGGCAAACACCTTTTTTTCCTTGGCAATCATCGGCGTTTTCCTTTGGAAGCTTTCTTGCGGCTGGACTTCTTCAACAGCTTGCGCCCCAGGACGACAAGATCCTTGATCGAGGGCGCCTCGCCGCCGGCGTATCCGAGAAACTCGATCGGCACCCGTCCCTCGACGGCCAATCGCACGTCCTCGAGCATCTGGCCGTAGCTTAGTTCGGTCACCACGAGGGTTTTGGCTTTTTTCAGCGAGGCCAGCAGTTTTTTGTGTGGGAAGGGCCAGAGGGTGATCGGCCGCAACAGGCCCACCTTCAGCCCCTCGTCGCGGAGCAGATCGACCGCCTCGCGGCAGAGCCTCGCACAGGCGCCGTAGGCCGTGAAGACCAGTTTGGCGTCGTCGGTGCGATAGGCCTCGGCTCGCGGCTCGCGGCGCTCGATCTCGCGGAAGACCTTTTGGAGCACGCGGTTGTGCTCGGCCAGTTCGGGCACGGGCAGACGCAGCGAGCAGACGAAGAAGGCGTCGCGGCCCTTGGTTCCGGTCAGTGCCCAAGGTTTTTCCACTCGTTTTCGGGCAGGCGGATCGCGCAGCTCGACCGGCTCCATCATCTGTCCCAAGCGGCCGTCGCTGAGCACGAGGACCGGCGAGCGGTACTGGTCGGCCAGATCGAACGCCTGGAAGGTGAAGTCGAGCATTTCCTGGGCGCTGTCCGGGGCCAGTACGATGGTTCGGTAATCGCCGTTTCCGCCGCCGCGGGTGGCCTGGAAATAGTCGCCCTGCGCGGGTGCGATGTTTCCGAGTCCCGGCCCGCCACGCTGGATGTTTACGATCACCGCGGGCAGTTGGCTTCCGGCCATGTAGCTGATTCCCTCCTGCATCAGCGAGACGCCGGGGCTTGAGGAGGTGGTCATAGCCCTTTTTCCGGCGGCCGCCGCGCCGTGGACCATGCTGATGGCCGCCAACTCGCTTTCCGATTGCAGAAAGACGCGTCCCAGCGGCGGCAGACGCGCGGCCATGCCGGCGATAATCTCGTTCTGCGGAGTGATGGGGTATCCGAAGTAGCAATCCAATCCCGCCCGGATCGCTCCCTCGACGACCGCGTCGTTGCCGCTCATCAATACTTTAGTCACGTTGCGACCTCCTGGTTCCGCGTCTTCTCGGCCACGGTTCGATAGACTTCGATTGCGGCGTCGGGACACATCGAGGCGCACAGAGTGCAGCCGGTGCATTCGGCGCCGTCGCGCATCCGCATTGGAAACACGCCGTATCGGTTCAAGGTGTCGCTCTGCTCGATGCACTCCTTCGGACAAACCGAGATGCATAGCTCGCACGCCTTGCACATTTCCGGGTCGATAACGATTCGAGACATATTGAATTAGACCTCTTCAATCTCCCCTCTCCCAAAGGGGGAGGGGACTTGCGAATTAACGATACTCCTGGACTTTGATTTTTCGGGCCATCGCGGCCTGGGCGGCGGTGGCCAGGGCGATCATCTCCTCGGTTTCCGGGTAGACCATGAACGGGGCGACGAATCCGGCGTACTTCTTAATCAGGCGGATCAGCAGCTGCGAGCGGGCCAAACCGCCGGCGAACACCACTGCCTTCACCCGGCCGGAAAGGACCGCCGACGACGCGCCGATCCACTTGCCGATCTGATAGGCCATCGCCTCGTAGACCTCCGTCGCCTTGGCGTCCTTGCGGCGGATGCGCTCTTCGACCTCGCGGCAGTCGTTCGTGCCCAAATAGGCGAACATTCCGCCGTGGCCGACGAGCATCTTCCGAACGTCGTCGCGCGAGTGCTTGCCCGAGAAACAGGCCGCTACCAACGGGCCGGTGGGCAGCGATCCGCTCCGCTCGGGCGAGAAGGGGCCGTCGCCGTCCAGGGCGTCGTTCACGTCAACCACACGTCCCTTGCGATGGGCGCCGATCGAGATACCTCCGCCCATGTGGACCACGATGAAGTTTTGTTTATCGTAGGGCACACCCAAATCCTTGGCGGCGCGTCGGGCGGCGGCCCGCTGCGAAAGGGCATGAAAACGGCTCTTCCGCTCGAAGGCCGGATGGCCCGAGTATCGAGCCAGCGGCCAGAACTCGTCGACCACCACCGGGTCGGCGATGAAAGCCGGAGCGCCGGCGCGGCGGCCGATCTCGTTGGCCAGCGGGGCGCCGAGGCTGGAGGGATGCTCGCCCCATTTTCCGCTGCGCAGGTCGCGGATCATCTTGGCGTTTACCTTGTAGACGCCGCCGGCGATGGGCTTGGTCAGCCCGCCGCGGCCGGCAACGGCCAAACACCGCTTCAAGTCGATCCCCTGCTCGTCTATGAAACGCAGAACGGCGTCGCGGCGGAACTCGTATTGATCGACCACGCGGTCGAACTTGGCCAGTTCCTTCTTTGGGTGGCCGATCTCCTCGGTGGCCAGACAATCCGAGCCGCGATAGACGGCCAGCTTGGTGGAGGTCGAGCCGGGATTGAGGACGATAACCAGGTCGCGTTTGTTTTTCGCGGTCATTTCTGCTCGCTTCCCGCCAATACCGCGGAAAGCGCCATCGTGTAAAGCTTTGTCAGTGAACTATCGGAGCGTGAGGTCATGACGATCGGAGCCTTCACGCCCACCAATGCGTTGGCCATTTCGGCGCCGGCGAAATAGACCAACGACTTGTAAAGGATGTTCGCCGAGTTGATGTCGGGGCAGAGAAGGATGTCGGCGCATCCGGCGACGGGGCCTTCGATGTGCTTTGTCCTCGCGGCCCGCTTGGAAACGGCGATGTCCAGTGCGTAGGGACCGGCGACATCGGTGTTGGGGAATTGTCCGGTTTCGCCCATCTTGGCGATTACCGCGGCGTCAACCGTGGCGGTCATGTCCTTGTTGATCTTCTCGATGGCCGCCAAGATGGCTACCTTGGGCCGGGTGAACCCGAGCCGGTTGGCCACCGAAATCGCGTTCCGCACCATGTCCACCTTGCGGCCGACGTCGGGATTAATGTTCACCGCCGGATCGGACATGAACATCAAACGCTTTTCGATGGGCGAGTCGAAGAGCGTGATGTTGCTCAGCAGTCCGCCGCGGCCGATTCCGGTCTCGCGGTCGAGAATGGCGCGGAGAATCGTGGCCGTGCCGACGGTACCCTTCATGAGTATGTTGGCATGTCCTTCGCGGCAAAACTCGATGGCCTTGGCGGTAATCAGCTTCGGATCCGGCTCGTCCACCACCTCGACGCCACGGAGAGGAATTTTCAACGAGCGGCACATCCGCTGAATCCGCTTCTTGTCGCCGATCAACAGGGGCTTGATCAAACCGTGGCGATGTGCCGCGTGTACGCTCTTCAGTCCTTCTTCCTGATCGGCGCCGGCCAGGACGAGCACTTTTTGGCCGGGCAGCTTCTTGGCAAGAACGAGAAGATCCTTGAGACTGCGAATTTTCTTTTGGCGGGGCATCTCACACCTCGTCGCCCCGCTTCAACGCCACCAGACCGCTGCGGGCCAAGGCGCGGATGCCAAAAGAGTTCAGAGCGTTGATGAAACCGTCCACCCGTTCCTCGTCGCCGGCGATCTCGAAGGTGATGGTCTTCTTACCCATGGCCAGCACTCGGGCGCCGAAGACCTCGGCCGTCTGCGTGAGTTGACTGAACTCCTCGGGCCGGAAATGGACCTTTATCAGCGCCAATTCCTGATCGAGATACTCCTGCCGCGAGAGATCGTCGATGTCCAGCACGTCCCGCACTTTCTTCAACTGCGCGGTGACGCCGCGGATCTCCTTATCGTGTCCCTCGACGAC
Organism: uncultured Thermoguttaceae bacterium; assembly: GCA_965195225.1. Taxonomy (GTDB): domain Bacteria; phylum Planctomycetota; class Planctomycetia; order Pirellulales; family Thermoguttaceae; genus JAHIKV01. The sequence goes on from CBDAFL010000285.1 coordinate 29,440, forward strand.
GATCGTCAACCGCGAGGTATCGAACAGATCGGTTTCGCTGACGGCGATGCTCTTGATGCTGACGGCGAACTTCTTAAATACCCCCACAATCTGGGCCAGAATCCCCGTGCGGTTTTTGACCAGACCGGAAATTGTGTGCTTCAAGGCACGCCCTCCACAAAATTAAACTATCTTGTAGGAACCACTCTTGCTATGATGCTAAACCCTTAAAATGTCGATGTCAAGGCACCCGAGCGAGTATCCGAAGGGCAAAATCGAGCATGTTTCGCGGTGATAATGCAGCGGGACTGTTTTCGGACTTCTAATACCGCTCAGGGGCCTGTACAATACCCGATCGTTGGGAATGCAGGAAATGTAGACGCGTCCGAGATCAGCGATAGACCTCGCGCCGATGGCCGACTCGAACCACGAGAACAACAAGTCGGTCATCTTCGACCCTATATATGATACGATAGTCGCCTACCCGTACGCGCAAAAAGCGATTCGGTCCGGCAAGCATTTTTGCGCCGGCTGGGCGCGGGGTTTTTGCCAATGCCAAAATCTTCGCGTCCACTCTCTTGAGAATGGTCCGCGGGAGCGAATGGAGGTTGCGACGCGCCGCCGGAGTGAGTTCTATTTTGTAGGCAGCCATTTATTACAGTGAACGGTTGATAATGCCCCCGTCTTTTCCATTCGAGAAGAATATATCACAACTTATCGGACAGCGTTTACAATCCCAGTTCGCGGCGAACGCGTTTGTAAGGGATTCGCTCGTTCGATTCCGCCAGGGCAGCCTTGGCTGCCTGGATGTCACGCTGGTCTTCGAGCGCTTCGAGCGCCGCCAAATCCTCAATTGAAACAATGGCCACTACGTCTTTCCCGGAACGGCGAACCAAAATCCGCTCTTGTTTGTAGGCCACGCGATTAATGGCGTCAGAAAAATTGTCTCGGATTTCCGTTATACTTAGAGTGGTCACGTCGGTTCTCCCGCGCGTTGGCGCACTTGAAGAAAGCATTGTATCGTATGTTTCGTACAATTCTACAATATCTTACACCTAGAGTCAAGACGTACTGTTCTTTTGGACACAAATCTCCACATAACAGGTGGAATTGACGGTGGTCGGGAAGTTCAGTAGGGTGGCGAATCCGCAGTCTTGACATTTTTTCTGCTCCACCGAGGAAAACTGCAAACATGGAATGGATTACCTACCTGTTCGATCTGTTCCTCCACCTCGACAAACATTTGGGCGAGATTATCAGGGACTATGGCGTTTGGACATACCTTATCTTGCTGGTAATCATATTTTGCGAGACTGGCTTGATCGTCACGCCGCTGCTGCCGGGCGATTCGCTGTTGTTCGCCGCCGGCGCGTTGGCCGCTTTGCCCGACAGCCCGCTCGATCCCCTGTGGTTGGTGGTGCTGCTCAGCGCGGCGGCGATTGCCGGCGACACGGTGAATTATTGGATCGGGGCATATATCGGGCCGCGGGCCTTCAGCGGCAAGGTCCGCTTTATGAAAAAAGAATATCTCGACCGCACCCACGCCTTCTATGAGAAGTACGGCGGCAAGACGATCGTGATTGCCCGATTCGTACCGATCATCCGCACGTTTGCCCCGTTCGTGGCCGGCGTCGGGGCCATGAACTATACGAAGTTCATCGTCTACAACGTAGTGGGTGGAATCGCTTGGGTGACGATCTTCGTTTTAGGCGGCTACTGGTTCGGAAACTTCAAGCCGGTCAAAGAGCACTTCTCGTTGGTCGTGCTGGCGATCATCGCCATCTCGGTAATGCCGATGGCCGTCGAGTACATCCGCGCTCGGCGCGGACGGCGGGGATAACAGCCCGTTGAAAAAGTCGATTTCCGAGAGCCCGGGTGCCACGGGCTTTGCCAGTGCCACCCAATGCTCATTACGCAAACACGTCGGGAAACTGCACGTTGATCTCCGGCGGCAGATCGACCACCGGAAGCGGCGCCGACTTCTTCGTCCGTTGCGACTCGATCGCCTTCTCGACGGCGGCGGGCAGACGCGGCCGCTTGTCGCTGAGTAGATAGTGCAGGTCGGCGTGCATCTGCATGCAGGTTACGTAAACGCGACGCGCCTCGGGATCGTCGAGAAGCAACTCCTCCAGGCGTTGAACCTGCGTGTCGGTCGCTTGGTCATCGACCAACGCCCAAGCAAGCTCCTGTACTTCGTCGGTCAGGCAATTTGTCTGATCCATTTAAAAATCCCCCGAGATTGAGCCACCGACATCATGCGCTATCGTTAGTTTATCGGTTGTAGAGGTTGGGAAAGCTGAGGGAAAACCGTAAACTCGCAGAATCGGCACAATCAGACCGCCTTCAACGCGGCTCGAGCGCGGAAGGGTTTCCGGTGCTCCCATCGCCTGCCGCGCAACCTAAATTTGCCGTAGAGTTCACTGTTCCCATTGTGGCAGGCCACGTCAACTCGGGCAGTACGCGCCATGTTGGTCTCCGACTGCATTACTGAATCCAATTCGACTGCGGCTACGACCGTCGGTCCGGATACGTCCGCCGGCGAAATGAAGTCGCTGTTGGAGCGTGCGTTCGACGTCCGGTTCACGATCCTCGACGCCGCCGGCGGCGACGTGCTCGATCTCTCGCCGGCAGAGCCATCGCGAGATTGGGGGCGTTGCAGCGAATTATGCCGCGAGGCGGCGCGGCGCGGCCGGCCCGAGTTTATCGACGACGACGACCCACTGCTGACGTTGGCCCTGCCGTGCCTGGACGCGGAGGGGAGTGGAACCGTGGCGGTCGCCATGTTCCTCACCCGGCCGGTGGCGGAGGACGAGGATTTTTCCGGCCCGGCGCGAAGGTTGGGTATGGAGCCCGGCGAGCTTCGCGAGTGGTCGCGCCATCAAAAGCCTTGGTCCGCCGAAACGCTGAAACAAATCACCGGCCTGGTTCTGGACAATGCCCAGGCGGAAATGCGACTCAGGGCGCTGCAAGAAGAAGCCGAGAAGCTCTCGGTCAACCTCGCCTCGACCTACGAAGAGATCGGTCTGCTGTATCGGCTGGCCCAAAACTTGAAGCTTTCAAAGAGCGACGAGGAGTTGGGGCGGATCGCCTTGGAGTGGCTGGGTGAAGTGGTGCCGGCGGCGGGCTTGGCGATCCAATTGACGTCGTCGCCGGGGGGCGGGAAATCGACCGTCCGGTTCGGCGGCGGCGAGTCAGCGTTTCTCGTCGTCGGCGACTGTCCGATCGACGAAACGGAGTTCTCCAAGCTGATCGACCACCTAGGGTTGAAAGGGGACAGGTCCGATTTGTGCGACGACCAACGCTGCGCGTCGGTGCCCGCCTTCGGGCCGCCCCGCGGCAAATCGGACCTGTCCCCTTTAGGGCCACAGCGGCCGATAGTGGTCAACCGGCCGATCGCCGAGCGGCCCGATTGGCCCTGTCCGCGAGTCCGCCAGTTGATTGCCGTGGCGTTGACCGAAGGAGAAAACACCTTCGGCTGGATGGCGGCGTTGAACCACGTAGACGACGCCGAATTCGACACGGTCGAGGCGAATCTGTTGAGTTCGGTGGCCGCGATCCTGGGTGTCCACGGCGGAAACATCGAGCTTTATAGGCAGCAGTCGGAATTGCTCGAGAAGATCATCCACTCGCTGAGTTCCGCCATCGACGCCAAGGATCCGTACACCTGCGGCCACAGCGATCGGGTCGCCCGAGTCGCGGTCCGGCTGGCCGAGGAGATGGGCTGCGACGCCGAGATGCTGAAAACGATCTATCTGGCCGGACTGCTCCACGACGTGGGCAAGATCGGCGTCGAAGACTGCATCCTTCACAAGGCGGAAAAACTCTCCGATGAGGAATACAAACACATCAAGCAACACGCGGAGATCGGACACCGTATCCTGCACGACCTCTCGAAGCTGGAGGACGTCCTGCCGGTAGTGCTGCACCACCACGAGTCGTGGGACGGCAACGGCTATCCACAGCAACTCGACGCCGAACGGATTCCGCTGGCCGCGCGGATCGTCGCCGTGGCCGATGCCTTCGACGCGATGAGCAGCGACCGGCCTTACCGCAAGAAGATGCCCGACGAGAGGGTCGATGAGATTCTACGCGCCGGGGCCGGCCGACAGTGGGATCCGGCGGTGATCGACGCCTTCTTCCGCAGCAGCGACGACCTGCGACGCCGGCAGACCCAGTAGGCCGGGTTGCAACCTTAGGTTTACCCACATTTTTGTCCCGGAGGGACAGTCGACAATAGCCCAGCAGTTTACTGCTGGGGCGACGGGAAGCCCCCTTATTTCCCCACAAGTCCCGTAGGGACGGTCGAAAATTGACCACCACGGTTCGACCGTCCCTACGGGGCGGATAATGGATTTGGTCGGTCCTCCTCCCCAACGATGAACAGGATTATGCAAATGCTATCACTGCTATCATATTGGTGTTGAAAAATAGGGACTTACGTCAACGGTTGTGATGATCATCATTCCAGGTTTTTATGAAAATTGCTAAACTGGCATGACAAACTCCGTTGTGGTA
>CBDAFL010000286.1:0-2120 GCA_965195225.1 uncultured Thermoguttaceae bacterium
AGAAGACGGCATACGAGATTCTGACATGTGACTGGAGTTCAGACGTGTGCTCTTCCGATCTCTGATAGATCCGGGTTGAGATCCGGGTTGTCGTTCCCAATATTGATCTGTGCTTCAACCGCCCCAATCACACCGAACGCCCAACAACTCCCGCACGATCCCTGATTCTTAACCGGCGACATGTAGTCATCGCCCCCGACATCTCTCCAATCCCAAGCGTCCGGCACGCACGCGCCGACCGGGGCAGTGAACGCATCACCGGTTGGTTCGGTGGTGAACGCACCGCATAGGTCGCGTTTCTCTTCGTCTGATAGCCCTGATACGGACGTCTCGCCTGCCGTCCATGTGGCTCCCGACGTGGCGATCTGTTCCTGCAATGTAGTCACGGACAATGTGCCCGGGTCGTTCGCTGTGGCGGCGGATGCAAGCGATAGCAGCAATAGCGCGACTATTATGCGGTTCGCCATCTCACGTCTCCACCGCATCTTCCACGTCGTCGGGAGAGGATGCGGTGCCGAAATATGCGGTGCCGAAATATTGCTCCACAAGTGCCCCCTTGATCTCCCGCACATGCCGATCCACGCTCTCTTTCAGGTCTGGTCGTTCATTGAGCAGTGCGTCCGCCATGTCCTCTAACAGTTCTATGCTCTCTGCTGTGCTGGCTGCAATCGCGTTGATCGCACCGGCAGTCTCAATTGGGGGTTTTGTTTCTTCCATAACTATAATCTCCGATCTTTTAAGTCCCCGAACATCATCTGTTCGATGCTCGCAATTGGATTCCTGATCTGCCAGTAGTCCACCTCTGCCGGCTTCTTTCGCGGTCTGCGTCGCTTGGCTTTGTCGGCTTTGATCTTCGGAAGTACGAACGGCTTTGGCTTCGGTTCCGGCGGTAGCTTCTTCGTTGCTTTCGTGGGTGTGATCGGCATGGTCGTGACTGGCGCCGTGGGCGGCGTCCGTGCGAGGCGCGGCGCGGTCATCGTTGCAACTTTCGGAACGGTTTGCGTCTTGGTTTGAGTGAGCGGCGTGGTCACCGGCACAGTTGACATATACGGCAGTCGCCTGCGGCGTTGCAGTGGGGCATACCCAATCTTCTCAACCGGTACGGTCTGCGATATGGTTGTTGGTCTCGGTGGTCTAAACATCCCCACAACCGGTTTTGGTTTGATTATCTGTCTTGGCTTCACTTCTCGAATATGCGTCCGACGTGTCGCTGCCCTTGTTTTGTACGATTGCTTTTTAAGCCTGTATCGTGCTTTTAGCTGTTTCATTGCGGAAATCGATGGTTTAGGGGCATCAGTCAAGAGCGGCTTAAATATGGGTTTTGGCGGTGCGTGAACTGCAACCTGTACTTTTTGACGTACCGGGGCACGCACCACTGCGGATTCATCGCCCCACATGCTCTTGCGCATTGCTTCTTTTCTCGCTATCATCTGCTTTGCTTCTGCTCTGATTTCTGCTGCGGTTGCTTGTCGTGCCTGCCGATAACGAATCTCGCCCAACGGGGATGTCGGTACATTTGCACGTTCTGCTGCTTTCCGCCATAATATCCCCTCTGCAACATCTCTAACACGCGGATCGGGATGGGTTTTTGATGCTTTGAACACTTCGATGATTGTTGGTTTTGGTGGTAATGCCGGCAACCGTGTTTTTGGCGATGGCATTAGTTCATCTATCCTTATTGCTTCTTTGCTCGGTTGTCTCGGTGTTTTTGGCGGGATTATCCGTTTGACGCTCGCTCTGGTTGGCGTTCTGATGATATATCTCATGTCTCGCGGGATTACTCCAGCTCCATACCGCCCAACATCCACCCGATACACCCCGGCGCGTGCGGTCACTTTCGGTACCGGCGGCGGACGTGTTGCAAGACGGGCACCCACCCCCATCGGTAGAATCTCGCCACTGAAGTTCCCGCCCGCGGTGTGCATCATTTGGGGGAACGTCTTCTTTTGTGTGACGCGTTCTGTGGTGGTGTGCCAGCCCTCGCCGCCTGCCATCGAAGGTACGCCCTCGTGTGTGGTCACGACGTCGGTTTCGATTGGTGCGAGGATTCGTTTCCCGGCACCATACGCATACAGCCCGCCCATGCCAGTAAGTGCGATCTTTGTTACTGCCGGGGCGGC
>CBDAFL010000287.1:0-2663 GCA_965195225.1 uncultured Thermoguttaceae bacterium
GCCCCCAAAGGCCTGACCTGTCAACGAGCGAACCGGCTCCGCGCCACGGAACGTGCCGACAACGCCAAGTTTTCAGCCGTTAAGATTCGGTGGCCCACTTCACCAACCGATACCGCCCCGGCCGCAGCGAACCCCGCCTCATCAAACGCGACAACGGCATCGCCCTTCAGACCTATGCAGCCATCCTGGCCTGCCTCTTGATCGCCCTGTGGACGGGCCGCAAACCGACGCTGCGAACGGTCGAGATGATCCGCTTCTACTTCAGCGGCTGGGCCGACGCCGAGGAACTCCAGGCCCACATCGCCCGCCTGGGCGAACAACCGAAGCCACAAGCCTGAGCGACCGCCACGCCCTGCCGACGCCGCGGCCCGCTGGCGTCGATGCTGCGCTCACATCGCCGCCGCCGTCTGACCTGCCCCCGATTTCTGTACCAACTTGAATGAGAGTCAGGCCAACGCATTCTCCGTGTGTTCCGGAGGGTGAGGCGTAGCCGAACCCGGAGGAACACACGGTCGCCCCGTCCTGGGGCATGACGCGGCGTACGCCGCCGGCGTCATCCAATCCAACCGGCTGTGCGGCCGATGGTGATTATAGTCCATCCTCCAGCGATCCACAATGTATCGCGCCTCGGCCAGGCTCAGGAACAACTCGCCGTTGAGACATTCATCTTCCAGCTTGCCGTTGAAGCTCTCGATGTAGCCGTTCTCCCACGGGCTGCCCGGCTCGATGAACAACGTGCCGACGCCAGCCTTCTTGAGCCACGTCCGCACGGCCTTGGAGGCGAACTCCGGGCCGTTGTCACTGCGGAGGTATCTCGGCCGGCCTCGAATGGCGAACAACTCCGCCAACGTCCGCACCACGTCCCGGCCCCGGAACCTCCGACCCACCTCGATCGTCAGGCACTCGCGCGTAAACTCATCCACCACGTTCAGCAGCCGCAAGCGGCCACCGCCCTCCGTCCGGTCACTGACGAAGTCGTAGCTCCAGACGTGGTCCTTGTGCCGCGGCTTGCGACGATGGCAGGCATTGGCGCCGTGGCCCAATCGCCTGCGTTTACGGGCCTTTCGGCGTACCTGCAAGCCCTCAGCCTTCCACAGCCGATGCACCCGCTTGACGTTCACACGCCAGCCGGCCCGACGAAGCAACACGGCAATCCGGCGGTAGCCGAAGCGAGGCCTGTTCATCGCCAATTGATGCATCGCGTCGATCAGAGCACGCTCATTGCCGGCGACCTGCCGGCGGTAACGCTGGCTGGATCGCGACTGACCGATGGCCCGGCAGATGCGACGCTCAGAATGTCCCAGCCGGTCACGAAGGTGCTCCACCGTCCTACGCCGGCCGGCTGGGCTCACAAGTTTTTTGAGTTGTAGGCGATCGCCTCCTTCAGGATCTCCATGTCGATCCGCTGATCGGCGATGATCTTGCGAAGCCGCTGGTTCTCCTTCTGGAGAGCCTTGAGCTCCTTGATCAGCTGCGGACTCATGCCCCCATACTTCTGCCGCCAGCGGTAATAGGTCTGATCCGTTACCTCGATCTTCCGGCAGACCTCCTTGACCGTCAGCCCCTTGCCCAACTCCAGGTCTGCTTGCCGCAACTTCGAGACAATCTGCTCCGGATTGTGCCGCTTCATGAAAGCCCCCTTCCGACCCTAGAGTCGGCCGAGACTCTCATTCAACTTGGACCCGTTTTCGGGGAGCAGGTCACGAGAAGCTGCTAATTGCCGCCAGTGAACTAGATGCTGGCGAAGGCAGATCTTTTACGGCCGAGGACTTGGTCGTTGCCGCCTGGCGTTGTTTTCCGAGGACATTCGGATTGCGAGGGCATAACGGTCCGGACGGCCTGCCACTCTATCCAGACAGTAACCGCGTCTTTGCAGAGACTATGGGCTCGAAGCCTATCAGGAAACGGGGCTTTCTGGTCAAGGTCGCGAAGAAGACATACGGACTCACCGCTTCAGGCCGTGAGACTGCCGCGATGCTCAGGCGAACGGCCGGCGACACTGTTGTGGATTCTGCCGAGTCAACAGGAGGGAAAGCAACGCTATCGCGCGATGTCCTTGCGAAGCTAGACCGTCTGCTGCGAAGCCGCGCCGTACTGCGAGTCCAACAAGACGAGCTTGACCGGCTCACGTTCCATGATGCTTGCATGTTCTGGGGAATTACACCAGGAAGCATCCGCGTAGAGCTTGACGGAAGCATGGCTGGTATCGAATCGACAATAGCGAGTGCCGAAGCGGCGCTTCATAGTGGCGCATCCGAGCTTCGGACGGGAACTAGCGACCTCTCTCTGTCAACAACGGCGTTGCTTCGGCAAGTTCACAGCCACCTACAAGAGAGGTTTCAGGACGAGCTCTGTCAGATTCGTCGGCGAAAGACTGAGCGCCCAGAAGAATGGGGGTAACATCATCGAAAGCGTGCCTTGGAGGCCTTCGCGTACTTCCGATCGGCCTCGATAGCGAGCCACTTCCGTTTGAGTGTGTCTGCAACGTGCCCCGTTGTGTTGCTGCCTGCGAAGGGATCCAAGACCCTATCCCCCTCATCGGTCAGAAAGCGAATGAAGAACTCGGCCAGCTCTTTTGGCATCCTGGCGGGGTGCTGCTCAATGCCGTATTTCCGACAGTGCTTCTGATATGCATCGTTGGTCCGAGTGTTCGCAATTGGAAG
>CBDAFL010000288.1:0-3663 GCA_965195225.1 uncultured Thermoguttaceae bacterium
CTGCATGGCTTCCGACGGTGCCGACTGCGATGGCGCCTCGGCGATATGCTGGTGATGGGTGATTTTGTACGCCCAAAACCCCAGTATCGCCACGCCCATAATCACCGTGGCAACCATGTAGGAGAACGCCCAACTGCCGACGAAAGGAGTGGCGGGTAGTGGATAGTGGGTAGTGGATAGAACGGGGAATAGGGGTTCGGGGATTTGAGGTTCGAGATCAAGTTGGTGCGGCAGTTGAACTGCCGCACCAACGGAGGCATCAATGGCCGGTGAATCGGCCATCCCTCGCCGCTGGTCCCCCGCCCCTCGTCGCTGGCCCATGTATTGATCTCGCGGCGGACAAAGTTCTTGTCGCAAAGTCGGCTCGCCGATCCGCCATTCCAGCCCGTGGTGGAGCCGCATGTAACCACGATAGTAACGTCGCGGGGCCTCGCCCTGGGCGAGCAAGACATTCAGCCGCGTCCGGTCGGCGGCGTCGAACTCGCCGTCGATGAGGCGTTCGAGCAGGGCTTCCAATTCGGCCGTCCAATCAGGTTCGGGGATCATCGCGCCCCCTTTCCTCGCCGGCGGACTCCAAGGCGGCTGCCTCGTTGATGCACTTCCACAGCGTCCGGCGAATGCGTCCCAACGACTTCGAGACGGAATTTACCGGCCGGCCCAATTCGGCCGCCAACGCGCCGACCAGCGCGCCCGGCTGATAGCGGCGCTCGATCAACTCGCGGTCGCCGGGACCGAGTTTATCCAGACAAGACTCCAGAAATATTTTTAGGTTGGCCAAATAATCCGGCTCGCGGGCCTCGTCGTCGGCGATCTGTTCCAAGACCGCTTGGTCGAGAACCGGCACGTCGCGCGACTTCCGGTCGCGGGTCTTGAGCACTTCCAGATAAGCGATCCGCGTTGCCCAGGCGTAGAAACTCGATTCCGAGTAGCTCTCGTCGAACTTCTTCCACATTACCAGGAAGGCCTGCTGCAAGACGTCGTCCACGTCTTGCCCGCGCGGCATCAACATCCGCACGTACTGATAGAGCCGGCCTTGGTGACCGACCAGCAGTTTCATGAACCGATCAACGTTTTCGGGAGGCATCGTACCCATGCCGTGCATTTCCTCCGGCAAGGGTTTGGCGACCCCTGCCCGGAATCGAAGATGAGAAAAAACTCCGATAAGTCCTCTCCTTCTATATAGTAATCCCATTGGCAAGGAGGAATCTGTGTTTTCCGGTGGCGATTTTCTTGTCCGACCGGAAATTTCCCGCCTAAGACGCGAGAAGCACCCTGCCCTGGAGTGGTTTTATGGGTGGCACGGGTAAGCTTCGCTTACCCATGCCACCCCCTTATTGCTGTAATTAACTTCCTGCCCGGCATAATCGGCATGGATCGTTTCCGCGGCAGGGTAATAGACATTCGTTGCCACGCGACTTTGCGGGGTTGGTCCTGCTGGTTGTAGCGGTTGGCCGCAAAGATTTTTTCGGCGGATTTTTTGACGCACGGCCAAACGTAAAGTACCCTTGCTTTAGGCCGGGAAATCGGACCCGTTTCCCGGCCTGCTCGCCGTAACCCCTATTGTGCCGCGTCGTTTACGCCGCTTGTCGGCCGCCGGCGACGCACCCACCAACAACGGACGACATCATGCGACGACGGGTCTGTGTAGTCGGTATTCGCGCGTGTTTGGCGGCGTTGGCGTTGCTATTGACCGCTGCCGCGTACGCCCAGCTTCCCACCACGGTCACTATTTCGGACCCGCGCGGCGAGATCGACGAACTGCTGCAACGTGGACATCAATTGGAAGTCGAGCGCCGCTGGGGCGAGGCGCTGGCCCACTACGAGGATGCCGTTCGGCAGCACCCGAAAGAGCTCGATTTGAAACGGCGGTTCGACGCCGCGCGGCTCCACTACGACGTCGAACGCCGCTATGCCGACCGTAGTTTCCACGAGTCGGTCACGCGACTATCGACCGAACGGGCACTGAATCTGTACGCCCAAGTGCTGTTGAAGATCGAGTCCCACTACGTCGAAACGCCGCGTTGGAAGGAGTTGTTGGACCGGGGGACCGGCAATCTGCTGGTGGCGCTGAGCGAGCCGGCTTTTCTGGACCGGAACGTCCCACAACGCGACCGGCTGGCGGCTGAAGCCTTTCAGGACGAGTTGCGGCGAGTCGTCGACCCGTGGATGGTCGTCAGCCGCGCCGAGGCCCGCCAGGCCGTCTCCACCGTAGCGCGGCTGGCTCAGCAGCGGTTGGAGATCAATCCAACCGTCGTGGTTCTGGAATACCTCTGCGGCGCCACCAACGCGCTGGACCCCTACTCCTCGTACCTCACACCCAACCAACTCAACGAAGTATACGCGCAAATAGAAGGGAACTTTGTCGGTCTGGGTGTGGAGTTGAAGGCCCGTGACGGCGGGTTGGTGATCGTGGGCGTGATATCCCGCAGCCCCGCCGAGCAGGCCGGAGTCCGCGCCGGCGATCGGATACTCGCCGTCGACGGCCGGTCGACCGAAAACCTCTCGACCGATCAGGCGGCCAATATGCTGCAAGGCCCCGAGGGGAGCGTGGTTAGCCTTACGTTGGCCGCGCCGGGGCAGCCCGCCAGACATGTCGCCATCGAGCGCCGCGTGGTCGAGGTGCCGAGCATCGATCGGGTCGGCATCATCGACCGGAAATTCGGGATCGGATACATCAAGCTGACTTGCTTTCAGAAGACCACCGCCCGAGACCTCGACGTCGCGCTCTGGAAACTGCACCGCGAGGGGATGAAGAGTCTGGTGATCGACGTCCGCGGCAATCCGGGCGGATTGCTGATGTCCGCCGTCGAGGTGGTCGATCGGTTCGTCGACCGCGGGATCATCGTTTCCACTCGCGGCCGCAGCACGGCCGAAGACTTCACCTACTCCGCCCACGAGGTAGGCAAATGGCGGACGCCCTTGGTGGTGATCATCGACCACGACAGCGCCAGTGCGGCGGAAATCTTCGCCGGGGCCATCCGCGACCACCGCCGGGGAACGATCGTCGGCACGCGGAGCTTCGGCAAAGGTTCGGTGCAGGGTATCTTCCCTTTGGAGGAAGCGAACTGCGGAGTGCGGCTAACCACGGCGAAGTTCTATTCACCCGCCGGCCGGCCCTTCAGCCGCGTGGGCGTCGAGCCGGACATCGTCGTTCGTGTAGCCGCCCGGCCGATCGACGGCAGGCTACCCAAAGGCGACGATGTGATGCTGAACACCGCCGCCCAAACCGCCCGCACCCTCAGCCAGACGCTTCAAGCCCGCAATTCACAGTAAGGGATTGAAGAAAGCACTTGCTCGGACACAACGCCCACGAGGGTGTCCCTGGAATTGCATCAAGCGGCCGCGCTATGGCGCCGCGTTCGCGCCGGGTCTACCCCGTGCCAACGTCAGCCCCGTTTCCACCGGTCAGAACGCCTTCGCGTCGATCGCCATGCCGTCCTTGCGGTTGCCCAGGCGGCGCGATCCGGTGTTGCTCACTGAAATCGGAGCGAGTATAAATCGGCGTCCTTGAGGACGAAACGCAAGCGGACCGGCTTGCCCGCAAGCGCGCTTAGGTCCGGCCCTTGCTTCCAACTCACCGTCCGCTCGATCTGGTCGCCGATGATTTCCGGGCAATCTTCCAGCGTGAAGCCGGGGATCGGTCGTCCGTCGGCGTCTTGAATT
>CBDAFL010000289.1:0-1612 GCA_965195225.1 uncultured Thermoguttaceae bacterium
TACGTGAGATGGCCTCGCGGAGTTGCGGAACCGTAATCGCCGGTGTGTATTTTTTTTCCCCGACGGTTTTCCGTCACCAAAAACCAAGTGGCGATCAACGACAGGGTTTGATGATGATGCCAACCACGCCAAGTGCGAACCCCGTAGTCGGCCAAGCCGGCTTCGCTCTTGCTGCGCTGAATGCACTCCTCGACGCGATGCTCCGCTTTGGCTGCTCGAACAAAATCCGCCAGTGCGGTGTCGAACGTTCCGTTGGACAGATGGTAATCCGTTTTGACCACGCGCCGATCATCGCGGTCCTTGTAACGGATCACTACGAGCACCTCTTCGTGGCCTTCCTGTCCTTTGTTGGTGCGTCCCACCACACGCCGCTTAACCGCCTCCACGATGATCGGACCTTTCGCCCCGTCGCGAACGTCAATGACGGTCTAATCCTTTTCGTCGAGTGCTTGCGCCCATTGATCCACGCGCGTCCAGGGACGCTTCGGCCGGCGGCCGCGGCCGGAATACTCAGGCGGATCAACATGCAGGTCTCGCACAAGCGTGTTCGACGGAACGGCCAACAGATAACGCTCGCTAAGTTCGTTCAAACGTCGGCGAAACCAGTACGGACGGCCCATTTCGTCGTCGCCGGCGATCCACGAATGCGGCAGCTTTTCACCGTGCTTTTTCAGCATTTCCAAGCACAACTGATGTCGCGTACGATAGCGGACTTCTTTCGGGATGCCCGCCTTCTTGCGTCGTTTGCGATCACTCGTCCACTCCTTGGGCAGATACAATCGCATGTCGATCAGGGCGTGTTCCCGGCTCGATGCATATCCCATGTAAATGCCCACCTGGCAATTATCGACTTTGCCCAAGCGGCCGCACCACTGCCGGGCCACGCCGACCGATTGTTTGCCAGACTTGGGAAACGCCGAGGGATCGAAAACGATCACGCCATCGTTTTCACCGAGTTGCTTGCCGACCTGACTCACCAATTCGTCACGCAACGGCGCGTCGTCCCAGGGCGATACGCCGATGAACCACTGCAAGGGCATGCGCTCCTGCTCAAACCGATAAGCGATCGATTCGGAGTTCTTGTGCTCCAAATCCGAGAGCAATCCTCGCACGAACGTACCGGCGTACTCGATTTGTTCCCGACGGACCAAATTATCGACAAAAGGTTTCATAAACCGTTCCAATCGCGGCATGACGCGATCCAAAACCTGCGGCGCCATACAACATTCGCCTGCCAGTTTTTCCTTGCAAACCTCGAATTCCGTCGCTTCCATGCTCATACTCCTTCCGTGGAAATAAAGCTGTTAAAAAACACGGAAGGTGCTATTACATAAATACTTACATCAAGTCAATAGACATCAAACAGTCGAACTAGACCGTGGGTATGTCACAAACACAGCAAGGGATCGCGAATGCAAATCTCACATATTATTAGCAACTATCGGGGAAATATTTTCGCCTCTAGCCAACGATATTTCGCATCGGTTTTGTATGCGGACTCAACAAGCGGGTTTTCCGCTTCATTGTTGTATCAGCGTTTCGCCGCACTGCTGATACTTTCAGCGATTCCACTTTTCATGGCTGGCGATTGGCCAACCGATCAGGGCGATGC
>CBDAFL010000290.1:0-17172 GCA_965195225.1 uncultured Thermoguttaceae bacterium
GAAGCCTGCCGAGCGATGCTGAACGAGACGCTCCGCGCCACCCTCACCTGGGTCGTCCAACAAGTCCGGGAACACGAAAAGGATCTTGACCATGTGTTCGCTAAAATACGGTTAGCCTAGTTTGCAAAAGTCCAGTTTGGAATAATATAAGGCTTATTAGACGTGGAAGTCAACGTCTGTGTCGATCAAGGATGTGGACGGTACGACGACGCCTAATGAATGATCTCTTCCAAAATCGAGGCGTTTCCTTCCTCACACCGCTCCCGGTCCGCGGGTGGCGTCGCCGAGCTGGATCGCCTGATCGGCGGGGAGGACGAAAATCTTGCCGTCGCCGAGCGTCCCCTCCGGACCGGTCCGTGCCGTGCCGGCGATCGTTTCGATCGTGCGGTCGAGGAAATCGTCGTTGACGAGTATCTCCAACGCCACTTTCCGCAGCGGTGCGATGGTGGATTTACGGTCGCGGAACACCTCGGTCAATTCCCGCCGCCGCCCGAAAGTTTGGGCATCGCAGACCGTTATCCTGCCGACGTCAATCTTGTCCAACGCCTCGCGGACGGCTTCGAGCTTTGTCGGCTGGATAATGGCAATGACCAGTTTCACGGTATCATCTCAGTCTTGTAGCCGTTATTTGAGCATCAGAACGACTGCATTATAAAACGCCCCGCGACGGTAGTCACGGGGCGTTGTCATCTGATGTCTAAAAAATAGCCGGGGCCAACGGCCCCCGGGGCGAACCCCAACATTAGGGCTGTTCCAGGTCCAATCGGGCGTCGAGCACCTTGCGGATCCGCGCGGCCAACTCGCTCAGGTGCGCGCGGGTATAGTCGTCCAATTCGGCCTTGCCGCCGAGAACCTCCCGCAGACGGACCTCCAGTTGGTCCAGCTCGGCGGCGGCGAGGGACTGGCAGTCGGTCGGCGCCTTGGCCTTGCCCAACGCCAGATCGGCCAGACGGCGAAAATAACGCTGTTGCAAGTTTCGCCGCAGGCTGTCGATGGCCGGCTTGCGGTTGGTGAACTTGCCTTCCTTCAGGTTCTCGGTCTCCTTGAAAACGGTCTTCGTGAGCCGATCGAGCAACTCGGCGGCCGTGAAGGATTCCTGATCGACGGGGACTTTAAATTCCGAGTCGAGCAGCCGCGATAGCGTGATCGGCGAAAGGACGCGCATAAGTACGTGGTCTTGCAAGTTCAACACCGTATCATGCACGGGGAAGTCCGGCCTTTTGACGCGTTTCACTCCCCAGTGGCTCCAGCGCGACGGAGCGAGATAATCGAAGAGCTTCGGCGGAAACTGGAAGGCGTCGGGGCCGAGCACGTGCCGGTCGAGGAAGTCCAGCGCTTCCCGCTGTTTTTTCGCCTCGGTGACGACGAAAGGAGGCCGTGCGTTCGGATCGCCCTTGTGATCGCGGTGGACGTAGACGCCGCCGATGAACCGAACGACGTAGCCCACGGCCCGGCTGTATTCGCGCATCAAGACGGAAAATGCCTGACGCGCCCGTTGATAACTCTCGCCCTTCTTGGTCGAACGATCGACGAGTCCCGGCAATGCCTGCTGGATCAACTCCATCCGCCAACGGGCGAACTCGATCGGGTTACTGCTCATGTCGTGCCGATTGACCAGCGGGTCGGGAGAGAATGCGCCGGCATCTTCATCGGTGGCATATTGCAACTCCGGCTCGGTGCCGCGCGAGGCGATCTTTCTCAGCGCGGCGACCTCTTTTCCTGTGCCGCCGGGCAACGGCTTGTAGCCATATTCGATGGCCCAGTAGTCGTAAGGGCCGATCGTGCGGCTGAAATAGTCTCCTTGCTTCTTACCCTTGGGCGAGATGTTTACCGGTACGTAATCCATAATCGAGCCGCTCAGGCCCACGTCGCGGGTCTTCTCCGGATCGTTCAATTCCTCCATCGTGAAGATGACGCTGGACTTGAAGTTGTGCCGCAGCCCCAACGTATGGCCGACCTCGTGGATGACGACCGATTTCACACCGTCGAAGAGAAATTGTTCGACCTTTTCCTTGGGAATCGACTTGCCGTCGGGGGCCAAGGCTATCATACCCAGCGCGAATTGATCGGCCATGCTTTGAGCGCAATTGCAAGTCCCTTTGTGGCGAGACCCGGAAAAGCTCGGAAACGGACGTTTTTCACGCGATTCGTCGTCGATGCTCAGCGGCGAGCGGAACCGATCGGTCACTTCTCCCGGCGAAAGGCCGTCGTGAGACATCGTCCATTTTTCGATAAATTCGGAGTCGAAGAGGATGTCGGCGTCGAGAATCTGACCGGTCAGCGGATTCACGCGGCTGGGCCCCATGGCGAACCCCGTATTCGCGTTTATCCAGCGGAACGTGTTGTAATTGATGTTTTCCGGATCCCACGTGGCGTTGTCGGGCTGTTGACGAACCTCGATGGCGTTGGAAAACCCGGCCTTCTCGAACGCCTTGTTCCACTCTAAAATCCCCTCGCGCACCGCCGCGCGATACTTAAAGGGTACGGTCTTCTCGATCCAGAAAATGATCGGCTTCACCGGCGGCGACACCTTTGCCGAAGGTTCGGACTTGCGCAAGTCCCAGCGGTTGACGTAACGAACAAACTGTTTGTCGCCGGAGTTCGAGTAGTCTCTGATGACCGTTAGGAAGTATCCCACGCGATCGTCGGCCAGCCGAGGTTTATAACCGGTCGGCTTCAGCCGGCTGATGGAGTAGTGGATGTGCAACGTGGCGCCGCGTGAATCGGGTACGGAGTCGATCGACTTCGCGCCGCTGGAGGCGTAGGTGGCGGCCACTTCGATCTCAACGTTATTCTCGAACCCCTTGATTTGCGCCCAACTAGAGCGGTCGGGCGCGAAACGGAACCCCTTCAGCACCAAGGAAATCTTCGGTAAATCTCCCATGAAAACGGGCGTCAAATCGACCACGAAACCACCATTGGGACTCTTAGTGACAACCGGCAGGCTGAATAATACGCTGTCGGTAAAAGACAGATGTACGGCCTTTTCTTGCGGTGAGCCTTTCGCCGCGCGGAAACGACTGTTCCGCCGAATAAGCTGGATGCGATTGCCTACCTTGCGGAACTGCCAAACACAGTTGTCGTGGAAGCCCCACGTCATGCCGCCCACCAGCGGCATCTTGCCTATGCCGCGGGCGATGGCCATCGACACCATCATGTCCTTGTTCAGATTGGCCGACGAAATCTCGCCGAAAAGCTTGGTCTCCTTCTGGTGCAGTTTGATAAAACCGTCGATGGTCCGGGCACCGGACGTCAGCTTCGCATAGGGAGATTGTTTAGGCTTGGCTGGTTTCTTGGCCTCACCGGCCAAGGCTTGGGAAAGAACGATCAGGCAAAGACCAGAGGCTGCAAAAAATCGAAGCGAAAACAGGCGGTTTCTCATGGTTGCGTTCCTGGACAGCGTTATGGAGTTTGGGAATCAAACTAACTGACCCACCGGATAGTGGGGGGAGGAAGGTGTTTTTCCAGTAGGCGGAAAATATCGTTAGATATATCCCAGTTTAACAAGATTCCCGCCGATTACCAGTACATTGCCGAAGATTAGGATTATGCGTAAGATTCAATGTTTTCGATGCTGCGGTTGATGTCTCACCGCTTGTTCCCACGTTCCGCGTGGGAACGAGACACTTTACAAATCACACGTGGCGGACGAGTCCGCCGGCTAAACGCGGAGTCTACATTGCATAAATTAAATATACTGGTTTTCATGGCCGCCGTTCTCGCGATGGCGTTGCCCGCGGTCGGACAGTTCAGCCTCGATGAAGCAAATCCGAGCGGCGGTTTGTTCGACTCGGCCCCGAGCCGCGAGAAAAGCGTCGTTTCAGTGCAAGGTACGTTTACCGCTCCCACGGACGGAGAGCCAGGCGAACTGTTCGTCACCGCCCGGATCAAGCCGGGATGGCACATCTACTCGATCACGCAGCCGTCGGGCGGTCCGATCGCCACGCGGATAGAAGCCGACCTGCCGCCGGGTGTCCGACTGATCGGCGAGTTCCGTCCGTCGGTCGCGCCGGAGAAAAAGCAGGAGCCCGTGTTCGACAACATCATGGTCGAAACGCATCACGGCACGGTCCTCTGGCGCGCTCCTATCGAGTTTACCGAGGGCGTCGATCCATCGACTTTGCGCATTTTCGGGGCGTTGACCGTGCAGCCATGCGACGCGAATTCATGTCTGTCGCCGCGAGATTTGCCTTTCACGGCGATGTTCGGGGCCGCGCCGCTTGCGGCTTCGCAGAAAGCGACCGCTGTACCCGAAAAACCTTTGCCGTTGTTCGAGATTCTCACTCAACTTGGCCTAGCGTTCATCGGCGGATTGATTCTAAACATAATGCCGTGCGTTTTGCCGGTCATCAGCCTCAAGTTGCTTGCCTTCATGCAACAGGCGGGCGAAAGCCGCGGCCGCGTGTTCGCCCTGAACGTCTGGTACTCGATAGGACTGATCTCGGTGTTCATGGTGCTTGCCGTGTTGGCCGCCACCGCCGGATTGGCCTGGGGCGAGCAATTCACGCTGTCTTGGTTCAAGGTCTCCATGACCGCCTTTGTGTTCGTCATGGCGTTGAGCTTTCTCGGGGTGTGGGATATCCCGATTCCCGGCTTCGTCGGGGCGGGCAAGGCCGGCCAACTGCAAACCCGCGAAGGCCCCGCCGGGGCGTTTTTCAAGGGAGTCTTCACCACGATCCTAGCCACGCCTTGCAGCGGGCCGTTCCTCGGGCCGGTGTTCGGCTATCTGTTGGGGAAGCCTCCCATCCTGGTCTACGGGATATTCGCGGCAGTCGGCTTGGGTATGGCCTCGCCGTACCTGGTTATCGGTGCATTCCCAAAGCTGATCCGATACTTGCCCAAGCCCGGCGGCTGGATGGAGACGTTCAAGCAATTGATGGGCTTTCTGCTGCTGGCCACCGTGATATATCTTTTCAGCACGCTGACCACGCCGTATTTCCTGCCCACGATGACGCTGCTGTTGGGTTTGTGGATCGCTTGCTGGTGGATTGGCCGGACGCCTGCGACGGCCGAGCCGCAAGTCAAGGCGACGGCCTGGTTAGGCGCTATTATCGTGGCGGTCCTCGTGGGCCGGTTAGCCTTCACCGTGCTGTTTTGGGAGCCGATCATCCCCTGGCGGCCGTTCTCGCCCGAGGCCCTCCAGCAAGCCCGCGCCGAGGGCAAGACCGTGATGGTCGATTTCACCGCCGATTGGTGTCCGAATTGCAAGACCAACTCGCGGCTGGCGATCGAGAAGGAGGCCGTGTTGAAGTTGGTCCTCGCCAACGGCGTGGCGCCGCTGATGGCCGACTGGACCGACGAGTCGCCGGCGATAAAGAAAGCGTTGAACGACTTGGGCTTCAATTCCATTCCGCTGTTGGCTATCTGGCCCGCCCAACCGACGGAAAAAGAGGTGATTTTACTGCCGGACGTGATTTTGGAGAGCGAGGTGCTCGACGCGCTGAAAGAAGCGGGGCCGTCGAAGCCGCGCTGATATTTCCTTGTTCCCATGCTCCGCGTGGGAACACACTGCCCGGAGCGTCCGTGGGCCGACAGCGAGCCGAACTTGGAATCACAGGCAATTCGGCTTGCCTACTTGGCGAAGTATCCGGTTGGAAGTAGAATAAATCGCCAACACAAGTTCACTGAAAATATCTTGTTTCGGAGCCAGCGCCGATGGATGTTCGACGGCAGATTGAGTACTGGTTGAACGGGTCGCAGGACGACATTGAGGCGGCCGCTGTTTTGCTGGAGAAACGCAAGGTTCGTCAAAGTCTGTTCTTTGCCCACTTGGCTGTTGAGAAGTCGCTCAAGGCCCACGTCTCGAAGGTCACGGAAACACTTCCTCCGCGAACGCACGACCTTCTCAGGCTGGCGGAGTTGGCGGGGATTTTGCTTGAGCCTCCGCGCCGTACGTTCTTGGCACGATTGCAGCGGTTCTGCATGGAAGGCCGTTATCCGGATTTTCCGATCGAGACGCCTGAGTTGGACGAAGCACGGGCCGAACTGGACATGGCGAGGGAAACAAGATCATGGTTAGTCAAGCAATTGACGTAGTTGTACGGCAATACCTTCGCGCGTTGGCCCAAGAGGGCATCCACGCGCGGCGCGCCGTTCTGTTCGGTTCGCACGCAAAAGGCACGGCCGACGAGTGGAGCGACATCGACTTGGTGGTTATAGCGCCCGAATTGGAGCCGCCGGCCGGCCGCCGACTTGTCAACAAACTTTGGGAATTGCGGGCGACGACCGATTCCCGCGTTGAGCCGATCCCCTGCGGCGAGCGAGAGTGGGAAACCGACGAGACTCGTCCGATTCTCGAAATTGCCCGCCGCGAAGGAATTTTGGTGGCCGGTTAAGGAAATCGACTGCCAACTTTGCAGCACAGGTAGGCCGGGTTGCAACCCGGCGAACATTCTGCCGGTTCTCGACCCGACCTACCTACTTTCCTTCCTCGCATTGATCGGCAATCGCCCGGTAAAACCCATCCACGTCGGCATTCTCGGGAAGCCCCGCAACCTGGGCGTCTCCAAGCTCTACGATCATCCAGTCCCCGTCTTGGCGCTTGGCGATGTCCATCGTGAAGAACCGGCTCTTCACAGCGGCGGCGATTTTAGTGAACTGATCCACAGGCGGCGCCATGCCAGCATAATCACCCTCTTCCCAATACTCGGTCCAGAAAACCGGCTTGCCATCCAAGAAGAACAGGCGAAACTCTTTGGTCAAGGGCATACCGCTCTTGGAATGCTGGGTGAGCGGCTCGAATGCGACAAACTCGCGAAAAACCAAGCCTTCGTTGAGATCGTCGTCCACAAGCTCAAGGAAGCGACGGACAACCCGCTCTACTGAACTCCGGTCGGATGCTGACGAAATGTAACATGCCTCTTCCCATTCGTGCTTTCGGGATTTCACGAAATCCTTCAATACCAGTGGCGCCGTCCCAAATGGCTGCAACAGTCCCATGATCCGGTCTATATTCAACTCGCCTCCGATCTTTAGCCAGACGGATTTGGGCGTCCATTGTTCGATAACCGAATACGATTCGGGGAGGTGGTGGCAGTGAGCGTAGGCGGCGGGATCGTTTATAAGGCGCAATCCCTTAGCGGCAAGTGCCTCGTACAATTCGCTGTAGGCGGACGGTTTGAGCATCCAGCCGCGATATATGGCAACGCATGGTTCTGCCCGCTCGGGCACTCGTCGAACAGCCTGCGCGGCATTCCCGTCATTAACCAGTGTGTCGAAGTTGACGAGGGAATACTGCCCGCCGACACGTTCCAGGGCGGCGACCTCAGCGGCATAGGCTTCATCGGGCTTTCGCCGTTCAAAATCATCGGAACAGAAGATGATGTTCATGACTGATCAGCATGCGGATGAATTAGTCGATATTGATTTCAGTAAAGTACCGTGGCTGAGATTCACTTTTCCTTGTTCCCATGCTCCGCGTGGGAACGCACTGCCCGGGCGCTCCGCGTCCGTGGGACCGATCACCTGCGAAACTCGGAAGCAAGCGTAGGCCGGGTTGCAACCCGGCGAACATTCTGCCGGGTCTTGACCCGACCTACCTACTAAGCGGCGGTTTGAAACCCGGTATCGGCGACTATCCGCCCTCCGCCTTCCGCCCTCCGCCATTCTTCTTTTCCCACACCACGCCGCGCGGGCCTTTGCGGACGCGGCCGAGAAGCCAACTCTTCAAGCCGTCGCGCTTCAATTGACGGCGGATGCTCTCGGCGTAGTAGGGCGAGACAACCATCGCCAGCCCGACGCCCATGTTGAACACCTGCTCCATCTCCTCCTGATCTACCTCGCCAAGGCGTTGCAGCCAGGAGAAGATCGGCGGGACGGGCCAACTGTTGCGATCGATTGCCACCTGAATGCCCTCGGGCAGGATGCGCTCGAGGTTCTCGAACAGCCCGCCGCCGGTGATGTGGGCGAGGCCGTTTACCACGTTCTTCACGCGGTAATAGGTGAGCACCTTTCGCACCGGCCGGACGTAAATCCGCGTGGGCGTAAGCAGCGCCTCGCCGACGGTTTGACCAAGCTCCTCGACGTGGTCCGAGACCTTGTGGCCGGCGATGTCGAAGGCGATCTTCCGCGCCAGGCTGTATCCGTTGGAGTGTAGCCCGCTCGAGGCGACGCCGATCACCAGATCGTCCGGCTGGATAGCCCGGCCGTCGATCAGCCGCCCTTTTTCGACCACACCGACACAGAAGCCGGCCAGGTCGTAATCGCCGGGCGCGTAGATATCGGGCATAATGGCGGTCTCGCCGCCGAGCAGCGCGCTGTCAGCCTCGACGCATCCGGCGGCGATCCCCTCGACAAGCTTCTCCAACAGCGGCGGGTCGTCCTTGGGCATGGCGATGTAGTCGAGGAAGAACAGCGGCTCGGCCCCGCAACAGAGGGCATCATTGACGCTCATCGCCACCAGATCGATGCCGACCGTGTCGTGTTTGCCTGTCTCGACGGCCACCTTGAGCTTCGTGCCCACTCCGTCGGTGCAAGAGACCAGCACGGGGTTTTTGTAGCGTCGGGCAAAGAGCCGGTTGGGGAAATCGAGCTGGAACAGCCCGGCAAACCCTCCATTGAGGGGGATTACCCGTGGCGTGTGGGTCCGCGCCAGCAGCCGGGGCAACCGGCCCATGGCCTGTCGGTAAACTTCCAGATCGACGCCTGCGTCTTTGTATGTCGCTTTGGCCATTGCGATTACGTGTCCTTCGCCGAGATTGTCGCATTGTAGCCGTTATCACCGCCCATTGACAAGCGGCTATCGGGCTGGCAAGTTGTGGCTTGGAAAACAATAGTTGTCGAATTTGGGTGGCACGTCCCTGAGCGCAGCAAAGGGCGTGGTGAATGACCGAATCACGCCCTTTGCTGCGCTCAGGGACGTGCCACCCTCTGTTTTCTAAACGGATACGATCGGTTTTTTAAGCAAGGAGGTGAGGAATGCGGTTGGCAAACGGTTTTTTCTCGGCGGTGGCACTGCCGGTCATATCGAGTGCTTTCATTTTGGCGTTGACCCTCTCGGGCTGCACTCCCGCGCCCGGGCAACCGAGCAAGCAGGCCAAGCCCACGGAATCGAAGCCACAACCTACCCAGCCGGCCGTGGCAGCCGAGACGGAGCAAACCGAGCGGCCGGCGATGCAACGTGTAGAGACCGCATTGCATTCGATCCCCGACACGCCCGAGGGCATGCCGCCGGCGCCGAAGGTATCGATGTTCGCGCCGGCCGAAGACCTGACGATTCAGGCCGACAAGTACATAAGGAAGTTAGAGAAGGCCATCGTCGACGACGATGAGTTCCAGTACATCCAAGAGAAGATTGCCAAGGTCTCGAATACCCTAGTCGTCATCGCTTTGGCCCTGGGTTTGCACGACGAGCCGAATAAGTACCAGGACCGCGCGGGCGCTTTGATGCAGGCCGCCACTCTGTTGGCCGTCGTCGAGAATATGGAGGAGGCGAAGAAGGCCGTCGCCGTCGTTCGGGAGGCCGCCGACGGAAAGCGGGAATCCGACCTCGAACTGAAGTGGGGGCGGACCGCCTCGCTACCCGAACTGATGAAGCAGGTGCCGACGATAAACACCAAGCTGAAGCGATACATCAAGGGGAAGCGGTTCAAGTCGAAGGCCAAGCTCACGGTGGGTTATACGGCCGTGATCGCGACAATCGCCCAAGGCTCGATGGCCGATACTTCCGAGGCGAAAGACGCCGAGCAAGCGAGGCAGTGGTTCGAGTTCTCCGTGGCGATGCGGGACTCTGCCGGCGCGATGAACGCCGCCATCCACAAGGGAGACGAGGCGGCCGGGGCCGAGGCGATGAAAAAACTCGCCCAAAGCTGCAACGATTGCCACGCCATCTTCCATCCCGAGGCCGAGATCGAATAGCTATTATCCCTCACCCGTGAAATGAGGAACTATTATCATGACCAGCAACTTCTTGCGAGTATGTTTCGTGTGTTTCGTGACGGCGGCTCTATCGCCGTCTCCCGTCCGGTGGGCGACGGCTCAAGAGCCCCCCAGCTTGATCCAACAGCCCTATCTCCTGGATACCGGGCTTCTCTCGCGATCGATCTCGTTCGAGAATCCGACCGGCGCTCCCGGCGAGGGGGGAAAGGCGGCCAGCAATCTCGGCGCTGGTCGGAAAGGCGCGCCGTGCCGGAAATTCAAGCCGGGCGAGACCGTCCAACTTTGCGACATCGAAGGCCCCGGCGCCATACGCCACATCTGGATGACCATGCGTTCCGATCCAGCCATCCTCCGCGGCTTTGTGATCCGCGCCTGGTGGGAAGGGCAGGAACATCCGAGCATCGAATGTCCGGTGGGAGATTTCTTCGGCTTTGCCCACGGCAAGGCAATGCCCTATCACTCGGCCGTCCATTCGGTCGGCTCCAAGACGGGAATGAACATTTGGTTGCCGATGCCGTTCGGAAAGCGGGCGAAATTCACCTTGACCAACGAGAGCGACCGGGAAACCACGATATTCTATCAAATAGACTACACCCTCGGCGACAAGCTCCCCGACGACGTCGGCCGGCTTCACGTGCTGTTCCGCCGCGAGAATCCCACGACCGAAAAAAAGGATTTTGAACTCCTGCCCCAGCGAAAGAACAAGGGTCGATTCATCGGCTCGGTGATCGGCGTCCGAAATCTTAACCCGGAGCAGTGGTGGGGCGAGGGGGAGATCAAAGTCTACATGGACGGCGACCGCCGGTTTCCCACGATTGTCGGCACGGGTAGCGAAGATTACGTGGGACTCTCCTGGGGCATCCAGCAAACGCCGTTTCCATATAATGGATGCAGTCTGAACCAGAACAATTTCGTGTCGATGTACCGTTGGCACCTACCCGATCCGATCTCTTGGCAAAAAGAGGCTCGGATTACGATTCAACAGATCGGATACCGCGACAAAACACTGGTCGAGACCGAGGACGATTGGTCCTGCGCCACGTTTTGGTACGAGCCGCTGCCCAGCTCGCCGCTCCCCTCGCTGCCCGACGTGAAGGCACGCACGGCAAACACCTGGGAGACCCCGTCGAAAGAAAAGTAGCCGAGCCAGATGGGCCATACATAAAGAATTTAGAGAAGACCATCGTCGGCGACGACGATGAGTTTCAATATACCCATTCGCTTCACCGTTTGAAGTGCCGGTCGGCGAAGTCGAGATACTGTTGCCAGTCGTACTCGGTCAAGTCGTGCTTTCCGCGGCGGATGTGATAGCCGATGGCGCCGGCGACAGGTTTATCCACGGGTGGCATTTCATCGACCGGAAGGCCCTCGACGCCCAAAAGCCGATAAACCGGATCGGCGCCCAGCGCGGCGAGAAACTCCCCCCGCGGATCGGCCCATCTGTCTTCCTCGGCGCTGGCGACATACACCGGTCGTGGGGCAATCAACGCGATCAGCATGTGCTGGTCGACTGGCAACCGTTCCTCGCGATCGTTGAATTGCCGGAAGTTGACGCAAAACCAGTAAGATACCGCTTTGTTGATCAAGGAGACGGTTTCTCCGAATCGCCGTCGGCTCAGGGCGGCGCCGCCGCAACCTGAATTATTGGAAATCACCAGTGCGAACCGTTGATCTTGTGCCCCGGCCCATAACGCGGTCTTGCCGAGCCGCGAGTGTCCGATGACGGCTACCCGTTTGGCGTCCACGTCCGGTTCGCGTTCCAGGCAGTCCAGCGCGCGGCTTAGCCCCCAAGCCCACGCGCCGATCGCGCCCAAATCGTCCGGTTTGGAAACGGTGTCTTTTCCTTGCGGACTCAGTGCGGCGCGAAGGCTGCTTTTCCATCCCTCGGCAAAATCCGGCTCGATGTCGCCGTAGTACACGGTGGCCAGGCCGTAGCCTCGCGACAACACCAACTCCACCGGCCAACGTCCGCTGTAGATTCCCCGCGACTTTTCCGTCACGCGATGGTTGACGATCCCAAGTTTAGGGTTGTTTCGCGTCCAGGATTTGGTGACCGCAATTTCCGGGTCGGGGTTGATAGTGTGGTTTCCATAGAAGTTCAGCCCCAAGAACACCGGCACGGGTGTCTTGGCCGAGTTGGGCAAATACAGGAGCAGGTCCATCTTCGGACCATCTCGCCGGCCGGTTAAATACACCGCGATCTGTTTCCGCGTCGCTTTCCCACCGAGCGCGTCGGTCTCGACCGAGAGAAGTTCGCACAGCGGTTCCAGCTTGTCGGGAGACTTGCCGTAAACATTTTGCTCGAATAATGAAAGAATCTCCGGACGGCGGCGTTCCGTCCATGTTTTAGCGTCGGTCACCCGCTCGCCGCCGGAAAGCGTCAGCGGGTCAGGCAACGTGTATTCGGGAACCTTGCTCTCGTCGTAATTGACCGGCGGTTCACCACCCGCCCCTTCTTGAGCGACCAGCAACAACAGACAACCGGCAGTCATGCACAATAAGCGAAGACCATACAACATGGAACCACCTGCTTGCAGAGGGTATAGCCGTTCATGGCGTGGTTGGGGACTGGTCCATTTTTCGGCGAGAAAACGTGTTGGCCGATAGCAGTCCGTTGAAAAAGCCACGTGTTGGGGTGGCAGTACAACTGCCACCCCAACAATCTCGTTTGGGCGATTTTTCCAAACGGCGTTTAGAAAATTCCCAGCGCCGTGAGGCTGTAGCGAACAATCAGGCCGGCCACGACGACGCTCACCATGCTCATCAGCTTGATGAGGATGTTGAGGCTCGGGCCGCTGGTGTCTTTGAAGGGGTCGCCCACGGTGTCGCCCACGACGGCCGCTTTGTGGGCGTCGGTGCCCTTGCCGCCGTGCGCGCCGGCTTCGATGTACTTCTTGGCGTTGTCCCAGCTTCCGCCGGCGTTGGCCATGTAGATGGCCAGGCAGAAGCCGCAGGTCAAAGTTCCCACCAACAGGCCCATCACGCCGGCGACGCCCAGCAACAGGCCGACGGCGACCGGAGTAAGCAGACCGAGGAGCGAAGGCACGATCATCTCCCTCTGGGCAGCCTTGGTGCTAATCGCCACCGGAGCCGCATAGTCGGGCTTCTCGCTGTAGTCCATAATGCCTGGCTTCTCGCGGAACTGACGACGAACCTCTTCGACCATGCCGAACGCCGCGCGACCGACGGCCTTCATCGTCATGGCACAGAAGACAAACGTGGCCATGGCGCCGAGGAACACGCCGACGAGAACCTTGGGGTTCATCAGGTTACAGGCGTAGTAGGTCATCCAGTCGATCATGTTGGCGGATGCGGTCGGCACCAACTCGGTGCTGGATGCCACGAACCGCGGCGCGCCGTCCACCTCGGCGATAATCTCTTCTTTGATCTCCACGGGGCCGTCGCCGGCGTCGAGTTCCTTCCAGGCATCAAACACCTTCGCGTGACGCACGTGGGCGGGCATGGCCAGGAAACTGACGACTTCCTTGCCTTCGGTAACCTTGGCGATATGTTGCTCGTTGAGCTTGTACCAGCCGGGCGCCTTCTCGGCCACAGCCGATTCGGCCCAGTGCTCGTGGCCCATGCGGACCTCTTCGACATAAGCGGCCAACAGGGCTAAGGCGGTGAGAGCGGCCGAACCGATGGCAAAGCCCTTGCCCGTGGCGGCCGTGGTGTTGCCCAAGCTGTCCAGCGCGTCGGTGCGTCGCCGAACTTCCGGATCAAGGCCGGCCATTTCGGCGTTGCCGCCGGCATTGTCGGCGATGGGGCCGTAGGCGTCGGTGGCCAGCGTGATACCCAGCGTGCTGAGCATACCCACGGCGGCGATACCCACGCCGTAGAGACCCATGGCGAAGAGGTTGACGTCGTTGAACTGCCAATTGGCAGAGAAACCGAAGGCCAACAGCGTGGCCGCGCCGACCGTAATTACCGGGAACCAAACGCTCTTCATGCCGTCGGCAATACCGCCGATGATGAGCGTGGCCGGGCCGGTCAGGGACTGGTCGGCCAGATTCTTGGTCGGTGCGTATTCGTCGCTGGTCGCGTATTCGGTCCACTTGCCGATCAGCCATCCGGCCAGCAGTCCGACGACCACGCTGGCCGAAACCCAAATAAAGTCGGGCAGAAGAATCCGGGTCAGCAGGTAAGCGGCAACCACGATCAAAAGGCTCGATACGTTTACGCCGCGGGAAAGTGCTTTTAGCAGCGTCTTTTGATCGGCCTGTTCTCCTGTTTTGACCAGGAAAATACCGATGATGGAGAGCAGGATTCCCACGCCGGCCATGGCCATGGGCAGGAACAAGGCGCGAAGCTGGAAGTCGAGGATGGCGGCGGCCTGCGTGACTGTGCCATCGGCGATTTGCTTCTGGACTTCCTCGGGCAGAAGAAGACCGCTGGAGA
The DNA here is from genome assembly GCA_965195225.1 of uncultured Thermoguttaceae bacterium. Taxonomy (GTDB): domain Bacteria; phylum Planctomycetota; class Planctomycetia; order Pirellulales; family Thermoguttaceae; genus JAHIKV01. The sequence continues at coordinate 14,275 of CBDAFL010000290.1, forward strand.
AAGCCGCCACGCCAAGTGCGGCGGTGGCCAGGATCGAACCGCAGTAGGATTCGTAAAGGTCGGCGCCCATGCCGGCCACGTCGCCCACGTTGTCGCCCACGTTGTCGGCGATTGTCGCCGGGTTACGCTTGTCGTCTTCGGGAATACCCGCTTCTACCTTGCCGACCAGATCGGCGCCGACGTCGGCGGCTTTGGTGAAGATACCGCCGCCCACGCGGGCAAACAACGCCTGGCTCGAGGCGCCCATGCCGAAGCAAAGCATGGTAACGGTGATGGAAACCAGGCCCAGCGGTTCATGGCCCAACGCCGGCACGAGCCAGTAGAGAACGGCGAACCAGACGGTAATGTCCAACAGCCCCAGGCCGACGACGGTAAGTCCCATTACGGCGCCGGCGCGGAAGGCGACTTGCAGGCCCTGGTTCAACGACTTTTGGGCGCCGGCGGCCGTTCGGCTCGAGGCCCAGGTGGCCGTCTTCATGCCGAACCAACCGGCCAGACCAGAGAAGAAACCACCGGTGAGGAAGGCAAATGGCACCCACTGGCTTTGTACCTTCAGCCCAAAGGCCATCCAAGCCAACAGCGCGGCGATGACGATGAAGAAGATCGCGACGACTTTGTACTGCTGCCATATATAAGCAGCCGCGCCATCGCGAACGTGCGCGGCGATCTCGATCATCTCTTTGTTGCCTTCGTCGGCGGCCATCACCTTGCGGAAGAAGTAGACGGCAAACACCAAGGCGATAAGCGATCCGGTAAACGCGATTGCCCAAATCGCATAGAACAGCATGTTGCCGGTCATCGGCACGACGATGGAGTATTGCTCGCTATTCAACAACGGCTCGATTAGTTGTGCCGGCGCGTCGGGCGAAGCGACCGCCGGCGTATCGGCGGCCGTTTGGCCTTCCGTCTGACCGACTGCCGAGTTGTTCCAAGCAGCCGCGGCCAAGAAGCCGACGGCCACCACTGCCAAACAAGCCACACGCAGCCAATTTTTCAGCCGCCGTCTGGACAATCGATCTCCTTCGCCGAAATTACCGAATCGCATCGTGGGGGACTCCTCGGGGAAAATCAGGTGGTGCCGTGGGACGGATCGGGAAATCCGTCCTACGGGGCAATCTTACAGGGCAACAAAGCCTGCCATTTTGCCATACCCCGCCGAAGACTGCAAGGGCCGGAAAGAGTGTTCAGGAACGCCTTCAGTTGCCCAGGCGGGGGGCATTGGCTACTCTCGGCCGGGCGGTTGGATATGGTCCGCACTCGGACCAGGGGACTGTCCCAATTTTCGCGGCGTGGAAGACTCGACTATGAGAATCAACGTGCCGGCCTCGTAGCTCACTTTGCCCGATGCCTGCACGTAGCTGAAAGGATACTTCGATCCGCAGCCGGCCGCCAGCAGCACCCCTTCCCGCAGCGCCCACATCCCACCACGTTACACGAAAAAGCTTGCGGGATGCAATCCGTGCGCTTGAGAAGCGGGGTGAAGGTATGATTTTCCGTTCGTCAGTATTTCTTTGCGTCGATCACCTGGCCGTCCTCGCGGTTGCCCAAATAGCTGTGTACCTCGGGGGCGATCGAGTAGCTGATAACGCGGACGGACCCGTCGCAGAAGGCCATGTGGCAGCCGGTGGCGTGGACACTACCGAAGCAATAGGAGTTCTGATAGCCGGGTATGTCTTGCAGCGGTGGGTGGACGGGATTAGTATCGCGGTAGCAGTCGTTGTTGAAGCCGGCGTAGAGGGTCTCGTCGTCGGCGTAGTCCAACCCGTCCGTATAGTTATACGGGTTGATGTATTTCTCGCCCAGCATGTACGTGTTGCTCGTGCCGTCGGAGATCCACGCCATGCTGACCTCGCTGCGGATGTAGGAAATACCCGATGCCTCGCCCGAAGCGCCGTTAAGACCGATAGAGCTGTTTGCCAGGCAAGGAATGCCTGGCCAAGTATTGTTTTGGGTCCGCGAAATCGCGTCCGAGAGACCGTTCGGACCTGGCCAATAATCGTCGCCGCCAAGTAAATAATCGCCGCCGCACGCGGCATAGTCGCTTCGGGCACAGAGGAAGACCTCGTGCGATCCGTAAGGCTTGTATCCGCTAATGTGAATATTCGGCGGGTATGCGATCGCCGGCCGTCGCGACGGGCACATGGCTACGGAAAGCGGGGTGCCGATCCGTTGGACGTTGCCTTCGCGCTGAGTGGTCGTCCATCTGTTCGCATTGCCATCGCTGCCGAGCTGATGGAGCGATACCTGCTCGATGAACGGCAGGATGGAGAAGAACCATCCGCCGGGCTGTTCCTTGCCGAAGCCGCGGTCTGGATCGCCGACCCAGTACCATCCCCAGCCGCCCGAGGGAAAAAACGCGTGCGTCTCCTCGTGCTGAAGCATACCCAAGCCCAATTGCTTGAGGTTGTTGCGGCATTGCGTTTGTCTTGCCGCCTCGCGGGCCGCCTGCACCGCCGGCAACAGCAGCGCGATCAGGATGCCGATGATCGTGATCACGACCAGAAGTTCCACTAGGGTGAAACCGCGTGGAGATTTTGGATGGTGGATTTTGGATGGTGGATTTGATAGCATGGACTTATTCTCTACCTACGGTCTCGGCCCGGAAGGGCCGGGCGACAATAGCCCAGCAGTGTACTGCTGGGACGCGAAAACGTTTTTCCCCTTTGACAAGTCCCGTAGGGACGGCCGAAAACCGGCGCGACGGGTTCAACCGTCCCTACGGGACGGAAGGCCACGTTGCTCTACCCACTCTCCCAGCGATGAACAGGATTATGCAAATGCTATCACTGCTATCATATTGGTGTTGAAAAATAGGGACTTACGTCAACGGTTGTGATGATCATCATTCCAGGTTTTTATGAAAATTGCTAAACTGGCATGACAAACTCCGTTGTGGTA
>CBDAFL010000291.1:0-50686 GCA_965195225.1 uncultured Thermoguttaceae bacterium
GGCCCCTTTATGCGAGAAGACAGCCGGTACGGTTTTCAGGAGGAGTTTTGCGTCGGTCGCCAACGAGCGGGAGCGGATGTATTTCACGTCCATGCGGACCCAATCGGCGAAAGAGACCTTCGACCGCCCCTGGACCTGCCAGAAGCAGGTCAGCCCGGGGGTCACGTCCAACCGCCGGCGGAGCCAGCCGCGGCAGGCCATCATCTCGGCGCAAGGCAACGGGCGCGGCCCGACCAGCGACATTTCGCCACGTAGTACGTTTATCAGTTGCGGCAATTCGTCAATGCTCGTCGCCCTCAATATCCTTCCCAAGCGGGTAACGCGCGGGTCGTTCTTAATCTTGAACGCCGGTCCGTCCTGCTCGTTAAACGACAATAATTCCATCTTCCGTGCCTCGGCGTCGGCCGACATCGTACGGAACTTCCACATCACGAACTCTTTTCCTCCCAGGCCGCTCCGCTTCTGGCGGAAGAAAACCGGTCCCGGAGAGGTGAGCCTGACGGCGGGGGCCACCACCGCGAACAGCGGCGCCAGAAACAACAATCCCAGCAACGAACCAAGTACGTCGAGGCTCCTTTTCCAAAGCGGCAACCGCTGGACAAACAACGTCTCCATCGCACGCGCCGGCCACTTCTCGCCGGTCTCCATCGGCTCTTGGCCAACGTCCGCGTCCCGTTCGCCGGGCCAGTCGGAGGGATAACAATAAACTTCGCAATCGGGCAACGGGAGACCGGCGGGTACGCACACGCACACGTCGCCGATCACGGTCCACGCGCCAGAGGCTGGTGTAGCTGGCAAAACGACACCGATCCGCCGCTCGTCCAACCGACCGGCGTCGTCGGTCAACCGCAGCCGCCGGTGGAGAATTCCAGCCAAATGGGCCATAACTTCGAGATCGATTTTCGCCTTGCCGACCGTGAAAACGGCCAACGAAAACACTTCGCCCGAGCGGTCGCTCCGCGCGCGTTCGCGTTCGAGTATCCGATCGAGTTGCTCGCGCGAAAGCAATCCGTCGAGCGCCGGCGACGAAGAACTCGCGGTTTGGCGTCGTACGGCGAGAAAGACCTTTGCGAGAAACATATCGCTGACGTCCCGTGTTTAATTCCAATCTTGTTCCGTTGGCCAACGGTTACCTGGGTTTTGACTGAGCAAAAGCGGCCAACATTGGTACATCATGCTCCTCATCAATGCCCCCATCCCCGACGTTCTCGGCTTCGCTTCCCAGCGACCGCACCGTGCGCTCGTACTGGTCGATAGCCAGCGGCAACGCCAGACCACCCAGCGCGGCGGCGCAAAACCCCAGCAACAGGTTCAACAATATTCTCGGACGCACGGGAAGCGGCTCGAAGCTGGCCGGCTGCACCACGTTGACGTTCGACATCCGCTGGACCTCCAATTGTTGGTCGATCCGCGTTTGTTCGAGGTTCGTTGAGTATTTCCGATAGTCGGTTTCCAAAAGGTCGACTTCCCGTTGCGCCGCCGCGACGCGCAATTCATTCTCGTTCAACTTGTTAAGTTCGAGGCGGACCGCGGTCAGTTGCGATTTCAGTTGGCCGGACTGCGCCTTGAGCGAGGCCAGTTTCGGCTCGGCGACAAGCAGGGCCAATTCAGCCTCTTGGTATAGCCGGCCCGGCTCGCGGGTCACTTGCTTAATGGTCTTCTCTTCTTGCTCGAGAATCTTGCGCGCGGCGGCAATCTGTTCATGGACCTGCCGCATCTTGGGATGCTCGTCGGTGTACTTGGACTGGGCCTCCTTCTGACGCAACTGCAAGGCATAGAACCGTTCCCTCATGCGGTTTGTGCCTTCGTCGCCGAAGCCGCTGGTTTCTTCAACCTGAGTGTCGGGTAATGAGGCCAACTTCCGGCGCAGTTGGCGGACGTTGGCCTCCTCCACGGCCCGCGACTCCTCGGTCTTAAGCAGATCGTCCTTGATGCGCCCGATCCGGGTGACAACCTGCTTCCGTTGGGTGCTGGGCGAGGCCAACCCCGTCTCGTTTTTCAGGTCGCGGAGCGTCGCCTCGTTGCGAGAGAGTTTTTCGCGGAGACGGCGTGTCTGCTCGGCGAAAAACTCGTGCGAGCCGTGCGTCCGGTTCATCCGGCCGTGCTCGTCGAGATACGCGTCGATGAGCTTTGCCACCACCGACTGGCAGAGTTCGGGCGTAGGTCCCCGAAAAGTTACGTTGATGACGCTGGATTTCTTTGCCGCCTCGATTTTTAGTTTCTTGTCCACCCGGCGGACCGCCTTCTCGCGGTCGCCGCGGCCGATAAGCTTCTCCGGCCCCAAGGCATCGACGACTTTCTCGATCAGCGCCCGGCTGTGAAGAATCTCCACCACCGAATTGATCTCCCTCTCGCGGGACTGTGGTATCGCGACGATCGGGTTCTGGCCCAACGTGGCCGTTGGATCGAGCGTGGTGTTCTCGCGTCCCAGCCGCACGAACAGCTTCCCCTCCGATTGATATTGCCGTGGAACCAGAAGCGTAAATAAGACAGTGCCGGCAAACACGGTGCAGAAGAACCAAACGGCCTTTTTCTTGTGGCGGGAAAAGGCCCGATACATATCGCCTAGTTGACCCGGTGATTGCATATTATCGGCCATTGCGATCTCCTTCGCCCCTCCGCTGCCTTACGGCGGAGCGCTCCAAAAGCGGATTGCGTGAAAACTTCGGAACGAAAAAAACTGAAAAGATAATGGCGACGTGCCGCAGGCTGAGTAGCGAACCGTAAAGCCGAGTTTCGGGCGAAAAGTAATGACTGCGCTCCTTTACCCTGGGGCAACCAAGTAACAGGCTACACTTGGCTATTATAGTAAGGGCAAGAAGCATTCACAAGAAAAAAGATTTGCGGTGCCTGCGTGTTACGGGATACATGGGGTGATATTGCAAGCCAACCCGCCCCCCGTACGAAGGTAATCGCCCCGGTTATTCATTACACACCACAAATCCCGTATAATGAACCTGTCCTTACCGTCAAACGCATTATCGTAGAGGTTCCACCGACAAATGCCCTTTTCGGCCGGGAGTAAAGAACTGGGAGGTTGCCCGTTCAACGCCGACTGTTCGGCGACGGCAACATTCGCCGAAGGATGCTGGCCGGGCACGATGCAAACCGCGTTTGATCTGCTGCCCGACGCCGTGTTCCGCCTTGACGGGCATGAGATGACGTTCAGCGGCGTAAACCGGGCAGCGTGTGAACGGCTCGGCTACACCCGCGAGGAACTATTGGGTATGGGCTTGCGCCGGGTGTGCCGTTGGTCGGACGTTGCGGTCCTGGCCCGGCGGCTGGATGATCTTGGGACCGAGGCGCCGGCCACGACGGTGTTCCATACCGTGCTGCGGCGGAAGGATGGAAAGACCATCGCCGCCGAAGGGCGCGTTTCGCGCATTCCGGAATGTTACGGCGGAGGGTGGATTGTTGTGGCGTCCGTCGCGGACTCGTTGGGTTTGGGATTGCCCGGCCACGATCCGCTGACCGGATTGCCCGACCGCCGGTTGTTTGAACGCCTTTTGGATCGTGCATTGGAGCGCGTACGTCGTCGCGACGACTACTTGTTTGCGGTCTGTTTTATCGACCTGGACGGTTTCAAGACGATCAACGACCGTTTCGGCCACTTGGCCGGCGATCGCGTGTTGTGCAAGGTTGCCCGACGGCTGGTCGGCTGCGTTCGCCCCGGCGACATGGCGGCTCGGTTCGGCGGCGACGAGTTCACCGTACTGATCGACGATCTTCAGGACGGCCGCAATGCGGAGCTGGTGGCGCGACGGATGCTCGATCAAATCCGGCGTCCAATCGCTATCGACGATCATCCCGTTCGGATCGGCGCCAGCATCGGCGTTGCGATCGGCTTCGGCGCGTGTCGGCGGATCGAGAGCCTGTTGCACGACGCCGACGGGGCTATGTACCGCGTAAAGTCGCTGGGCGGCGACGAAGTGGGACTTTTCGACGGCGCCGACTCGTTCCGCCCGGTCAAGCCGCGGTAACCGCCCGGGAAAAAATAAGTCGTCGAATTTGGGTGGCACGTCCCTGGGCTTTTAACCGCAAAAATCCCCCTCCGAACCCTAATGCGGATCATGCCGTAGATGGAGGTGTTCAAAAACGTGTTTTGGAATTATTCATTTAGCCCGTCGTGAATACACGGCGGGGCGCGTTGACCGCGAAAAATCCGCTTACTCCGGGTGTATTCACCCGGGGCTAAATACGAATGTTGCATTTCAGAACACATTACAAGGTTGCCGTCCCCCCTCATCCAGCCGGTCGAAGGTTGCAAAAAGGCGACGGTTGACTAAGAACCGCCACGTCCCAGCGCGATGGTGTTTGAAATCCGCTCCGCCATTTGACTGCGGAGGTCTTGTGACACAGACTTCCAATAGAGAAGCACCTTTTCTGCTATTGGTCTTGTCGTTTAGAGTCTTGTCACAAAGAGCTTGTCCGTCGTCTTTTCGGCGGGGCGCTCGTAGAATTCGCACCACGGTATAAGCACCATGCGCGGCCCCGGAATCAACGCAGAGGCGTTGGGCGTTTGCGGTAGGCTGGCCAGCGAGATCGCCGGCTGGTTGAGCCTTACTGATCGGTTGATGTGCGCCGCGGCCGGCGCCAAACTCCCTTCCCGGCGTCGGTCGCTGCACATCGAGCCGCTTGAATCGCGCCACTTGTTGGACGCCGCCGGCGTGGCCTCGCTGATCTCGGCGGTCTGGTTCCAGGACGTTTCGGACCACGCGGACGTGGCGCACGCCGGAGTGGCCGACTGGGGCGTCGAAAGCAATGTTGCATCGGACCAGACAACACTCGCCGCCGAGCAATCCGACATCTACGATTGGATCGTCCAATTCGACACGGCCGCGGTCGCCGACGTCGCTTCAGTGGCCGACACGGCGAGTTTGCTGGTCGGCGGCGGAGTCGAGTTCGAGGTTCTGCGTGGGCTGGGGCTTGTGGGCCAAGTGCTGGTGCGCAGCTCCGACGCCTCGCTCGAAGCGGTGCAATCCCAACTGAGCGAGAACGTGAACGTAGCCGGCTTCGAGCAAGACGCCACCCGCCAGATCGACGTGGCGGTTCCCACCGACCCGTATTACAATCAACTGTGGGGTATGGATTCCATCGACGCCCCGGAGGCATGGTCCGTCACCACCGGCAGTTCGAGCGTGGTCGTGGCCGTCATCGACACCGGAGTCGATTATACACACGTCGATCTGGCCGCCAACATCTGGACCAATCCGGGCGAGATCGCCGGTAACGGCGTCGACGACGACGGCAACGGATTCGTCGACGACGTTTACGGCTACGACTTCGTCAACAACGACGGCGATCCGATGGACGACAACAGCCACGGAACGCACGTCTCCGGCACCATCGCCGCGGCGGCCAACAACGGAGTGGGCGTGGCCGGCGTAAACTGGTCCAGTTCCATCATGGCCTTGAAGTTCCTCGACGGCAACGGCTCGGGCTACCTCTCCGACGCCGTCCGCGCGATCAACTACGCCACCATGATGCGGACCCAGTACGACGTGAATGTCTGCGTGACGAGCAACAGTTGGGGCGGCGGCGGATACAGCACCTCCATGTATAACGCCATCCAGGCCAGCAACAACGCCAACATCCTCTTCGTCGCCGCCGCGGGAAACAGCGGCTCGGACAACGACGTCAGCCCGCAATATCCGGCCAACTACTCCTGCTCCAACGTGATTTCCGTGGCGGCCATCTCATCAAACGGACAACTGGCAAGTTTCAGTTGCTATGGCGCTACGACCGTCGATCTTGCCGCGCCGGGCGATTCCATCTACAGCACCGTTCCGGGCAACCGCTACGCCTCCTATTCCGGCACCAGCATGGCCACCCCTCACGTGGCGGGAGTCGCCGCCCTGGCCTTCGCACTCGCCCCGGACGCTTCCGTGGCCGAAGTCCGCGACGCCATCCTCGGCGGGACCGAACCCTCGGCGGCATTGAGCGGAAAAATGGTCACCGGCGGGGCACTCAACGCCTACAACACCTTGCAACTGCTCGACGCGCAACCGCCGCAAGGGCCGGTGATCGGCTCGTTGAGCGTCTCGCCCAACCCGGCCACCCTCGGTGCGAACGTCGCGTTGGTCGCCAGCGGACTGGCCGACGCCACCGGAACGATCACCGGCGTCTACGTTTCCTGGGACATCAACAACAACGGGCAATACGAGGCCGAAGATCCGACCGTCGGCGGAACCACGACGATCGTCGGCAACGAGGCGACCATCACCCTGGATACCGATCGCTTTGGAGAAGGTACGCACCGGCTGTTCGCCGCGGCGCTGGACAGCAACTCGCAATGGAGCGCTTTGAATACCACGTTTTTCACCGTAATAGCGCCCGACGACCACGGCGACAACGCCGCGTCGGCGACCACCGTAGGCGTTCCCAGTTCGACGGCCGCGACGCTCGGAGTCGCCGGAGACATCGACTGGTTCAAGTTCCAGGCCGTCGCGGGCAGGACGTACACCTTCACCACGCAACTCGATACACTCGATGACTCTGTTTTGTACCTCTTCGACCGCGACGGCGCCAGGCAACTGGCCTACAACGACGATGTGCGCTCCGGCGACCTCTCATCCAACATCGGGTGGACCGCTTCGTCCAGCGGCACGTATTATCTTGCCGTGGCCGGATATGGGGACTACTACTCCGGCACTTATTCGCTGAACGTGCAGATCGACAATTCCGCGCCGGTGTTGGCCGCCATCGGCGACCGGACGATGCCGCACACCAAGACGACGCTCGCCGTACCGATCAACGCGACCGACGCCGATGGCGACCCGTTGAGTTATTCGGCACAAGCGTTGTCGGTCGATCCACTGGCCCAACAGGCGTACGAGTTGGACCAGGAGTTCGGCCTGTACCAGTGGGAAGGGAGTTTTTGGACCAATCTGCGTGGAGAAAACGAGAAATACATCGCCAGCTACAGCAACGGAGTCAGCGCCCCGCTCTTCATCCTCCCCAACGGCAACTTGTATTGCTGGAGCGGGAGCATTGCCGCCAGCACGTATGTCGCCACCTTGAGCGCCAAGTATTACGCCGACCCCTTCTTGCTCTGCGAGGCACAACCGCCGGAATGCGCCCCGATCGACGGCGGCGACGTCCAACTGAGCCTCTACGGCGGCACGCTGACCATCGTTCGGGCGGCGGATTTCGTCGATAATTTCGTCGTTCAGGTCAGCGTCAGCGACGGGGTGGCCACGGACAGCGAGACCTTCTCGGTTTCCGTGACGAACTCCGCTCCGGTGTTGGCGCCGATCGTCGACCGGACAATGACGTATTCCCAAACTTCGCTGGTAATATCGATCGACGCGACCGACGCCGACGGCGACCCGTTGAGCTATTCCGCCCAGACACTTGCAATCGACCCGCTGGCCCAACGAGCGTACGAGTTGGACCAGGAGTTCGGCCTGTACCAGTGGGAAGGGAGTTTTTGGACCAATCTGCGTGGAGAAAACGAGAAATACATCGCCAGCTACAGCAACGGGGCCAGCGCCCCGCTCCTCATCTTCCCCGACGGCGACTTGTATTGCTGGGGCGGGAGCATTGCCGCCAGCACGTATGTCGCCACCTTGAGCGCCGAGTATTACGCCGACCCCTTCTTGCTCTGCGAGGCACAACCGCCGGAATACGCCCCGATCGACGGCGGCGACGTCCAACTGAGCCTCTACGGCGGTATGCTGACCATCGTTCGGGCGGCGGATTTCGTCGATAATTTCGTCGTTCAAGTCAGCATCAGCGACGGGGTGGCCACGGACAGCGAGACCTTCTCGGTTTCCGTAACGAACTCCGCTCCGGAATTGGCGCCGCTCGTCGACCGGACAATGACGTATTCCCAAACTTCGCTGGTAATATCGATCGACGCGACCGACGCCGACGGCGACCCGTTGAGTTATTCCGCCCAAACACTTGCAATCGATCCGCTGGCCCAACAGGCGTACGAGTTGGACCAGGAGTTCGACCTGTATCAGTGGGAAGGGAGTTTTTGGACCAATCTGCGTGGAGAAAACGAGAAATACATCGCCAGCTACAGCAACGGGGTCAACGCCCCGCTCCTCATCTTCCCCGACGGCGATTTGTACCGCTGGGGTGGGAGCATGGCCGCCAGCACGTATGTCGCCGCCTTGAGCGCCGAATATTACGCCGACCCCTTCTTGCTCTGCGAGGCACAACTGCCGACGTCCACTCCGTTCAACTCCGGCGCGGTCGGCGTAAGCATGGCGGGCAACGTGCTGACGATCAGCCGCGACTCCGGCTACACCGGCGAATTCTTCGTCCAGGTACACGTAAGCGACGGAGTGAACACCAGCGGCAAGATATTCCAGGTTTCGGCGACCGGCGCCGCGTCGTTGCAATCGGCTGCCCTGGCAATCGAGCTTCCATCGCTTACCCAAGGCATGGTGAGCCTTGCGGGCAACGCGCCGAGCGACTTGCCCGACCTTCGGTCGGCGTGGTTGGCGCACTTTGCCGACGATCGGTTCGGCCGCGGAGGCGACGTTGTCCAGGCCGCGAACCTCCTTGCGTCTTGGATCGACGATTTGTCGGCCTCGCTCCACGACGACGTTTTCGCCCAACTCTCGCTGCGCGAAGACTCGTCGGCCGGCCTGGAAAGGGCGTCATGGGACGTGCTGATCGGGGAAATGCTCGCCGGCCGACAGTACGAAAACAGGCTGTTTTCCGACCGCCTCGCAACGGACCAGGACGCTGCGTTTGAAGACGACGCCTCCGACTATGGCTTTGGACAGCCGGGTCTGCTGGAGCGCAGCGCGATCGACCTGCTCCACGATTCGCTCTCCGAGCAGTTGACCTCGCCAGTCATCTCTGTATAGCCGGAATTATTCATAAGGGGTACCATTAACTATCTGAGGCTCAATAGACGGCAATTCATTCACCCAACGCGGCGGTTCAGAGATACCGATCCAGAATCCGACGGCCGGCGGCGTCGAGCCGCCGCGCGTCGGGTATCAAGTAGCAGATGCCGTGCGTATCGACCAGCAGGATGCGGTAGGGGCCAAGCCGCCGCACGTCGTTGTCGCTGTCTTCCATCAAGAAAGTCGTCGGGCCGCGGTCCGTCACAACTCTCCACTCCGACGGGTCGCTTTCGGCGAAAACTCGGTCGATGCGCGACACGATCGGAACAAACTCGCGCCGGGACAACTCTTCTTCGAGCATCGACCGGACCTCGGCCGGCAATTCTCCGAAGTCGTTGACGCGGATCAATACATGCCCGTCGGCGTCGCAGATCGAAAGGAATCCCTCCGGCGCGGAGATGGGAAACGCCCGGACCGGCTCGACCCCCGGTACGCGACGGCCATCCTTCCAGACCAACACGAGTTGTTGCCAAGCGTCGCGTTCGAGTGTGAAATCCAACATTTTCAGTCGGCCAATTCGTCTAATCGTTGCGTGTAGGCGGCGGGTAAACTGTTTTCTTCCAATGCCTCGCCCCGGTTCATCTCGAACTGCGCACGGTGCAGGCGGGCATAAGTTCCGTCTTTCCGCAACAGTTCATCGTGCGGTCCGACCTCGGTAATCCGGCCCCGTTCGACGACCACCAGCCGATCGGCCCGGCGAAGCGTGCTCAAACGGTGGGCGATGGCGATCGTGGTCCGTCCCCGGACGAGATTTTCCAACGCCAATTGGATTTCGCGCTCCGTTTCCGTGTCCACCGAGGAGGTTGCCTCGTCGAGGATCAGGATGCGTGGATCGATCAACAGCGCTCGGGCGATGCTGATCCGCTGCCGCTCGCCGCCCGAGAGGAACTGTCCCCGCTCGCCGACCAGTGAATCGTAGGCGTCGGGCAAACGGAGGATGAACTCATGGGCGCGGGCGGCATGCGCGGCGGCGATGATCTCTTCACGTCCCGCGTTCGGCCGGCCGTAGGCGATGTTCTCGGCTATTGTTCCGTAGAAGAGGAACGGTTCCTGGAGCACGATGCCGATGTGGCGGCGGTACTCTTCCAGCGGGAAGGAGCGGATGTCAGTGCCATCGACCAAAATGGCCCCCTCGGCGACGTCGTAGAAGCGGCAGACCAGATTGACGAGCGTGGTTTTTCCCGCTCCGCTGGGACCGACCAGTCCGATCATCTCGCCCGGGCTGACGTGCAAGTCGATTTGACTTAACACTGGCCGGCTGCCGTAGTGGAAGCCCACGCCGCGGAACTCGACCTCGCCCTGCAAGCGGCCGGGATGCACCGGGCGGACCGGCTCGGCCACGCTCGGAACGCGATCAAGGATGGAGAAAATCCGCTGGGCGCTGGCCCCGGCACGATGCGTGGCGGCCACGATCCGGCTCATCGAATCCATTCGTCCGTAGAACCGGGAGATGTATTGTATAAAGCCCTGCAAAACGCCGATTGTCAGTCCTTGAGCCCATATTATCTGCCAAGAGCCGTATCCCCAAACCACGAGCAAACCAAGCGACGTAAGAAAACTGACTATCGGCTGAAAAAAGGTCCAGACGTTGTTCACTCGGTCGTTGGCCCGTAGCACGTGGTCGTTGGCCGCGCGGAACCGCTCAATCTCGCGCCGCTCCTGGGCGAAGGCCTTCACTACCCGGATGCCGGGAATCGTGTCGGCCAACACGCTGGTCATCTCACCCCATGCCCGCGCCCCCAACGCGAATCCACGCCGCAACCGGCTGCGCACAAGATACACGAGATATGCGATTATCGGCAAGGGAACCAACGTGGCGACGGTCAGCCGAGGGTTGAGAGAAACCATGAGTGCCGCGGTCAGTATAAGAGTAATAAGATCGTTGGCGAATTCGAGCAGGTGAACGGTCAAATAATAACCGATGCGGTCCGTGTCGGTGCTAACTCGCGCGATCAGATCGCCGGTCCGCTTGCCGCCGAAAAACTCGGTCGACAGGCACTGCATGTGGCTGTAGGTGTTGTTGCGCAGATCGACGGCGATTCGTTCGCCGACACGGGCCAGTACGAAGGTCCGTGCCCACGCCAGCAGCCAGGCCAACACCGAAATCCCGGCATAACCGAGCAAGTACCACAACGCCTGGTGAAAATACCACCACGCTTGGCTATCCGGGATGTTCTCGACGCTAAAGGCCGGCGTCAATACGTTGTCGACCAACGGAATGGTCAGGTATATCGGCACCAGGCCGGCAGCGCTGCTGGCCACCATCAACGCCAATCCCAGCAGAACCATCCATTTCCGCGTTTTTGCGAATCCGATCAACCGGTACAGTGAGCGGACGGGGGGCTTGCTCTTGGCCGATTCGCAATCTGGGCAAGCACCTTGGTCGGTCGCCAGAATAGCCCCGCAACTTGGACAAACGGTGGTTGCCGATTCCTCGGTCTCCTCGACCGAAGCCGCCTTGCCTCGCCGAACGCTCTCGAACCGGCCGGCAATCCGGTGCGCCGCCGGGGCGCGGCCGATGGTAAATCGCCAATGGCCCAAAAGCAAGTCGGGGCCTAGCAATTCCAGCCGCCCGGTACCCCCTTGGTCCTTCGCCCGCAGCCCCGCGGCCTCCTTCAACGGCCAAGAGCGGACCCGAAGACCGTCCTTTGGGGGCGGCTCGGCGACGTCGGTCGATTCCTCAGGCTCGACGGCCAGCAATCGACGGGGGGTCAAAACGACCAATCCCCGTGAAAAATGCAGCCGGGTATCCAGGTCGAGTTCGAGCCAAGCCAGGGGGGACTCGCCGGCGGCCAACTCGGCCTCGACTGCGTTGCGAAGATCAAACGGGAGATGCTCCCAGGAGTCGTTAATGGCGTTCAATTCACTCCCCAGCAAAGACCGAGATCACCCTGATGGGGAATGGCGGACTTTGCGTAAATGCCGCATGAGAGGCTGCCGAGACCGCTTTCGCCAAGCGCCCCCTCAGCCTTCAATCAGCACATCATATACGCTGCACTACTCTCCGTGCAACGTATAAACATCGTGGCTCCACTATGCCGAGGGGGGGTTCTTTTTTCACGATTGGCCTTGGGTGGTGCTGAGAACAGCCGTCCCCTCGCCAATTCCCCAAATTTTCACTTGTACCGTTGCATTTACTCCAGGACGCGGGTTATATTATGGCTTCCCCGGCCGGGCATCGCCGCCGGGGCTACTACTCTTCCACGGAACATTTTTTAGTCGATACACACGTTTCACCTTCCGGTACGGTGTTTTGGGGCTGTTGGTCCGTACCTTTGCGGATTTTTTCGTTGACCGGATAAGGCGGGGGATTTGCGCCAGACAAAGCATCGTATTCTTTTCCACAAAGCCCCAACCATTTTACAGCTTCCTGCGTAGTTCGTGTTAATAGGGACCGATCCCCTCAGCCTCGGAGAGGCTTGAGAAGTCATTTAGTGAGAAACGACAATGGAATTCCGCAAAGTATTAGCGCTTCGTGGACCAAACATTTGGGCAAACTTCCCGGTGCTGGAGGCTTGGGTCGATCTGGGCAAGTTGAAAGACAAGCCCTCCAGCGAAATACCCGGCTTCAACGAGCGCTTGATGAGTTGGCTGCCCAGCATGATCGAGCACCGTTGCAGCCTTGGCGAGCGGGGGGGTTTTTTTGAACGCCTGCGGCTCGGAACCTATCAGGCCCATATCCTCGAGCACGTGACGTTGGAGCTTCAGGCGTTGGCAGGCACGGAGGTCGGTTTTGGAAAAGCCCGCGAAACATCCGAGGAGGGCGTTTTCAGGATCATCGTCGAGTACGTCGAGGAGGCGGTCGGCCGGGAATGTCTTGCCGTGGCCCGCGAGCTTTGCATGGCCGCGGTTCACGATCTACCCTTCGACGCAACCGCCCAAATCGAACGGCTTCGCGACCTTGCCCAAGATGTATGTTTGGGGCCGAGCACCGGCGCCATTGTCGAAGCGGTTCGTGCGCGGGGTATCCCATATCGCCGAATGAACACCAACAGTCTGGTCGTTTTTGGCCACGGCCGTTGGCAGCGCCGCATTCAAGCCGCCGAGACCGATAGGACCGGCGCCATCGCCGAATCGATTGCTCAAGATAAGGAACTGACCCGCGAGTTTCTCCGTGTGGCGGGAGTACCCACCCCGTGCGGTTGGGCGGTGGCGGACGCGGAGGACGCATGGCAGGCAGCCCGCGAGATCGGCATGCCGGTGGTCGTCAAGCCCCGGGACGGAAACCAGGGCCGCGGAGTGGCCACCAACCTGAGCACCCGTGAGCAGGTGACGGCGGCCTACGAGGCGGCAAAGCAAGAAAGCGATTCGGTCTTGGTCGAAAAGTTCGCTCCGGGCCACGATTATCGGCTGTTGGTCGTTGGAGAGAGGGTGGTGGCCGCCGCGCGGCGCGAACCCGCGAAGGTCGTCGGCGACGGAGTACATACGATCAAACAACTGATCGAACGGGAGAACGCCGATCCGCGGCGCGGCGAACACCACGCGACCGTGCTCAGCAAAATCAAGTTGGACCCGGTAGCTCTGGGAGTATTGACCGAACAGGGTTTTACGCCCAAGACGGTCCCACCCGCCGGAGCGGTGGTGCTGATCCGTCGCAACGGCAACCTGAGCACGGGAGGGACGGCCATTGACGTAACCGAACGGGTGCATCCGTCCGTGGCGACCCGCGCGATCGACGCCGCCCGCTCGGTCGGTTTGGACATTGCCGGCATCGACATGCTCGCGCCCGATATCTCTCGCCCCTTGGAGGAACAGGGCGGGGTGGTCGTAGAGGTCAACGCCGCTCCGGGGTTGCGGATGCATCTGGAACCGTCGGCGGGTATCTCACGGCCGGTCGGAGAGGCGATCGCCGACCTCATGTTCCCGTCGGGAGAGAACGGGCGCGTGCCGATCGTCGCCGTCACCGGTGTGAACGGAAAAACGACCACCACGCGGTTCATCGCCCACGTCCTTCGCGGCACGGGCAAGTGCGTGGGTATGACCTGCACCGACGGCATCTACGTCAACGACCACCGGTTGGACAACGAGGATTGCAGCGGTCCGCAAAGTGCCCGCGGCGTTCTGTTGAATCCGGACGTCGAGATGGCGGTGTTCGAGACCGCCCGCGGCGGAATCCTCCGCGAGGGG
The DNA here is from genome assembly GCA_965195225.1 of uncultured Thermoguttaceae bacterium. Classification (GTDB taxonomy): domain Bacteria; phylum Planctomycetota; class Planctomycetia; order Pirellulales; family Thermoguttaceae; genus JAHIKV01. Next base: position 13,995 of record CBDAFL010000291.1, read on the forward strand.
CTGGCCTTCGATTACTGCGACGTGGCGGTGGTGACCAACATCGGCGAGGGAGATCATCTCGGGCTGTGCGACGTCAACACGCCGGAGGAACTGGCCAAGGTGAAGCGGTGCATCGTCGAGGCGGTGGCGCCGGAGGGATACGCCGTGCTCAACGCGGCCGACCCGCTGGTCGTGGAAATGGCGGCGTACTGTCCCGGCGGAACCGTGTTCTTTGCCCTCGATCCGGCCTCTCCGGCGATCGTGCGGCATCGCGGCGTGGGCGGAAAGGCCGCGTTCGTCCGCGACCGTCAAGTAATCGTCGCCGAAGGCGAACGGGAAGAGGTCGTCATTTCGCTCGATCATCTTCCGTTGACCCGTGCCGGGCAAGTCGCGTTCCAGGTGGAGAACGCCCTGGCCGCGATCGCCGCCGCCTGGTCGCTGGGTACGCGGATGGACGTGATCCGCGACCGCGCGGCGTCCTTTGCCGCCGATATCGACAAGGTGCCCGCTCGGTTCAACGTCTTGGAAATCGAAGGCGCGACCGTGGTGGTGGACTACGGCCACAACGTCCACTCGCTCTCCGCGGTGATCGAGGCGATCGGCAAGTTTCCGCACCTCCGCCGCGCGTGCGTGTACTCGACCGCCGGCGACCGCCGCGATTGCGACATCATCCGCCAGGGTGAGTTGCTCGGGGCCGCCTTCGACCGAGTCGTCCTCTACGAGGACCACTATCTGCGCGGCCGCGCCCCAGGCGAGATTATGGGCCTGCTGCGCAAGGGATTGGATTCGGCCGCGCGGACCAAGGAGATCATCGAAGTCCGCGGCGCCACCAACGCGGCCGAGACCGCGCTCGGCTCGGCCACGCCCGGCGAACTCCTGCTGCTGCAAGCCGACACCGTCGATGAGACCATCCGCTGGCTCCGCGGCTACCTCGAAATGCGCGCCGACCAAACGGCCGCCGCCGATGCGGCCTCGCAAGACCTCGACGAGACGCTCACTCCCGCCGAGATGGACGACGCCGTCTTGGCCGAAGCCAACATTGCGGCGAAATAGTATTTAGTTTCTGTTGCGGAAGAGGTGGGTGCCATGAACTGCTTGACTCCAGGCAGCAAATCGGCGACCATATCTATTGGCGAGGCTCCTTCCTCGGCTGGAGAGACTTCAACGATCCGGTAGTTGTGAAGGAACTTGCCATTTGGCAACACCATAGAGCCGTGGAGACGCACCGATGGAATTTCTTGAACACACGCTGCCGAATGGCCTGGAGATCGTCGTCGAGCGGAACGACGAGGCATATTCCACGGCGCTGGGGTTCTTTGTGAAAACCGGCGCTCGCGACGAGAACGACTCGATCGCCGGAGCAAGCCACTTTCTAGAACACATGGCGTTCAAGGGGACTCCGACTCGCTCGGCCGAGGACGTGAACCGCGAGTTCGACGAGATGGGCGCCCACTACAACGCCTTCACCAACGAGGAAAATACGGTCTACTACGCCGCCGTCCTGCCGGAACATCAGAATCGGGCGGTGGCGCTGTTGGCCGATATCCTCCGCCCCTCGCTCCGCGAGGATGATTTCCTTACCGAGAAGCAGGTGATCCTCGAAGAGATCAGGATGTACGACGATCAGCCGCCGTTCGGGGCCGACGACAAGTGCCGCGCCCTCTTCTACGGCCGGCATCCGCTGGGTCGAAGCATCATCGGCACCACCGAAAGCGTCTCGAATCTATCGGTCGAGGCGATGCGCGAATACTGCCGGCGGCAATACAGTCCGGGCAACATCGTGCTGGCCGGCGCCGGACGGATCGACTTTGACCGCCTGACGGCGCTGGCCGAGCGTTGTTGCGGCGATTGGCCGACGGAGGCCAACGGCCGAAAGGCGACGCCCGCCGACGTAAACGACGGTTTACGATCATTGCACAAGGAAAGTGCCACACAGCAGTATTTATTGCGGCTTTCCGCCGGTCCGGCCGCCGAGGACGACGACCGATACGCCGCCAAGCTGTTGGCCACTATCTTGGGCGACGACTCGGGTAGCCGTCTGTATTGGGAATTGGTGGACCCGGGGCTGGCCGAACACGCCGGACTCGGTCACAGCGAACACGAGGGCGCCGGGGCGATGATGACCTACATGGTTTGCAACCCCGAGCACGCGGTCGAGAATACCCGGCGCATTCTCGACGTCTACCGTCGCGCGGAGGCCGAGGGAATCGCGGCGGATGAATTGGAACAGGCCAAGAGCAAGGTCCGTTCCCGCATCGTGTTGGGCAGCGAGCGGCCGCGCGGCCGGTTGTTCGCCGTCGGCAGCGATTGGGTTTACCGCCGTCGGTATCATCCCGTGGAGCTTGATCTGGAAATAATCTCCGGCATCACGGTCGCCGAACTTTCCGCGGTTTTAGCGAAGTACCCGCTCAGCCGCGCCGCGGAGGTGACGATCGGCCCGTTGCCCGAGGTTTCGCCGACGCAATAGCGAAGGTGGTTGCACCGTTCGTTTTCTTAGGACCGGCGAATCAATAACTTGGTGAAATTCCAATGAGGGTGGCACGTCCCTGAGCGCAGCGAAGGGCGTGGTTTGGTCGTGTGCCACGCCCTTCGCTGCGCTCAGGGACGTGCCACCCACAATCGAAAGCGACAGTTATTGATGCCCCGGTCCTTAACGTCAATCGGCGGCGTCTTCTACTCCACCAGCTTGCTCACCAGAACCACGTCTATCAGTGTATCGTCGAACTGGAATCCTCGATTTCGGAAGGTGGCCAACATGCGGCTGTTTTCCTTCGAGACCTCGGCCACGATCTTCTTGACGCCCCAGGTCTTGCCCAGTTCGATGCAATAGTCGGTCAGCAATCCGCCCAGTCCGTGCCCATGCCACCGATCGACGACGATGATGGCGTACTCGGCCGTGTTGTGGTCGGCGTCGGCCACCAGCCGGCCCACGCCGATCAGCTTCCGCTGCCCTTCCTCCTCGACTTCGGCCACGATACCCAACTCGCGGTCGTAGTCGATAAAGCAATAGCGGGAAGCCATCTCGTGCGTGGTCTGCTTGAACAGATAGCTGAAGCGGAACCAAAGCGATTGGGTCGAGCAACTCCCGAGCAGCTCGTGCCACATCGGCTCGTCTTCCGGCTTGATCGGCCGCAGAATGACCGGAGTGCCGTCCTTGAGTTTACGCTGGGTGACATACTCCTCGGGATACGGCCGGATGGCCAGGTGGGCATAAGGACGATGGGTGTGGACCACCATGTCGCGGTCGACAACCACACGCGCGTCCAACGCCAATACGTCCTCGGGCGTGACGACCAAGGGGTTGATGTCCAACTCCTTGATCTCGGGATAATCGGCCACGAGATATGAAAAACGCATGATGATCTCGATCAGCCGGTCGATGTTCGCGCCCGGCTTGCCGCGGTAACCCTGCAACAAGGGCCAAGACTTTAGCGATTCGAGCATCCGCCGGGCCAGGGTCTCGTTCAACGGCGGCAGACCCAACGCCCGATCGCGGAAGACCTCGGCGGCCGTCCCGCCCATGCCGACCATAATCACCGCCCCGAAGACCGGATCCTTCTTCGCCCCCATAATCAACTCAAAGCTGTTCGGGTACGAAACCATCTTCTGCACGGTCACGCCGACAATCTCCGCCTCTGGACATTGCTCCTTGGCGCGGGTGGTGATCTGCTCGAAGGCCGTCCGCACCTTGTCGTCGGAAGGCAGATTCAGCACCACACCGCCCACGTCGGTCTTGTGGGTGATTTGCGGCGAGTGGATTTTCAGCACCACCGGATAGCCGATCCGACGTGCCACCTCGACCGCCTCGTCGGCCGAGCGGGCCGCCTGCGGCTTGGTGACCGGAATCTCGTACGCCTCCAGAAATGCCTTCGAGACGTTTTCCGAAAGGATTTCGTTCCCCTCGGTCAAGATCGTGTCGAACACGCCGCGAAGCCGTTTGCGGTCGAGCGTGAACTCCAGCGGAATGTCCTTGGGGGTTTCGTGCAGGATTTCCAGATTTCGGGCGTAGGAGACCAGATGCATGAACGCGCGGACCGCCTTCTCCGGCGTGTTGTATGTGGGGATGCCGGCGGCGTTGAGTATTTGCACACCCTCGGCCACCACGCGTCCGCCCATCCAGGCCGTCAACACGGGCTTGTGGACGTGAGCGGCCGCCTTGCTCAACACCTGAGCGGTCGTCGTCGGGTCGGTCATCGCCTGCGGAGTCAAAATCACCAGCACCGCGTCGACGTTCTTGTCCTTCAACACGATTTCGACGGCCTTGGCGAAACGGTCGGGCGGGGCATCGCCCAAAATGTCGATCGGATTGCCGTGCGACCAGCAGATCGGCAGGAACTCATTGAGTTGAGTCATCGTCTCCTCGCTGATCGTGGCCAATTCTCCGTCTCGCTCGATCAGCGCGTCGGTGGTCATTACGCCCGGCCCGCCGGCGTTGGTGACGATCGCCAGCCGCGCACCCTTGGGCGGCTGCTGGCGCGCCAAAAGCTCGGCGCAGTCGAACATGTCCTCGACCTGGAAGATTCGTTCGATGCCCGCCCGCTGGAACGTCGCCTCATAGACCGCGTCCACTCCGGCCATGGCGCCGGTGTGGGAGGCGGCCGCTTGGGCCGATTCGGTGAAACGCCCCGCCTTGAAGGCCACGATCGGCTTGGTTCGGGCGAACGCTCGGGCAGCCGACATGAACTCCCGCGCCTCGCTGATCGACTCGATGTAAAGAATTATCGAGCGGGTTTCAGTGGCCGAGCCGAAGTAGTCGATCAGGTCGCCCATGCTCACGTCGAGCATGTTGCCCACCGAAACGAAGTAGGAAAAACCGATCCCTTCGTCCAACGCCCAATCGAGCACCGAGGTGCAGAGCGCGCCGGATTGTGAGATGAAGCCGATGTGCCCCTTCGCCGGCGAAGCGGCGGCGAAACTGGCGTTCAGATGGATGCCCGGCACGATGATTCCCAAGCAGTTCGGGCCGAGAATCCGCATCCCGTCGAACTTGCGTTGCTCCTGGCGGACCAACTCCTCCAGCTTCCGCCCCTCGTCGCCGATCTCGCGGAAACCGGCCGAGATGATTACCACTCCCCTCGTCCCCGCCTCGCCGCATTGCTCGATCAACGCGGGAACGGAACGCGCGGGGGTGCAAATCACGGCCAGGTCCGGCGCGTGCGGCAGGCTGGGGATGTCCTTGTACGCTTGAATACCCTGCACGGACTCACGCTTCGGATTGACCGGGTACACAACGCCACGAAACCCCGAACCGACCAGATTCCGCAGCACGGTGTAACCGACGCTGGTGGGGGTGTCGCTCGCGCCGATGACCGCTACTCGATGGGGATCGAAAATCTTGTCCAGGTTCCGGATGCTCACCTTCTTCTCCTATGTTTCTTACTCAAGACCACACTTTGACTAATTCACGTCGGCATACGACAACGGCCATCAGTAAAAGGATAAATCACGTATTGTAGTAGATCGGCAAAGAATGCGAAAGATTCGAGAGTTACGGTTTTCGACACGATGGCACAAGACAACCAGCTTGTGTCGCAATTTACGGTTAGAGAAGTAGTAGCGGTCGCGGCAGGCTTGAAGCCGGGCACCCCCCGTCGTCGGGGGTGTCGAGAAACGATGTTGTGGTCGTTTCGTTTAGCGGCCGACGGCACGTCGGTCCTCGTTCTGCCGCAAGCCGCCGTACCGGCGGCTGCTAAACCGGGGGCAATCTTTTCGCCGAAAACAAAATAAGATGGGTTCGCGCGACGGTGGGTGTAACGGTAGAATCGCTACATTGTCCCCAACGGAGATCCGATGAATCAGCCCATCGATGAGGACCGGGATTTGGTGCGGAGTGCCAAGCGGGGCGATTTCGACGCCTTCGACGCGCTGGTCAGGCGACATGAACAACGCATCTTTTCGTTGGCCTTACGGATCGTCCGTCAGCGGCAAGACGCCGAAGAGGTGGTGCAGCAGACGTTTCTGAGCGTGGTGGAGAAGATCGCCGACTTCCGCGAGGAGGCCCGCTTTGCCACCTGGCTGACCCGCATTGCCACGAACCACGCCTTGGCCTTGCTGCGGAAGCGTGCCGTCCGGCACACCGTGCCGTTGGCCGACGACCGGCGCGAGGAAAGCTACGCGGACGTTCCTCACCCGGAATATATAGCCCAATGGCGTGAAACGCCCGAGCAGATTGCCGGCCGCCGCGAAACCCGGCAATTGTTGGCCGACGCGCTCGACCAACTCGACGAGAAGTACCGGCTGGTCTTTCTGCTGCGCGACGTGGAGGGGCTTTCGATCGAGGAGACGGCCCATGCGTTGGACATCTCAGTTTCCAACGTAAAAATCCGTTTACTTCGGGCGCGTCTAATGCTCCGCGAGCGTTTGACCCGCGAGTTCGGCGACGAATCCACCCGAGTCAGCCCGGACCATAAGCACGAATGAGGGGAGAGAGGAGAGAGGAGAGGGGAGAGAACTGGGTAGCCGCGATAGCTTGCCTATCGGGGCGGCGAAGCTGGGTAGCCGCGATAGCTTGCCTATCGGGGCGGCGAAGCCGCAAGAGGTTCTTCACACCGTGCGGAATCCCTCTTGTGCCTACGGCACCCCGATAGCCGAGCTATCGGGGCCACCCGCGATATGAGCCGGAGACGTCAGGCACGGGGTGCTTGACCTACGGCTCTAATCCGACGGTTGGCTTTTGTTTCTTCCGGACTTTATTTTAGAGATGGCATCATTCAGGGATATATCCCCCAGCCACTTCTCGCGCTCTTTTGTATAGTCGCCTCGGCCTACCGAGAACTGATTCAGAAATCGAATGGTGTCAACCGCACCAATCTTTTCAAATAGGACGCTGGTAGCCTGACGGCTAATTTCAAATATCGGTCTTGTTTGTGTATTCATATGTCCAACTCCATCACCAATTGGGTGGGGGTTATCACCATAGTGTTTAATTCCTCGGATCTCTTGGCGTTTTTTAATAACTTGTCATCACATGTACAAAAATAATCAACTTTTGAGGCGGATGCAAATGCCAAATGCAAAGCGTCCAGTGGTTTCAAGCCTGATGCTTCCAATTTTCTGGCCAAAATCTCATGTTCTGGTGTTAATTCGACATTTTCCTTTGCTATTCTTCCAAGAATTGCCAAAGCATCGTCTTTACGTTCTTGATCGGGAATGCGCCCGATCTCAAACAACAGAGCCTCTGAGGAGATAAGTTGCAAGTAATCGGACTCGCACAATGCGAGAATAACGAGCACGGCTTCAGCCTCGACTGCTATTCTCGGTTGGGATTTATCATCAAAGAGGCGTTGTATACTACAACAATCAAGATAGATTCTCATTCAATGATTCTCCTATTGTGTTTGTGCTTCATCTGGCCTCCTTACCACCTTTAGATCGTAGTCAATACCGTTGGCGGGGCTGCGCTACATCTATTCGAGCCGTGCCGGATCCCATATTCGTTCCGCGAGTTCGCGGTAGAGCTCGTGCCTGGCGTCGAGGTCGCTCTTATTAAACTTTTCGTGCGGATGGAACTTCAATCCGCTTTTGCGAATAAATTGCTGAAAGCCCGGGGCGCGCTCATACCCCTCGGGACAAAGGCTCTGGGCAAGAAGGTTTTGTTTCAAATAGTGGGGACGTTTTTCGTCGTATGGCAAGTCCCCGTAACTGGCATTGAAACTCTTCGGTAGCAAGAGTAGACCACCAAATCGGTTTCGATATTCTTCAAAGTCGGCCGGATGGGTGAACTCGTCGGTGTGTCGTTCGGAATGATTAGCCCAGATATGCTCTACCTCATAACCGTTCTTTCCTCTGCGGGTAGAGTATTCGACAAAGCGGCTTAGCATCCCCGACTGCGTTTCAATGTACTCCATCATGCGGGCAAGGATGCGGTGTATTTGGCGACCATTTTGGCCGTGAAGCCGGAACCGATCATTGGTCGAAAACGTTTCATCTTCGGCGTCAAGCTTTTCGCGTAGGATGCCCGCCAGTTCGGCACTATCCCGTCTGCGGATATCCCGCATAATCAGGAACATGGCGTATTGCATCGTCGAATAATCGATTGCCCGAAAATTCCAGATTCGTCGAGCTATCAAAATATCCAGATAGGATGCCGTGATGCGAAGCTTGCGGGTGATGTCCTCATCGGTATCGTCCATTCGAAGCGGGGCGAGCAGCACCGGGTATTGAAGCGTGAAATTGTGTTGAGCGTTGTAGAAAACGTTTTCGAGACCGGTGGTGAATGTTTCCGCCGCTTCACGGAGCCGCTGGTACTGCCGCGTGTAGAAACAGAAGTTCCGGTTGATAAATTGTGTGAAATCCGAACCAGACCTAAGCCCGAGGGCGTCTTCATGGTCGCGAACCCAGCGGTGGAACTCCGTACCGATCAAGTCGAAATCGCGGGGAGATGCACCCCGCTTGCGTTCGCGGATGCTCTCGGCGTGCTGGCTACGCAGCCATGACTTGATGCCATCGGCATCCTCCTCCTTGCCAAGCTCCCGCAGGGCCTCAATTCGCCCCTTCCACACTCGGCTAGCTGTACCGCGTTGATCGGTATCCTGGATGTTGGCCAATAGGTAGCCTTTGAGCATGTCCGTGGAAGTCAACGATAATCCACGGTCATTCATCGTCTCGAAGATGGTATAGGCGTCTTCGTCGGAATATGCCGTTATCTCAACGAGAAAAACATTCTCGATAAGCCAATCGACGAAGTACGGCAACACTTTCCCCGTGACGTCCTCGGGAAAATGATCTTCGATGTCCGAGTAACGAGCTAGGATGTTCCGGATGGACTCGGTCTGGCCGTTCTCTTCAAAAGGCTGCCCATTGTAGAGGGCATCCATGCATGCCGTCCGTTCAGGCACGTCGAGATTAAATGACTTTTTGCCGTAACGTTGTGAAAAGATAAGCTTGGCCACTTGGCCCTGCTGTTCGGCGTCCTCAAGTAGGCCGTTCAGGTATATCAGAAGCAGCGTAAGAGATGTCAAGCGTTGCTGACCATCGATGATGAACTTATGCCCGTCGCGGTTACTGATGATGATCGAGCCAAGAAAATAGCGCCCGTAGTTTTCGACAGCACTTCGTTCATGGCCGTCCTCGTAACTCTCGCGGAACATTCCCGCCAAGTCATTGATGAGTTCCGTGACGTGCTTGGTTTGCCAGCGATACTCGCGTTGATAGTAGTCAATTGCGTACTTTGCGTTGCCAAGCAAAGTACGGATATTCTTCGCATCCCCCAGAATTTGCTTCACCCGGTCGCCTCCGATAGCATTTTGATAATGTCCTTCTCGATCACCTTAATGTCGGCCTCGATTTCTTCCAGTCGTCAGGTGCCACTGGCTGCTTGTCAGGCGAGTGTGGGTAACGCCCTACAACACGCCATCACGGTATTACTTGCTTCGCCTTCGCCAGCCTTGTTGACGGCGATAATACGAAATTCCCATTCCGTGCCGCGAGGCTGGTCGGAGAGCGTGATTTCGCTCTCGATGGCCAACGTGGCGTCGGTCCACGGGCCTTCGGGACGCTGGCGGCGTTGGATCTTGTAGGCCGCCGCCGACCGGCCCGGGCCACGATTTGTCAGAATAGCACTAATCGCCACCGCTTTGCAAGCCACCGGTGGTAGATATTTACATGGGAGGGCGGAAGGATGAAGGATGAAGGATGAAGGATGAAGGATGAAAGTGAAGGGGGGAGGCGGAGGGCGGACTAATCACTACCCACTGACCGCTACCCACTATCCACTAACCACTAACCACTGACCACTAACCACTAACCACTAACCACTAACCACTGACCACTGACCACTGACCACTATCCACCCTATTTGAGCACTTTCGCCAGGAACCCGGCGGTGACGGAGCCTGCGGTGCGGGCGACCATTTCCGGCGTTCCCTTGGCAACAACCCGGCCGCCTTCGTCGGCAGCGCCGGGGCCGAGGTCGATGATGTAGTCGGCCGCCTTCATTATCTGTAGGTTGTGCTCGACGACCAACAGCGAATGGCCCACGGCCAACAAGGCATCGAAACAGTCCAGCAGTTGCACGACGTCGGAGAAGTGCAGCCCGGTGGTCGGTTCGTCGAGGATAAAGAGGCATCGGCCGCGTTTCGCGCCGCTGGTGTAGGCGGCCAGTTTCAGCCGCTGGGCCTCGCCGCCTGAGAGGGTGTTGGCCGGCTGGCCGAGCCGCACGTAGTCCAGCCCCACGTCGATCAGCCGTTTCAGCCGGGTTTGGACCTTCGGCCGGCCGCGGAAGAACGTGAACGCCTCGCGGACGGTCATCTCCAGCACGTCGGCGATGGACCGGCCGCGATAGGTCACTTCCAGGATTTCGTCGCGATAGCGGGCGCCGTTGCACTCGGAACAGTGCATGTAGACGTCGGCCAGAAACTGCATGTCGATCTGGACGTATCCTTCGCCCTTGCAGGCGGTGCATCGCCCGCCGTCAACGTTGAAGCTGAAGTGTCCGGCGCCGAAGCCCCGGGTGCGGGCCTCGACCGTCTCGGCAAACACCGCCCGAATCTCGTCGAACGCCTTCAGGTACGTCACCGGATTGGAGCGTGGCGAGCGTCCGATCGGGCTTTGGTCGATCATTATCACGTCATCCAACTGGCCGTCGCCGAAAACGTCGTCAAAGGGACACGGCTTCGGGGCGTCTTTTCGCAGCCGGCGGCAAAGGGCCGGATAGAGCGTGTCCTGGACCAGCGTACTCTTGCCCGAACCGCTCACGCCGGTCACCAGACAAAGCACCCCCAACGGGAACTCGACCATGACGTTGTCGAGGTTGTTGCCCCGCGCTCCGGCCAGCCGGACCCAACCGTGGTCTGGCGCGCGGCGGCGGCCGTTGGCGCCAAAACCGCGCCGTCCGGCCAGGTAGTCGCCCGTGAGACTATCGGGCGATTGTTCCATTTCGCCGGGCGTACCCTGAAAAACGACCTTTCCGCCCCGTTGGCCGGCGCCGGGACCGATCTCGACGACCTGATCTGCTACCCGGATGATCGCCTCCTCGTGTTCGACCACCACGACGGTATTGCCCCGGTCGCGGAGTTGCTTGACGGCGTCCAGCAGTTGCTGGATGTCGCGGGGGTGTAGCCCTATCGACGGCTCGTCGAGCACGTAGAGCATGTTCACCAGACTGGAGCCGAGCGCCGAGGTGAGGGCCACCCGTCGGGCCTCGCCGCCGCTGAGGGTCCGCAACGTGCGGTCGAGCGTCAGATATCCCAACCCCACGGACTCCAGATAGGCCAGTCTTGCCCGCACCTGATCGAGCATCATCCGGCCGACCTGCCGCTGGTAATCGGGCAGATCGAGGTCGCGGAACATCGCGGCGGCTTCGCGGACCTTCATCGCGCATATCTCGCCGAGGTTTTTGCCGCCAATCCGAGCGGCAAGCGCCTCGGGACGCAGTCGGGCGCCGTCGCAGGCCGGACAGGGTCGATAACTCCGCCATCGGCTGAGAAACACGCGGACGTGCATCTTGTACTTCCGCCGCTCCAGCCAAGCGAAAAACCCCTCCAGGCCGCCAAACTTACGCCCCGGTACGCCACGAACAATCACCTCCCGCTGTGCCTCGGTCAGTTCGCAAAACGGCACGTCAACGGGCAGATCGTAGTCGCTGGCAAGCGCGAGCAGCTCCTTCAACTCGTGGGCGTGGGCCGGAGTGTTCCACGGAGCGATCGCCCCATCGCGGAGCGATTTGCTCGGGTCGGGAACAATCAGGTCCATGTCGATGTCGATGACGTTGCCAAATCCCTCGCACGTCGGGCAAGCGCCCAGCGGACTGTTGAAACTATACAGCCGCGGCTCGGGCGTCGGGTATTCGATCTCGCAATCCTCGCACGCCAGTTGCGTACCGAACGCCATTCGCCGCCACGGCCGCCCGTCGATGTTTATGAGGGGCGAGGGATGAGGGGCGAGGGGCGAGGGATGAGGGCTGGGCACCTCAGTGCCCAGTGGTGTAGCGGGCGGGCTTGCCCGCCGTGTCTCATCCGCGGCAAGTGACGATGTCTCCTCGACAAACACACAGCATCGGCCGTGCCCCTTGCTGAACGCCATCTCCAACGAATCGCGTAGCCGGCTCTCGCCGATGCGTCCGGCCACGAGCCGATCGACCACCGCGTAGACGAGGGGAGAGGGGCGGGGGCTGGATACTTCGTGTTGAGGGCTGGGCACTTCAGTGCCCAGTAAAGTGGAGTCCAAATCAACCATCCGCCCCCCGATAATCGCGCGGACAAACCCGTCCTCGCGCAATCCGGCAACCAACTGCTCCAACGTGCCGTCGCCATCAAGCTTGCAGGGGAAGGTGATTAGGCATCGCGAGCCAGACGGCAGATCGGCCAAGGCTTCCGCCGCGCTCTGCGGATTGTCGCGCTGCACCTCTCGGCCACACCCGAGACAGAGCACCCGGCCGATCTTGGCCATCAACAGCCGCAAGTAGTCGTTGGTCTCCGTGGCCGTGCCGACGGTCGAACGGCTCGACCGGCTGGTGTTCGCGCCGCTGACGGCAATCGCCGGCGGAATGCCGTCGATCCGGTCGGCCTCGGGCTTTTCCAGCCGCTGGAGAAATTGCCGCGTGTAGGCCGAAAAACTCTCGATGTATCGGCGTTGCCCTTCGGCGTAGAGCGTATCCAGTGCCAGACTGCTCTTGCCGCTGCCGCTCAGCCCACAGAACACGATCAGCTTCTGTCGCGGGATGTCCAGATCGATGGATTTCAGGTTGTGGACCCGAACTCCCCTCAGCGCGATATGGCCCGCGTTGCTCATAGTGTCGCCCGGCAGACTATTTCGACAACAACGCAAACTGGCATAATACCATACCGTTGAGTCTCCGTCCACAAACGCCGGACCGCCGCCCGGGTAGCCGCGATAGCTTTGCTATCGGGGTGCCGCAGGCACAAGAGGGATTCCGCGGCATACAAAAAAACATCTTGCGGCTTCGCCGCCCCGATAGACGAGCTATCGCGGCCACCCGCGTCGATTGCAAGCCCAATCGCTTCGCCGTTCGTTCCTGCCGCGACGCTTTGTCAAACGGAGCGCCACGCACAACCGAACACCGCTACGCCTTCAACATGGCCGGATTCCATTGTTGCTTTTCGCTCTTACCAAAATCAAAGACTCCCGACCCCTTTATTCTATCAGTTCCTGAACGATCGGCTCCGCGAGCAGTTTGTCGCGTGCTTCCGCGTCGAGTTGACGTATGGGAGCGGGGGCGTACTTGCCCGGTATCCCCCGCGCATTGAAAATCGCGGTGACGACGGCGAATATCCCTCCCTGCTGCATCAGGTCCAACAGTTGATTCAACCGCCGCTGATACGCCGCGGCACGATCCCAGTCGCCCGCCTCCGCGGCGCGAACCAGCGACATCGTCCAAGCCGGCGCCACCGAGTACAGCCCGTCCAGGTGTTCTTGAATCCCCTCGCGCAAGAGAGCATCCATAATGGTCGGCTGGGCAATAATGACGCGGAAGCGATCTCCAATTCGGCGGATCACTTCCTTCGTCCAGTCGGCTTCGCAGGACGCCTTGATGCCGTGAATGTTCGGATGCTCGGCCAAGCGTTCCACGGTGTCGAAGTCCAGCTTGACGCCCGTAAGGGCTGGCAGGTCGTAGAGGTACAGGGGGTGTCGCGAAGCATCGGCCAGGGCGCGATAATAATTGAGCAGTTCGTCCGGCTCGAACTTGATGAGGTATGGGGTGATCACAACCGCTCCGTTCGCGGAGTAGCGGTTGAGCAATTCGATGCGTCGGAGGGTCCGCGCAAGGCTGGTGTCTCCGACTCCCACCATGATTTCGCCGCGGCCGGCGGAAATTCGCGTCGAATGTTCGATCAGTTGCTCGTAGACGTCGTCGGTCAGGAGTTGCATCAGTCCCATTGTGCCGGCGATCAGGAGTCCGTCGATTCCCGCTTGCCACTGGTCCTCCATGTGTGCTTCAAGGCCCTCGACGTGCAGCGAGTCGTCGTCGCGGAGCGGCGTGTTGATCGCGGAGATAACAAATGCCCGCTGAGATGTTGTCTTTGCCATTTTTTCATCATTCCAAAAAAGGTTTACACCAAACAGTGGCACACCGTGCGTCACGTCGCAGTTATCTCGCGCACACGGAGGTACTTGATATCCGTCTGATTCGTCGCTGGGCCCGCATAATACACTACCACGATGTCGCCGTTCTGCGCGACCGCCGTGGCCGGCAGGCCGAGAGAGAAATCGGCCATTTCGGCCCAGGCGTCCTGCATACTACGCTTCTGCCGGGTTTGGCTCGCCAGCCGAGACCGTTCGAGGACGATCTCCGACTCCCGAGACCACGTACGACCTTGATCGCAACTGACCCGCATCTTGATCTGCGGCGCCCCGCTGCGATCCACGTAGACCAGCCCCATGGTTCCGTCGGGCAGCGGAACCGGCGGCGCCGGCTGTCCGACGACTCCCGTGTCCCATATCTCCGACCAGGTGCGTCCGTGATCCAGAGACTCCCGGGCGTGGATATTTCGATAAACGGCCTGCTGGCGATCAAAGGTCCAGAACAAGTCGAGAATCCGCCCATTGGAAAAAACGTAGGGTCTCTGGTCCCAGTAGAACATTCGGTTTTCGGGATCACTTGTGACCACGGCATGTTCCGGCCACGACCTTCCCCCGTCCTTCGAGAACATCAACACCGAGGCGTGGCGCCAAGGCGACGGGTCGTCATAATGCTTGTTCAATTCAAACTGGCAGGCAAGCTCCCCGTTGGCCAGCAGCAGCACCGGGCCGGTAATCGGGGTCGGACAGTGGAACGGTGTGGTATCGACCAGCTTTGGCTCCGACCAGGTATCGCCGTCGTCTTCCGACCAGGCGAGGAAGATCCGCGAGTCCAACAGCCCCTCGGTCGTTTCGTTGAAGTAGGGAAGGGACGGTCGAGAACTATCGACCCAATAGAGTACGGCCAACACTCGCCGTCCGCCCAACGCGGTCATTCCCGTGGCGCGGAACAGGCCCGGCGTACCGTCGATGGGAGGTGGAACGAATGCCTCGACGGGCGAACTCCAAGATTTCCCTTCGTCGTCAGATCGGATGAAAAAGCTCCGCTGGACGACGGTAGCTCCCTTCTGCGGCGCTGCGCGAAAACAGCATATCCAACGACCGCTGGGCAAGACGCAGATTTGGGGGAAGGCACAACTTTGAGACTCCGTGCCCGGCTCTCCCACGACCACAGTACCTTGTGCAACGATCTTCAGCATTCTCTTAACATTTCAATTGCAGTTCGGCTCTTGCCGCGAATTGCCGTCGCGGCATCGCACTATTGTCTCGAACGGCTACGCTTTCGGCCGATCGGAATCAGGCTGACCAGCGCTCCGACGCCAACCTCTACTATTAGGCACGAAGGCATCGCCCAGAGGAAACTGATGCCCGGCGAGCCGGTGATCTCTTGCCAATAGTTGATTGAAACCACTATAGCCAGCCCGCAGGCGAGGCCGACCATTGCGCCGAACCCCCTTGCCCAGGGCACGAACAGCGCCAGGAAGAACAGGCCGGCCAGCGGGGCCGTGAAGAGGTTGACCACCTTGAAGCAGATCTCGAGCAAGTTTCCTTGCACCATGCTTACCATGAGGCTCATAATGACCACCGTCGTGCCCACCAGAAGCGAAATGTATTTGAGTTGCCTGACGCGGCTGGAATCGGACAATTTCTTGTTCTTTCCGCGCAAGCGATCGATAAAGTCGACCGCAATCACCGAGCAGGTGGAGTTGATGCCGGCCGACAGGGACGACATCGAACACGCCAGTATTCCGGCCACCACCAGACCACTTAGCCCCACCGGCAGGCCGATCAGGATGAATTGCGAAAACAGCTTGTCGCTGTCTCCGAGCACGGACTGATTGTCGGGGAGGAGATGAGGGAAGGTCTGGAAGTAGGCTAAAAGTCCCATTCCCACGCAGGCCAGGATGGAAAAGATTACCGCGTCGGCCGCCAGCGACACGATCAGCGCGAACCGCGCGGTCTTGGCATCCTTGGTGGCCAAGTACCGCTGGACCGCAATCTGGTCTGAAACCGCGGTGCATACGTACCAAGTGAACGTCGCCAGCACGATGCCGAACATGGTGATGCGGGCGTTGGGATCATATTCGAGTTTTGGGAGCAATAGCGGTTCGGGCCAATGGGCCGGCCATTGGCTTGGCCACCATGCCCCCACTCCGCCCAGGTAGACCGTGATGGTAATCACCGCCACCACCGCGGCGCCCATCAGGATCGCGGTTTGGATCACGTCCGTTAGGACTCCCGCCCGGAGGCCGCCCATCGAGGTGTAGCCTATCGCCACCGCCGCTATTACGACGCAGACGATCGGGGTCGTCCACGGCTCAAGCCCCATCAACGGGACCAACACCTTGTCCGCCGTCGCAAAAACGATGACCGACATCCACAACAATCGCAACGACAGAAAGAGCAGCGAGCCGAGTGTGCGGACTGTGCCGCCCAGCCGCATTTCGAGTATTTCGTAGGCGCTGGTCACCTTCAACTGCATGATGAAAGGGATAACCAGCCAACCGACGACCAGGCCGACCAGCGGATAGGCCAACACGGAGCCGATTATCATGGGGCCATACTTGATGATCTCGCCCGGATAAGCCAGGTACGACAGGCTGCTGATCAGCGCCGCGAACAGCGACAGCCCGACCATCAGCGGATTCATCTTGCGGTCGCCCAGCAGGTATTGCTCCTGGGTCTGGGTCCGCCGCGAGTAGTACCAACCCACCGAGAGCATCATCAGCGCGTATATGACGATTACCCCCCAGTCCCAGAAACCGAGACAATGCGGTACGCGGCGGTCGATCCGCAGCAGTGCGTAGGCGGCCGTGGCGCGAAGGTCTGGATCGGGGCTGTCGAGCAGGCGAGTAAGCAGCGGCAGGTCCGCGTCGTCGCCGAGGCGTGCCAGCGCTCGGCCCGCCTCGACTGCCCCCGCGCCGCTCTCACTGGCCGCCAATTCGGCCAGCTCGGCCTTGAACGGACACTCGGCGTTTTTTGGCGCGTGCATGGACGCAGCGGAAATCAGATAGGCGCGGGCTTGGGAGTCCGCCGGCTCGTCGCGGGCGGCCGTTTGCAGCTTTTCCCGCGACGACGCGGAAATCTTCGGCAAGTTGCCGAGAGCAAAAGCCGCTCCGAGACGTATACTCGCGTCGTCGGAAGCGAGCAGTTCGACCAGCCGGGATTCGGCGTCCGGTCGGCCGGAGTTTGCCAATACCCAGGCGGCGAAAGGGGCCGTCTGGTCGTTTTCGGCACCTGCGGCCCGCTCCATCGCCGCCACTTCTTCGTCGCGGAGTTTGTAGCCAAGCTTGGCCAGCGTCTCCACGGCATGGGTCCGGTCTTCCGCCGCCGTGTCGAACGCCACGGCGCGAATCTTGTCGAGCCACACGACACGTTCTTTGTGGTTGTGGGCGACGCGGGCCAACACCCGCCAGACACCGATCCGGTAACGAGGCTCGTCGCCGTGAAGATTCAACTCCTCGGCGAAAGCTTCCTTCACGCCTTGCGGATAGTCCATCGTGAGCAGGTATTCCGCCGCATGGACTTTGACCCATTGTTGCTCGCCGTCGAAAACTTGACGAATCGTTTCGGTCGCGCGCTGGCGCAGCTTCGGTTCCAGCGGAGCCGTCGTTTCGGCGGCATGGGCGGAAAGCCAACCGGCTGCCCAAACCACAGCCAACACTAGCACTTTCGCAATATGCTTGTCGAAGTAGCCGGGGGCGGGTGAATTCATAATACCGGGCCTTGACAGGTTGTGGGAAGTGTTTATGTTGTTATATACAATTTAATGGGTTCCCGTATATTCTACAATCCCCCTCTCGAACGACCGATGACCGCCTATCGACGGATCGCCGATTCGCTCCGCCGCCGGCTGCTCGCCGGCCACTGGTCGCCGGGCCAGCAGTTGCCGACCGGGCGGGAAATGTGCCGCCGGTTCGCCGCTTCGCAGATCACCGTCCGCCGCGCCCTGCAAATTCTCGAAGAAGAACACCTGATCGAGCGCCGACAAGGCTCGGGTACTTTCGTCAACTCCGCCGCCCAGCGAAAAATCCCCATCCTCAACGCCGACTTCCTAGGCAGCATCCGCCGTCACGCTCCGAGGTTCCATCGGCGGTTGCACTCTTTCCGTTGGGCGGAAGTCGACGCGGAGTTGGCCGCGCCGCTGGGGGCCTGCCCCGGCGACGCCGTGCTGTTGGCCACGCGAATCGACTATTTGCACGATAGGCCGGCCATCTACGACGAAGTGGCGATTCCGGCCCGGTATGCCGACCGGCTCGGCGAGGACGAACTCGGCCAGCTCGATTTCCTCGGCGTCTGGCAGGCGATTCAGGACATCCGTTTCGAGTTTTTCAAGCAGACTATCGAGGCCACCCGGGCGAGGCCGCCAATCAGCCGGTTGTTGCAGGTCCGCGCCGGCGAACCGCTGCTAAAAGAGACGAGCTTACTCTTTTTGGCCGATGGACAAGCGGCGGGGTTGTTCATCAGTTACTATCGCCACGACGGCTTTTGTTTTGAAGTCACGTTTCCTTTTAGTGTCGGTTCAGGCCGCGAGGCCGAACCGCAAAAAGCCGCCAAACAAGCCGCTCGCCGCCCCAGAAAACCCACTAAACGCAAAACGCCATGACCGAAACGGTCGATACCGATCTGCTGATTGCCGACGTGCGTGCCCTGGAGCCGGGCGAAGGGGTCGTGGCCGCTTGGGTTCGTATCAGCGGCGGAAAAATCGCCGAACTCGGTCCCCGTGACACCATGCCGTCCGACTGCCCACGCCGAATCGACGGCGCCGGACGGCTGTTGACGCCCGGTTTAATCGACATTCACACCCACGGCATCGAGCAGTATGTATACGAGCCGGACCCGGAGCAGATCGTTGCCGCCGCTGGCCGGCTCGGTCGGTACGGCACGACGTGCGTGCTTCCG
This sequence comes from uncultured Thermoguttaceae bacterium, assembly GCA_965195225.1. Lineage (GTDB taxonomy): Bacteria > Planctomycetota > Planctomycetia > Pirellulales > Thermoguttaceae > JAHIKV01. The sequence goes on from CBDAFL010000291.1 coordinate 32,853, forward strand.
ACGCTTTGCGCGATGCTCGCGCCCGAGCGGATCGGAGAGTTGGCGCCGTTGGCCGCGGCGCTGTCGCGGTCCGATGGAGCTTTCATGCCCGGCTTTCATCTGGAGGGACCATTCCTTGCCTTGCCCGGCGCGGGCGTACGGACCACGGCCGGCGACTTAGGGCTTCTTGAAGAATTGTGGGTTGCCGCCGGCGGAAAAATTGCCGCGATGTCGATAAGTCCCGAGGTACCCAACATCCTGCCGGTAATCGAGCGGCTGCGGGAGCTGGGCGTCGTTCCGTTTATTACCCACACTCGGGCGACGGTGGAACAGACCCAGGCGGCCATTGACGCCGGTGCCCGACACGCCACGCATTTCTACGACGTCTTTCCACTGCCGGAGGAGACGGACCCCGGCGTGCGGCCGGCCGGCGCGGTCGAGGCGGTGCTGGCCGATCCGCGATGTTCGACCGACGTGATCGCCGACGGCGTTCATATCCATCCGACCGCCATCCGAGCCGTGGCGGCGGCGAAAGGGTTTCGGAACTTGATTCTGACCACGGACTCGAACGTCGGCGCCGGACTGCCGCCGGGCATATACGACTCGCCGCTGGGGAAAGTCAAAACGGGCAGCGCCGCCCGGCTCCATCGCCCCGGCTTGCCCGGCGACGGCTGTTTGGCCGGCAGTACGCTGACGATGGACCGCGGCATGGCGAACCTGTTTGCCTGGCTCGACTGGCCGGAAGAGCAGATTTGGGCCGTCGGCAGCGGCAACGCGGCCCGGCTGTTGGGACTGACCGCCAAGGGTACGCTCCACGTAGGGGCGGACGCCGACCTGGTGCTTTGGGAACAAACCGCCGCTGGGCCACGCGCCGTTCGCACGTGGGTCGCCGGCCGATGCGTCTTTGACTCTAACGAAGAAAAGGAACGAATATGACAATGCCGCGATTCACTTATGCGTCGGCCCCGGTGCATCCGTTTACCGACGTGGAAGTATGCGAGCGGGTAATGCGGATAAGCCGGGAGGATCTCTGCCGTCATCCGAACCCCAAGTTGAAGATCGCCGTGGTCGAGGACAACTCACAGTTCACGCTCAAGTACCTGCTCGACATTCTTAGCGGTATCAAGCGCAGCTTGGAGGAGGGTCGGCAACACGTCATTATTCTTGGGGCCCCTAATCCACAGTACGCGCTGCTGGCGCAGATGATCAACCAGTTGAACATTTCCTGCAAGCACGTGCATACGTTCAACATGGACGAATACGCCGACGAAAAGGGCAACACCGCGCCGGCCGATCATCCCGGCGGTTTTCAGTACTGGATGTGGCGCGACCTGTTCAGCCGCATCAAGCCGGAGCTGGCCATTCCGGCCGAGCAGATTCACTTTCCCAGCACGGAGAACGTCCGCGATTACTCGAAGATGATCGAGGACATGGGCGGGGCCGACGTTTGCTACGGCGGTTGCGGTTGGAACGGGCACATAGCCTTCTTCGAGCCGCACATAGGCGCCAAGTTCGGCGACGACATGGACGCCTTTATGCGCGAGGGCGCGCAGATAGTCGATCTGCACCCGCTGACCGTCGCGCAGAACAGCCTTTTCTGCGACGCGGGGGCGTCGGGGGCCTGGCACCGAGTCCCGCCGATGGCCGCCACCATCGGTCCCAGGGACCTGGTTGGCTCGAAGGCCAATAAATGTTATCATTGGTTCTCGTACGGCGACGTGTCGTGGCAGCGGTTCATCACGCGGTTGATGCTCCACGGCCCGGTGACGCCGAAAGTGCCCGGCAGCCTTTACCAGGTAATCGGCGGCGAGATATGGCTTTCCGGCGCGGTGGCCGCGGATATCGACACCCGGAATATCTCCGAGCGACGGGTGACGTACAGCGACATTCGAGAATAACAGCGACAAAACGGAGCGACAATGACGCAATCGAAAAACATCTTGATCGTCGGCGTGGGGTCCATCGGACTCCGCCATCTGCGATGTTTCCGCGACACCGGGCGCGCGGAGTTGTCCTTTTGCGAGATCAACCCCGAGTTGCGGGCACAGGTTGCGGAGGAGTATCACGTCGATCGTTGTTTCGCGGACCTGGACGCCGCTTTGGCGGCCGAGCGGCCCGACGCGGCAGTGATCGCCACGCCCGCCAACCTGCACATACCCCAGGCCATCCGTCTGGCCGAGGCCGGCTTGCACTTGCTGATCGAAAAGCCGCTGAGCACGAATCTCGACCGGATCGACGAACTGCAACGGTTGCTGCGCGAAAAGGAGTTGGTGTCGGCCGTGGCATACGTTTACCGCGCCAATCCGGTGCTGGAGTCGATGAGGGCCGCAATCGCCGAAGGAAGATTTGGTCGGCCCGTCCAGGTGATCGCCGTCTCGGGCCAACACTTTCCCACCTATCGGCCGAAGTATCGGGAGATTTATTATCGGGATCGCGCCACCGGCGGCGGGGCGATTCAAGACGCGCTGACCCACGTGCTCAACGCCGGCGAGTGGCTCGTTGGTCCGATCGATCGGCTGGTAGCCGACGCCGCCCATCAGGTGCTTGAAGGCGTCTCGGTCGAGGACACCGCCGGTGTGCTGACCCATCAAGGCGACGTGCTGGGCTGCTACAGCCTGAATCAGCACCAAGCGCCAAACGAGATGACAATTACCGTGGTGTGTGAACGGGGAAGCGCCCGCTTCGAGGGGCATCTGTCTCGTTGGCGTTGGATGACCCATTCCGACGAGTCGTGGCACGACGAACCTCCGCAGCTGCTTGCCCGCGACGAGTTGTTCGTCCGCCAAGCCAACGCGTTTCTCGACACCCTCGAGGGCCGCGCCCCGCCGCTTTGCAGCCTCGAAGAAGGGCTGCAAACGTTGCGGGTGAACCTGGCCGCGTTGGCTTCGCTTGAAAAGGAAAGATGGCAAACGATCGGGTAATGCCTCGGTTTACCACAAGAAAAAAAGGAAAAACGGTATGAGCGATACGCCGGAAAACAAACGGACCGTTCGAGAGCTGTTCGATCTGAGCGGGCGGGTGGCCCTGGTCACCGGCGGGGCCGGACTCTTCGGCCGACAGATCGTCGAGGCGCTGGCCGAGGCCGGCGCTCGAACTTTCATGGCCAGCCGCAATATCCAGCAGCAGCAAACACAGGCCGAGGCGTTCCGCCGGGCCGGGTTGGAAGTCGGCGTCTTGCAGTACGACCAAGGCAGCGAAGAGTCGGTCGACCAATTGCTCCGGCAAGTGCTCGACGCGGCCGGCCGGATCGACGTGTTGGTGAACAACTCCGTGCTTCGGCCGATGAAGGATTGGTCCGGCGCCGCGGCCGACTTCGCCAAGAGCATGGAGGTGAACGCCACGGGCTTGTTCCTGATGGTCCGCGCGTTTGGCGAGTGGATGGCCGAGCGCGGCCAAGGGAGCATCATCAACGTCGGTTCGATTCAAGGGACGGTCGGCCCCGACTATACGCTTTACGAAGGATTGGGTTGGGGGATACCGCCGGATTACTATTTTCACAAGGGCGGGCTGTTGCAGTTGACCCGCTTCGCGGCCTCGAAACTCGGTCCCCGTGGCGTGCGTGTCAACGCGGTCAGCCCCGGCGGGTTTTTCAACGACCAAGACCCCCGTTTCGTCGAACGATACAACGCCCGGACGTTCCTGGGCCGCATGGCCGACCAATCCGATCTGAAAGGAGCGGTCGTCTTTCTCGCCTCGGACGCCTCCGCCTACATCACCGGAGCGAACATTGCCGTCGATGGCGGCTACACCTGCAAGTAAAGGAGAACCACCGTGCAATTACGACCAAGTCGCGTATTGAAGAAGCTGCGAGCGGGTAAACTGGCCTGCTGTGTGAAACTCAACCTCACCGATCCCTGCGTGGCGGAGATCGCCGCCATGTGCGGCGTGGACTGCATCTGGCTCGACCGCGAGCACGTCCCTTGTGACTTGAGTGAAGTCGGCAATCAGGTCAGGGCCGCCAAGATCCACGACGTAGACTCGCTGGTGCGCGTGCCGCGCGGCAGCTACAGCGACATGATCCATCCGCTGGAAATGGACGCGACCGGAATCATGGTGCCGCACCTGATGAGCTTGGAAGACGCCCAGCGCGTCGCCTGGCAAACCAGGTTTCATCCCATCGGCCGGAGACCCATCGACGGCGGCAATTCCGACGGGGCGTACTGCATGATCCCGTTGCCTGACTATATACGTCAGGCCAACCAGCAGCGGTTCGTCATCGTGCAGATCGAGGATCCCGAGCCACTGGAAGAGTTGGACCAGATCGCGCAGGTCGAGGGTATCGATATTATATTGTTCGGTCCCGGCGATTTCAGCCACGCGATCGGCGAGCCGGGCAACATCAACCATCCGCGGGTCGTCGAGGCGCGGCGCCGAGTCGTGGAGACGGCCAAACGCCACGGCAAGTTCGCCGGCACGGTGGCCTCCCTTGATACCCTGGCGGAGACAGCGGCCATGGGCTATCAATTCATAAACGTCACCGCCGACGTGACAACCTTGAGCGCGGAATTTCGGCGGGCAAGCAAAGCATTTGCCGAAATACAATGAATCGAACTGGATCGTCCTTGAGAAACGAACCTAACTGATGCCCGAAAAAAACACGACCCCGGCAGGAGCCGATGAATCAAAGTGCCAACGGTTATACCGGCAGGCCAAGTCCTTGATTCCCGGCGGTACGCAACTGTTGAGCAAGCGGCCGGAGATGTTCGCGCCGGACCAATGGCCCGCCTACTACCGGGAAGCTCATGGCTGTGAGGTTGTCGATCTGGACGGGCGGCGTTACGTGGACATGTCGTTCATGGGGATCGGGGCGTGTCTGCTGGGATACAACGATCCAGACGTAACCCAAGCGGTGGTGGACCGGGTGAAGGCCGGGGCGATGTGTACGATGAACAACCCGGAGGAGGTCGAGTTGGCCCAACTGCTGTTGGCGATCCATCCTTGGGCCAAAAAGGTGCGTTATGCGCGGACCGGGGGTGAGGCCATGGCGATGGCCGTCCGCATCGCGCGTGCTCATACGGGTCGGGACGTGATCGCCTTCTGCGGATACCACGGGTGGCACGACTGGTATCTGGCGGCCAACCGCACGACGCAAGCCAGCGACGATGCGCTTGGAAAGCATCTCCTGCCGGGCCTGTCGCCCAACGGCGTACCGCGGCAGTTGGCCGGCACGGCCCTGCCGTTCAACTACAATAATCTCGACTCGCTGGCGCGGATTGTCGAGCAGGAAGGGAGTCGGCTGGCCGCGGTCGTAATGGAAACTACTCGTCATTCCGATCCAACGCCCGGTTTCCTGGAAGGAGTGCGGGAGTTGTGCGACGGAGCGGGCGCCGCGTTGGTGTTCGACGAAATTTCCATCGGTTGGCGATTGACCCTCGGCGGCGCGCATCTGCGGTTCGGCGTATCGCCCGACATCGCGGTGTTTGCCAAGGCGATCGGCAACGGCCATCCCATGGCCGCGATTCTTGGCCGGGCCAACGTAATGGACGCCGCCCAGGATTCATTCATTTCCAGCACGTACTGGACCGAAGGCGTGGGTTCCGTGGCGGCCTTGGCCACCATACACAAGATGCAACGGATCGACGTGCCGGGCCATATCGCTATGATCGGAACCCGGTTGCGCGAGGGACTTCAGCGAATTGCCGCCCGCGAGAGCGTGCCGCTGAAATTGTCCGGTTATCCGGCCATGACATACTTCGGCTTCGACCATCCCGATGCCCTGGCCCTGCAAACATTGCTGACCGTGCGCATGTTGGGGCACGGTTTTCTGGCCGGCGCCGGGTTCTATCCCAGTCTGGCCCACACCCCGCAACACGTTGACCGGTATCTGGCGGTTGCCGAGGAGGTTTTCCGGGAACTCGGGCAAGCCGTGCGCCAGGGCGACGTGGTCGGCCGGATCGGCGGGCCAATCCGCCACAGCGGCTTTTCTCGGTTGGCGTGAACTCAAGTTCAAAAAGTAAGGGTCTGGAAAAAAATAATTGTCGAATTTGGGTGGCACGTCCCTGAGCGCAGCGAAGGGCGTGGGTGAATGACCAAACCACGCCCTTCGCTGCGCTCAGGGACGTGCCACCCTCCGTAAATTCAAGTTTAAGAAGTAAGGAATATGCCATGAGTGAATTGTTGTTGCGTACGCTAAACGACGCCGAGATTGAGAAACTGCACGAGAAAACCCTCGATTTGTTCGAGAATGTCGGAGTTTACGTTGGACACGAAGAGGCGTTGAAGGTTCTTGGGCGGGCAGGGGCGCTGGTCGATGAAACCGCCGGCCGGGTACGATTTCCCGCCGCCATGGTCCGCGAACTCCTCGCGCTCGCCCCGCCCGTGGCGATCGAAACCGGACTCAACGGAAAGACGCTGCAAGTGGGTGGCGAGAATCACTACTTTCTGTCGCTCATCCTGGACCCGTTTATCGTCGACTACCACCACGGCCTGCGGCGACCGGTGCTCGAGGACGTGCGAAGGCATACGATACTCGGCGAGTCGCTCGACCGGATTAGCAGCATGATGCGCATGCAGTTTCCCGTAAGCGACGTGCCTGAGCCGGACTGTTACTACAAGACGATGGAAGTGTTCTTGTGCCACTCGACCAAGCACACCGCGATTTATCCGACCTCCGAGGAAAACTGCCGCGAATGGTTTGCCGCGATGGCCGTGGTTGCCGAGGCCGCCGGGTTGGATGTAGAGAAGACACCGTTGTTGAGTGTGGCAATGGCGGTGACCAGCCCGCTGCAAGTGCATGGTCCGAACATCGAGATCATGAAGATGGCCATGTCAAAGGGCTATCCCATCATCCAGACCGTTTGCCCGATGGCCGGCACGACGGCGCCTTATTCGCTCGCGGGCACCATGTTGATTGTCAATGCCGAGGCGCTTTTGCCGGTGTTGATAGCGCAGTGCTACCGGCCCGGCCATCCGGTGTTCTACGGGAGCGGTCCGTCGGTGACCGACATGAAATCGGGTCATGATCTCTACTACCGGGCGGAGAAGATGCTCTTTAAGCTGGCCTGCGTACAGATGGGTAAGTATTATCGTCTTCCCATTTCCGGCGAAGCGGGAGGCACGCTGACTCATCGGCACGACGTTCAGAACGGCGCCGAGAGCATGTTGTACCTCTTGGCCGCCCAGAGCGGCCAGAACGTGATCGGCGGCCTGGGAAGCCTTCATAACGCCAACGGCATGAGTGCGGAGCAGATCGTCATGCAGTGCGGGCTGACCGACATGGCCGAGTACGTCACCCGCGGTATCGACATGAGCGACCACAAGCTCGCCCTGGATTCCATTAGTCAGGTAGGCCCCGGCGGAAACTTCATGACCGACCCGCTAACTCTGGAGCTGCTCCGCGGCAAGGAGTTCTTTCAGAGTCCATACCTGGACTTCAGCGGCGGATATTCCAAGGACGCCCCCGGCATGTTCGAGATTGCACACGAAGAAGTGGAGCGACTGGTGGAGCAGTACCGGCCCACGGTGCCGGAAAACGTCCAAGAGGCAATTCGTCGCCACTTCCGCGAGTTATATAGCAATCCGGCCGTGGCCGATCTGTGATCGTACGGCGCCGTTTCACACCGGCGGCTTCGCACGCCTAACATGAGTTTCCGTTGTCGGAAATGTGTTTGGCTAGCAGTCCGTCGAAAAAGGGTGCCACTGCTGGCTTGTCCAGCAGTGCGGGGAGAAATACCCAGAAAAACACTGCTGGACAAGCCAGCAGTGGCACCCGAACTCCCAAATCCGACTTTTTCAACGGGCTGCTAATGCGCGCTGGAAACATCTGCCCGCGCGGATTCGACCAACCGTGCAGCCGTGTTGTGGAAGAGGTCTTCGATCTGACCGCGGTCCAGATTCAACCGCAACACGGCGCGGCGCATCGCGCGCAACTGCTCATAGCGCACAAAGGTCATGCGAGGGTCGCAGTGGGACAGGTCGAGGGCGTGGTTGTTCTCCGAAAGAAAGCACCAGGCACGTCCGAAAGTGATATACTTGCCGCGGGCGATGCCCACCGGAAGGTCGTCGCTTCCGTACATGACCCTGTCGGGGCCCACGCCGCGGATGAGGGCCTCGATGGCGTCGGATTCGCAGACGGAGGAAGTGTCGTACCAGACGTTGGTCAGTTCTCGCAGTCGTGGGGCGGCCCGCTCAATGGCCCAGGTCGAGTAGCTCCTCGCACAATGGGCAAGGATCCACTTGACGCGAAAATATTTTGCCGTCAGACGCGCCAGATCCGCAAGATTCTCGGGATCGCTGATTCCGTCGCGCTTGGCTAGATGAAGCACGACAAGCAATCCGTGGCGATGGGCCACTTCAATCTGGTGTTCGGGCAGGAAGTCGGTGATCCGGCACGAGACCGCGTCGTTCGTGCTGGAATAGAACCGATAAGGTTTGAAGCCCAAGAAGCCGGCGCCGCGGACCTGCTCTTCCAGGTACTCCGTGCTCATCGAAGGATGGACCAGCATCAGGGCCGCCGAGCGCGGGTCGCTGCCAACTTCAGCCGCCACGAACCGATTGGCGCCCTCGAAATCGCATGACAGAAAAAACGGAAACGGAAAGGTCAGGCGATGCACCTCGCGGCCGGGCAGCAATATCCCGTCGCACTCGTCGAGTTGGTTCCACCCCGATTCTGGAAACGGCCGACCCATGAACTCGTAGAGCGGCGTACTATCCTTTGCCGGGTCCAGGTTATGATCCCAATGATATGCGTGAGTATGAACGTCGAACACTCGCTCGGGAACCAGAGCGTCCAACTCCTCCTCCCAGATACAACGGTCCAGATCGTTGAATTTCAGTTCCATGACTATCCAATCTCGTCGATTGCCACGGTGCGGCCGGAGTCTTGGCGGCTGCGGACGCCGGCGATGATGATCTTCATCATCTCCACCGTCTCCTCGAACGGCACGGGCAACCGCCCCGTGCGCAAGTAATCCACGAACGCATCGAGTTGCGACTTGAAGGCGAAAAACGTGTCGGCGATGGATGCCGATAGCGAGCCGGTGGTGCCATGAGCGTTCAGTTTGCAAAATCCTCCATACATGCCGTCCACCGCGGCCAATACGACGTCCACTCCGTCGGCGTGCCGGGCGTGAACGATGTTCGCCGCTTCCGTGCCGGTGTTGGCCACCGACAGCCACCCGCCGGGTTTCAACATCGGATAGACCGCCTCCAGGGCGTGGATTCCGTATCGCTCCCAGCTCTTTGGCGTGGTAATCGTCAACAACTGGAGCCGGCCGACCGCTTCGGACAATTCCTCCCGCGCCGCGGCGAACTCCTTGGCATAGTGCATCGCGCTGGTCGAGAGAAAAGCCTTGCCCGAGTTGTGCCAGGCGATGAATTGCCGCAGATCCTCTTCCCGATCGCAGAGCGGTTTGTCGATGAACAGGGGTAGGCCGGCGTCGATGAACGGCCGCGCCCGATCGACGTGTTCCCAGCCGCGATCGGTGGGAATAATCACGGCATCGACTTCTCCCAACACGTCCTCGGGTCGATCGACCACGTTGGGGATGAAGGCCGCCTTGGCGATTTTGGCCGCGTCGGCCGGGTCATCGCACCAGACGTGGGTGACCCGCGCGCCGGGGATGCCCAGGTTTTCCGGCGGCTCGGCCCCGAGGTATTGCGGAATGACGGGGAAGCCGCAATCGGCCATTACCCGGGCGTCGTAGCGGCCGTTGATGATCGCGCTCCAACTGTACGGATGACCGTTGCCGTCGACCATGCCCAGCATGGCCAAACGAATGTCGTCGGGATTCGGAACGAGTGGTTTCATGGCATGTCCTTAATATACGGCGGCGGCAGCCGCCTGGACCAGTCGGGTAACGCGATCCAACTCGCCGTCCGGCGGAAGCTGGTCGCCGGGGGCGATAATCAAAGCCGAGCTTTGACGACGCAAGTCGAGCCACGCCTCGATTTGCTCGTCGAGAACCTTCAGCGGCACGGCGGGCAAAAAACTATTGGGGGGTATGCCGCCGGAAAGGACCAGCTTCGGACCGGCTTCGTCGCGGCATTCTTGCGGCGTGAGGTCGCCCCAAGGCGCCGGCGTGACGGCGTCGGCGCCGTCGAAGCCCATTTCGGCCGTCGCACGCAGCAGCCCCCGCAGCCGCCCGTCGATGTGCGTCTGCAGCGGCTTGCCGTGCTGGTGGGCGATCTCCGCCATGCGGCGATAGTAGTTGCCGCTGTAACGCTCCAACCAGCGCGGGCTTTGCACGTCGCTGGACAGATTGTCCGAATGGAACAGCACCTGCGACGGACCCTCGGCCATCAGCCGCGTAACTACCTCGTGCGCCGCGTTGATCGTGTTCACGGTTTGTTCGATCTCTTCGGGATGGTCCGTTGCGAGCATCACGGTCCGCTCGACGCCCGCATAGCGGCTACTCAAGAAGCCCATTCCCGTGTACGGAACCTGAACCAAGGGCAGCCCCAAATCGCCCACCAGCCGGTCAGATTCCTCGAAGACGTCCCATCGGGCGCGGTACGATACGTGCTCGAAGACATAGCGAATCACCTTCAAGTCGGCAACGTCCTGCACCATGTGATGGATGATAGGCCAACTGAAGGTCGTTTCGGACCATTGGCGGACTTCTTCCACCGCTCCGACGGGAGTCTCTAAACGGTGGCGGTAGAGTTCGCCGTCGATGCCCGATTGCACTCGGACGCTGTCGTCGTAGGTTTCGTCGTAGAAGCTGCCGAGGTTGACGTGGATCGCCGCGCCGGTTTGACGGTGCAATTCGAGCAGGCTAGCGATTTTGTCTGTATTGGCCCCCTCGGTGTGACCCGGTATAAACTTGCCCCCGCCGTGCGCGGCGTGCCAATACGAGAGATCGGCCAGCACGGGCACACGGTCGGGCGTCTCGCCGCGATATACCGCCAACAACCGCTCACGGGGCGTCATTTCCGACCGCCGGGATGATTTATTGTGAACGGACTGTTCGTGACAACTCATTGGTTTTCCCCTCATTTGTTTATGGAGACTACGGCCGAAGTCTTCTGGGATTCCAACGCCGCGGTGAACAGGCGATGGCTCAGTGCGGTTTCCTCGGGCGTTGCGCAGCCGGCGAATCGCTCCGTCGGCCGGCCGTGTTCAAGTTCGTAGAGGAAGGCGGCCCACATCTGGAGTATGGCGTCGGAGAATCCGAACTCGAAAATGCCGCCCGTGATCCCCTTGAAACAGGTCTCGCAGCCCACGTCGATTTGGCCCCAGACCTGCTCGCCGCCGTCATATTCGAGCAGTTCAAGCCGCTTGGGGTTCTTTGTGGAAAATCGTGCCGAGGCCCGCGTGCCGAGCACTTTCAGATACCAGGTGTTCTTTTCGCCGGGGGCGATCCGCTGTGTTTTCAGCGTCATGGGGAACGTTTCTCCGGCGGCCGAATCGACCGCATCGCACAGCAACGTGGCGTTGTCCCAGGTTTCGCACGCTTCGACGCCGCCGTGCCCGTCGGGCCGCCGTGGAACGATGTTCGAGAGTATCGCGCGCACGTTGCGCGGTATCCAGCCGGCGCGGAAGGGCACGTGGCAGACGTGCATCCCCAGGTCGCCCATGCAACCATACTCGCCGTTAAACCGGACGATGCGTTTCCAATTCAACGGCTTTTGGGAATCGAGATCGCTGGAATGGAGGAACCCGGCGCCGACTTCGATGATCCGCCCGAAGGCGCCGGACTCGATCATCCGCGCGATCCGCCCAACGGCGGGAAAGAAAGGGAACTCCGACGAACATCTGGCGAATACCGACGGATGCTCGGCCAGACAGGCCAGAATCGCGTCGTTGGCCGGCCGGTCGATGCCGAACGGCTTTTCGCCCATCAGGTGCTTGCCGGCGCGGATGACCTCGCAGTAGATTTCCTCGTGAAGGTGATGCGGCACGGCGCAGTAGACCGCTTCGACTTGCGGGTTGTCCAGCAGGACGCGGTAGTCCTCGGTCGTCTGACCGATCGAGGCGAAATTATCGGTATACCAGGGAAACAGCGCGGCGTTCGCGTCGCAGACGGCGACGATCTCGGGCGCGCAGTCCATCTCCGTCAGATGTGCCCAGCGGGCGGCCGCGACGGCGAACTCTCGCCCCATCAAGCCGCAGCCGATAATCCCAAAGCGTATGCGTTTCATTATTATCCGTACCCCAATTCTCTTTCGGTTTCCCCGATTGCCTCGTCGATAATGTCCATACCCTTCAGCAGCGTGTCTTCGTCCATGACGATCGGCGGACTCATCCGGAGGATGTGTCCGGCTGGAATCCACGCCAGTCCCTTGCGAAACGCCTTCTGATAGACCAAAACTCCCGCCTCTTTCAACGGGGCCTTGGTGCCGCGATCCTCGACCAACTCGATCCCCATCAGACATCCCTTTGCGCGGACGTCGCCGATGATCGGGTGCTCGGCCTTCATCTTTTCCATCCGGGTTTGTGCTACTTGGCCGAGGTGCAGGGCATGATCCAGCAAGTTCTCCTCTTCGATAACCTCGGTCGACGCCAGGGCCGCCGCGCAGGCCATCGGGTTGCCGCCGTAGCTGCTGGAAGCGGAAATGCTCTCGAAACTCTCCTTGTAAGGCTCGCGCACCGCAACGCAGGTGACGGGGAAGCCGTTGCCGAACCCCTTGCCGATCGAGACCACGTCGGGCGTCACGCCCCAATGTTCCATGCACAGCCATTTGCCGGTGCGTCCCCAACTGGTGAGCACTTCGTCGGCCATGAGCAAGATGTTTTTCTCGTCGCAATACTTGCGCAGCTTGGGGAAAAAGTCGTCGGGAGGCATAACCGAGCCGCCCCAACCCTGGATCGGTTCGAGCACGAATCCGGCCACGTCGCCGGTGGTTCCCTTCTGGATGTATTCGTCGTAGAAGGCAATGTACCGGTCGGTGTCGATCGTGCCGTCGGCCTTCTCCCACAGGGGACGATAAGCGTCGGGGCGGGGAACCATGTGGGCGCCCGGCATCCGCACCCGGCCGTAGGCCGGTGAACTGATTTGCGCCAGCGACACGGCGCCGTACGTTTTGCCGTGAAAATCGTTGAAACAACTGAGCATCTCATTGCGTCCGGTCGCTGCTCGTAGAACCCTCATCCCGGCCTCGACGGCCGCCGTACCCGCGTCGTAAAACTGAAACCCGCCAAAATCGCCCGGCAGTACCTCGGCCAGCTTTTCGACCAGCATCGTTTTCACGGGCGTGGTGAAGTCGTGGGCGTTCATCAACCGTCGGGCGTATTTCGCCACCGCCTCGCTGATCTTCGGATGGCAGTGGCCCAAGGTGGTCACGTATATGCCGGACGAAAAGTCGATGTAGCGGTTCCCGTCCATGTCGGTCAGCACGCAACCCTCGCCGGAGTCGAAGGCCACCGGAAACAGCTTCACCTGGCCGCTAAGTCCTTTGAGATAGCGGGCGCAACGCTGATGGTATTCGTTCGACTTCGGCCCCGGCGGCGGGACGCGGACGGCGGGGCAGGTTTGCAGGTCCACCTTTGCCCAATCCAGGGTAGACGGTTTGGAATTGATAGTGCTCACGATGATTTCTCCTTGATCGGCCGTGCCACGATAACCCGCGAGCCGTGCCTTTTAAGTTGTGCGGTCAAATTACGGTCGACGCCGCGGTCGGTAATCAGCCCGTCGATTTTAGTGATGTTTGCGAAGCGTGCGAGCGCCCGGCGGCCTATCTTCTCGTGGTCGGCCACCACGAAGGCCCGATCCGCGGCAGTCGTCATCTTGGCGAGGATGGGACTAAGCTCCATCGAATCGCTGTATACGTTGCCCTGTCGATCCACCCCGTCGGCGCCGATAAATGCCACGTCGGCATGAAGATTTTCGATATTGTTTTCGGTCAGCGGTCCGACCAGATCGGGCGAGTCCTGCCGCAGCAGTCCGCCGAGAAGTATCAGCCGCGTTTCCTCGCAACCGTGCAATTCCGCGGCAATCGGCAGCGACGTGGTGATGACTGTCAGCCGCCGCTTCTCCCGCAACCGTCGCGCCACCGCAAGCGTGGTTGTGCCCGAGTCGAGCATCACCGTTTGGTCGTCCTCGACCAGTTCCGCGGCGGCGGCGGCGATGGCTTCTTTTTCGGGGGCCTGCCGTTTGACGCGTTGGAGGAACTGGAACTCGAAGCTGACCCGTGGGGCCGGCGCCGCTCCGCCGTGGGTGCGCAACGCCCGGCCCGCCTCGGCCAGGGTCTGAAGATCGCGGCGGATCGTCATGCCGCTCACGCCGAACCGCTCGGCCAGGGCCTCGACCGAACATTCTTTTTGGGCGTCGAGGAGCCGGAGAATTTCGCGGCGACGGATTTCCGGGGCGGCCATTGCAATTGTCCTAATCTGTGAGATAATGTTCATTATGCACATTTACGGCCGTCCGTCAAGTGGGCACTTGCGGGGGCGAGGGAGGCAAAATATAACTAATCGTGACAACAAGGGGTCGGAGAACATGCACGCACAATTGATGGCCGGGGCCGCCGAGGTAGACGTTACACCCGACGAACCGCATTTCCTTTTCGGCTATCCGCACGTCGCCCGGCGCAGCACCGGCGTCCACGATCCCCTGCTGGCCTCGGCCCTGTTCTTAAGCGACGGCAAAACCGCCACACTGTTCGTGGCCGCCGACGTAATCTTCGTACCGAAGGATTTGGCCGCTCGGGCGCGGCGGCGGATCGAGGATTCTATCGGCGTTCCGGCAGCAAACGTCATGGCGACCGCCACCCACACTCATTCCGGTCCGGTAACGGTAAAATATCTGAGCAACGAATCCGACCCCGTGGTTCCCGACCCCGACCCGCGATTCCTCCGTCTGTTGGAGGACGGGCTTGTGGCGGCGGCCGTGGCCGCGCACGAGGCTGCCCGGCCGGCCGAGATCGGATTGGCCGTGGCCGACGGGTCGGTCGTCGGCGGCAACCGCCGCGATCCGGCCGGACCGTCGAACCCGCGCGTGCCGGTGCTTTCGGTCCGAACGGCCGACGACCATGCGCCGATCGCCGCAATGCTCGTTTGCTCCATGCACCCGACGGTGCTCCACGAGGATTCGACCTTGCTTAGCGGCGATTTTCCGGCGCTGGCCCGGCAGTACCTGCAACGGACGGTCCTCGGCGGCTGTCCGGTGGTGTACCATACCGGTCCGTGCGGCAATCAAAGCCCCCGGCACGTAACTCGCGGCAACACTTTCGCCGAAGCCAAGCGGCTCGGCGAGGCCCTCGGCAGCTCGGTGGCGGCGTCGCTGGCGGAGGTTCATTATCGAAGCGAGATTTCGATTTCGTGTCGGCGTGCGATGGTCGATTTGCCGTTGCGGGAATTTCCGACGGAAGAAGAGGCCGCCCTCCGCCTGCAACAGGCACGAGACCGCCTGGAACGCTTGCGGCGTGAGGAGGCCGAACCCGTCGCGGTACGCACCGCCGAGTGCGACTGGTTTGGCGCGGAGGAAACGCTCTCGCTGGCCCGCGCCGCCGGTGGCGGAGCGCTTCGGGACACCGCCGCGCGGTGCATGCCCGCCGAAATACAAGCGATCCGTCTGGGGCAATGGACGTTCGTCGGCTGGCCGGGCGAGGTGTTTGTCGAGATAGGGCTTCGAGTGCTGGAAAACCGTCCCGATTGCTTCGTCATCAGTCTGGCAAACGGCGAACTGCAAGGCTACCTCGTCACGGCCGAAGCGACGGCCGAGCAGGGTTACGAGGCCTCCAACGCGATATTCCGCAGCCCCGACTCGGGCGAACTGCTCGTGCGGCGAACGCTCGAACTGCTTGACAACTGGTAATCGGTCGAACACATGATGACTCCAAACACAAACGTAGGACAGGTTGGCAACCTGTCCCACATACGCATTCTGTCACTCGACTTGGGCACGACGTACTTCAAGGGGTGTCTGTTCGACCGGCAGGGGCAGATCGTGGCGCGGTTCAAACGCCGGCTGGCCAAACAGGCCCCCTTGCCGGGCCGCTGCGAGCTTGACCCCGAATGGTTCCGTCGGACAATCGCCGAGGTGATCGCGGAGCTTGGCTCGACGGCCGACGGATTGGCCGACGTGGCGGCCGTCACCTTCGCCACGCAAACCAACAGCTTCCTATTGCTCGATCGGAACGAGCGGCCGCTGACGCCGATCATTCTTTGGCCCGACGACCGCGCCCGGCCGATGGCCGATGAAACGTCGCGGCTGTTCGACGGCTTAGCGTTGCGGGCGACCACGGGCGTGCCGGAGATCGGCCATCAGTTCATGGCCGCCAAGTTGCTCTGGCTGCGAAGCAAATCGGCGGAGGTCTGGTCGCTTGCCCAACGCTTGTGCCTGATCAGCGATTACCTGACCCTGTGGATGACCGGCCGTCACGCCACGGAGGCGGGGGCGGCGGGCCTGACCGGCCTGCTGGACGTCCATCGGTTGCAGTGGTGGCCGGATGCCTGCCGACGGTTTGAAATACCGCGGGCGTGGCTGCCCGAATGCGTTCGCGCGGGGACCGATCTGGGGCCAATCCGCGCCGAGGTCGCCGATGCGCTGGGGTTGCCGCGACGCTGCCGCTTCGTGGCCGGATGTCTCGATCAATACGCCGGGGCTATCGGCGCGGGCAACATTACGCCCGGCGGAGTCTCGGAAACCACCGGCACCGTGCTGGCGACGGTCCGCTGCGCCGACCGGTTCGACGCGAGTCTGCCGCCGAGCGTGTTTCAGGGGCCGGGCTTCACGCCGAGCATCTTTTTCCAAATGACGTTCGGCGATGTCTCGGCCAATCTGCTGGAGGCGTATCGCAACTCGCTGCCGGATCGCCCCGATTTCGACGACCTCGTTGGCGAGACGGTCGAGATCGCGCCCGGCGCCGACGGTTTGCGGTTCGACCGATTAGCCGAAGAACCCGGCGGGGCGCCGATGTTCCACGGCCTGACCGACCGTCACGGCCGCGGGCATAAGGTACGAGCGATTCTGGAGGCGGTGGCGTTTGCGTTGGCCAGCCAGATCGAGCAGTTGTGCGGCGGGCACCGGCCCACGGAAATCCGCTCGGTCGGCGGCGCGGCGCGGAGCGCGTTCTGGCGGCAACTCAAGGCCGACGTATTGGACTGTCCCGTGGCGTCCTCCTCTTGTCCCGAACCGACCAGCCTGGGCGCGGCGATGCTGGCCGCCGTCGCGCTAGGGCTGGGCGAACCGGAGGAGATAGTTTCCGCGTGGTCGCAAGCCGGCCCCCCCGCCTACCCCGATCCACGCCGCCACTCCGTCTATCGAGACTTGTTGCCGGTGGTCTGACGCTATTAAACTGTCGAGTGGACCGTTTAGCGATGGCAACAACTTGCGGTTGCTAAGGTGGCGGTGTATATCGAAGTTGATCGAGAAGTGTATCATCTCACTCACTCTCGGGTCTGATCTCACAGCGCCGCCGGCTCTGCGCGTCGCAGGATGTGCAGCGAGCGGCCCGGCAACTCCCATCGCTTCTTGGGGGCGGACTTCGGATCGGCCGGGGACAGATACGCGTCGGCCGTCTCGACTTCCACCGCGGCACGTTCGTAGTTGGCCAAGACCAGGTGCAACTGCCGATTGGCAAACGCGGAGGCGACGACGTTCTTGTCCGGCGGGCGACGCAGCAGGTCGCAGTCGCCCACGTCGAGCCACGCCCACGTGCCCTCTTCCACCAAGGGCAGATAACGCTTGAGCCAGCGGGCGTGGGTGGGCCGCTCATCCGGCCGGCCGGGCCGTTCGAGGATAGGATCCCACTTGAGGCAATACGGGTCGTCGGGGTGGTCCTGGATGTACCGCCACCTCTTGCGATGGCACCGCGTCCAGTGGCATTTTTCCTCGGGTTGGTACTCGATGCCGGGGACCATCGTGTCTTCCCCGGTCCTCGGCCGCCCGGCCATAAGCAGCAGCGGAAACTGCATGTACGGGATGGAATGCAGGTACAACTCGTCCTCGTTTGGGATTCCCGCATGGGTTGTG
>CBDAFL010000292.1:0-1156 GCA_965195225.1 uncultured Thermoguttaceae bacterium
TTTTTTTTTTTCAAGCAGAAGACGGCATACGAGATTCTGACATGTGACTGGAGTTCAGACGTGTGCTCTTCCGATCTGGCGGGCGAAGGCCGTCGAGCCGGCACCGCACCCATCGCAAGAATATGATTTCGGCAAGCCCCAACGGTTCGTGCCGCAACGCCGCCGGGTTCTAGCCCGACTGAAGACCGTATCGGGTCTTGCCAACGCCATGGTGCGGTTGGCGAAACCGGCCAATTATGGGAAGATTCTCCGCTTGTTCTGCCAATAATCCGCTGAAAAACACTTGTAGGGTGGGCACCGCCCACCAAAATCACGTCCACAACGCAGCGCTTGGTGGGCAGTGCCCACCCTACTTCGCCTTCCATAGAGATTACACAAATGCTTCGCCTGATTGCACCACACCTTCGAGTTGAAAGCGTCCTGGAGCTTGGTGCCGAGCGGCTCGCCGAGTTGGGCCTGGACGCCCTGCTCCTGGATGTCGATTGCACGTTGAAAAACTACCTGGCCGACGACGTCACGCCCGAGGTGAGCGCGTGGATCGAGCAACTCCGTTCGGCCGGCATCGGGATGTGCCTGGTCTCCAACGGCGGCGGAAGGCGTATCCGCCGTCTGGCCGAAAAGCTTGATCTGCCCTTTGTGGCCAAGGCGTGCAAGCCGTTCCCCTTTGGCACCACCGCGGCGCTTAGAAAAATGAACTTCGCGCCGGCGCGGACCGCCATGGTCGGCGATCAACTGTTCGCCGACATAATGGCCGGCCGGCTGGCGGGACTTACCTGCATCCTGGTGCGCCCAATCCGGCCGGAAGAAGAACCCTGGTTCACGCGGCTCAAGCGGCCTTTGGAACGCAGGCTGCTGGACACAAAGCGGAAAGCGAAAAGCGGAAAGCGGAAAGCGGAAAGCAGAAATCAGAAATCAGAAATCAGAAATCCGTACGTGGCCATCGCCCGGCCCGATCACTGGTTCAAAAACGTCTTCATGGCGCTTGGCGTGGCGCTGGCGTATTTCTACCATCCCGAACTGGTGGGAATCGGGATGCTGGTGCCGCTGGGCTTTGCGCTTGCGGCAACCTGCCTGGTCGCGTCGAGCAACTACGTAATCAACGAAATACTCGACGCCCCGACCGACCGGAACCATCCGCTCAAGCGTCATCGACCGA
>CBDAFL010000293.1:0-12378 GCA_965195225.1 uncultured Thermoguttaceae bacterium
TCCGCCGGCCCCGCTATCACACGATGGCGGGGCTCCTTCTTCTTCCCATCCATTCTTTTTGTCCTCCCATTCCTTAGAAAACCTGACCTCCAATCCTTCAAAACCGCTCTCAATTCACCCATAAATTCTGGCGAAGAGCCAAAAATCAAAGACTTGCTGGCCAGGCTCCCTTTCAAGGAAGAGCTTGTTGACGACCAATCCGGCATCGCGATTAAGGATGAACTCGTCGTGGCGGGAGCTGGCTTGCCGCGCCGGCTCGACGCCCCCGATCTCTTGTCCCCGATGCAAGATATTCCCCGCTCCCCATTCATTGTTACTGCTCCCTCTTCCTCTACACCCCTCGGCTCCCTCGGCAGCGCCTATCACGGCACGGTGGGATTTTTCTCCCAGGAACTGCCCTTGAGCCTGTTGATTACCACGGTGATTATGGGCGTGATGTTGCTGGGGGCCTGGGCGTACAAAGTCACCCATTACCAACATATCGCCGAGGCGCCGTCGAAGTCGGTTCCGTCGGAAGCCATGCCAGAGTTGGTGTTCGTCGGCCGGATCACCGGAATGGTCGATGTGAAATGGTCGGACGATCCCCACTATCTGCCGCCGCCGGGATACGCTTACGTTCCCTTGGGCCGCAAATACATCCTCGACGCCGGCCTAATGGAAATCACCTACGATTCCGGGGCGAAGATCCTTCTTCAAGGGCCTTGTACCTACGAAGTCGAATCCACCGCCGGCGGCTATCTCGCGCTGGGCAAGCTGACGGCGAAGGTAGAGAAGAAGAGGTCAGAGGTCAGAGGTCAGAGGTCAGATCACTCTCCCCTCTCCCCTCTCCCCTCTCCCCTCTTCTCCGTCCGCACTCCCACGGCCGTGGTGACCGACCTGGGCACCGAGTTCGGCGTGGAAGTCGATAAGTCGGGCGTTACCGAGTCGCATGTCTTCCGCGGCTCGGTGAAGGTGGCGGTGTTGGCCACCGGTGAAAATGGAGGGGCTGGGCGCGAGGTGATTTTGCGCGAGAACGAATCGGCGCGGGTGCAACCCGACAAGGGCGCCGAGGACCGACTGGTCATCGTGCGCGGCGCGGCCGATCCAACTGCTTTCTCTTTCGTTCGACCTGGACAGCTTGCACAGGTGGTCCAGGAGCGGCAACTGGGACCGCTGCGCCGCTGGCAAGCGTTTAGCGAGGAACTTCGGAAACGCGACGACCTGCTGGCGTACTATGATTTTCAGCCCGACGAGGGTGATCGTCTGGTGTTGCGCAACCGCGCGGCGACGGGCCGGCAGTTCGACGGCCGCATCGGCAGCGCGCCTTGGGTGGCGGGCCGTTTTCCCGGCAAGTACGCCTTGCAGTTCGGCCGCTTCGCCAGCGGCGTCCGCGTGAACCGCCCCACCGAGTGCCGGCAGTTGACGCTTGCCGCCTGGGTGCGGATCGATGCGCTGGCGCCGCCGGAGGATTATGCCAACAGCTTGCTGTCGTCGAACGGCTGGGCCCACAGGGGGCAACTGCACTGGTACATCCGTCACGACGGGGCCATGACGCTCGGCGTTTGGGAGGGCATGAACGAGTCTTCCCGGTCCGTCTTCGGCAAGGACGATCTGGGCCGCTGGCGCTTCGTGGCCGTGGCGTACGACTCCAACGTTGGGAAGGTCGGATTCCACGTCGACGGAGACTGCGTCGGCGAACAAGCGTTTAGCGCCGAGAATGCGGCGGCGGTCAATCTCGGCGCGGCCATGATCGGCAACTGGGACACTTGGGACGTGAACCGGGACGCCGCCTCCAATAGCGATCAGAACCGCGTCTTGCGAGGCTGCATGGAAGAACTGATGATTTTCCGCGCCGCGCTGCCGCCCGAGGAAATCGGCCGGCTTTTCCAGCGTGGCGCGGCTTCCGCCGTCGAACAGGGCGCGGCAACCGCGGCCGAAAAGAAAGTTCCGTAGGGTGAAACGCACCACACTGACTGACAACTGAAAACTGAAAACTCAAACCTAGGAGGCGCCTAGAATCAAACATGCGCTCCTACAGGGAACGCGGGAGTATCGGTCGCGGCGAAGACCAAGACAGGGAGGTCGGGAAACGAGACGTGCGGACTGACGGTTGTGCCGTCGTCCGCGGAGCGGTGTTTGTGGGAGACAACAAGTAGTTGTGTGTGTTTCGGTTTTTGTGATTTTCTATTTTTTTGGTCGAGGCAGGCGGAACGAGTCAATCCGCCGCCTCCAAATCGGGCCTTGGCCCAAGGAGTTGTACGATGACTCGCAAGATTATGTGTGTAGCGATGGTGGTTCTGGCCCTGTCGGCGGTTTCGACGGCGCAGGCGGGCCTCATCACGTGGGGCACCGCCCAGAACATCACCGGCGATTCGGATGTCTCGCTTCAGGGGACATTGGACCACGCCTACGGAGGGGCCTCGGCCGCCACGGTAAACGGCGTGTCGTTCACCAACTCCTTCGTACTGTCTGGCTGGGCCCCTGGCACGAACCTGGCTACCGCCGGCAGCGACACTTTCCATTTCAACGACAACTCAGCCAACATCAATAAGAGCGGCGCTCATTACGGCTCGGCCTCAAGCCCGTTTGCTTCGTTGTCGTCGAGCTACCAGACTCTTTTGAGGTACGGGGTCTACGGAGACTACGCCGCAACCACGACCTACACCCTCGGTGGCCTGACCGACGGACAGCCGTATTTGGTCCAGCTTTGGGTGAATGACTCAAGGGGACTTGCAGTGGGCCGGACGCAAATTTTGGATGGAACCACAACGATGGCGTACAACGCCGGCGCTGCGGAAGGTAGTACGGGGCAGTACGTGACCGGGACTTTCACGGCTGCGGGAACCTCGCAATCGTTCACGATTCTGGGTAACGTCTGCCAACAGATCAATGCCATCCAGTTGCGCGCCATCCCCGAGCCGTCCACGTTGGCGCTGTTGGCCACCGGCTTGATCGGTCTGCTCTGCTACGCATGGAGGAAGCGGAAGTGAGTTTAGTGGCCAGTGGCCGGTGATCAGTGGCCAACCGTTGGGGTGGCAGTTTAACTGCCACCCCAACAAGGATAGAAAAACTCCCCCTCTCCCTCCGGGAGAGGAGATATTGATGTTGGATGGCGGATGGTGGATGTGACGATGAGTCCGTCCACCATTTGCCAGCCTGTTGCTCTATCGACCACAATTGAAACTGAAATAAGGATGTATGATTTCCGACGTTGGATGTTGGCCGTGTTACCACGCAACTGGTCGCGTGTATGCACGTCAGGAAAGGATTCGAACAATCTTGAAGCCGACCACAACCCGTAGTGGGTGGTTGAGTCAAGTAAATACCCCTAAAAACCAATGAAGATTCTATTATGAACTTTGCCCGAAAATTGGTCATTTTCGCAATGACGGCTAGCCTGTGCCCATTATGCTTTGCGACCGAAACAGTCGTCCGCCGCGCCGCGCCCGAGAATCCGCCGCTGGTAAAGTTGCCGTTCAGCTTCGGCGGCGGTTTTCGGATGGAGAATACGCCCGTCGTGTTCGGTTCCCGCCTCCTGTTGGTTCAGAACGAGCGAAGCAACAAGCCCGAGGAACAAGAGAAATGCTACTTGTTCATCGAAGATCTGGCTACGGGCGCCGAAGTGGCGCGGTTTGGAACCGGATTCAGCTTCGTCAACGCTCTGGTAAACGGCAACGAGTTGAACGTCTTCGCCTCGTTGAATACGAACAAAGAGTGGACCAAGGACATCTACCGCTTCTGGTCGACCGACCTGAAGACGTGGAAGCGGGAGTTGGCGATTGCCCGTGACGGCGACGAGCATCTGTTCAACAACTCGATCTGCCGCGACGAGCGGGGCTACCTGATGGCCTACGAATCGGAAAAGCCAGTGAAATGGAGTTTCCGGTTTGCTCGTTCAAAGGATTTGTCGAAGTGGGAGAAGATCCGCGACATCGAGTTCAGCGACCTAGCCGAGAAATCGTTCTGCGCCTGTCCGGCGATTCGCTACTTCGCGCCTTACTACTACGTGGTCTACTGCATCGAGCGCAACAAAGCCGTGGGCCTCCGCTACACGTATCGGCGACCCGAGACCTTGTACGTTGTGACGGTGGCCCGCTCGAAAGACCTCGTCACCTGGGAGGTCAGCCCGACGAAGTATCCGATGCTCGATCCGGTGGAGGGCGAGGGCATCAACAATAGCGACGCCGACTTGTTCGAGGTTGAGGGGAAGACCTACGTGTACTACGCAATCGGAGACCAGGCCACGTGGGGAACGATCCGCGTGGCGATGTATGCGGGTCCGATGAAAGAAATGCTGGAGAGCTACTTCCCTAAAGATATACCGACTGTCAAGTTTGACGCTCGGCAGCGAAAATACGTCTATCCGCCAGCCGATTGACACGGCAAACTTAAGCGGGCGGCGGCCCGCTATTGCTATCGTCGGCGGGGCTGGGGAGAGGCGGCAGGGAAGAAAGTGGTGAAGAGATATATTCGTCGTCGGTTGAAACTGAAATAAGGATGTATGATTTCCGACGTTGGATGGCGGATGGTGAATGTGTCCCGAGGGATGCATCCGCCGTCCCACGGATGCTTAGCCGGCGGACTTGTCCGCCGGCGCGATAGCGAGAGTTGACGCCATTTCCGCGGCGTACAAGTACGCCGGCTAAACGACAAATTTGGAGCAGTGTCATGAAACCAAATCCACCATCCACCGACGCCGCGTGGACGCGGCGGCTAAACGATCATTTCACCCCCGTCCCCCGTCCCTCTCCCCTCTCTCCACACGGTTTTACGCTCGTGGAGCTTTTGGTCGTCATCACGATCATCGGCATCCTGATCGCCTTGTTGTTGCCGGCGGTGCAGGCGGCGCGCGAGGCGGCGCGGCAGGTGCAGTGCAAGAACAATCTGAAGCAACTGGCCCTGGGCTGCTTGCAGCACGAGGAAACCCATGGGTGGTTTCCAACCGGCGGCTGGGAAGGCTGGTATATCGGCGATCCCGACCTGGGCTTTGAAACGAAACAGGTCGGCGGCTGGTTCTACAACGTCCTCCCCTACATCGAGCAGCAGGCGCTCCATGACCAGGGGCAAGGGCAAACGGCCGAGCAAAAACGGGCCATCTGGACCATGGCCGTCACTACGCCCATAACAATAGCGTTTTGCCCGACGCGGCGGCGGCCGTTAGCGGGCGGACTGGGGCTCTATTCGACCGCAAACCATTGGTACAACATCGATCTCCCCCAGGCGTTGGTACATAATGATTACGCCGTCAACGGCGGCGGCACGGGTGTGCAACTCGCGGGCAACAACGGCAGCCATTGGGATCCCAATGCTCCGCACAGCGGCATCTCGTACTACAAGAGCCAAGTGAGGATGTGCGACATCCGCGACGGAACCAGTAACACCTATTTGATCGGCGAAAAGTATCTCAACCCCGATACCTACGCCGACGGAATGGATTGGGGCGACAACAACTGCATCTACTCCGGTCACGACTGGGACATCTGCCGATGGACCGGAACCACGTTGCCGCCTCCGCGCCAGGATACGCCCGGCGTTGGCACCGGGAACTATTCGGGAATCTTCGGCAGCGCGCACTCGAACGGCTTCCACATGGCCTTATGCGACGGCTCGGTGCAGATGATCAACTACACGATCGACCCCCTCATCCACCAGTATTTGGGCGACCGCGACGACGGCAAGACGATCGACGGGAAGAAGTTCTAGGCGCGCATCGCTCCAACAAGGTAGGACAGACGAGAATAGTTGATTGCTCGATGTGTTTTCATCCCTCCAATTTCCCCCTTCCAGAAGGTGCCCGCCATGCGAGTTGATCGTCTGTTCTGTCGGATCGTAACCCTGTTTCGTCTCGGCACGATTGCCGGGTTGTGCGTGGCAAGTCTTCTTGTCGGAGCGACCTTGACAGCCGAGCCGCCGGCCGCGCCCATCGCCGAGGAGAAGTTGACGAAGCTGCCCGGCACGTTCGGCAACGACGTGATGGAGTCAACGCCGCTGGTGTATCGAGGGCGGCGGATCATCTTTCACAGCCGCCGACCGATCGGAACCAACCCCGCGCTCGACGAGCATTATTTGTATCTGAAGGACATGGAGTCGGGCAAGGAGTCGGCGCGCTTCGGCCGGGGGCACTCGCTGGGTTCGGCCTTCGTCGAAGGCGATACGCTGCACGTCTTTGCCGCCCAGCACAGCGGCAACGATTGGTTCCACGACATCAACCACTTCTCGTCCACGGATATGAAGACCTGGAAGCGGGAGTTGGCGGTTCCCCGGATCGGCGGCGAGCACCTGCTAAACTCATCGGTATGTCGCGACGAACAAGGCTACCTGATGGCCTATGAGTCGGACAAGCCGGTGAAGTTCTGTTTCAAGTTCGCCCGCTCGAAGGATCTGGCCAAGTGGGAGAAGATCGACGGGCTGGTGTTTGCCGGCGTCAGCGGCAAGGAGTACAGCGCCTGCCCGGTGATTCGCTATTTTAAGCCCTACTACTACGCGATCTACTTGCACGCCGCGATCCCCGGCCACAACGGCTGGGTGTCGTTCCTCGCCCGGTCGAAGGACCTTGCGGCTTGGCAACTAAGCCCGAAGAACCCCATCCTGGAAGCAGGCGAAGGAGAAGGATGCAACAACTCGGACGTCGATCTGATCGAGATCGACGGCAAAACCTACGTGTACTACGGCACCGGCGACCAGCAGACCTGGCTCGAGTTGAAGCGCGCCGTCTATCCCGGGCCAATGAAGGAGTTTTTGGAGAGCTACTTTCCCGAGGGTGGACAGATGACCGAGGTCAGCGCCCGCGTGGGGCCGACCTCGGAGGCGCCGCTGGAGGTCCTGCGCAAGGCGGCCCACGTCACTCCCACGCCGCAACAACTCCTCTGGCAAGAGATGGAGTTTACCTGCTTCGTTCACTTTGGCATGAGTACGTTCACCGACAAGGGATTTGGGGGATGGGGGGACGGCACGGACGCGCCCGAATTGTTTAACCCCACGGCCTTCAATGCCGACCAGTGGGTGTCTGCTTGCAGGGATGCGGGGATGAAGATGCTAATCCTCACCTGCAAACATCACAACGGCTTCTGCCTCTGGCCGAGCAAGCACACGGAGTATTCCGTGAAGAATAGCCCGTGGCGCAACGGCAAGGGCGACGTGGTCAAGGAAGTCGCCGATGCTTGCCGTCGCGGCGGCATCAAGTTTGGCATTTACCTGTCGCCCTGGGATCAGCACGAGAAGACCTACGGGACCGACGCCTATAACGACTTCTACAAGAATCAACTTCGCGAGCTGCTCGCGAACTACGGCGAAATCGCCGAGGTGTGGTGGGACGGCGCCTGCGGCGAAGGGCCCAACGGCAAGCGGCAGGTGTATGACTGGGAGGGCTACATCAAAACCGTCCGCCAGTTGCAGCCGAATGCCCTTGCGGCCATCATGGGACCGGATATTCGCTGGGTGGGCAACGAGGTTGGGCTGGCACGCGAGAGCGAGTGGAGCGTCTTGCCCAAGGGCCGGCTCGGCGACGCCAACGACCCCAAGTATCAGATGCCCGACCTTGGCAACCGCAAGTACCTCGTCGGCGCCAAGGAGTTGTTTTGGTATCCGGCCGAGTGCTGCGTGTCGATTCGGCCAAACTGGTTCTACCTCGCCAATGAGGACGGGCAGGTGAAGTCGCTGAAGCATCTGCTCGACATCTACTACCGCTCGGTCGGTCTGAACTCCGTGCTGCTTCTGAACGTTCCGCCCGACCGCGGTGGGCTGTTTCACGAGAACGATGTTGCCCGATTGCATGAGTTGCGAGCAACGCTAGACGAGACCTTCAGGACAAACCTGGCCGCCGGAAAATCGGCCAGAGCCAGCAGCGCCGCGGCCGGGCACGACGCCGCCATGGCCGTCGACGGCAACGGCGTCACCTATTGGACGCCTGCCGACGGCGTGATCCAGGCATCGCTCGAAATCGACCTTGGCCAGCCCGTCGTGTTTGATCGGGCAATGCTCCAAGAGATGGTTGCCACCGGCCAACGGGTCGAAGGGTTCAAGTTGGAGGCGTGGGATGGCCAGACGTGGAAAGAGTTTGCCAAGGCCACCACGATTGGCTACAAGCGGCTGCTGAGGTTCCAAGCGGTAACGGCGTCGAAAGTGCGCCTGACAATCTTCGACGCCCGCGATTGCCCAACAATCCGCGAATTCGGACTGTTCCAGGCGTCGACTCGCGAGAGCGAGTGATGTTCTTGTGGAGAAATCCTTTCACGGAAACTACATTTTTGAGACACCGGGACTAGACTATGTGGCCTTGGTTTTCTGCTCGGCGATCGTGTCGATTCCTGCCCTTGGAGACTACGCATGTTTGCACAAGTTGATCGGTGGACGGTCGTGTTGCTGGCGATGACGCTGCTACTCCTTCCGGGCGGAGCATTGCCCTGCCTGGGCGCGGAGGGCAAGGAGGCCGTTTCTCTCGACGGACAGTGGCGGTTCAAGCTGGATCCGAACAAGGTCGGCGTCACAAAACAGTGGTTCGCCAAACAACTTCCCAACGCAATCAAGCTTCCCGGCACAACGGACGAGGCGGGCTACGGTGAGAAAACCTCCGGCTCCGACAACGGCCAGCTTACTCGCGTCTACAAATACTATGGGCCCGCTTGGTATCAACGCGACATCGACATCCCGCAGGCATGGGACGGCAAGTGTGTCTCGCTGCTGCTGGAGCGCGTAATGTGGAAGTCGAGCGTTTGGATCGACGGCGAGGCGAAGGGCGCCCGCGACTCGCTCGGCACGGCGCACCGCTTCGATCTCGGGCCACTAAAGCCAGGCAAGCACACGCTCACCGTCTGCGTGGACAACTCGCAGATTCATCCCATCGGCAACCAGGGGCACTGCTACAGCGACTCCATGCAGGGCATCTGGAACGGCATCCTCGGCCGCATCGAGCTTGCCGCAGAAGAGCCGGTTCGCATCAGGCAGCAGCGCATCTTCACCAAGAACGACGGCACGGTGCGCGTCGAACTTACCGTCACGAAGGCATCCGGCGGGCCCGTGGGTGGCAAGATCGACCTAAGTGTCCGCGAGAAAAAAGGCGGCAAGCTCGTCGGTGCGGGCGACACCCGTTTCGATATTCCGGGCGAAATCACGGTAGACGGCCGCTGCATCCAGCGCGACTTTACTGTCGCCGAGGTCACGCTGAAACTCGACGGCGCCCCGAAACTATGGAGCGAATTCGATCCGGCGCTCTACATCCTGGAAACCCGCCTCACCGCGAGCCATCATACGGACTTCGCCGCGGAGACGTTCGGATTCCGCGAGGTTTC
Source organism: uncultured Thermoguttaceae bacterium (assembly GCA_965195225.1). Classification (GTDB taxonomy): domain Bacteria; phylum Planctomycetota; class Planctomycetia; order Pirellulales; family Thermoguttaceae; genus JAHIKV01. The sequence continues at coordinate 9,267 of CBDAFL010000293.1, forward strand.
GCGGGACAAGAACCGGCTCCTGATCAACGGACGGCCTTCCTTCATGCGCGGCAACATAGACTGCGTCCACTTTCCGTTGACGGGCTATCCGCCGTGCGACGTGGCCGCTTGGAAACGCCTCTTCCGCATCACCAAGGAGTATGGATTGAACCAAGTTCGTTTCCATTCGTGGTGCCCTCCGAAGGCCGCGTTTCAGGCCGCCGACGAGGAAGGCATCTACCTTCAGCCGGAAATCCTTTGGATCGATTCTTGGATGAACAACGGCGTCCCGGGCCTCGGCAAGAACTTCGGTACGCTCGACCAGTACGTCCGCACCGAGATGCGCCGGATCGTCGACACCTACGGCAATCACCCGTCGTTTGTGCTCTTCGCGATCGGCAACGAGTTGGGCAACTCCAATTTTGATGTGACCGGCCAATGGATCAAGGAGGAGAAGGAGCACGACCCGCGCCGGTTCTACGCGGCATCCACCGCCCGCACGATCACGCCGTTCTGCGACTTCAGCGACACCCACGCCATTGGCGGCGGTGGACCGGAGCAGTGCGTCAATCGTTTTGCCACCGGCCACACCGATTGGGACTTCGACGACGCCTATGGGCATGCCACGGTGCCCATCATCGCGCACGAATTGGGCCAGGCGCCGGTCTATCCGCTGTGGAGCGAGATTGCGAAGTACACCGGCACGTTGCGTCCCCGCAACTTGGATCGCATGCGCGAAGTCGCCGAAAAGAACGGCATCGCCGCCCAGGACAAGGAGTTCCAGCAGGCCTCGGGCGCCATGAACCGCATCCTCTACAAAGAGAACATTGAGGCCGTGCTGCGGAGTGCGCACAGTTCGGGATTCAGCATGCTCTCGATGACCGACTACGCGGGGCAGGGCGAGGCGCTCGTCGGATGGCTCGATTCGTTTTATGGCTCCAAAGGAATTGTCGCGCCGGCGCAATTCCGGTGCTACAGCAATACGACCGTGCCCCTGGCGCGGTTCGCAAAGTACGTCTGGAACAATGGCGAGAAGTTTCAGGCCGTGGCGCAAGTAGCGCACTGGGGACCGCAACCGCTCGCCAAGACCATCGCCGTTTGGCGGCTGCGCGACGCGCGGGACAACGTTATTGCCCATGGGGAGTTCGCACCGACCGATTTCCCCGTCGGCTCCCTGACCACGCTCGGCCCGCTTGAAGTGGATCTGAAGCCGATCGGACGGGCCGCGCGGCTGCAGCTTGATATCGCCGTGCGCGGCACGGAATTCGCCAATGACTGGAACGTGTGGGTCTTTCCGGCGCGGACGGCAACGGCCCCCGCGGACGTCGTCGTGTGCGATCGCCTAGACGCCGCCCTCAAGGGGCTCTCGCAAGGACGGCGCGTGCTGCTGCTGGCGCATCGGCTGGGCACGAAGGCCAACGCCCGCTATGCCCCTTGGCTTCCGCTGTCCTGGTCGGCGATGTGGTATGGCCGCCAGGACCGCGAGACGCTTGGCGCGCTGGTGCAGAACCGGCACCCGGCGCTGACCGGGTTTCCAACCGACGCCCATCTCGATTGGCAATGGCTTGACATCTGCGACGGGGCGCGCGGTTTCGTGCTGGACGATATGCCGGCGGACTATCGTCCCATCGTGCAGCCGGTTAGCGACTTCCACTTCAATCACAAGCTCGGCAGCATCTTTGAATTCCGCACGAAGGAGGGCGGTAGGCTGTTGGTGTGCGGTTACAACATCGTCGACAACCTTAGCAATCGCCCTGCGGCTCAACAACTTCGGCAAAGCCTCTTGGACTATGCGGCTGGCCCTGTTTTCATGCCCAACCAGGAGGTCACTGCCGAGTATCTGAACAAGCTGTTGCCGGACGCTCGGATGTGAAGTTGGATATCTCGATTGTAAACGCCGGTTGAAAAGTGCAGCGCTTTCCGGGGCCGTTGTCCGGTTGGAAAGTGCAACCTCATTACCCCTTGCTCGTTGATTTTGAGCAAGATTTGTATCTACCTCCAAACGATACAAGTCGAACAATGCTTAAAATCGCGAGGGAAATGAGTGATAACCAACATGAAGTTATGGGCCGACGTACGCCGGGCGGTGCTTGCCGGCGAGATGAGCAGGCGGGACGCTTGCAAAAAGTACAACCTGAATTATCGGACGATTCAAAAGATTCTCAGCCATGAGGAGCCGCCAGGCTATCGGCGAGAAAGCCCTCGCGAGAAGCCGAAGCTGGGCCCGTTGGTCCTGACTTCGGCGAGGCTAGGGCCGTTTATCGCGGTCGTGAAATCAAGGTGATGTTCTGCGTGATGTCGTTGCCCTACAGCGACGCGTTTTTCTGCCAGGCGTTTCCACGCGAATGCACCGAGACTTTCCAGGAAGGGCACGTTCGCGCTTTCAAGTTTTATGGCGGCGTTCCGTGCCGGATCAGTTACGACAACTCAAGGATTGCTGTTGCGAAGATCGTCGGAAGACGTGGTAAAGATCCAACCCGCGAGTTTCTGCGTCTTCAGTCGCACTATCTGTACGCGCATCATTTCTGTCTGGTCAGACGCCCGAACGAAAAGGGACACACGGAAGGTCTGGTCAAGTACGCCCGCAGCAACTTTATGGTGCCGATTCCACAGTTGTAAACGCCGGTTGAAAAGTGTGGCGCGGAGCGGTTATTCCGCTACAAGTCTTGCTCACCCTTCCGCGAGTGAGGTGGAGAGCGCCACGTTTTTCGACCGATATGCAGGCCCCGCTCCTCGCCACACTTGTCAACCGGAGTTCACACCGATGGCTCCGAATTCCAGCAGTCTATGTTAGCCTGCGCTCGCCAAACAGCACTTTTCACTGTCTGCTGAGGGGGGGGCATGGGAAAGGCGATTTCCATCCTTTTTAGACCTCGCAGCTCCACTTCTCCCGGTCCTCCGCAGACCTCCGTCACGCGCTGGCTTTTTGGACCGCCGTTCACATCCAGGTACGCGCGGGGGGCGATTCATCGCCCCCCTCCGGGAGAGAGTGAGGGTGGTCTGATTAAAACGCTAAGTTATTGCGGCTGTTTTTGTTGCGCCTCGGAATTCTTTATACGTAGCGAGACGTTTGGAGGTCAAGGTATCGCCAAGGTTCTTGCGAACCCAATTGTGAACATCCTTGGTTGACACT
>CBDAFL010000294.1:0-13718 GCA_965195225.1 uncultured Thermoguttaceae bacterium
CGGCCGGCCGCAGGGGACCCCCGCGGGGGTCCCCTGCGAATCCCAATTTACCCTCCAAAGCAACTTTTGATAACATGCCCCAAAGACTATTTGGAAACATACAAGGTCCATGTTTTCGGCCAACCGTTTGCCCGCGAAATGTGTTTTTCGGCCGAAAAATGGACCAGTCCCCAGCCAACCCGATGCACTCTTTGCGGAACTCGTCAAGCGCTTTGTTCAGACGTACCCGATCCCCCGAAATACCGTCGCTTGAAGTAAAGCGAGACGTTTACCAGCCCGATCATTACCGGCACCTCGACCAGAGGGCCGATCACCGCTGTGAACGCCACCGCGTGGTGGATTCCAAACACCGCCACGGACACGGCGATTGCCAACTCGAAATTGTTGCTGGCGGCGGTAAACGAAAGTGTAGCCGTCTTGGCATAGTTCGCCCCGGCCATCCGCCCCATGAAAAAGCTGACCAGGAACATGACGACGAAGTAGATCAACAGCGGCACGGCGATTATCAACACGTCGAACGGGATTCGCACTATTTGGTCGCCCTTGAGGCTGAACATAACCAGGATCGTGAACAGCAATGCCACCAATGTGATTGGGCTGATTTTGGGAATGAACGATTTCTCGTACCACGTTCGCCCCTTGAGGTTCAGCAGCACCACGCGGGTAATCAGCCCGGCCAAGAAGGGAATGCCCAGGTAGATGAACACGCTTTGGGCGATCTGGCCCATGCTGATCTGGACAACCTTACCCTCCAGGCCAAGCATCGGCGGCAACCAGGTGATGAAGACCCAGGCATAGACGCTGTAGAAAAACACCTGGAAAAGGCTGTTGAAGGCGACCAACCCCGCGGCATATTCCGTGTCTCCCTTGGCCAGATCGTTCCACACAATGACCATCGCAATGCATCGAGCCAAGCCGATCAGTATCAGCCCGACCATGTACTGCATGTACTTTGGGTCATCCGGCAAAAAAGCCGGAAACAGAAACCCCATGAAGGCGACGGCCAGCACGAACATCAGGATCGGCCCGATCAGCCAGTTTTGCACGAGCGACAGCCCCAAAATCTTCCAATCGCGGAACACGTCGCCCAACTCTTCGTACCGCACTTTCGCCAGCGGCGGGTACATCATCAGGATCAGTCCCAGGGCGATGGGAATGTTTGTGGTGCCGACCTGGAAGCGGTTGATCAGCGATTCCACCTGGGGGACGAAATAGCCCAACCCCACGCCCACGGCCATCGCCAGAAATATCCAGAGCGTCAGAAAACGGTCGAGAAAGGAGAGCTTCTTACCAATGTGTTCACTCATTGGCCGGAACCTTCGTGATCGACATGAAATCCCGCATGCTCATCGCGGACATCCGCTCCGACGGCGGCTGGAATACGACACCGACACCGTTTCTAGCGGGCCGATCGGCCGATGTCAAGCACGATGAAGAGGCGGAGTTGCACGGGAGCTGATCAAGCGACATGGAGTTTCTCCTCCGCCCGCCGCGCGGGGATCATGGGGCGCCATCACGATGGTCTTGCCTTCGAGGTTGAATTCCCCGAAGAACCGGTTCACTTACCGGCTCGTTTCGGGATCAAGGTTCCCAGTCGGCTCGTCGGCGAGGATTGTACAACACGGGAAATACCACGGGCGGGCTAGCCCTAATACCGTTTAATTAGCAAATGCAAACATCTTGTTCCCACACAGAGCATGGGAACGAGCGCGGGCCAGCAGCCCGTTGAAAAAAGACGGCACTAGAACCGGCCGATGTTGAGGAGGACGAGGGTGCAAGCCTCCAGAGTTTGGATGCCGTTGCTTTCGAGAGCATCGCGCAGAGGGGCGTTCTCGGCGCCGGGATTGAAAATGACTCTTTTGGGACGCATTTCCAACAGTGCATCCCGCATGGAACTTGATATAGCCGCCGAAACGTAAAGCGTAACGGTGTCGATATCATCCGTGATTTCAGCAAGGGATTTTACCGCGGGCGTCCCCTCGATTTCCTTGACCGCCGGGTGGACCGGGATCGCTTCGTGTCCATGCTCGATCAACATGCGCATGGCGCGGTTTGAGTAACGTTCCGGCTTTGGACTGGCGCCAACGACGACGACTCGCTGCTTCTTCTCGCACATCTGTCTTTCGACCCCGTGCATTATGCACAATAAGGGATGCGGTGAAAACAAAGATGGGTGGATCGGGAAATCCGTATTCCAGTGCGGAATTCAGTCGATCCAACCGCCGCCCAACACTCTTTCCCCATCATAACATACGACGGCCTGCCCGGGAGCGATTCCGAAACACGGCTCGTCGAATCGAATCCTAAGCCTCCCCCCCGGCAGCGGCTCGACCGTGGCGTCGGTGGGCCGGCTGCGGTAGCGAATCTTTACTTGAGCACGAAAGCTGGCCCCGGCTCCACTGGCTGCTGAAGCAGCCAGCCCTCCGTCCTCCTCAACCAGCCAGTTGGCCCCGGAGGCGGTCAGTTCCCGCCGCGCGAGTTCCTCGTGCGTGCCGATCATCACTCGGCGCGAACTGGGCTCGATCCGCACTACGTATCGAGGCTCGCCGAAGGCCAACCGCAGTCCCTTGCGCTGTCCGACGGTGAACTGCTCGATTCCACCGTGACGCCCGAGCAGTGTACCGTCGGTGGCGACGATCTCGCCCGAGGTATCCACGTGGCCGCGGCGTTGCCGGACGAATCGGGCATGGTCCCGGTCGGGAACGAAACAGATTTCCTGGCTGTCGCGTTTCTCCGCCACGCGCAGCCCCAGCCGCCCGGCAATCCGCCGGATCTCTTCCTTGTGGTGTTCGCCGATGGGGAACATCAGCCGCGGGAGCAATTCCCTTCGGATGCCGAACAGCGCGTATGATTGGTCCTTCGACTCGTCGCGGGCACGGCAGAGCGAGATTTCGCCGCCTTCAAGTGCGACAAGCCGCGCGTGATGGCCGGTTGCCACGTATTCCGCTCCCATACCGTCGGCATACTCAAACAGCCTGCCGAACTTAAGCCACGAGTTGCAGACTATGCACGGGTTGGGCGTGCGACCGGCGGCATATTCGCCGACGAAGTAATCGACGATCCGGTCGAAGTCCCGCTGAAAGTTTATCGCGTGGAAGGGGATCTCCAGCACGTCGGCCACGCGACGTGCGTCGGCAGCGTCGGCGGCCGAGCAGCAGTTTTGCCTGCCACCCTCTTCCTTCGCAAGAGGGGCCGGGGGTGAGGGCGGCTCGTCTTGCCCGTGCCGCATGAAAACACCGACAACATCATGCCCCTGCTCGCGTAGCAGCCAGGCCGCCACGCTGCTATCCACTCCGCCGGACATCGCCAATACTACTCGTGCCATACCATTCTTCCCGGCGTGGACGCCGGGGCTAAACGGTCATCAAATGCAACATAAGAAAACGCCCCGCGACTGCGGTCGCGGGGGTAGAGGGCACGCTCCGTGTGCCTGCTACTTTGCCGGTCACTTGGCCGACTCGATGGCCGCGGCACGGACGAAATCCGATAATCCGCTGAACCCCTTTCGTTTCGCGGTGGCCTCCAACAGCACCTTTTCTTCCGACGTCAGCCGCACATTCACCTGTGCCGTGCGGGTGCCTTCGCCTGCCGGTGTCGGTGGGCGCTGGCCTTCTTCCAGCAAGCAGGCCACCCAACCGGCAAACGCTTCACGGGTGTTTTTGACACATTGGTTGACGGTTTTTCCGTCGCCGTGGATGTTCGGCAACTCCAGTCCCCGGCCGTACCAGTGCCCGTCCTCGAAAGCCAGGATAACTTGGTACTGCCCGGCAATCTTTACGGCCTTGGCCATTGTGTGGGCGTCGAAGGGCCGATCAATCGCTTTTGCAGACCTTTTCGACTTGGCGGACATAGTAAGGTTTCACCTTTCCGTTATGCACGGGAATCGAGAACGGTTGCTCTCCCGGTTTCGTGAAGTAGTGGTGGGATCCGCTAATACGGACCAGCCGGTATCCGGCCCGTTCCAGCATCTTTTTGATCTTCACAAACTGTTTTTCATTGTACATGTTAGTATATCCCTTGATATACGTGAGTCAAGCTGTCTGGGCGGGTGGTATTACACCAACCGCCGATACTACCCTCAGTATACCAGGGGGTGCATGGCAGTCAACAGGAACTAGGCTAAATTCGCGCACGACTCGCTGAACGCATTGAGGCGGGCGGATGGTTCCTCTGGCGATAAGGTGAAATGCGGCCTCTGGGGCGAACTCAGCACACCATTGGTATGCCTCGTCAAGGTCTCTGGCAGCGCGGTCGGTAAGAATAACCTGATGCGTCATTCGTTGTGGGCAATGCCGTGCTTGGTCCGTAGTTGGGCATCCACGTCGCCCAGCGGACGCACTCGGCCGGCGTCCAGATCGGCAAGTCCCTCGCGGATGCCGGCGATGCTCTCATCCCGATCTCGCAGCGCCTGCAGGGCCTCGACCAAAACATCATCCTCTGACTTGTATACGCCGGTAGCCAACTCTTCCCGAACCAATCGGCCAAGCATGGGAGGGAAAAGATATGACATCGACATACTCCTCGATTCCAAGTGGAGTCCCATGTAACTTCTTCATTGTACCAATCGTTGACATATTGGTAAACAGGCGTGAACATGTACCGGCGATTGAAGAAGCGGCCCGCGAAAGGTCGGACCAACACCCAATCCAAACCGCCGATTTCGCCTTCCCACGCCGTCCGGGGACGAATATAATGCCGCATGGAACGTTTTTCATCAGGAATCGTATCATGGAACGTGAGTTAATCGATCGGGCCGAGGCCATTCAGCAGCGGATTCTCCAACTGCGAGACTCTCTTTGACTACGCTGGCAAACAGAGCCAGACGGCGGAGATCGAGCAACGGATGGCCGCGCCCGACTTCTGGAACAATCAGGAAATAGCCCGTCAGGTCGTCGCCGAACTGAAGGGGCTGAAGGCCGTGCTCAGGCCCTTGGAAGAAGTGCTCAAAGGGGGCGACGATCTGGCTGCGCTGATCGAGATGGCCGAGGAGGACGACGATCTGGCGACGGAAGTGCCCGGCGAACTGGAACGGATCGAGCATGTGATCGACGCGCTGGAGACCAAGGCCCTGTTGAGTGGGCCGCTGGACGCCAACGCCGCCCTGATGACGATCAACGCACGCGACGGAGGAACAGACGCCAACGATTGGGCCGAAATGCTCTTGCGGATGTATCTGAACTGGGCAAAGGAAAACGATTACCAGATCGAAATTCTCGACCGCCACGACAACGAGGAGGCGGGCATCAACAGCGCCACGGTCGCCGTCCGAGGGCCGATGGCCTACGGTTACCTCAAGGGAGAGAGCGGCATGCACCGGCTGGTACGCATCAGTCCCTTCAACTCCGAGGGGAAGCGACAGACCAGTTTCGCCGCCGTGGACGTCTCGCCCGAGGTCTCAGAACAATGCGACATCGAAATCCGCGACGAGGACGTCGAGGAGCAGGTGTTTCGGGCCAGCGGCCCCGGCGGGCAACACGTCAACAAGACCTCCAGCGCCGTCCGTCTGATCCATCATCCGACCGGCATCGCGGTGGCGTGTCAGAGCGAGCGGAGCCAGCATAAGAACCGTGCGACGGCGTTGAAGATGCTCCGTGCCCGGCTGGCCCGAATCGAGGAGGAAAAACGCGAGGCCGAACAGGCGGCCAAGTACAACCAGATGCCGAAAGTCGGCTTTGGCTCGCAGATACGCAATTATTTCCTGCACCCCGACCAACGGGTAAAGGACGCACGGACCGGCCACGCCGAGACGAGTTTCCACGACGTGCTCGACGGCCACATCCAGGAGTTCCTGGACGCCTATTTACGATACAGGGCGGGAAAGCAATAAGGGATTGTCCGAGGGGCATCGAGTTGGTAGATTACCGGCTGTCGAATAGTTTTTCCCAGAACATACAAGCCCCCATGTCGCCCGAAAGAATCGAACAACTGAAACGGGAGTACACCGGCAAGCGAGTGCTGGTGGACGCCCGACGGCCGGAGTTGACCCGTTGGGCCGAAGTGCCGGGCAGGGTGGTGACGGTCAACTTCAACGGCCACGTGCTGGTCCGATTCGACGGACCCGATCCGAGTTGTCGCGATATTGACCCGGCGTTCCTCAAACTGGAGTCATCGCCATGAACTCAAAAGATGTTGACTTGGCGGCCGTTGATCGGAACTCAAGAGATGTTGACTTGGCGGCCGTCGATCGGAACTCGCCGGAGTCGGCGCGGAAACGGCGAGGCTGGTTCGGACGCAACTGGCTTTGGTTCATCATCGTCGATCTGTTGGTGTTGATAGCGATCGGCGCCGGCTGGGGATATTGGTCCTTCTTCGGCCGCGTGTATTGCCTGGACGAGTATCGCTTGGCGATGGAGAAGATCGAGGGGAGCGATCAGTTGCGGAGCAAGCTTGGCGAGCCGATTCAGGCCGCGGGCTGGCCGCCGCCCAGTCCTCGGCTCGAAGACCGCGAGAGGGAAGTCCGCTGGGACATCCAAGGCCCCAAGGGCCAAGCCAAGGCACACGTCCTCGCACGCTTGATGCAGGGCAAATGGGAGTTCATCATCATGGAGGTCACGTTGGCCGACGGCCGGAAGGTTTTGCTGGTGGAGGAAAACGGCGACGCGGGCGACGCGCCGCCCTGGCCGGGGACGAAGCCGACAAGCGAGAAGCCCCAGACCGACGCCCCACCACCGGTGATCAATATGCCGACACCCGACATGCAAGTGCCGGCGGGGATTGATTCAAGTCAAGTATTTCCCATGCTTCAATCGCGAGTGATTACAATTGTCTGCTTAGGAGCCGTTGCATTGCGGCGGTTACCTCGTCGTAGGGTGGGTCAGGCGCATTGAACTTCTTGGTGACGTATTTAAGTAGTTCAAAGGCGTGCTGGATCACGCCGGCTCGCCAATCGGCAAGCGAGTGCTTTTGCTCATATTCGATTATATCGGAATTGCACTGATAATGCGTCGAATGGTACGTATTGTAGCCTCGGACCATCGCCAAGTGCCTGCCTTGAACGCCGTGAAGCCGCATTTGCAGCCGGACGATATCATCGTCGGCCAGCCGGTCGGTGTAGAGGTCAACAAGACACTGCACTGCTTCTGCGCAGGTATAGGCAAATTTTATGTCTGCAAGTAGCTTGCCGGGCTTGGGCGACTCAGGGAATACGCCACCCTTCAACTCCTCCCATTCTTGGTCGGCATCTAACCCGCGACCACTGGACTTGAAGCACTGTTCATCCTCTTGAAACATCTCGTTTACATAGAGGCAGCCCGATTTGTGCAAGCGCCAAAACTGAAATGCCTGCACGTAGTCGGTGAACATTTCCAGACCGTCGTCAAGGTGGCGTATTAGGTCGGCCCGCTTCTCGGAATAGAAGATGTATGGCCACTCTCGGTATGACACACTTGCGGCCTCGGCCATGTGTTCGATATCCAGACTTGTGAATCGTAATCGCTCAAACCTGAGGGGATGAATCACAGTTTCCCGAAAACCCAATGGCAGTTTGGCAAGATCCGGGGGGATGAGTTCTTTTGATCGCTCTGCGGCGGCTTTGATTTGTTTATTGAACTGTTCTAAGTCGCCGGGTGCGGTGGTGGGCTGCGGAGTCCCGGTCAGCACTGCCCGGAAGGAGGTCAGCAGTTGATCGGCTCGATTGCGGGTGGCATGTTCCACTATCGCCCGCATGTCGGCGGAGTTCCTGACCGGAGCGGATTCGTTGTTGTCGGTGCGAACGTACACCGTTCCGGTCGCAAGTACGCCGGGGTAATCCTTCTGACAAATATGAGGTGTGTCGGGAAAGCGGGGGATCTCGATGATTACGAAGTTCTTCCCTTGGCTTGCGTGCTTAATGAGGAGCGCATTGATAGGCGGGTCGGAGTAGTTCTGGAGAAACCGATTTACCCGCGAGGTCTCGAATGACTTGCACTGCTCATCAGACAAGCCGTCCCAATCGAACTTGGAATCCGTCTCACTCACTCCGACTACAATCCAGCCGCCCTTGGCATTGGCAATCGCCAGGATATCCTTGACGATTTCGCAGCAGGACTTTTTGTCGTTTTCATCCCATGCACAGGAACCTTTGTAATCCAACTCCTTGGACTCAAATCCTCGCCGAAGGATGGATTCCCAATTCTGCATAATAAGTATCAGGAGCCATTGTCTAGTGGCAAGAAAGGCTCCGGTGCCCTTTTTCCTTCCTAGCCCCCTTGTTGGATATGGGGGGCGTTCTCCGTTGTTTCAGGAAGAGGTCAACTTTTGTCTCGTTGTCGAGATCAAGGAATGTTTCTCCGCATCGAGAACAGACGTAGAACTCGATGTTGGGGACATTCAGCGTTTTTCCGTGAACGGTGACGCGAAATCCGCGCCGCTTCTTCTGAAGCTTGTCGTTGCCACAAGAAATACAATGGGTGATCGAGTTACTCATATCCACTCCATTTCGCGGAAATGAGAATGTAAAACTCCTCCACGTCGTCCACTTTCCGAATGGCCCCTTTCGTATAAACAAGTTTGCCGTCGTAAGTGGAACTGATAATCACGTACAGTTTTTCCCTTCGCGTTTTCCGGAACTGGCTTGTCGATCGCAAGGTCTTGTTGATCGTCGGCGCGTTAAGGATCGACTCCAGAATATCTTCCACCGTCAAGTCGTCGGCCAAACGTTCCTCACGGGCCTTCTCGCTGAAGATGACTCGCCGTGCAATCACCAGTCGCTTGATCTTGACCAGAGTATCCAAGTTACGGTCCCCGTGGTTATTATATCATAATTTATACCCAAGGGTCAAAAGCAGTCACTTCACCTCCAGCATCCTCCGCAGCGCTTCCAGCGCCCAGCGGGCGGTCTCCGGCTCGACCTCGATCACGTTCGCCGGCGTGCCGGCCGCAAGGTTCTCCACCGCCCAACATAGACGCGGCAGGTTGATGCGGAACATCGTCGAGCAGACGCAGGACTCGGTCGAAAGCAGATGGATTTCCTGCTGGGGATGCTCGCGGCGCAGGCGGTCGACCAGATGCTGCTCGGTGCCGATGGCCCAGCGCGTGCCCGGCGGCGATTGCTCGATCTCGTGGATGATCTTGCTGGTCGAGCCGGCCACGTCGGCCAGGTCCACGACCTCCATCGTGCACTCGGGATGGACGATGATCTTGATGCCGGGATACTTCGTGCGGAAGTGGGCCACGTCATAGGGGGTGAACTGTTGGTGGACGCAGCAGAATCCCCGCCAGAGGATCACCCGGCTGTCGCGAATCGCCTCCGCCGAGTTGCCGCCGAGCTTCTGCTGGCGCGGATCCCAGAGCGGCATTTGCTCCAGCGGAATGCCCATCGCGCGGGCGGTGTTCCGGCCCAAGTGTTGATCGGGAAAAAAAAGCACGCGGCCGCGGCGCTGGAAGGCCCAATCGAGCGCGGCCCGGGCGTTGGCCGACGTGCAAACGATCCCCCCGCGACGGCCGCAAAATGCCTTCAACTCGGCCGTCGAATTGACGTAAGTGATCGGCGTCACGTCGTCGACGTCGATCGTTTCGGCCAGTTCGGCCCAGCACCGTTCGACCTGTCCAATGTCGGCCATATCGGCCAGCGAGCAGCCGGCCTCCAAGTCGGGCAGAATGACCGGCACGCGTAGGCCGTCACGCTGGGCAAGCCGCTCGGGCCGATTGGCCAGGATGTCGGCCGTCTCGGCCATGAAGTGGACGCCGCAGAAGACGATCGCCCGACATTCTTCATTGTTGGCGGCCCGTTCCGACAGTCCGTAGCTATCGCCGCGCAGGTCGGCCAGGTCGATAACCTCGTCTTGCTGGTAATGGTGGCCGAGGATCAGCAGCCGCGGCCCCATTTCCGCCCGCACACGCTGGATGCGCTCGGTCAAAACGGCGGGGGCCAATGATTCATAGGGAGTCAAATCGGATGTCGAGGTGACAAAGTCAATGCTCATGGCAACGTCAGTTGTAAGGGGTTTTATGAAGCTTTTCCGACTTCTCTTGCACCCGATTGCCATTCTTCATCGCTTTCCAGGTAATAATACCTAGACAGGGCAGCTTTTTCGCGATGGGATTGTACGCGTTTGGGTCTGGGGAGTGAACAATTCCAATCACTTCGTAGGCAACCAATTTGTCGGATCTGTAACTACAGTATGTGTAGAATGTTTTTCCCGCAGCCTGGAAGTAATTGCCGGACTCTGCGAAAGTCCCTCTCGCTCTGACATGACGACCATCAATCCTCTCAATTGGCGTATCCTTGGTCAAAACAATGATCGTTGGACGATTAACCGTGATATTTCTGTAGGTTCCGGAATGATTCAACAAATGACGATACTCCTCCTTATACTCGACATCCACGATCAGCGTCCGGTCCTCTTCCGAAAACCAGATACTCCCATCAAAGAAGTAGTCCGTTTCGCTTCTGAGTCCGTTGTAAAATGTATATTTTTTATAAGTCACGCCATCCCGTGTCACGGTTTCTCCACTTCCTTCGGCAATCAGTCTTGTTGACGCGGACCATTTAGGGAACGGCCCTTCCGGGGAAATAGGCAATAACATCCGTCCGCCACTATGGATGGCAATACTATATCTGTCATCAATTGCCGTAATGGTTAGCTCGTCCTTTCGCAAGGCATGTTCAGGAAAATAGCCGCCTGGAAGCATGAGGCGAAAAGGACATGCGCACCACAACAACAGCATCAGGACAATAGAGATTATTGTTATGCGGATTTGCAATTTCACAATTCCAGAGCACGAAGGTGATAAGTTCAATTATTGTCCCCCCATAGTCAGACTTATTCCTTTTTCTCTATTCGGTCAATTGCCTGGAGAACTCTGGCGAGATACTATACGTTGCCTGCCGCAGCACTGCGAACTCACGTTCGCCAGTTCGATGACCTCGTCCCGCTGGTAATGATGGCCGAGAATCAGCAGCCCCGGTCCCATTTCCTTCCGAACGCGCTGGATGCGCTTGGTCAATTCACCGCTATTAAGCGATTCGTAAGTGAATAGTTCAAGTTCGGGCATGGCGGCAATAATGACCACGGGCGCGGCTTTGTGATTACCACTTCAACCCGAACCGGTCGCCGGTCTTGCGGCCGAGTCCGCCGAGCAACGGGCCGGTCGGTTTCGAGCTTTTCTTCGAGGGTTTGCCCGGCCCCGCTTCTTCGTCTTCCTTTTTGGCCGGCTCGGGCGGAGCCGACAACTCCTTCATCGAGAGGCTCATCCGCTGCGCCTCCGGGTCGACCGAAAGGACAATCACCTCGACCTGCTGGCCCTCCTTCACCACGTCGGAACATCGCCAGATGCGCTTGTGCGAGAGTTCGGAGATGTGGACCAGCCCCTCGATGCCCGGCTCCAACTCGACGAACGCTCCGAAATCCATCAGCTTGGTGACGGTTCCCTCGGCGATGGTGTTGGGTGAGAACTTCTGCGCGACTGTCGTCCACGGGCTTTCCAGCAGGTCTCGATACGCCAGACTGATCTTGCCGGTTTCCGGATCGATCTTATCTACCCGCACCTTGATTTGCTGTCCTTCCTTGAGCACGTCGCTGGGATGCTTTACCCGCCCCCAGGCCACCTGGCTGACGTGGACCAGCCCGTCGACGCCGCCGATATCGACGAACGCGCCGAAGTCCATGAGCTTTCGCACCACGCCTTCGCGGACATGGCCCGGGCGGAGCGAATCGAGCAGTTGTTGCCTGACCTGCTCCCGCTCGCGTTCGAGCACGGCACGGCGGCTGAGCACCAGATTACGCCGGTCGGGGTTTGCTTCGGTGATTACGCAGGTCCACTTTTGATCGACGAATTGGGCAAGGTCCTCGACCCGGTAGAGGTCGATCTGGCTGACGGGGATGAAACCGCGGATGTGGTTCACTTCGCACTCCAGCCCGCCGGTGTTGTGGCCGGTTACGCGGACCTCGATCAGCGCCCCTTCGATCAGATCGGACCAGTCGTCCACCTGCACCGCCTTGTTAGGCAGCGACAATTCGTACAATCCGTCCTCGGGGTTGAGCCGCTCGACGACCACCTGGACCTCCGCGCCGGGCCGGGGTGGAACATCGAACTGGCGAATCGAGACTGCCCCTTGCTGGCGTCCGGCGAACTCGACGAACACGTCGTCGCGGCGGACGGCGACCACCCGGCCGCTTTGCATCTCGCCAGGCTCGAACGTCTGCTCACCGGACGAACCGGCATCGAGCAACTCGTCCATCGAGGCGTCGCCCATCGCGAGGTGAAGCTCGTCTTCCAACTCCGACGTCATTTTGTCGCGGACGCTCGGCTTCGAGATGGGTGTCTGTGGACCGGCCAGCGCGGCGGCAAGATCGGAGATCAAGTCGGGCGTACTCGGCGGGGTCTGTGGAGGTTCGGCCGCGGCGGCGGGTTCCGTGGGTTGGCGCGGCAGTTCAACTGCCGCATCAACGGAAGCGTCCGAACCCTCCTCGCTGTTGATTTCACTGGTCGGTGAACCGACCAGCCCTTGGCCGTTGATTTCCTCCCCTCGCCCCTCATCGGGTATGTCCAACGGCGTGAAATCGTGCCGCGGCCGAGGTCGATAGGCAGCCGGATCGCGCTGCGAGCCGATCAGGATGCGCCGACACGACGACTCCTCGGCCGAGGCGGACTGCTGCGTCTGATCGACCGGCGGGGGCGAAGAAGGACTGGTTTCCGGTTGGGTCTCGATCGACTCCTCAGCGGCGTTGATCGGATTGGCTTGATCGTTTGGATCGG
This sequence comes from uncultured Thermoguttaceae bacterium, assembly GCA_965195225.1. Taxonomy (GTDB): domain Bacteria; phylum Planctomycetota; class Planctomycetia; order Pirellulales; family Thermoguttaceae; genus JAHIKV01. Next base: position 12,679 of record CBDAFL010000294.1, read on the forward strand.
TGAGCGTCAATGTTTGTCCCCTAGATACTCACGGAATCGGGATGTAGTTGGGATTCACGGTCTTATCATATTCTAGCAAAACTTTTGGCCCATTTCCAGCGGCGGCGGATTCAAGGCCCGATCGGCCAATTCCTGCCCAATTCGGCGACATTCGTCGAGCACTTCAGGTGTCGGCCTCCAATGGGCACGCAGCGGCTCGCGGAGGACGTCCCATTGCATTCGCTGGAGTGCCTCGTTGACGTCCTCCGGCCCTCCTCGGCCCCAACCGTAGGAGCCGAAGGCTACCGCCGCCTTACCCAGCGGCCGGAGTCCATCGAGGTAGCAGAGCATGGCGGCGATCATGGGCATCATGCGGCGGTTGAGCGTCGGCGATCCGACGGCCACGGCCGCCGCGTCGAGCACTTCGGTGGCGATTTTCGTCAGGTTCGAGCGGCGGACGTGGATCAGCGAGGCGTTTACGCCCGGCCGCGCGGCCCCCTCCAGTATAGCCTGGGCCATCATCTCCGTGCTCTGCCACATCGTGTCGTAGACGACCAGCACCTTCGGCTTGCAGCGGTGACCGGCCCAATCGCGGTAGGCGGCAACAATCTCCGCCGCGTGCCGCCGCCAGATCAGGCCGTGGCTCGGCGCGATCGTGGCGATCTCGACGCCGGCCAGTTTGTCCAGGCATTGCAACACCGGCTTGGCGTAGGGCATGCCGATGTTCGCGTAGTAGGTTTTCGCCTCCTGCATCACCGAGGGCAAGTCGGCCTCGTCGTCGAACCGCACGCCGGAGGCGTAGTGCTGGCCGAAGGCGTCCATCGAAAACAGCAGTTTCTCTTCCGGCACGTAGGTAAACATCGACTCGGGCCAATGGACCATCGGCGTGGCGACGAACCGCAGCGTCCGCCGGCCGAGAGATAGAGTGTCGCCGTCGGCTACCGTCTGAATCTTCCAGCCGGAAGTGTCGAAGTGATCGCCCAGCGCGGCGACGCACTTCTTGTCGCAGACGAGCGTGGCCCGGGGCATCGCCCGGAGCACCTCGGGCAACGCGCCGGCGT
>CBDAFL010000295.1:0-2955 GCA_965195225.1 uncultured Thermoguttaceae bacterium
TAGACCCATCTGTTGCGCTCCTTCACATTGGAAAAAGTTTCCAAAACTTACAAAGGAAGCGCAACAGATTTCAAAAAACCTAACAAGCCCAGTTTGCCAAAATTATTGGGTTTTCATCAGACCACCCCCGGCCCCTCTCCCAAAGGGAGAGGGGAGTTTTTCTATCCTTGTTGGGGTGGCAGTTTAACTGCCACCCCAACGGTTGACCGCGGGCCACCGGCCACTAAACTCTTTACCTCCGCTTCCTCCATGCGTAGCAGAGCAGGCCCGCTAGGCCGGTGGCCAGCAAGACAAGTGTGCCGGGCTCGGGGACGACCCCGCCCAACCTCACATAATCGACCACCATCGTCCCGGTTCCCGCGTACGTTGTCCAATCGCCGACGTACACCATACCGGGATTAACGCCAGCGATCAGGGGCTTGGTGGCGATCAGGGTGTCGTCCAAGTAGATGTCTACATTGCCGTCGGTCTTGCGATGGACCTGGACGATGTAAAACTGTCCTTTGTTGAGGCCCGATACCAAGGTTGCGCCTACTCGGGTACTGTCAACAACGTCGGGGCCATGCCAAGCCAACTCGAACGTGGCGCCGGTTTCCGCACCCTCTTGCACAACACACAGGTCGAAGCCTTTAGTTACGCTTCTAGCGTTAAACTGATTCCCCGCAAGCGGTCTCCACACCCCGTTATATCCCGTAGCGCCCTGGACAGTGGTCAGTTTGCCGTCCATCTTGAATCTCACCTCTCCCCACCAATCGCTGGGAGAAGCACTGAAGTCTAGTTCGACAGCAGGGATAGCATCGCTAGCTATGTCCGCCCTACCCCTCGACTGCGGGGCGTACAGAGTCAATAGACCGCCTGCGACGGTAAGCGTGCCGCCATATACTTCTCTGGTAGTCCATGTGCCGGTTGTGCCGGTATCCAACACAGTGCCATTGAACTCGTCGGAGAGGACGCTGCCGTCGATTGGGGTCGCCCAGACTGAAGCCGTTGCGAACACGCCGATCAGCAAAAACACCAAACCCGCGACGAACCGCTTTACATACCATACTTTGTGCATGCTACTCATGATTTAAGTCTCCAAAAGCTATAGACTATTGACCGCTGACGGGCAGCCGACAACGTGCCGGACATCTTTATCCCGAGCAACGGCCTTCCCTCCTTCTCTGCCGCACCCGCCAAAAGGCCCTTACCGCCGGCCAACTGGACGATGCGGATCGCCCGGACCCCCCCACCCTAACGCAGATGGCGCTCTCCGTGTGCCGACTCCGTACACGAACCGCGGGGTGGATCCACCTCTCTTCCCATTTTTCTTCCCCCTTTCCCTCCTTTCTCGGCGCGGCGGGCAAGCCCGCCGTCTCGCCGACTAACTGAATTGCTGGTTTAGGCATTTTGTTTGAGCCTCGGCGGGGCGGAGTCAGTCCGTCGTTTGCCTGCCGTGCTCGCCGACACTCCGGCTCCAATTTAAGCAGGCTTGGTAGTAGCGTTTGACTTCGGCGGCGTTCATGGCGCGGTTGCGGATGAAGAACGGCCCGCCCAAATAGCCCCGATAGGATCCGGGGGCACCTAAATACGAACGTTTGCCGAGGTTAAGCTGGTGACAAGTGGAGTTTAGGGCCGTGCCTTCGACAATCGTATTCGTGGCCAGCAACTCTCCATCAAGGTATAGCGACAAGACCGCCGAAGCCTGATCGTATGTGCCGACGATGAAATGCCACTTGCCGTCCTTGAAATCGTTGCCCTTGTAATTGGCGCGGGCGTTCGCTTGTGTCCGAACAGACCAAGCGGGGGAGTGGCTAAACATGCGCCAATAAAGCTTGCACTTGCTGCCGGTGCTTCCCCAGCCGAATTCCCAAGAGCCGGGGGCGTAGGTATATTTGCTCACTATCGCCATGTCTTCATAAGTTGCTTCCGGATCGGCCTTCGCCCAAAAACCCACGCTGATGCTCGGCGATGAGAAGGCTTTGGAAAAGCCGAAATTGACGAAATCGGTGCTCACATCGTTGCCCCGCTCACTACGCGTGCCGCCGCCGAACCAGAGTGAAGCGTGCGGCATGGCCGGCGGACCGCTCTTCTGCCAGACCACGTTCCCTTGTATCTTCCCGGCGTACCGGCCCACCGCCGGATAGGCTACGAGGCCGATTCCTTCGGACAGGTTCCATTGGGCAACCATCGTCGCGGGATCGTCGACAAGGATAGGCACGGCCGAGTCCGCTGGCATCTGGCGCACGAAGGTACTCGGTCGGACCGACTCACGACTCACCTTGACAACCCGGTCCTGGCCCCTTTCCACCCTGGCCGACTCATTTTCTCCCACGGGAATCACATCGCCGCTGCCGGCCGACCACAACGTGACCTTGCCCCGAAAAACGTGCGTACTGGTGTTTCCTTCCTTGCCGACCTCGACGCCGAACTCGGTGCCCAGATCGGTGACGACGGCGGTGGGAGTGCGGACGGAGAAAAGGGGAGAGGGGAGAGGGGAGAGGGGAGAGGGAGATTTCTGATTTCTGATTTCTGATTTCTAATTGTCAGAATGTTTTTTCCTCTCCCCTCTCCCCTCTCCCCTCTCCCCTATTCGTGCCGTCAGTTTGCCCAGCGCGAGGTAGCCGCCGGCGGTGGATTCGACTTCGTAGGTACAAGGGCCTTGAAGTATGACCTTCGCGCCGGAGTTGTAGGTTATTTCCATCAGGCCAGAGTCGAGCTTGTATTTGCGGCCCAGCGGGACGTAAGCCCGTGAACTCAGCGGCGGCAGATAGCGGGGATCGTCGGACCATTTCACATCGACCATGCCGGTGATCCGGCCGACGAACACCATCTCCTGCATGGCTTCCGACGGAACCGACTGCGACGGCGCCTCGGCGATATGTTGGAGATGGGTGATTTTGTACGCCCAAAACCCCAGTATCGCCACGCCCATAATCACCGTGGCAACCATGTAGGAGAACGCCCAACTGCCGC
>CBDAFL010000296.1:0-24599 GCA_965195225.1 uncultured Thermoguttaceae bacterium
TCAACCTTGGTCTTCTCGGCCAGCGCCTTTTCGATGGCCGTTTGATCGGAGCCGGAATTTTGCGCGGCGGCGGACGGTTTGTCTTCCGCTCGGAGATTCAACGCGATGAGCGGTAATACGACAAGCCAAGTTGCGGCAAGAAACCAGCGAGACATGGCAACTCTCCTCCGCTGAAAAGGGGTAGATGGTTTTCGCTTGCGGTGTCCGAAGACCACCGGCATTATACCACCTGGGGACGGAAAACAAGCAGTTCGTCATGGTGCGTCAAGGACGCACCCTACTTCTCCTCGGGTCGAGAGATCGGCCTGTTTCGCCGCGGCGTTTCCGCGTCCGGATTTTTCTCGGCGACTTCGCGGGTCCGTGCCAGCAATTCGGCAATTTTGCAATGAACGTGATACGTTTGGTTAACAACCAAGACCTTGGCCTTGCCCAAGCTAGCGCCGGCGATGGAGCCGGGACTACCGACACAATCCCAGGTGGTCGGCATTACCATGTTGCAGATCACGTCGATCAGCGTATCGTAGTCGTCCCAAAGAATACCCTGATCGTCGCGGCATACCACCAAGTCGGACACGTCATAGACCTTCATGCACAGCACGATCTCCTCTTCCTCCGGCGTAGTAATGAACAGCACATTGTCTTTGATTGTCCATGAGATGTCGAAATCCCGGAGCATCAGATTCAGCGCCGAGCGAAGTGGCAGGTTGTGAAGCTTCTTGGTTACCGGCGTGTCGGCGCCGATGCCCATGTCACTCAAAGCGCGCAAATCGATCACGATCTCGATCTTGCACCGGTTTTTGAGAAACTCGACAACCTTTTCCAGCGGCGTTTCTGTGAACTCCAGGGAAACCGGCTCTGTAAGCGCTTTTTCGATGGCGGCCTGACCAGTATGTAGCTTTGGCCCGGGGTCGGTTGGTTTTTCCGCCGAGGACAGATTCGAGCCGGCCAGCAACCAGAAGGCCAATCCCAACGCGACGTTGAAAGAGAAACGAGACACGGCAACTCTCCTTCGTTGAAAAAAGTGCGGATGGTTTCCGTCGGCGGTGTCCCCGGACACAGGTGGAGATACCGTCGGCATTATACCACCTGGGGACGGAAAACAAGCAGTTCGTCATGGTGCGTCAAGGACGCACCCTACTTATCTAAATCACGCCCAGTCATCGCGCCTGCTTGCCTACCCCCCGGCGGCCTGATAGAATGCCGCCATTGCGGCTCCATCCATACGCTATGCTTAGGAAACGAACCGCTCCGCCCTCGTTCGGGGCGCACTGCGACAGACTACCTACACAAGGAGATAACCATGATCGCGCGTCGCCGGTTATTCGGATTAGTTCGGTTTTCGGTCCTTTCGATCGCGTTGGTGGCGGCCGGTTGGCTCGTCCCGCACACCGCCGAGGCAGCCGAGTTGGACAAACTCGACACCTCGCTGAAGCTCGTGCCCGAGGACGCCGCCTTCTACTCGAGCATGTTGCGCAACCGTGAGCAAATCGAAGCCATCGTCAACAGCAACGCCTGGGCAAAGATCAAGGAAATGCCCGCGATCCAGATGGGATTGATGTTCTACAACATGCAGTTGTCCATTCCCGATAGCGTCCCGTCGAAACTCGCCGAAGCGATGGAGAACCCCGAGAGCCGCAAGGTCATCGACATGCTTGCCGACATGGCCTCGGAGGAGATTTTCCTTTGCGGCGACATGAGTTCCGCCGATTTCTTGCAGCTTTTCCAGGATGTCCAGGCCGCCCAAAATTATGGGATGTTGATGGCCCTGACGACCGGACAGATCGGGGACATGAATCGAATCAAGACCGGCCAGGCGATCTCGACGCTGGCCGAGAACGTCGACCTGATCGCCGTGCCCAACCTGATCGTCGGCTTCCGGATTAAAAACACCGAGTTGGCCAAGGAACAACTCATCAAGCTGGAAACGATCGCCAACATCATTTTGGAATCGAACGAAGAGACCAAGGGCCGTTTCAAGAAGACCAAGGTCGGCGATTATGATTTCCTGGTGTTGGAACTAGACGGCAGTCTGGTCCCGTGGGATGAAGTCCCCATGGATACGTTCGAGGGCCTGGAATCCGAGGAGGGGGACGTCCAGAAGATCGTCGAGCGAATCAAGCAGTCGAAGCTGGTCGTCGCAATCGGCATCCGCGACGAATACCTGCTGGTCTCGATCGGGTCGTCGCTGGAATGTCTGGAAAAGCTGGGCAAAGGCCCGCGGCTGATCGACCGCGAGGAGTTCAAGCCGCTGGCGAAATTCGCCGACCAACGGCTCACTTTCGTCGGATACCTGAGCAAGGCGATGAGCCGGCGACTGAACAACCAGAAGCGGCAGATCGATGATGTCCTGGCAACCGTGGACATGCTGCTGCCGGAGGCCGAACTGAGCGACGAACAACGGGAGCGGATACGCAAAGACGCCAAGGAGATGGCCGAGGATCTAAAGGGGATCGTTTCCGAGGCGGGAGCGGTCGCGGGCTTCAGCTTTCTCACCGACCGCGGCGTGGAGAGCTATCGTTACGCCTGGGGCGACTTCGCCGATCTGGACGGGACAAAGCAATTGAGTCTACTCCGGCACGTCGGCGGCAACCCGATCCTGGGCATCGTGCTGCGCACCAGGGTTACCCCGGAGGAATATGACCTAGTGGCGAAGTGGGCCAAGACGGCCTACGGATACATCGAGGAGTTCGGCCTGCCGCAGATGCCGGATGAAGATCGCCAGAAGCTCGAACAGTTTTTGGAAGGGGCGCTGCCGCTGATGGAGCGAATGGACAAAATCAACCGCGAGTTGCTCGTTCCCGCGCTGGCCGACGGCCAGTTGGCGCTGGCTGTCGACGGCAAGTTGCAGAGCAAGCAATTCGTCGATGATATGCCGGCCGCCGAGGAGCCGTTGCCGATGCTCGAGCCGGCAATCATTATCGGGCTGAGCGACGCCGAGATGTTCCGCAGCGCGATGCACGACTACTGGGACATCGTCAACGGGCTGATCGACGCGATGCGTCAGGTCGAGGGAACCGACGTGCCCGAGAATATCAGGATCCCCGAGCCGCAAGTGACCGATAGCTCCGAGGGGAAGGTCTACAGTTTCCCGCTGCCCGAGGAGTGGGGCGTGGATAAGCAGATCGTTCCCAACGTGGGTATATCAAAGAACGCGGCGGTCATCTCGACCTCGCCCGGGCACACCGCCCGGCTGCTGAAGGCCACGCCGCTTTCGATGGGCGGATTGCTCGCCGAGACAAATCGTCCGCTGGCCGTGGCCGGCTGTTTCAATTGGGCGGCGTTGGTCGATCTGGCCACGCCCTGGATCGAATACTCATTCGAGCAATCTCCGGGCTTCGAGAACATCGCGGAAGAGCAGCGACAGTCGGTCGTCGATCAGATCCACACAACGCTCGATGTGCTCAAGGTGCTGCGGACGATCAGCGGCCAGTGCTACTTCGAGGACGGCGCGCTGGTCAGCCACACACTGGTGGAACTCCGCGACGTGGAGTAGCCGGTGATAGTGGGTAGGAAAACACCGCTGGGGTGGCAGTTGCACTGCCGCCCCGGCAAGCCGGGCCGCTTGCGGCTTAGCAGCTAATAACGGCTTATTGCCCGCTCCACGCGGCCGACTGTTTTTCCATCGACGTCCTGAGCGCCTCCTCGGCCTCGGGGATTCGGCCGGCACGCTGGCAGATCAGGCTCATCGCCATGAAGCTGAACGAATCGTCCGGCTCCAGTTCGCAGACCTTTCGGCCGTGCTCGACGGCCTCGTCGTGCTGGTCCAGCTTGCCGTGTAAGACGCTCAGTGCGGCGTGGGCCAGGGCGTAATCGGGATTTTCGGCGACCAGCCCCTTCAGCTTGCCGACCGCCTCCTCCAGATTGCCCGCTTGTTGAAGGGCGATAGCTTCGTCGTACAATTGGTCTACGGTCGGCATGGTAAACACTCCGCGGGTGGGTGGACATCGTCGCAAAGCCACAGTCTAGCGGAAGGGGGAGTTGGAGGGAAGGAAGAGAGGAGTGAAGAGTGAGGAGTGAAGAGAGATCATGGATTCATAGCCGCAAATAGTCATTCCAAGCTAAAATCTCTCCTCTCTCCTCACTCTTCTCCCCTCTCTTCTCTCTCCTCTTCTCCTTCCCTGGCGGGGTTTAAGCTGGCAAGGCCGGGAAAACCGTTACAGCCCGCGGGACTGGCTTAACGGGTATGTTCCGGGCAACCGATAGAGTCAAACAGGGGCGTCCGCAGGAAGCGAACGGTTACGGATCCGTCTCCCACAAGTTCCGCTAAAGATTGACCCGCTTGATGTACCACGCACTTCACAAGAGGAGCCTTCCGTGAGCATACACCCGTCGGCCGTCGTCAGCCCTTCGGCCCAAATTAGCCCGGACGTAAGCATCGGCCCCTTTTGCGTCGTCGAGTCCGGCGCGTCGATCGGCTCGGGCTGTACGCTCGAAAGCCACGCGGTCGTTAAGGAAGGAACCAGCCTGGGAGCAAACAACCACGTGTACGAGGGCGCCGTCATCGGAGGACTTCCGCAACACGTTCACGTTCCCGACCAGCCGGGCCGAGTGGTCATCGGAGAAGGAAACACCATCCGCGAGAACGTGACCATACACCGCGCGTTGATCTCCGAACACTCCACCACGATCGGCGAGGGCTGTATGCTGATGGCCAACACTCACGTCGCCCACGACTGCCGACTGGGTAACCACGTGATCGTGACCAACAACGCAATGCTGGCCGGGCACGTCCACGTGGACGATCGCGCGTTCATCTCCGGGGCGGCTGGCGTTCACCAGTTCTGCCGCGTCGGAGCGTTGGCGATGGTCGGCGGCCAGGCACATCTGGTGAAAGACGTACCGCCTTACGTCACCGTCGATGGGCTGAGCACCCTGGTCGTGGGGCTTAACAAGATCGGACTGCGACGGGCCGGATACGACCTTGCCGCCATCCGGGAACTGATGGCCGCGTATCGGGTAATCTACCGCAGCGGGCTGCTCTGGGAGGAGCTGATCGAACAGCTCCGCATCCGTTTCCCCACCGGACCGGCCGCGTTATTCCACGAGTTTCTTTCGACCTCTGTCCGGGGCATCGTCTCCGAGCGTCGCGCCCCGCCCGGCGCCACCATCAAACTCCGCGACGCCATCGAGGACGAACCGTCCGTCCACGTGAAGTTCGGCTAATGGTCCGTCAATCGTGATTCGATCGGTTTCGTTGGGGTGGCAGTTAAACTGCCACCCGGTCCGGATTTCTGGATTTCTTCTGTCGGTAGTGTCTTAATGCTATTCTTTTGGCGGGGCTTTCTTCTCTACTGGTCGAACTTTCACGGGCAACGAACCGCCGCCGAGCACCAGTACCATGTCTTGCACTTGTTCCATGGTGAACGTGCCGGAGATTTCGGCACTCCGGTAAATAATGCTATTGATACGTGGGGCGGAGTAAAGCATGCCGTCAAAGATGATGCCCAACTTATAATTGAAGCCGGTCAATTCATCTGGCAAGTGCTCGCCGGTCAGTTCGCCGAATCGTCGCCCGCCATCATCGGTGAAAAAAATCATCGCGCAAGGGCGTCCCATTGAGTCGGTACCGACCCGGGCATCTATGATATATTCGCCGGTAACATTGTAGATGTCGTCGACAACGAGAACTTCCGCAATCTCGCGGTCCCCCTGCATTATCTTCCGCAAAACAATGTCGGGATAATTGCCGATTTCACATTCCACCTCGGCCCGTACCGGAACCCACCATGCCAATCGTTTGCCGTTGTCGTCAGAGAGAATCGGCTTGGAAGGATCGGCCAACGCTCGCTCGATGATTTCCTTGTTGTTGCGCTCGTTCGCCAACAGGCGGAACTCCAGGGATCCGTCGGTCGCCAACAGCTTTTCGACCCGATTTTTATCGGCGTCATTCTTTCGCAGTAGAGCGACCTCAAACCGTCGGTCGTAGAATCCTTTTACAACCGCGAGTTTCGTCGCCCCGGAATTGAGTCGCCGATCGACCGCGTGGACCAATTGAATCATGTCCACCGTTTGGCCGTTTTGGAGGGCGTCGGTATCTACTTCGTAGATCAAGACTTCTCCGAGCGGTTTGGGAGCCATGAACTTATCGCAACCCAATAGAGCGGAAAGAAACACTGCTAAACAAGTTGCAATCGGCAACCGCCGCAATTTGGCAATCGGTCTCGGCCTCGATTTTCTCATGACCTCCCCCTTGGTGAAAAAGAGTGCAAAATAGGAGATTCCTTTGTCGTCACAGTGGGACGAACATTCCGGTCGACAAAACGCACCGCACCCAGCACAAGTGCCGGGGCTAAACGGATTTTTTTCCGATCCCTCGTCCCCCGTCCCTCGCCCCCCTCTCTCACTCCGGCATTTTCTCCGGCTTGTACTTGTGCGGACGCTTGCGGATGACCTTGGCCTCGATGATCTGGTCGGGCGGAAGGGCTTCCTTGTCGTCGGGCTTGCGACGCTGGATATTCGAGAGAACTTCCATCCCGTCGATTACCCGGCCGAAAGCCGTGTGCTTTCCATCCAACTGGGGCGTGGGCACGAAGGTCAGAAAGAACTGCGAACCGCCGGTGTCCTGGCCGGCGTGGGCCATGCTCAGACTGCCGCGGAAGTGTAGCCGATGGTTCGGCTTGTAACATTCGCAGGCGATGCTGTAGCCCGGCCCTCCCGAACCGTTCCCACGTGGGTCGCCGCCCTGTGCCATGAAGCCCGGCAACACGCGGTGGAACGTCAGCCCGTCGTAAAATCCGCCTTCGACCAGCGAGATGAAGTTGGCCACCGTGTTCGGGGCTTCGTTCTCGAACAACTCGATCAGGATATCCCCCTTCAAGGTCTTCAGCAACACGCGCGGCAGGTTGTCGGAATCGGCCTGGCGCCGGCGGATCGCCTCTTCCTTGACCCAAGCCTGCTTGTAGTACGGAAGACTCGGGAGATATGACCGGCCGACGTGGGCCGGCTTGTCCTTCTCCGACGGCGAATCGTAATAACCGCTTTTCGCGGCCAGGATGAAATACTCTTCGGCGGCGTCGAAATGGTTGGTCGCAAAGGCGGCGATGCCCGCCAGATTCGCAACTTGTGGATCGACACACTTGCTCTCCATCAGCATCCGGCCGATCTCGTAGGCCGGCTCGTAATCGTCTCGATGCACCCCCTGGGCCAACAGTTTCATCAGGAGAAAGGTGATTTCCTTGTCGGCGTTCGGGGCCTTCTCAAACGCCTTCCCGGCGGCGGCGATCAACTTCGGTTCGATCTCCTCTCCCCGGACGATCACCCGGTTCCATTGCAGCAGGATTTGTTCGCGCTGCTGCTCGGAAGCCGTCCGGTACCGCAACTGCAAACCGGCCAATTCGGCCAGCAATCCGTTCATTTCCTTGTGGATGCGATAAAACTCCTCGGCCCGGGGACCGCGTTCGGCCGCCGGCGCCGCGTCGTCGGCCGCCAACACCGGCAGGGAAAAAACAAGCAGAAACAAGGCCAACGTCAGGGAGCATCGAGCGGTCATTATGGGACTCCGTTGGTTTTCCAAGGCGGCGATCGTCTTCCTACCGCCTGCATTCTACTGTATCATAGCCAATGGTTCCATGTAGGCGTCAATCGATTCCGAGATCGGACGGTAATGGCACGACAAAAACGCAAACCGAAATCCACCACCGCCGAACGCTCTCCCCGCGGCGACTCGAAATCCGTCGTCGGGGTGCGGATCATCGGCGGACGGTTCCGCGGCCGACGCCTTCATTACACTGGAGACGCCCGCACCAGACCGATGAAAGACCGGCTCCGCGAGGCGATCTTCAACCTCGTCGGACCAAGCATCCGGGACAAACACGCCTTGGACCTGTTCGCCGGCACCGGGGCACTGGCGCTGGAGGCGCTCAGTCGCGGCGCCGGCCAGGCAACGCTGATCGAACAGCACCACCCCACGGCGGACGTCATCCGTCGAAACGTGGCCGAGTTGGACGTTGAAACGCGAGCCGAGATCGTCACCGCAAACGTCTTTATCTGGGAAAAAATGGGGGCGGGTCTCCTTTCGCTCGGTGCAACGGACGCGGGGCCGCCCCCCGCCGTCGAGAAGGAACCTCAGTCGCGGCTTCGTTCGCCTTGGGTGGTGTTTTGCTCGCCCCCTTACGATTTCTACGTCAGTCGAACCGCGGAAATGTTGGAGCTGATCGAGGGACTGCTCGGATCGGCTCCGGCCGAGAGCATTTTCGTGGTGGAAGCGGACGCGAGATTCGATTTCCAGCTGCTTCCCGATCCCGGGGCGTGGGACGTCCGCTCATATTCCCCGGCGGTGGTGGGAATTTTCCGCAAAAAATAGCTGTTTAGCCCCGGGTGAATACACCGGGGCAATGTGCGTGAAATGTACCCAAACACTCCCCGCCGTGTATTCATGGCGGGCTAAATGGAATTTCTCCGGACGCCCCTCTTCTCAGTGGACTATCCCACTCCCGACAACCGATCTAACCAGATGCCGGGCGTTATATTTATTCGGGTTGTGCCAGATCGAAGGAGCAGGCGATGGTCCAGCGACGGAATTTTACTTGGCCTCTGTTATGGGTAGCAACGTGCCTGCTGGTGCTGAGCATAGCCCCCCCTCTGTTGTGGGATGATTTCTGGGCCTCCAAGCCGGATTCGGATTCCCGCGAGACGGCCCAATCCCCCACCCTGGCAAACGCCCCGCAACCGGACCTTTACCGTCTCAGGGAAGTGGATGAAGTCGCTTCTCGGTCTCTTTCGCAATCTGGCAGTAGGACAGGTTGGCAACCTGTCCCGCAGGAATTGGAGCCTACCGAGGCACAACCGGTGGAGGCCGCCGACAGGGTTGCCTCGCAAGTGATCGAGCCGGACGCGCCTGAAATCCTCGAAGAAGGCCAAATCGGGCCACGCTTGACCGCCGAAGACGATATCCAGGAAAGCAAGACGACGAAGGGACATCCGATACACACCGCGTTGTTGCCCCGTTGGGTCCGTCGATTGCCGGCCGTCGTCGCCAGTCTCCGCGTACCCAGCGCCGCGGAGCTTGCCGGCAATGGTCAATCGCCCGGCGAAATCCGTTATCCCAACACCAGCACCACATCCGCCTCCTTACCGGCACAGAAAAAAAAGCCTCGAACGGCCGAGCGGAAGCCCGACGATTCGTGGCCGGAACCGACCTCCTTGATCGAACAATTGCAGTTGCTTTCGGACGACGGACCGCAGCGGCGATGGGCCGAGGAGGTGTTGCGACACATTCGGGCGCTGGGGCCGGCGGTCGACGGCGGTTCGGACGAGGCGGCGGCGATCGTCGGACGGCTCGCCGATCTGGAGCGTCGGGCACACGAATTGGCCGCGAATATTTCGGACGAGCCACTCGCCCGCAACTTACGCAGGGCCGGTTACGCCCTGGGACGCAGGATCGACATCTGGGAGCAAGTGGTCCGGTCGGGCGCGCCCCGGATCGGCGAAACCATTCCCGTAGACCGCGATCCAAGGAAACTTGCGCGGTGTTTGGCCGAGATCGAATCGGTCACAGGCGATTCGGCCGTGGGTCGGGCCTGGCGGGAGTACCTGATGACAGGCGACCTCAAAGAGGGCCTGGTGCTGGGATCGTCGCCGGACGAGGCCCAACTGCGCCGGCTTGCCAGGCGGATTCTGGTCAGGCTGATGAAAACCCCCTTGACGCCCGAGCAGCAGGATTTCGTCTCCGGAAAAGCGGTGACGGTTTTGCGATACGAACTGTGGCTCTGGGCGGCCAAGCCGATCTCCACCGCCACATTGCTCCGCAATGTCGAACGCTACGAGCGTACCGGTCTGCCGAGCGACGCCCGCCGGCTGGCGATAGATTGCCAATACCTGCTGGCGTCTTCAGAGAAGGCGGGGCGAGTGTTGGCCGCCTTGGTCGATTTGAACTATCGCAACGCGAATGGCCGGCTGACCGTAACCGTGGAATTTCTCAACGACCTGATGCCGGAACAGAAATTGGAGTACGCGCGGGTCAACGACACCGTGTTGGGACATCCGACGCGGGGAGAAAGCCTGATGGCGACCGAGGCCGCCATACGGATGCAGCCCGACCCGAAGCACGTCCGCATGGAGTTGGAAGTGACCGGCAAGATCTCGGCCGTTACCACTTCGGACGCCGGTCGGGCACGGTTCCACAACAAAAGCGAGTCGTACTACATCGCACGTAAGCCGCTGGAGGTAAACCTCGGCGGCATCACTCTCTGGCCGGCGGAAGTGAACGTGTACAACGAATCCCGGCTCCGCGGCGTGAATACCTCGATGGACGGCGTTCCGCTGATGGAGCGGTTGTTCGAGGAAGTGGCCCGCTCGCAACACGAACAAAAAAAGCCGGCGGCCAACCGCGAGGTCCGCCGCAAGGTGGCTACCAGGGCACGCAAGCGAATCGACGCCGAGGTCCATAAACAATTCGCCGGAGTCGTCGAGCGGCTGAACCAGCGGGTGTTCGATCCGTTGAACTCCTTGAAGCTCGATCCGCAGTTGATCGAGGCCGAGACCACCGAGGAGCGGTTCACGATGCGGCTGCGGTTGGCCGGCGAGGACCAGTTGGGTAGCCACACGCCGCGTCCCCGCGCGCCGTCCGACAGCCTGGCGAGCGTGCAACTCCACGAGACGGTGCTGAACAACGGCATCCAACGGCTCCAGTTGGCGGGCCGGACGTTCACCCTGCCCGAACTTGCCGATCACATCGCCGCACGGCTGAGTTGCCCGCCCCCTTGGGACACCGCCCCCGAAAACGAAAACGTGAAAATCACCTTCACGCGCAAAGATCCGGTGGTCGTCCGCTGCGAAGACGGCCAAGTTGTGCTGACGCTTTCCATCCATCGGCTCAGCAAGTCGCCGCGAAGATGGAAGGAGTTCCAAATTCGCGCGTTCTACCGGCCGGAGATCGACGGGCGTTCGGCGCAACTGGTCCGCGACGGCGTGATCCACCTGATCGGAAATCGTCTGACCGTGGGTTCGCAGATCGCGCTACGGGGCATCTTTTCCCACGTCTTGTCCAAGGACGCCCCCTTGAAACTCGTGAACAGTCCGGTCGTGAACGACCAGAAGCTCGAAGACGCCGAGATCACGCAATTCGTGATCGACGACGGCTGGATCGGCATTGCGTTGGGGCCGAAATCGTCGCTCGCCGACCGGCTGCAACCGAGATTGCGGTAAGGACGGCGGCGTCCGTCACGTACCCGAAGAAACCCGAAGGTCGTCGCCGATCGCCTTGAGCCGTTCGGCTTGCGCGGCCTTGGTCAATTCGAGGTCGGCGGCTGACGGCGGATCGTAGGCGAACAGATAAATCTTCACCTTTGGTTCCGTGCCCGAGGGTCGCACCGCCACGTAGTTCCCTCGCGCCTCCATGTCGAAGATCACCAGATCGCCCTTCGGTTCGAGTTTCAGATAGTCGCGGACGCCGGCCACCCTCATTCCCCCGAGGCAACAGGGGGGGCGAGAGCGAAGACCGCTCATCAGCAACCGCATGTCCTCCATCCCCTTCTCGCCCGGCATCCGAAGGTTGATCTGACCTTCGCTGAAACAGCCGAATTGGCGGAACAACTCGTCGAGCCGTTGGCAGAGCGTTTTGCCTTCCGACTTCAGCCGGGCGGCCAACTCCGCGGTCAGCAGAGAAGCGACGGCCGCGTCCTTGTCCCGCACGTGGTCGCCGGCCAGGAACCCGTACGACTCCTCGGCGCCGAAAACGAACCGTTCTGGTCCCCGGGCGTCCATCTCCGCGCCGATCCACTTGAAGCCCACGTGCAGATCGCCGAAGGTTTGCACGCCGTAATGGTCGGCCACCTGCCGGATCAGTTCCGTGGTGACCAGCGTTTTTACGACGTAATGTTCCGGTGTGAGCGTGCCGGCCGTGCGTCGGGCATCGAGAAGGAAATCGGCCAACAGCGCGCCAAGCTGATTGCCGGTCAGCGTGACCCAGGGCGCCTCGGGGTCGAGCGACAGCCGCACGGCGCAACCCAGCCGGTCGCAATCCGGGTCGGTGGCCATGATCAGTTCGGCGCCGCTTTGTCGGGCGTGTTCGATCATCGAGTCAAAAACAGCCGGGTTTTCCGGGTTGGCGGTACGGTTGGGCACGTTGGGAAAATCGCCGTCGGGCGCGGCGTGAGGGGCAAAAACCTCCACCTCCCGGAACCTCGCCTCCGAAAGAACCGGCACGACGGCCGACGCCCCAACACCGTGCAACGGCGAGTAGAGAACTTTTATATCGCGGGAGCCTGGAACGCTCTGCGCCAATACTGCCCGGATAAACGCCGCATCCACCTCTTCTTGACAATATGAGACGCGACCGTCGGCCAACGCATCGGCAAACGGCGTGCGTTTGACAAACGTTACCTGCCGCATCCGCTCGATCGAGGCGGCATCGTGCGGCGGGATGAATTGGCCGCCGCTGGGACCGTACACCTTTGCCGCGTTGTCGCTAGGCGGATTGTGGCTGGCGGTAATGATTATGCCGCAGTCGCATTGATAATATCGTACGGCAAAGGAAAGCTCGGGCGTACTGCGGAATCCGTCGAGAAAATGGACCTGAAAACCGGCTTCGACCATAATCTCGGCACAGAGCTCGGCGAACTGCCGGGAGCGGTGCCGCGTATCGTAAGCAATGGCGCAAGAAAGCGACCGGCTCGGATCGCGGTCGGCGGCGGCTTGATCTTTGACATAGTCGGCCAAACCCTGGGCGGTCTCGCCGATGGTCCGTTGGTTGATGGCATTGCAGCCGATCGGATACATTCGGCCGCGGCGACCGCCGGTTCCAAAGGGGACGGTGGTCCAGAAGGCCTCTTCGAGTTCGGCCCATTTTCCGGCCGCGAGATGTTCGGCCACTTGGGGGGCATACTCGCCGAGATACGGCTCTTTGAGCCACTTGCGGATATTTGCCGCGGCCGACGCCGAGAGGTTTCCGGCCGCGGCGGCAGCGTCCAATTGGGAAAGGGGGGATGTGTTTATGCTCATGCGGCTAATTGTGCCCGGAGAACGAGAGTGAAAAAAGGGGGGGCGCTTCCGCTTTCCGTCGCTAAATCCTACAATTGGGGTGTTATTATTAGTTGTCAGTTGTCAGTTCTTGAATGAACGTGGGTGGCACGCCCTGAGGTACGAAGGGCGTGGTGGCCGAGCGCTCCACGCCCTTCGTACCTCAGGGCGTGCCACCCCTCGGAAAACTGATAACTGACAGCATATCCATCCTCATCCTCGGAGTCCTTATCATGGGTCTGATTATCCTGCGCTGTGTTTTTATTTTGGTGACGGCCGGGCTGGGTGTGTCGTTTCTTCAGCTCGACGTCTTGCCGCAAGACTCAACCACGTTGGCCTGGGGTGTTTTTCTCGGGTTGTTGTTGCTGGCCCTGGGGGTGATCGTTGCCGACGTCTCTGTCCGTCGAAAACGCCTGGACACGATAACGGCCGTCTATTTCGGCATGTTGGTCGGCCTGTTCATGACCTACATCCTCGGCCTGGCGATGGTCCCCTTGCTCAACGACGCGTTGCGCGTTCCGGTGCAATCGGTGCTGGGGTTGGTCGTCTGCTACATGTGCATCAGCCTGCTGATGCAGACCAGGAACGACTTCCGCTTCATCATCCCATACGTCGAGTTCGCAAGGGAAGTGAAGGGACTGAAGCCTTGCATCCTAGACACCAGCGTGGTGATCGACGGGCGGATCGCCGACGTGGTGGAGACGCAAATCTTCGACGGGCAACTGATCATGCCCAAGTTTGTCATCGGCGAGTTGCAGGCGGTGGCCGATAGCCCCGACCGGCTCCGTCGCGGTCGAGGCCGGCGCGGGCTGGACATCCTCAACCGGCTCCGCAACAACGAAGACATCGATCTGGTGATCCACGACCACGATCTGCCGGAGTATGCCGGGCTGACGGTGGATCTAAAGCTGGTGGCGCTGGCCAAGCACCTTCAGGGCAAGCTGATAACCAACGACTACAATCTGAACAAGGTTGCCCGATTGCAGGGCGTCATTGTGATCAATCTGAACGATCTGGCCAACGCTCTGAAACCGGTTTTCCTACCCGGCGAGCAAATCGAGGTCCGCGTCGTCAAGGCCGGCGAGGAGCAGGGCCAAGGCGTGGCCTATCTCGAAGACGGAACGATGGTCGTCATCGAAGGCGGTCGGGAAAAAATCAACCAAGTCGTCTCCGTCGCCGTCACCAGCGTACTCCAGACCAGCGCCGGGCGAATGGTCTTCGGAAAGGTGGAGAACTCAAGGTAGAGTGGCTAGTGGTTAGTGAAGAACCAATAGCCGACGGCTAACAGCCGCCGGAACGGTTGCCAAACAGGTTGGGCGACTTGCATCACGTGCGGCGTTAGGGGAGAAAAAGCATGTCCGAAAAGCAAATATCACGAGGAGCACGAAATCAGCAAGTCGGGCGTGCTGGCGAGTATTTTGTCGTCGCTGAACTGAATAAGCGCGGAGCATTCGCCGTAACATTCGCCGGCAATATGCCCAAGATTGACCTGATGGCGTGCAATCAAGACCAGAGTCGCACTATCCACATTCAGGTGAAAACAAAACGCAGCGGGCGCACATGGCATTCGAGCATTGTTGGAAGCAAGCCAATGAAGCCGCCGGCAGATGAAACTGACTTTTGGGTCTTTGTGGATTTGGGCGATGAAAACACCTCCCCACGATATTGGATTGCGCCGGATTGGTGGATCCGAAACGACATCGACAAAGCCCACAAGGATTACTTGAAAAAACACGGCGGCAAACGCGCTCGCAATCCAAACTCAACTCATCACGCCATAGACGAGCGCAGACTAAAAGATTGGCAAGTACGATGGGACATTCTCGGTATCTTCGGGTAAGAAAGCCGCTCCCTTATTTATTCCCAGATTGCCCCGAAGGGACCGCGTTCTCCCAGCCCTGGGCATCGCCCAGGGGGGCGTGAAAGAACGCAAATGTCCCGTGTCGGCCCAACGGGCCAATCATTCCCTGAGCCTGACCGCAAGCGGCGAAAGCAAGCCGAGTTTTTGGTGCATCGGTCCGTGCCGTGGAACTGGTTCGATGAAATTGGTGTGATAAGCCAGACGATGGCCCGGCAAGTGCGAAAAGTGTTGGATGAGACCGAGGTGGAACACCGCCCTCGGGTGGCGGTCGAGCCCAAGTGGTATTACGATAATAGATGATGAACCCTTACCCGCCATTGAACGACAATGGTGGGGCAAGAGAGGCCGGTGAATCATGCTTCGCATTACCGAAGGCAATATCCTAGAAGCGGATGCCGAAGCCCTGGTGAACACCGTCAATACGGTGGGCGTCATGGGCCGGGGCATCGCCCTGCAATTCAAGAAGGCGTTCCCGGAGATGGTCAAGTCGTATGAGGAGGCGTGTCGGTCCCACACGCTTCAACCGGGACGGGTGCAGGTTTTCGACCGTGGTTCGATGTTCAATCCCCGCTACATCATCAACTTTCCTACAAAGCGACACTGGAAGGGCAAGTCCCGACTGGAGGACATTGACGCCGGATTGAAGTCGCTGGTTGAGGAAGTGCGAAAACGAGGCATACGTTCGATTGCCTTGCCGCCGTTGGGATGCGGTTTGGGCGGGCTTGCCTGGTCACAAGTGTTGCCGATGATCCAGAACGCCTTCGCGGAAGTGACGGATGCGGAAGTGTCCGTCTTTCCCCCAACGGGTGCGCCAGAGCCGGAAAAAATGGTCAATCGCACCAAATGCCCGGAAATGACCCCATCGCGGGCAAACGTGATTCGGGTGTTGGCGGAATACTATGTGTTGGGGTACGAACTAACCTTGTTGGAAATCCACAAGCTCCTCTATTTCTTGCAGTATGCCGGAGAGTCATTGCGGTTGCGTTTTACTCAGGGGCCCTACGGCCCGTATGCCGACAACCTACGGCACGTGATGAATCAGTTCGAGGGGCATTTCATTCAGGGGTATGGTGAAGGGCGGAACAATCCAAAAACGCCGATCAAGCTGCTTCCTCAAGCAATAGAACGGGCGAACGAGGTCAGCAAAAACAATCCCGACAGTGGGCGAGAAGAACGACTTCAACGAGTGTTCCGGTTGATCGAGGGCTTTGAGTCGCCTTACGGCATGGAACTGTTGGCCAGCGTTCATTGGGTGGTGCGTGAGGCCGGGCGGTCGGACAATCTGGACGCTGTGGTGGCCGCCATTCACGGATGGAACGACCGTAAGCGGAAGACAATGAAGCCCGAGCATATCGAAGTGGCCCGGAAACGGCTGGAAACGGAAGGCTGGCTGGAAGAGGTGAAGATGGGTGGGACAGGTTGACAACCTGTCCTACTTTTCCACCAGCGCCCGGGCTTGCCGGGCCAGTGCGGTGATGGACGCCCAATCTCCGGCGGCAATCGACTCCCGTTTGGCGATCCAGGAACCGCCCACGGCCAGAATCATGGGGTCGTCGAGATAGCGGCCCGCGTTTTCGGCGTTTAATCCGCCCAGCGGGATGAAGCGGACGTTCAGGTGCGCGTATGGGGCGGCCATGCTTTTCAGATACGTCAGCCCTCCGGCCGGCTCGGCGGGAAAGAATTTCAATATCCGGCACCCGCACTCCAACGCCCGCTCGATATCCGAGGGAGTTGCCACGCCGGGCACGAAGGGAAGTCCGGCCGATTGGGCGGCGCGAACCACCGCCGGGTTCATGCCGGGGGCTAGCGCGAAGTCGGCCCCCGCCGCGGCCGCCTGTTGCACCTGATCGACCGAAAGCACCGTTCCCGCGCCGACGATCATTTGCGGCGCCTCGGTCTTGATCGCCCGGATTGCGTCGATCGCCGCTTCGGTCCGCAGCGTAAGTTCCAGCACGTCGATGCCACCGTCCAGTAGCGCGTGGGCCAAGGGAACGGCGTCTTCGGCCCGATCCACCACCAGGACGGCGGCAACGCCGGTCCGCTGAATCCGCTCGAACATCTCCGCGGGCAACTGCGACATAGAATGGTTCCTCACAATCGCGGCGCGGTCATACCACCGTCTACCATGATGATTTGGCCCGTGGAATAGGTCAGATCGCCTCGTGCGAGCGCGGCCACGGCCTTGCCCACGTCCTCGGGCGTTCCCCAACGTCGCTGGATCGCCAGCCCTTCGGCCAGCAGTTTATCGTATTTCTCATGCACGCCGGCGGTCATGTCGGTCTGGATGATGCCGGGCCGGACCTCGAAGACGGGGATGTCGAACTCGCCGAGCCGGGCGGCCCAGAGCTGGGTGGCCATGCCGATGCCCGCCTTCGAGATGCAATACTCGCCCCGCTGGACCGAGGCCATCGTCGCCGAGACGGAAGAAATGTTGACGATACATCCCTGCCAATCGGGGTCGGACCGCTTCTGCTCGATCATCCAGTTCGCGCAAGCTTGGGTGAGAAAATACGGCCCTTGCAGGTTGATCCGCATTACGTGCTCGAAGCTCTCTTCGGTGGCCTCCAGTACGTCGGCCCTGGTCTTCGGGGCTATGCCGGCGTTGTTCACCAGCACGTGGAGGCGGCCGAACCGCTGGCGGACAGCATCGACCAACCGGCCTCTGGCGTCGGCGTCGGCGACGTCGGCCCGGACGTACAAGACCTCGGCTCCGCGCCGGCGCAGCTCGGCCAGCGACTGCTCGGCCGCGTCCTGTTCGCGCACTCCGCAAACCGTCAGATCGAATCCCTCGTCGGCCAGACATTGGGCGATGCCAAAGCCGATTCCCCGCGCGCCGCCGGTGATTAGAGCAACTCGTTTCATGTTATGCGCTCAACTCCGGTACATCGATCCACTGCCGTTTTTCCTGGGATTCGAGGGCCTTTTCGGCCAGTTGGACGCCCTTTGCTCCCTCCAGCAGGCTCCAGGGAAAAGGCTCGTCGGCGGCCACGTGGCGGAGGAACAATTCCCACTGGGCCTTGAAGGCGTTGTCGTAGATTTGCTGTTGTGGGACACGTTGCCAATCCTCGTTGAAGTCGGTCGGCTCGGCGGCGTCGGGGTTCCAGACCGGGCGTGGAGTGACGCCGTACGATTGTGCCCAGCAGTCGCGCAGTCCGGCCACCGCGGTCCCCTTGGTTCCGTCCACCTGTAAGGTCAACAGGTCGTCGCGGCGGACGCGGACACACCAACTGGCGTTGATCTGCGCGATGACGCCCCCCTGCAACTCGAAGATGGAGTAGGCCGAGTCGTCGGCGGTGCAATCGTAAGGTTTTCCGTTTTCGTCCCAGCGCCGTTCGACGTGCGTCGCGCCCCGGCAGGAGACCGACTGGACGTTGCCGAATAGGTTGTCGAGCAAATACCGGAAGTGGGCGAGCATGTCGAGGATGATTCCGCCGCCATGCTCCTTGCGATAGTTCCACGAAGGGCGTTGCGAGGGGACCGTGTCGCCCTCGAATACCCAGTAGCCGAACTCGCCTCGGACGGAGAGAATGCGGCCGAAGAAGCCGCTGTCGCGGAGCATTTTCAGTTTCAGCATCCCGGGCAGCCAGAGCTTGTCCTGGACGACGCCGTTCTTTACGCCCGCCGCTTGGGCCAGGCGATGCAACTCCAACGCCTCGGCGGTGGTGGCGGCCGAAGGCTTTTCGCAGTAGATGTGCTTGCCGGCGGCGATACCCTTCTTGACGGCGTCGAAGCGGCGATCGGTCGTCTGTGTATCGAAATATATCTCGTTTCGCGGGTCGGCGAGCGCTTCGTCCAGGTCGGTCGTCCAACGTTTGGCGCCCGATCGAGCGGCCAACTCCTCCAATTTCAACGGATTGCGGCCGACGAGGATCGGATCGGGGATGACGATTTTCTCGTCGCCGATTTTCACGCCCCCTTGGCGGATGATCGCCATAATGGAACGCATGAGGTGTTGGTTCGTGCCCATTCGGCCGGTAGCGCCGTTGATGATGACGCCGATGGTCTGGGTGGCGGCTTTATTCATATATGTTTCTCATGATATTGGGTGGCACTGGCGTCTCGCCAGTGCTTCGTTTGGACACTGGCAAAATGCCAGTGCCACCCGGCAGTGTTATTTCTCCGGTTTATCCGTACACTGCGGCCGAGCGCCGGGCGGAAGCGGCGGGGCCTCGACGCCGGCCTTCGGCAGCGTGCCGGCCAGCTCCTGCCGCCAATGGGCCACGTCGCCCGCCGGTCCGTAACAGTAAATCATCCGCAACGGTTCGTCGCCGATGTTGGTCAACTGGTGGAATACGCCGGGCGGAATGAACACGGCTTGACCGGTGGTAACGGTCTGCCGCTCCTCGCCCAGGCACATCTCGCCCGTGCCTTCGACGATCATGTACACCTCGTCCTGGTCCTGATTGTGCCAGGGAACCTGTCCGCCTTGCGGATCGAGGGTGATGTTTCCGATGCAGAAATGTTCGGTGTGGATGGGCGACACGCCACCCACCCAATTCTGCGTGCGTCGTCGCGCGGGATAACGCTTCCCCTCGATCTTCTCCAGGTCGGCGATAATCATGTCGGTTCTCCCCAAAAGGTCAGATACGGCTTGTCTTCGATGATTCGCTGGACGTAGAGGGCGACCTCCCGGGCGTGGTAATCGCCCCACATGCTCGATTCGCCGCACGGTACGCCACGCTCCTCGGGTACGTGGTCCCAGCCGTTGGGACGGTGATAAACGCTGTGCAAAATCAGCCCTTGGTGATTCGCCTCCTCGCTCAAATACGGTTCGTCTAACAGGGCGTCAAGGACGGTCAGGCCCGCCTGCCAATAGCGATCGTCCTTCGCGTGGCGTCCCAGCCGCAGCAGACCTTGCGCGGCGATGGCGGCCGCCGAGCTGTCGACCGGCTCGTGTGGGTTCAGCGGATCGGCGGCTCGCGAACGCCAGTCGCCCAACTCGCCGAGGTTTGGCGCTCCGGTGTCCCAATATGGGATGCCGTCGGCGGCGGTGGCGTTGTCGATGTAGAAATCGCAAGTTGCCCGGGCGGCCTCCAGCAATCGCGGTGTGGTCTCATCGTAGCCGATCGACTCCAAGAACTCCAACTGCTCGGCCAGTCCGCACATCGCCCAGGCCAGACCCCGCGTCCAGGTCGAGAAGGGCGAATAGCCTTGCTGCGAGTTGGGGCAACGATAGCCGCCGTCGTTTACGTTGAAGATGATTTCGTGCGCCACGCGGCCCCGCACGTCGTAAATGTCGCGGTCCTTTCCGTAATAGATCGACCACCTCGCGGTGCTCAGGGCATGGGTCTTGAGCCGATCCAACAGCGATATTTCGCGGTCGTTCTCTTCGCGCAGCACGTGCCCCAGCCGATGGGCAAGGCCGAGCACTCGCAGCGATCGGATCGTATCGACGAACAGCGAGTGCGGACCGTTGAAGGAATAAATGAATCCGTCGCCGTCGGCCGTTTCGGTCCATCGCCGCGCCTGGACGGCGCCGCTCAGTTTCAACGCCAACTCGTAGAACCGCCGCTCCCATTCGTTTTCGGCGATGCGCCCCTCGTTCATCAGACGGCGCAGGTTGCCGTACGTGCTGATGTTGTTGAAGCCGTGGTCGTGTACGCCGACGTGGCTGACGTGAGGGGCCATTCGCTCGACCGTGTTTTGCCGGCCAATTTCCAAAAACTCGGCCTCCTCGGTCGCGTCGAATTGCAACAGCGCGGAGCCGAACTGAAAACCCTGCGTCCATTCCGTCCAACCCCGGGCGGTGTACTTCCCTTCGACCGTATAGACCGGCGCGCCGGCCGCCGGATCGATGGTTTTTTCGATGTCGAGTATCTTTGCGGCGGAAAGCTCCCACAGCCGGTTCAATTTAGGCGAAAGATCGGCCGGAGAAAGAGTTTGATTGATTTGCATGGTTGGCAATTCCCGATGGTGGGGTAAATAATGCAACTCCGTTTTTTGACTTCCAAAAATACAATGTCGGAATAGCCGGGAGTTGTTGGCCTTCGGCTATTTTACATTGATGCCGTTATCCTGAACATAGGTGCTTACGAACCGACCTCGACCGCCACGATTATCTCCGCGAACAGTTCGTCCACCAGCAGCGGCTTGGAAAGCACGGCGGCCGCGCCGGCGGATAACGCCCGGCGGTGGTCCTCAATCCGCGGGAACGACATCAACGCGACAACCGGCGCGGGACGAAGCGCGGCGGACAGCCTGCGCAGCCCGTCAAGCTCGTCGTCGTTCAAGTCGGCGCAGTCGAAGATCGCGGCGGTCGCGCCTTCCACTCGGGCAACAATGTCGTCGCGCTGCCAGACGGCGGCCAAACCGCGACGCCGACACGCCCTGCTGAGCCAGTCCCAGGTCTCGAACGATCGGCAGCGAACCACCACCAAGCCACCGGAGGGATTAGGGGTTCGGGGTTCGGGATTGGAAATTATAGATTTGTTGATTTGAGATTTGAGATTTGAAGTGTCGTCCTGACCACTGACCACTGCCCTCTGACCTCTGACCTCTGACCTCTGACCCTCTCCCTGATGGAGAGGGGAGACTGCGTCGGCCAGCAGCCGCTCCTCCTCGGTGGCCGTGGCCGGAAGCGCGAAGGAGCAACGTTCGCCTTTGGCCAGGCAACGGAACTGCCGTCGGCAGCGTGCCGGCCATTGATGCCAATAGAGCCGCGCGGTGGCCGGCCAGGGTCGCCCGCTCCGCATCTCCCCCTCGCACCAACTCCCCATCAACCCGACTATCCGCGCCAACGGCGCCGCCCGACGCAGTCGGTCGATGGCCCCGTGCGAAAACTGACCCGGAAAAGATTGGGTAACGACGATCACCTCCGGCGTGGTCCGTCGCTGGGCCAACGCGGCACGGGCCGTCTCCACGTCGGCGGCGATCTCCACAACTCCCAAACGTTTCAGGCAAGACGCCGATTCGCGGAACTCCGTCCGGTGAATATCGCCGACCAGTAGAATCTGAATCTCGGGCATGTCGGCGATCGGCATTAGTAATGATAACGGCAAGCGAGAAGTCGTATCTTCTCGCCCGTGACTTGATAGACCAAGCGATGCTCCTGGTCGATCCGCCGCGACCAGCAGCCGGCCAATTCGTGTTTGAGCGGTTCTGGTTTGCCCTTGCCGACGAAAGGATCGCGTTGGACATCCCGAATGATTTCCATGACTCGCAACGCCTTTTTGCGGTCATGACGCATCCACCAAGCCAAATCATCGAAGGCGGATGGATCAAATTCCAAGTTTCTCACGTGCTTCCTCAACGGAGATGCCTTCCTGACGTTCCTTGGCTTCCAGCAGGCGACGTTTCATCGTCTCGCTCTTGAGCAAATAGGCGGTTTCCCGTTCCGACTCGATTTCCTGCCACAATTCGATCGGCACGATCACGCTCCGAGTGTTTCCGTCGGCGTCGAAAACAAATTGCACTTCACTTGAGCTTGCCATTAGCGACCTCCACGAATCCGCAAAAACTGTATCGTACCAATCTTCATTATACCACGATCGGCCCCACTGCGGCCACGGGAAATATACCGCTATTCCAACACTTCTCTCGGCACGAATGCCGGGGCTAAACGGTAATTAGCCTACAAATTCTCCTCCGCCTCGACGATCAATCGCCACGCCTCTTCCGCGTTTTCCGCTCGGCGCAGGGCGTCGAGAAAACCGGACGCGGCCAGTATCCGGCTGAGCCGGGCCAACGTCCGCAAATGGCCCCGGTCATCCACGGAGCAAATCAGAAAGAACACATCGCTAAGGGTCGATTCGCCACCGAAAGGGATGCCGCTGCCGGTCAGTCCCAATGCCAGAAGCGGCCGATCAAGAATCTTGGGCATCGGACGGCGGGGGTGCAACAACGCCACGCCGTTTCCCAGCGCGGTGGTGTGCATGTCCTCGCGGGCCTTGACCGCGCGGGCCATTTCCTTGGCGTCCCACAGCCAGCCCGTGGCCGCCGCCAACTCGACCATCGAATTGATTGCCGAATTGCGGGTGCGGGAGGGCAGGGGGACCGCAATTGCCTCCAGAGGCAACATCTCGGCCACGCGGGGATCGGGTTGCTGCTCCGGCGGCTCCGCACGACGCAGCACGGCCTCGACCTCGATCAGCTCCAACTCGTCGGACAGCCCGATCCGCCGTTCCAGCCAATGGTGAATGTCCGGCTTGGCGAACCGCCACTGCCCACCCACCTTTCGGCCAGGTAGCTTGCCGCGATCGGCCAACTTTACGACTTGCTGCGGAGCAAGATGCAAGTATTGGGCCAGACCTTCGACATCGAAATCTTGATAGGGCATGAACAATATCTTCGCCGATCGGCGGCGGTATGTCCAGTAGCAAGCATTTCTCGGATGGGTGGCATTGCTACCCGTACTTCTCCACCATCCGCCGGACGCGGCCGGCCACCAGCTTGCGCAGCTCCGGCGGCTGGAGCACCTCGGCCTGATCGCCGTAGCCGAGAATCCACCAGGATATCTCGTTCAGACCCGAGACGGTCACGTGGAAATCGAGCGTGCCGTCGTCGCGCAACTCCAAACGCTGGGTCTTGTGCCAGTTGACCTCGGCCACGTTTTGGGCCACCAGCTTGTCGAAGCGGACGATCACCTCGCGGTCCGGACCCCGTTCGGGAATCATGTGCCAGGCGTTGCGGAGATAACGCTCGACCGAAAAACCACGTGGGATTTGGAACTTGTCCTCCAGCGGCTCGAGTTGCAGTATTCGGGCGAGATTGAAGGTCCGTTTCGCTCGATGTATCGACGATCGCCCCACCACGTACCAACTCCGCCGGCTGAAAAACATCCGGTAGGGACTCAGCCGGGTCGATATCTCCTTCTGTTCCTGCAAGCTGCCGTATCGGATGCGAACGTTCCGTCGGTTGGCGATTGCCTCGAGCAGTTGTTCGTAGACCGGCTTTCGGCCCTCCAGCGGATTGTTCGGTGTCGGTTGAATTTGAATGGCGGCGATGACGTTGCGGAGCTGATCGCGGAGCCGGGCGGGAAGGGTGCTTTCGAGTTTCACCGCCGCGCTGCGGGCAGGACTGAGAAACGGCAGCCCGTGACCCAACTCATGGCACAGCACCAGCAACGCCAACGCCTCTTCCGGGGTGAAATTCGTCGGCGGCAACAGGCACGCGCCGGGTATGCGGTAGCACTGCTGCGATTCGTCGAACGCCACGGGCACGCCCGACTGACGCAGCAAGTCCAGGTCGCGGAAGATCGAGCGTCGGCTCACGCCGCAGACCTGAGCAAGTCCCTCGGCGTTATATCCCCTTCCGGCCTGAAGCAGACCGATCAACTCGAGCAGCCGATGGATTCTCGCCAGATTCATAGTGCCCCCATAAAGCCGCGACCTTTTGGTCGCACAATTCACTTAGGTTATAGCAGTTTTTCGCCAAAAAGAGTAGCGGGCGGGGAATCGCCGGGGATGGGGATTCGGGACTCGGGTTGGGTGCCACACGTGTGGCACTGGGTCTGCCAGTGCTGGCGGCAAGCCAGTAGGTCAGGTATCCCATACCTGACATTTCCATCGCAATAATCCAACCGATTTGACATTTTCGCACTCGACCTACCGGTGTCAGGTACGGGGTACCTGACCTACTTCACTGTGAATCGCAAAATCACGTCCGTTCACGGACGTTCCCGCCGCAGGCGGTATTAGCCGGTATTTCTCACCAGTCGAACACTAGCCCGAAGCGCAAGCGAGGGATGGACAACGGGTTGCCCTCGCTTGCGCTTCGGGCTAGTGTTGAACGCTCCGCGCCAGATTTTCCCCGTGTGGTGAAAAATGCGGGTTAGAAGGGAGCG
>CBDAFL010000297.1:0-1660 GCA_965195225.1 uncultured Thermoguttaceae bacterium
CAACATGAGTGAGACAACTGCCTTCTGATTTATTAGAGTAGAGGGTGGAGGAGATTACTTATTCATGGAGCGCATGGAATCGATTGTGACAAGACGAACGAGCCCCACGACAGAGGTAAGCGAGAAACCGGCGAGGCGGCGGTTTACAGCCGAGTACAAGCTGCGGATTCTGGCCGAGGCGGACCGCTGCACCGAGCTTGGCCAGATCGGCGAAGTGTTGCGGCGGGAAGGACTTTACTCCTCGCACCTGAGCAACTGGCGAAGGCAACGCGACGAGGGCGTTCTGGCCGGACTGAAGCCCAAGCGGCGTGGTCGCAAGGCAAATCGCAAGAATCCCCTGGCCGACGAAGTGGCACAACTACAACGAAAAAACCGGCGTCTGGAGGAGAAGCTCCGGCAGGCCGAGTTGATTATCGACGTTCAAAAAAAAGTCTCCGAGATGTTGAACATCCCCCTGAAGAACCTCGACGGCGAAGGAGACGACTGATGAATGCCGCCGAAAAGCTTGCTCCGGATGTCGGTACGGCCGCCGCCTGTCGAGCGATGGGCGTCAGTCGGGCGACCCTCTATCGACGACGTAATCCGTCCCGAGAGGCATCGTGCGTTCGCCCTGCACGCAGGCAGCCTCGGGCACTCGACGAGACCGAGCGCCGCGGGGTTCTCGACCTCTTGCATTCACCCCGATTCGTCGATCAGGCGCCCGCCGCCGTTCATGCGGCGATCTTGGACGAAGGCAAATACCTTTGCTCGACCCGCACGATGTATCGCATCTTACACGACGCCCACGAGGTCCGCGAGCGCCGCGATCAACTGCGGCATCCGAAGTACAAAAAGCCCGAACTGCTGGCCACCGGGCCGAATCAGGTCTGGTCGTGGGACATTACCAAACTGCTGGGGCCGGCCAAATGGACCTATTATCACTTGTACGTGATCCTCGATATCTACAGTCGCTACACCGTCGGCTGGATGCTCGCTTCGCGAGAAAACGCCGACTTGGCCAAGCGGCTGATTCGCGATTCGATCGAGAAGCAAAACGTCGAGCCGGACCAACTGACGATTCACAGTGATCGCGGGGCGGCCATGAAATCGCATACGGTGGCCCAACTGATGGCCACCCTGGGCGTTACTAAATCGCACAGTCGACCGCATGTATCCAACGATAATCCGTTTTCAGAAAGCCAGTTCAAGACGTTGAAATATCGCCCCGGCTTTCCCGCTCGTTTCGGCTCGCAGGAAGATGCCCGAGCATTCTGCCAAGAGTTCTTCACTTGGTACAACGATGAACATTATCACTCGGGCCTGGGCATGTTGACGCCGGGGAGCGTTCATTACGGTCATGCCGAAGAAGTTCTCTCGCGGCGCAGCAGGACGCTCGACGCGGCTTACGAGGCCCATCCGGAACGGTTTAGGGGGAGACGCCCTGAACCGCTAGCGCTGCCCGAGGCGGTTTGGATCAATCCGCCGGAACGAACTTCGGACGATCACGAAAAAGGGCTTCCGAAAACCGACTGTTTCCGAAAGCCCGATGCACCTTCGGCGCACCCTAGATCCGATTATCCCTCGTCAGGTCGCGTCCCCGCGGAGCCTGACTCCGTTTCACCGGACAACGCCAGCGTACCACAACTAACCGTAGATCAACAACTCCCCTCGGACACCCGAG
>CBDAFL010000298.1:0-2552 GCA_965195225.1 uncultured Thermoguttaceae bacterium
TGGCCAACAGCGCCAACGTACCCGGCTCGGGGATTACCCGTATTTCGAACGTATCAAACCGGTTTGTGTTGTTGGCGCTGGTAAAATACATGCCGGCCGCTTGCAAAACCCCGGTCGTCGGGAGGGAAATCATCGCACCCCGCGACAGGTCGCTACTAAAATTGAGCACGTTCCAGGTGGCCGTCGTGAAATCGACGGTTTTCAGTTCCGCATCCGTGACGAACGAACTGCCGCTTCCCATCGCGGCGCTGGTGAAACCGTCCGCTGAAACGTACCAATAGTCGTTGACCTTCAAGGCGGCGGACACGGCTGTTGAGGCACTCGAGTTGCCTTGATACCAACTGACTGCCGTCACATCACCGACTTGGATGTCCAGCCCGGCTACCTCTTCGGTCCACGTGACGGCGGTTGGGGACTGGGTCGGGTCCGAGGAGAAAAACGCGTAGCTCTTCACCAACCCAGTGCTTGAGGGATAAGAGTTGATCGGCTGGGCGTCCGTGGGACAGCCAGCGGCAGTACCTATCCCCGATGGAGCCGACTGGATAACGTACTGCCGATTATCGTAGCGGTTGGCGTTCCAATCGGCATCGCTGAGGGCTAGGTCGTTCCCCGTGTTATTCGGGAAAATCTCCCGGTAGGCAATCGTTTCAGCCTGGGCTTGGCAAACCACCGCCAGCACCGCCGCCACGAGAAGGAGGACTACGAAATGAGTTTTGGAAGACATGTCTTTTTCCCTTTCAATAGAAACCACAAGTGAGAAACAACAAAACAAACATCAGAAAACACGACTTTGCGCTGGAGCGGTGGTTTTTGTCCAACCGGCCGTCCAATCGCCCTCCAACATTCCCCGCACGCCTCAGCGCGCGGAACAAACGGGATGTCACGGACCATTCATCGGCTTGTCTCCTTTTTGGGTAAATGACTCGGGTTCTTCCCTTGTGTACCCAGCTTGGGTACGTAGTTTCCAGCCGTCACCAAGTCCAAAACTGGCACTGCGTATCCCGCGCTGGCATCCTGTTTCCACATCTTGATGGAAGCGATAGAGACCGCGGGGTTCGTCGACACGATCCCCCAGAACGACGGCTCTCCCGTGCCTTTGTCGTTCAAGACGGGCGTGGTAAAGTCCCGGATCGTGGCATCGCTGTACGTTACGGTGAACTTGGCCCCACAGCCCTTGACTTCGGCGTACAGTTCCATCCCAACGGCAGTTGTGCCTATCGGGAGTGTAACGATCCCGTCCAACTTCTGTACGCCGGGTTGAATCACTTCCCTACCCGTCCCGGCAAAGCTCCAGGCATTGTTGACCGCCCACCAGCCACCTCCGTCCTCACCGGCAACAGTGATTCCGTTGGCACTGACGATGCCGTGTGACGAGTAAGTGGAATTGGAGGTCAGGCCGGAGAACGTGATGGTCGCCGGGTTGGATACGACGGCATCGAAAGCCTTCTCATCCGAGTAGATGATGCCCCCGGACACGGCCCTCGACGCGGCGACCGGGACTGAAACTTGGCTCGCCTCCTTCTTCGTCGCTTGGCTCGCCTCCTTCTTGGGCAATGGTTCGCCTGATCTCGCCGGCTTGCCCGTGACGTACATCTCGGCGATCTCCTCGCCGGAAAGGACGCGGGAAAAGATCGCCACTTCGTCGATCAGACCGTCCCAAGCGCGGTCGGGAATCGTGCAGTTGTTTCCCAGCCACACGGGTTCATCGCTGCGATGAAGCGGCGGCGGCGATTGGCCTTCCGCGTCCAAGCGGCCGTCGAGATACAATCGCTTGACCGCCTTGCCTCCGACTGGCGACCAGACCGCAACGGCCAAGCGCCATTGCCGATCCGGCGACCTGCCTGCGCTGAGGCATTCATGCACCTCCCGGTCGCCAATATTCGTGTAGAACCCAAGTCTGTCGAGGTCCAAGTATCCGCTTGGCCGTTGCACGCGCCACCCACTACCCCCCTTGGCGATCAACGCTTGCTCCTCCGTCGTGAACTGATCGCGATTGAACCACACAGCCACGGTGAACGCGCCGGAAAAATTGAACCGCTCCGGCTCGGGCAACTCCACGCGGTCGTTCCATCCGGGACCGGTGAACCGCAACGCGAACTTGCCGGGAAAACGTCCCTCGGCCCAGCGCGGACCATCAATCCGGCCGTCCAACGCCTCGCCCGTGGCCGCCACGTTCGGCAATATCGACATGCTGCGCGTCGGGTCGCGGCCGCGCGACTCGAACGTGTAGTACGCCACCAGCGACGGATCCTTGCGGAGTTTCCGGCTGTAGGCCTGCCAGCGGCGGTATGGGGCCTCTCGCTGCTCTTGAACATACTCGGCCAATTTTCCAGGGTGAATCGGGAAGGCCGCGGCATTCGCCTTGCCGAGCGAGACCGTCGCCGCTTGACCGTCTTTCCCTTTCGCCAGCCGCACCGACTCGCCCACGCTGACCAGAATGGTCTGGTTCTCG
Organism: uncultured Thermoguttaceae bacterium; assembly: GCA_965195225.1. Lineage (GTDB taxonomy): Bacteria > Planctomycetota > Planctomycetia > Pirellulales > Thermoguttaceae > JAHIKV01. The sequence goes on from CBDAFL010000298.1 coordinate 2,453, forward strand.
CGTTGTCCGTCACCGAGCACCTTAAACTCGACCTTGCCCTCCAGAACGTGCGTCGCCACGTCGCCGTTTTCGTCCACCTTGACGCCGAACTCGGTGCCCA
>CBDAFL010000299.1:0-1076 GCA_965195225.1 uncultured Thermoguttaceae bacterium
ATACCAAATCCCTGATTGTTTGACTCACAAGGGGGATTCACGAATCGGCGGCGATCTGATTCAACATGGCAAACGGAGGAGGTTTGCCATGGCTGCTCCAATTGCGTTGCGGGAAGACTTTGACGCGTTGGCGTTACGGGGGTTGGCGAAGAAGACGCGGGACGCGAACCAAAGCCGGCGCCTTTTGGCGGTTGCCGAGATTTACGACGGCGGCTCGCGCCGGCAAGCGGCGCGCATCGGCGGTGTCGGTCTGCAGACAATCCGCGACTGGGTGCTGCGGTTCAATGCCAGGGGGCCGGACGGTCTCGTCGACGGCAAGGCGCCGGGACGGGCACCCAAGCTCAACGGCGCCCAGCGCCAGGAACTCGGCCGCATCATTGAGAGCGGCCCGATCCCGGCGATCCACGGGGTGGTGCGCTGGCGGCTGATCGACTTGGCGCAGTGGGTATGGGAGGAGTACCGCATCAGGGTTGCCAAGCAGACTTTGAGCCGGCAGTTGCGGGCGATGGGTTTCCGCAAGCTCTCGGCCCGGCCGCGGCATCACGCCCACAACGAGCACGCCGCCGAGGCTTTTAAAAAAACTTCGCCGACCTGCTGGCGCAGCTCGCGTGCAGCAAGTCTGCAGGTGCCGAGATAGAGGTCTGGTTCCAGGACGAGGCTCGCATCGGCCAGAAGAACAAGATCACGCGCCGCTGGGCCAAGCGCGGCACCCGGCCCCTCAGCCCCCGCGACCAGCGCACCTGCTCGGCCTACATCTTCGGAGCCATCTGTCCCAAAGAGGGCAAGGGCGCCGGCCTTGTCATGCCGTTCTGCAACAGCACCGCCATGGAGATGCATCTGGCCGAGATATCGCTGGCCGTTGCACAAGGCGCCCACGCCGTCCTGCTCATGGATCAAGCCGGCTGGCACAGCTCGGCCAAGCTCGACGTCCCCGACAACATCACCATCGTTCTATTCCCCTCCCGCTCGCCTGAGCTCAACCCGGTCGAGAATGTCTGGCAGTTCATGCGCGACAACTGGCTGTCAAACCGGGTCTTCACATCCTATGACGACATCCTCGACCACTGCTGTGAGGC
>CBDAFL010000300.1:0-3568 GCA_965195225.1 uncultured Thermoguttaceae bacterium
TTTTTTTTTTAATGATCCGGCGACCACCGAGATCTACACTCTTTCCCTACACGACGCTCTTCCGATCTAGGGTTTGCTTCCTCCGATCACCTTTGTTCCGCAAAGACTTAGCGAGTGCAGCGCGGTGGTCATTGCCCCACAACATTCATGGTGATGCGAGTTATCGAGGCGACTTTCTGAAGCGACACCGAGGTCTTGCGGTCGCCTTTTTCCACTAGGATCGCCTGCGGCGCATTGTGTAACGTTTTCCAACCGTTCTTCTCGAACTCGTCCACGTAATACGAACGTACATCCTCGAAAGCTGTAAGGCGTCAATTAGATCTGCCGTCCCAGCAACAACTAGAATGACCGTAGACGGGATGTGCTAGCAGTCTGTCGGTTGGACTGAGCGACAATTAGAACTACCGCGTTCGTGAGGGCACGCTTTTCGAGCTTTCATTGACAGCATTGCTAGCATTTGAGGCTGTCGGTTTTGCGACAATTGGAATTCCCGTCGCTGACGGAGGTATGGCAGGCTATCGCAAGCTCTAACACAAAGGAGGCTTGCGATGCTCACGGACGGGAGGGCGGGCAGGATGTTTTTGATGCTCCATAGCGGACATTCAGTAGCTGCTATTGCAGGGAGGATGAAGATGGGCGAAAGGACCATTAGATACTATCGCGACGCCGGAATACTTCCCAGCCAACGGGAGCGGCGGCCACGCGAGTATCGGACTCGGAAGGATCCACTCGAGCCGTTCTGGCCAGAGATCGAGGAACTCTTGGAAGGGGATTCCCAGTTAAGACCCTTTGCCCTGCTCGATTGGCTGAAACAGAAATACAACGACCAGGCCGATGGCCAAGGCGAGGTGCGGGTCGCCGATTCGATTCGACGGACGTTGGAGCGGCGAGTTCAGCAATGGAAGCTGCAGCACGGAGTCCAACAGGAAGTCAAGTTCCCACAGGTCCATCATGCGGGGGACCTGATCGCTTTCGACTTCGTCGTTCTGAACGCTTTGCAGGTCACGATTCAGGGACGTCCGTACGACCACATGCTGTTCCACGCCGTCTTCACGTATTCCAACTGGCAGTACGTACACCTCTGCCACTCGGAGTCGTTCGAGGCGTTGGCGACAGGTCTTCAAGACGCCTTGCACTTCGCTGGTGGCGTCCCCCGGCGAGTCCGCAGCGACAGTCTTTCGGCGGCGGTCAACAACCTTTCGGGCGACAAGGAATTCGCGGCACAGTACCAAAGGCTGCTCGATCATTATGGGGTCCGAGGTCATCGCATCAATGTCCGCAAGCCGCATGAGAACGGCGACGTCGAGTCGGCTCATGGGCATTTGAAATCCTGGCTTGATCAAGCGTTGCGACTGCGTGGCAATCGTGACTTCCTCGACCAAGATGAGTACCTGGCTTTCATCAGGCAAGTCGTTGCGCGGCGTAACGACACGCGCGCCAGCGTCTTCCGAGAAGAATGCGAAGCCTTGGAGCGGCTGCCGCACCAACGGCTCAGCACATCGACGCCGGTGCGTGTCACGGTCAAATCGGATTGTGTCCTGCGTATCAAGCGAAACACCTATTCCCTCAGCAGCAAATACATCGGCCTGGAAATGGACGTGCTGATCCACCAGGACCATCTCGAACTCTGGTACCGGAACGAGTGCCTGGAACGCCTGCCGAGACTGTTCGGGCAAGGCAAGGAGCGGATCGACTTTCGCCATGTGATCGATTCGCTCATCCGCAAACCGGGCGCCTTCGCCAACTACAAGTACGTCAACCATCTGTACCCGACAACCCGGTTTCGGATGGCCTACGACCAGTTGCTGGCGCGGACCAGTGAAGCGGCCGCGGTCAAGCAGTACCTGAAGATCTTGCATGCCGCCAAGCACGAAGGCCTGGACCTCGTGGATGATGTCTTGCGATGGTTCCTGTCGGAAGGCAAAGCCATCGCGGCGGAAGAGATTCTCGCGGTGGTCCGAAGCAGACAACAGATCCCCGGCCCGACGGATGTCCACGTCGAATCGCCGGATCTTTGTACGTTCGATTCTCTACTCTCACACAAGGAAGTGTATGATGAAAAAGCAACCCGCGGCCAGGGCAACGAAGCCGACCAGCAAAACGCCCGCATCGAAGAAAGCTGCCTCATCGAGGCGCAGCTCGAAGCCTACGATCGACACGTCGAAGCTGTCGGATCAATTGAAGGAACTGCGTCTGCCGACGTTCCGGGAACTCCATCCTCTGGTTGCCGAACATGCGGCGCGAGAGGATTGGACGCACACCCAGTTCTTGTCGGATCTGACGGGGAAAGAATGCCAGGCGAGAAGTCAGAATCGTATCGAGCGTTTGATGAGGAACTCGAATCTGCTGACGGGGAAGACCTGGGAGCAATTCCAATGGTCTCGTCTTCCGCTGCATGTGACTCAGCAGTTCGAGACACTTCGCAGCGGAACGTTCTTGGATCGCCAGGACAATCTTCTGGTGTTTGGGAAACCGGGGAGCGGCAAGACGAATCTACTGTGCGCCTTGGGAGACCAACTGGTGAGGCGTGGTCGTTCTGTCCGCTTCACGACGTGCCAGATGCTGGTGCAAGAGCTGTTGCGTGCGAAACGGGATCTTCGCATGGAGCGGTTGATCAAGAAGATGACCAAGTACGAGGCGTTGATCATCGACGACTTGGGTTATGTGCAGCAGAGCCGGGAGGAGATGGAGGTATTGTTCACGTTGTTATCCGAACGCTACGAGCGCGGCAGTGTGCTGTTGAGCAGCAACCTGCCGTTCTCGAAGTGGGAGCAGATCTTCAAGGACCCGATGACGACTGCTGCGGCGATCGACCGTTTGATCCATCATTCGGTGATCATCGAACTGAACATCCCCAGCTATCGCCTCGAAGCGGCCAAGAAGAACAAGAAGCCCAAACCCGGTTCGCCGGAATCAAAACCTGGCTCCGAAGAATAGTAAATCCAAATTTCCTCTCGGGCAACCTAATTGTCGCTAAAGGGCAGAGCTAATTGACGCCGAACACGTGCTTCTGGGAACTCGTGCTTGAATTCACCAGATTGTGCACGGTTGGCCGCATTTCACCGATACCAATTCCCGCCGGAAAAAGTGCGAAACTCGAACTTAGCACTCGTATGGGGATTACTTCCGTATAGTAGCCATCTCGCTCCGCGAGATGTAGCCCGAAACAGTCTGGATTTTCGATGGCTACTATACGCGCCGAATTCGGGAAGTAATTCCCATACGAGTTCTTAGCCCGGATTATTCACTAGCCGTTCGTAGTGACCGCATTCATGCGGTCCCGGAAATCTGGGCCCGATGAATCGGGCCACTACAAGCCTTTGTGAACTACCGATCGATTAGGAGATTTGCCAGATGAACCGATTCTTTTGTGTCCTGCTTGTTTCGTTGCTGTTGAGTCTTTTTGCCCGTTCGACGAGCGCCGCCGACGGGCTCAACCTTCTGTTGATCACCGTGGACGACATGAGCGCCGACTCGATCGGTGCCTTCGGCTGCAAGCTGCAGATCGGAAGAGCACACGTCTGAACTCCAGTCACATGTCAGAAACTCGTATGCCGTCTTCTGCTTG
>CBDAFL010000301.1:0-1407 GCA_965195225.1 uncultured Thermoguttaceae bacterium
CCCGCTTTCGTGGACACTATAATCCTTTGAGGAGGAGGTGTCCGTCATGCCGAAATCACGCCCCCCGTATCCCCCGGAATTTAAGCGCCGGATGGTCGAACTGGTCCGTGCCGGGAGAAAGCCCGAGGAACTTTCCCGGGAGTTCGAACCTTCGGCCCAAGCCATCCACAACTGGGTCAAACAGGCAGACCTGGATGAAGGAAAGAGAAAGGATGGCCTGACCACCCTGGAGCGCGAGGAACTGGCGCGTCTGCGCCGGGAGAACAAGCAGCTGCGCCTGGAGCGGGAGATCCTGTCAAAGGCAGCGGCCTGGTTCGCCAGGGAGACCAAATCGATCCCATCGAGGGGTTCCGATTCGTGAAGGCGAACCAGGTCACCTATCCGATCGCCACGATGTGCCGCACGTTGGGTGTCTCCCCCAGCGGGTACCATGCGTGGAAAATCCGTCCTCCCTCGAAACGGGCGACCTCCGATGCCGGGATGACGGAGCGGATCCGGGCGTTCCATGCACGGTCCCGGGGCACCTACGGATCCCCCCGGATTCACCAGGATCTGTTTGAGGAAGGAGCCCACGTGGGCCGCAAGCGGATCGCCCGGTTGATGCGCCTGGCCGGCCTGCAAGGCGTTTCCCGCCGCAAGGGATGCCGCACCACGATCCGCAACGGAGACACCTGTCCGGCCCCGGATCTCGTGGAGCGCAACTTCACGGCGACGGCTCCAGATCAGCTCTGGGTGGCCGACATCACCTACATCCCGACGTGGGCCGGGTTCCTCTATCTGGCCGCTGTCTTGGACGCCTTCTCGCGGCGGATCGTGGGATGGGCAATGGAAACGCACCTTCGAACCGAACTGGTGCTTGACGCCCTGAACATGGCCCTGTGGCGCCGCCGTCCCTCCTCGGTCATCCATCATTCCGATCAGGGATGCCAGTACACCTCGATCGCCTTCGGAAAACGGTGCAAGGAAGCCGGTGTTCGCCCCTCGATGGGATCGGCTGGCGACTGCTACGACAACGCCCTGTGCGAGAGCTTCTTCGCGACCCTGGAATGCGAGCTGCTCGACCGTCAAAGGTTCAGGACGCAGGCCGAGGCGAGAATGGCCGTCTTTGAGTTCCTGGAAGGGTGGTACAATCCGCATCGCCGTCACTCCGGGGCGGGAAATCTCTCTCCCATGGAGTACGAAAGGAAACATGCCGTCAACGCTTGAGACTCAAGCGATCAACAGTCCACCAAACCGGGGGAACTCCACGGTACCTTTTAACGGAACCCATCCGTGGCGCATAGAGGGGGTTGCCCACGGCATACACTCCTCAAAGTAGCCTTGTGTGAAGAGAGGACCGGGACCATATTCCAATGGGTCCCATATGCGAATCCCGCTCCTCCCCCGGGGGGGTGGCGCTGTATCGCT
>CBDAFL010000302.1:0-6333 GCA_965195225.1 uncultured Thermoguttaceae bacterium
AGCCGGCGACCTCGACGAGGCCGAGGTTCGGCTTGGTCCAGTGGATGCCGTCGGGGCTCTCGGCGAGGCAATCGAGAATCACGTCATCGTCGTCTTTGAGCTTGGCCATGTAGCTCATGCGGTACGTCTGCCCAACCTTGATGACATGCACCCCTGCGGCATAGGTTTTTCCCTCCCATGGGCGGTCGCATTCGAGGATCGTCTCCGCCGGCTTGGGCTCGCGGAGCTTCAGACGCGTACCCTCCAGCCGGTCGATCAGGTAGTGATCGACGAAAAGCTCCCGCCGCGAGCCGATGTCTCGGACGGCAGCCTCCTCCGCCTGCCCAACGGCGCCGGCGAGGCCGACGACTAAAGCGAATGACATTAGCCCGATCGTGAACTTGCTGAAGCGCGACATAGTTAGTTTCTCCTCGGTTACAAAATAGAAAGGGGTAGGGTGGGACTTTTCGCAGCGCAGTCCCACCATCTTGCTTGAACGAACCCTTGTGGTGGGACTACATCCCTGATATTCCCCACAAAAAGTGGACGGTAAAAAACGGGTTAGTAGGTAGGGTGTGTGCTTACCCGCACGCGGTTGGCTAGAACTTCTTGCCGTCGATTGTCAGGCCGTCATGGCGGTTGCCCAAGCGGTAATGCGTTTCCAGATCGATCGAGTAGTTTATGAACCGCACCGAACCGTCGCAGAAGGCCATGTGGAGGCCGATGGCGTGGGCGCTGCCGAAAAACAAGCTATGTGCGCCGTAGCCGGTTTGGTCTTGCATCGGCCGAAACGCCGCGTGGTTAGTCGTCCATCGCAACGTGTCGTTGTTCCAGCCGCTATTCCAAGCCTGATCATCGCAACCGTCCAGCCCGTTGTCATAGTAGTCTGGACTGATGTACTTTTCCCCCGCCAAGTAGGTGTTGCTGGTGCCGTCGGTAATCGAGGACATGGTCGTTTCGCTACGAACGTAGAAGATGCCGCCATCGTCAGCCGCTCCGAAAACGGCCGCCCATTCGATGGCGCTCAGGGCGTCGCCGGCCGCAACGGAAGTCGGACACGGCTTCCCACTTGCGGGGAGGTTTCCGCCGGACCCGGCGTAGTCGCTGCGACCCACCACCGTGGGCTGGGGTTCGGGAAGGTTGTAGTAAGGACGAAAGGTGGAATGACTCGGAAACGGGTAGGCGATTGCGGGGCGACGGCTGGGACAATGGAAAGTTGCCAGGGGCGTCGATACGCACACGTTCAGTTTCTGCCGGTCCCCGTCGGCACCCAGGTCGTGCAACGCGGGCTGCTCCATGTAGGGGAGGATATTGTAGAGCCAGCCGCCGGGTTGCCGTCTATCGAATCCTCGCGTCGGTTCGCCGGCGAAAATAGCATACCAACCGGTCGTCGGCAGAAACCCCTGTATCTCCTCGTGGTTGAGGCAGGCCAGACTGATCTGTTTAAGGTGGTTGCTGCACTGCACCCGCCGGGCCGCCTCGCGGGCCGCCTGCACCGCCGGCAGCAACAGCGCGATCAAAATGCCGATGATCGTAATGACCACCAAGAGTTCCACCAGCGTAAAACCGTGTACAGCGCGTCTCATCGGTTATTCTCCTTGTGTGAGCGAATTCGGCGACGATCCTCTCGAACCTTAACGCGGCTGGGCGGCTCGGCCGCAACGGCCGGCGACGGCAGATCGGCGATGCTGCCCGGCTCGACGATGGCGGCGGTCCCTTTTTCCAGCCAGCGGCGGGCAACCGTGCGGATCGCCTCCATGTCGCGTCCGCCGACGCCGTAGAGGCTGTAGTAAATCCCCTGTTCTTGCACTTTATTCGGCAAGGCAAAGAAGTCCATTCCTACCGGCGAGAAATGGCCGGGATACAGGGGCAGCGTTTCCTTTGTCACATCGTGACACTGGCTGTTGAGCCAGCCGATCGGCCAGTGGTCCCATTGCCGCGACCCAAATATCTCTAAGCCCTTGCCGTTGTATCCTTCAAAGGTATGTTCTTTGAGGCGGGTATAGTCGTGCCGAAAGCCGGAGGCGTCGCCGAAAATGCAGAAGGGCGAGCCTTCCTTCATCGGCAGCACCAGGGCCACGCCGGCCGCATCCTCCAATTCCTTCCACGCGCAGCCCGAGCGACGGTGAGTGCTGTCACCGGCCTTGGACGCGTTCGGCTTCGGCGTCCAATACACGTCGTATCGTTTCGGCGAAAAGACGTCGAGCACAGCCAAGGCGTGACGCTCTTCCGAGGCGGAATCTTTCTTCAGCACGTCGGACCACAGCTTGCCGACCGGGCACAATCCGATCACCTCGATCGGCTCCCGCGTGTAGCCCTCGTGTTTTCCGGGGAGGAGCGTTCGATAGGTCTGCCGCCGCAAGATCAAGCCGTTCGGATAGGCCCAGAAATCCTCGGTCACCCGGTAGGCCTGTTTCCCAGACTCTTTGTTCACCCCAAAATACGTCCAGCGAACCCAGACCCGTTTCGGGCCGGGCTCCATGATGTCCACGAAGCTGTTCCGCTCCTGACGCCCCCATTCGTTGAACAACTCCGCCCAACCCTCGTTTCCTTCAAAAAACTGGTAGCTGACGCCGGCGCCATCCGGCAACTCGAACCAGGGGCAATAGCTCCCCTCGTGCGAAAACACAAAGCGAAACGAGAAGTCCTTCCAAGAGACAACAAACGCCTTTTTCGGGTTCAGATCGGCGTGGGGCGGACTGGGGAGCTTGCCCTGGTAGTTGCCAAAGATGTAATCGGATACCTCGACGACCGACACGCCTTCGGCCTTTCGCGTCGCCAGTTCGGCCATCGTAATCGGCGCGGGCCTGGTCAGTTCCGAAGGAAAAGGCAACTCGGCCGAGAACACCGCGGCATGCCACCCTAGTGTCCCCAACAACAACGTCCAGAACATCGAAAGACGGTTGATCACCATACGCTGTCGTCCCCCTTGTGACGCTTATGCCTCCAGGTCGCACACAAGACAAACGCGAGACCCACGCCCAGCAGCACCAGACTCGACGGCTCGGGTATCGGGACGTAGACCGACGGCAAGTTCGCTATGCTTGCCGGATCGATGGCCGAGGATCCCATGTTCAACCAGGTGTTCGCCAAGCCGCGGATCGCCTCCTCGTCGGTCCCGCCGACGCCGATGAGGCTGTAGAAGGTTGTAGCTTCCACCGTCTGGTCCGACAACGCGAAGAGGTCCAGGCCCATCGGGGAGAAGTGGTTGGGATAAAGCTGGTTTGACTCCTCGGTGACGTCGTGGCACTGGCTGTTGAGCCAGCCGATCGGCCAATGGTCCCAGGAGGCCGACCCCCAAAGCTCCACGCCGCCCTCGCCGTTGTCCCCTTCAAAGGTATGTTCTTTGAGGCAAGTGTGTTGGTGCGGAAAGCCGGTATTATCTCCGATGACGCAGAAGGCCGCGCCTTCCTTCATCGGCACGACCATCGCCACGCCGGCGGAACTGTTCAGCGCCGCCCAGGTGGCGGAATCGCCGACGCGGCTGACAGTTGAACCGCCAATCCCGCCGCGCGGAGTATTCTGGCCGTTGGGAGTCCAATACACGTCGTATTGGGTCGGGGAGAAGGCGTCGAGGACCGACAGGGCGTGGCGGGCGCCCGTGGCGGAGTCCGTCTGGAGCACGTCGGCCCAAGTCTGCCCCACCGGGGCCATGCCGATCATCTCGATCGGCTCGCGGGAGTAGTATATGCTGCCGAAGGTGTTCGTCTCCGAACTCGGCGACACGAAGGATTGCTTTCGCAGAACCAGCCCGTTGGAATGCGCATAGAAGTCTTCCGTGGCCAGGTACGCCCGTGATCCTCCGTTTTTGTTCACGCCGTAATAGTTCCACTGGACGTGGGCGGAAGTGGGGCTTTGGCTGACCACCTGCGCGAAGCTATTGGCTTCCAGCCGTCCGTAGTTGTTGAACAGTTCCGCCCAGCCGGTGTTGCCTTCCAAAAACTGGTAGTCCACGCCCGCGCCGGACGGGAAGGCGAAGAACGGGGCGTAACTGGCCTCGTGGCTGAAAACCAACTTGTAGTTGGTATCGCTCCACGAGATCACCACCGCGCGCTGGGGATTGCTGTCGGCATGCGGCGGGCTGGGATAGTCGCCGACGTAGCCGCCGGTGCGGTAGTCGGCGACATTCTGCACCGACAGGGTGCCCGCGGCCCATGCCGGCGCGCAGCACAAGGTCGCCGCCAAGCACACCGCACAGTTCGTCAAATAATACTTCATCAGTGCAGCCTCTTTCTCATTTTTTTCCGTGGGAGGGGTTAGGGTTAGGGCGGCGTTCGGCGCGTTCATCCGCGCCGCCAACCGCCCTCACCCCCGGCCCCTCTCCCAGAGGGAGAGGGGAGTTTTTCTATCTTTGTTGGGGTGGCAGTTAAACTGCCGCCCCAACGGTTGTTTACTAACCACTGGCCACTGGCCACCGACCACTAAACTCTACTTCCGCTTCCTCCATGCGTAGCAGAGCAGGCCGATCAGCCCGGTGGCCAACAACACGATCGTGGACGGCTCCGGAATCATTTCTCCTACCACTTGGAAACCGTTAAAAGCGCCACCGGTAGCAGCGGAAATTGAACCGGAAATCGTTCCCCCAGCGTCGGCAGCGACACCAGAGAAGAGCGTGTAGTTGCGTCCAAACACAAAACCGGAGAAGGCCGTACCACTATTGGTGACTGTTTGGGTCGTGCCAACGGTGAAGGTTGTGGTCTGGCTGCTATAGTGGCTATTTGTCGCGTAGAGGTACAGATCGTAGCTATTGCCGGGAAGAAGCCCGTCAATCGTAAAGGTGGCAGGGCCGGAAGTATTGGCCAGATCGCTCATCAGGTCGGAAGCAGTGTGGTAGCTCCCGGTGGAGGCAAACCCGCCGAAATCGGTTATCGTGGCGGTGACCGGGGTTGCATTGTCGAAGGAATCGACCAACGCACCGGAGGTCGTGGTGCCCTCGGTCGCCCAATCCGTTGACACGGTGACACCATTCCATTTGGTGCCGGTATCGGGGGCCACGGCCGTGCCTGAATAGATTCGCGTACTGTAGTACGAAGCATTGTAATCAACGTTGATCACCGTGGCGGAAGCAACCGCCGCCAGACCAAACAAAGCGACCGCGAACACAACTGTAGTTAAAACATACTTACTCATTGCAATTCTCCTGACGAAATAAAAGGTGAAACACAACTGGTTACAAAACATCGAGAGTTACGTTTGCCGATGGCGATCCGCACAAAGTCTCGACTGCAATGTGCCGCCACGTTTCTCGTTCCGATCGGTTCCGTCCGCAACTTCCACTCGGCCTACGGTCCTCCGTTTTGACCGCGGGGTGGTTTTACCTGGTTCCCATGCTTTGGCGTGGGAATGAGAGCAACCGGTTATAGCCCATTCATGGCTTCACCTCCTTCGTCTTTTGGTTTGTTCGCGTCGACCTGCCTAAGCTCCAGACGAGGGTCGCCGAACATGGTCCAATCGCCGTGTATTGCGTTGTTTCCGCCGTCGGTGGTTGCCAACGTCAGAAAGCGATCGTCGTCGTCGATTGAAATCAAGACCGGAAACGCGCCGCTGTAGCCATTGATCTCGTGGCGCTCGAAACGCACTTTACCGTCGACCAGCACCCAAAGGTCGGCGATCACCCTCACGCCGTTTGGGGCGTACATTATCTCGCTGCTGTTGCCCGCCACGGCGCGGAACCGCAGCAGCTTGCAATTGGGGTTCGCCCGCCGGATCGCCTCCAGGTCGAAGGTGATTCCGTTGTTGGCGTGCAGGAACAACAGGCAATGAGAAGACGAAGTATAGTCGATGCCCCCCAAGAACGCCTTGGACGGCGGGTCGGTGGGAAGCTTGCCGCCCGCCCATATCGGCTTCCACGTGTTACTGGTGGTATTGGGAAAGCCGGCGAACATATTACCGGCGGAATCGACCCGCACCGCGTCCTTGCCGCCGTCGGGAATGAAAACGCCATCCACGAACGGTAGTGCCTCGACGCGATGATACTTTCCGTCGCCGACAAACCATTCCTTGGAACCCGCCTCCTTTGGCGTCATCGCGTCTACTTGCCCGTTGGTCGGATCGATGCTGCTGTTGCGCCGGCCGGAAAAACCGTCGCCGCCAGCCACCACGTCGACCAGGTCAAAAGTCTTGTACGTCACCTTGGGAATCCTGCGTGTGAAATCGGCCGTCTTGGCCGACGCACCAAGCACCGTGATGCGAGGCTCGTCGCCACCTTCGACCCGGGCCGATTGGTTCTCACGCAAAATCACCTCACGCCCACTGCCGGGCGAGCCGGCAGTGCCACCCGACGCCAACACCTTCACCGAACCGCGGAAGACGTGTGACTCGGTAACGCCCGCCTTGTCCACTTCCACGCCGAAC
>CBDAFL010000303.1:0-2409 GCA_965195225.1 uncultured Thermoguttaceae bacterium
TATCTTGGCGGCGGCAACGACATTGCCTTTGGTGATGCCGATGACGACGACATTATCGGTGGCTGGGGCCATGACTGGATCTCCGGCGGCACCGGTCAAGATGGTGTTCTGGGTGACGATGGTCGTATTTTCACCAGCCGTAATATGGGTGACGATAATAACGAAGAAAGGACCGTTGAGATCAACGGTGTGGTCTACAGTGAGCCGCTGTACGGGATTGAGGCTCTGCTCGATCATGATCCGGACACGCGGACCAGCCAGGGCAACGTCCTTAACGAGTTCATTTACACACCCGGAAAAGTTCAGACGGAAACCATCAATGTTGAGGAAGAACTTAAAAAATCCGTTGACCTGACACCCTTTAACATTGCACCGGGTATCGACGATGCAGATTACAACCCGGGTTTTGCCGATGATATTATTTTCGGCGGGCTTGGCAACGACTTTCTGCATGGCGAGGCCGGTGACGACGCAGTCAGCGGTGCCGAGGCACTGCCCGAATCTTATGCGCCGAGCATTGCAGAGGGTATGGACCAGTTGGGTGAGATTGATTATCTGTTCAGGACCGATTTCTCTCGTCCCTACAACCCTGCCACGGGTGACATCCTGCTCTTCGGTGACGACACCAATCCCTGGAATTCACCCAAGCCTATGATAAGCCGGCTGGGCGAATTCTTCCTCTATGATGAGTACGATCCACGCAGAGTCATCCTGTTCGACATGACCGACGACTCGGTCTGGAAAGGAGATTCCATTGATCCAGCGATCCACAAGCATTACTTCCTGAATGCCCTGAACAATGAAGGGCCGACGGAACTGGGTTTTATTGATTTCGCGCCCAACGGTGATCCCATAGGCGACGAGGTGCCCAGGGAAACCGACGGCGATGATGTCATCTTCGGCGATCTTGGCAACGACTGGATCGTTGGTGGAACCGGCCGTGACCACATATATGGCGGCTGGGGGAACGACCTGATGAATGCCGATGATGTAACCGGCGGACCGGGAACCAGCTACGACACCACGGCCGGGCTGAACAATGCACCGGATACGCATCTGATATACGAAGACCGTGTATTTGGCGGGGCCGGGCTCGACGTGCTCATCGGCAACACCGGCGGAGACCGGTTGATCGACTGGGTGGGCGAGTTTAATTCCTACATCGTACCCTTTGCCCCCTTTGGCATTGCAACGGTAAGCCGGCAGGTACCGCCGCATCTCTACGATTTCCTCTGGGCACAGGCTGCCAGCGACGGCGTAGATGTCACGCGCTTGGGTGACATCGGTTCACAGAATTCCACGAGTAGATACAGCAACGTGGCGCACCTGCAGGCCGAGCCTTATGGTGAGATGGGCATGGTAACCCAGAAGGATCACGGACTGTGGCAGGATCAGACGGGCGGACCCACCGATCCGCAGCCGGGCAACATCCCGGGCGGGCGGCGCGATATTCTACGGAGCGCGGACTTCAACGACGGCCTGTCCCCTGAATCTCAGAGCTTCTACGCCGACAGCGGCGCTTTTGCGGTGGAGGCCGGCCGACTGAGTGTGGCTGCCGAATCGCTGGGCGGGGACGCAGCAGCCGTCTACTACCTGGATGATGTGCTGCCGAGCTACTTCGAAATCAGGGCCACGGTCAGCACCGAAAAGCCGATCGCCGGATGGAAAGCCAACGCTTACGTGATCTTCGATTATCAGGGGCCGGAGGACTTCAAGTTTGCCGGTATCAATGTCTCCACCGACAAATTTGAGATGGGCCATCGCACCGCCGAGGGCTGGATCGTGGACGTTCAGTCTCCGGTTCAGGTCAAGCCGGGCATCAACTACCAACTGCTGGTAGCGGTTAACGGCACCACGGTGACTCTGTTGGTGAATGACAGCGAGTACTTCACTCATACCTTTGCACCGCGCACAGACTCGGACGGCTATGTTTACGGTCTTAACGCAGGTCTGGTGGGTGTTGGATCCGACAATGCCCGCGGCACCTTTGATAATGTCGCCGTACAGATCCTGCCGCCGGAAATGACCTTTGAGGCGGTTGAAGACTTTAACGACGGGGCAGATACCCTGACGATGACCCCTGAAGACACCCTCAACTGGAATAAGGCCGGCGGCCGATACACAGGAACGGCTTTCAATGGCGACCGTGTCATCAGTCTGATAGACCTCGGCCTTGAAAACGGCTTCTCTGTCTCCTCTGTAATGGAGCTTGAAGCGACGGTCAATACCAACGGCACCGGCGGCGTAGTGTTTGATTACTACGGTCCTAACGACTTCAAATTTGCCGGACTGTCTGCAACCGACAACACCATCGTCATCGGTCACTATACAGCACAGAGCGGTTGGAACATCGACGCGTCATACCTCGTCGCGAGTGGTATCGAGGCTGGTGCAGACTACGATCTTGGG
>CBDAFL010000304.1:0-1825 GCA_965195225.1 uncultured Thermoguttaceae bacterium
CACACGTACTTAAGTTTTTATCCTTTCCCCCTCTCTTCCCCTCTTCTTCCTCTTCTTCTCCTCTACTCTTACTTACCTCTTCCCTTCCCTTCATACCTCAGTATGCTGCCCTTCGATACCTCTACCACCCCGCACGCTACCCGCCACGCACACAAGAACACTGCACTACCCAGACAACAAAACCGCACCTACCCAACAAGAAGAAAACAGCACCATAACAAGAAGAAAGCACCAACCCAACAAGAAGAAAGCGCCATCCAGAGGAGGAAGGCGCACCGGCCAAACGAGGGAGCCACACCAGCACGCCTCAACGCGCCACGTCCCCTAGCTCCACGACCTCGATCTCATAGAAAGCAAACACCCCCGCCATATCCGCTTCCATACGCTCACACACCAACAACAGCCGAACAGAACGATCCGTCCCCCGATCACGCAGCCACAACGCCTCATAACCAAGCAGCTGCCCCACCGCCCCCATACCGGCAATACCCTTAACCTCCACAATCACAACCTCATAAGGACGCTCTATAACAACATCCACACGATGCGTTGACAAAGAGCGCACCATGGAGGCCATCCAGGCAGGCCAGGCAGAATCAATCTCAGCACCGTCTCCCAAATGAACATCGTAAGACACCACACCCACCGGCAGCCCATGTTGCTCGAGAAACGCATCCCAACGCCGCACTTCTGCCGGGAGCATGTGCGGATACTTGGCAGACAACCTACTCCTCCTCCACCGACTCCTCCTCCACCGCCACCACAGACTTAGCCACACGCCGCCGCTCGTCCACCACATGCCCCACCACACAAGAAAATGCAGTGTCGAGATAGTTCACCACGACCGGCAATTCCAGAAACTCCGCTGTCACGTTTGCACCCATGATGACCCGCCCCAACCTCTCCAATTCCTCTACACTCGCCATCCCACCATCACCTCCCAAATCCCTATACTTCCCCTGCGGGCAGCCCAGTAACACGCGCCACTATCTCAGCCGTCAACTTGAACCCCGCAGCGCTGGCCCACTCCTGAAGAGTGCGCTTCTTGGTCTTGGCATCTACAGGCAGAGAGGCCAGTAGATCAACCACCCAGGGCAGGGCCTCTGGACGCATCCAGGACGAAGGGAATACCTCAGCCACGCTTGTTTCTCCCACGCACACCACCCGACGAAGCATAGTACATCTTGGCCGAGAACCCGAAGTAAGACGCCAGCAACAGCAGAATCACCTTGAGCAATTCTGCATCTACCGACACCTCCGCGATCATCGAGTACCCCACCACCCCGGCCATCAATACACAAACCACGGCCTTCGCGATAGCCATCACCAACATCTCTTTATCACTCGTCCCGTTTTCCATTGTCACCTCCACTTCCATTCTACCACACCATCCCACCATACACCAACCCCGCCCCATCACTGCAGATGTGCGTCTGACGCGGAAGATAGCAGTTCCACACACGACGAAGTCCCAACGCCAACCCCAGCGACTCACGCCGCCGGAGCGGGGCGGGCGCAACGCGGTGGCCCTGGCGAATGCGCCCGCCCCGCAGCAACCATTACACGTCGAGGTCTCCAGTCCATCCCCACCACCTCACGTCGCAACACAAACGAGGCCACACACGACGAAAATTCCACCCCATCCCCACCGTTACGATTCGTCGGAGCGCGCCGGACGCAACGCGGCAGCCCATGCAAATGCGTCCGGCGCGCAGCAATCATGGCACGACGACGGCCCCACGTCATCCCCACCAACTCACGTCGCAACACAAACAAGGTCACACACGACGAGATCCCAACCCCATCCCCACCCACCCACGTCGAC
>CBDAFL010000305.1:0-8956 GCA_965195225.1 uncultured Thermoguttaceae bacterium
TGCTGATGGTGGAGACCACGTGTTGGCCCTTTGTGCCCTCATGCCCCGTGCCGGTGGTCAGAGTGCAAAGCCAATTGCCGTCCTTGGTCACGACGACGTACGGTTGATCGCAGTACCCTTCGTCCGGGATTACGTTGCCGAAAAGCGCGTTGCGCAGGTCATCCGCCGCCGTGGAAGCCGGGCAAAAACACGCGAACGCAACCAACAAGACGCATAACTGAACAAATACGGATGTTTTCATGAACATGTGAAGTTCCTGTTGGCGTTCACCGTGGAAAAAGTGGTTGACCTGGCAATAAGCGTTCGAATGGGCACGGCCCACTGTGGCGCAGCACGTCGATCATCCGCTGGAGCGTCTCTCGCTCCACGGCCTTGCTCGCATCATTCCACACCGCTCCGGCAATACCACACATTAAGAGGCATGATATACCGCGGGACGCGACGTGAGCAAGGGGTCAGTCCTTGCGCTTGGCCTTCCGCACGATATAGCTGGCCAGCGCCCGGCGAAGCCAAGCCGGCTTCCCGTCCGCCAAAGCCGCGCGAATCCGTTTTTCCAACTCGTCCATGCCGGGAATTGACTTGCCCTCCGCCCGAACCTTGCCGAACGTCGCCAGGGCCTGTTCGGCCTCCGCTCGCAGGTCTCGAACCACGTCCTCGGGCGGCGTAGCCTTGAACCCGACTATTTCCGTCTCCGGCGCAACCGCAAAGCTCCGCAACTCATACGGCCCCAACACCACCGACCACTGTTGGGGCAAATCCAGCTTCTCGCCGGTCGCCAGGTCTTCCGCATCCTTCGGCCGGGCGCTGAAGGCGACATCGACCTTAACCGGATAGTAATCCCGGTTAACGGCGTAGAAGTAGCGTCGGCCGTCATGCACCAAAGCGCGCATGACCACGGGGTCCGTGCTTGTGTCGACCGTGGCGAACTTCCGCCTGGGTAGCGCCCGGTACGCCCGCGCGAATTGCCTAAGAGCCTCGGTATGCGCTTTGTCGAGAAACAGCCCGCCACGCGTGATCCGGCAGGCGTCTAACTCGGCCAGGGCATGGGCATACGGCTCCAGAAAATGCACGCCGGCCTGAAATGGCGGCGTGATCCGCAACTGGCTGTCCCACCAGAAGCCGTCCTTGGGATACTCCGAATTCATACGAAAGATTCCCTCGGCCGGTTTGCCGTCCACCATGCGCACTGCGGTCAGGTTCGGGTCGTCGTCCTCGGGCCGAAACCAGACGTACCGGCCCCATGCCTCCACCCAGCAGTTGAAGATAAACGCCCCCGGCCGGTCATGCTTTGCGAAGGCGTCGAGCGACTCTTGATCGAGAAAATCGAAATCCCGATACATATTGGTCGCTTCCAAGGGGGCATTGACGCCGGCGGTGGGAGCCGGCGGGTGTCCGCCGCGGTCGCGGGGATTTCCCATCCCCCGGTCCACCTCCAGGCCGGGCTCGTTGCGATACAGATCGACGTCGATGCCCGCTTCCCGGTACAACTGCACCATCGAGTCGCGGGCATAGAGTTGCAAGCTCGCCGACGCCCAGCCCAACGTGCCTGGAACCACGGTTTCGTCCCACAGCGTGACGGTCACGCGGAGGTCCGGCCTCGCGGCGGCCAGGGCTTGCCGAATGCGTCCGAACAGTTCGCGGATTTTCCGGCACCGCCACGCCACCCAGTCTGCTCGATGGTTCTTGGTGAGGAATTCGTATCGTTGCGAGAAGCGGTCCGGCGCCTTCGGATCGACCGGCACGGCGATCCCTGTTTCCTTCTCGAACAGCGCCACGGAATAGTCGTCGTATCCGAAACGGATCGAACCGAACCAAGGCATGGCGGAAGCGAACATGTTGAACGAGATACCCTTGAATGCGGGATACTTGCCGTATCGTTGGCCGATTTCCTCGACGAATCCCAGGATCGCCTCCTGCACGGTCGGGTGCAGGGGGTTGAACATCGGCCCGGCAAGGCCCGCGCCCAGATTGCGCACTTCGCCGTAGGCACATTGCGGCAAGGCGTCCCAACTCTTAAAGGGTTTCTTGTCCTTGCGATTCTCGGCGATGGTAGCGAAATTCATCGCGTTGTAGAGGGGCGTCCAGTCGTTGGTGCTCGACTGCACACGATTGTTCCAAAGCATGTTGTTGTAGGTGTCGGCGCCGCCGCGGATCGCCTCCAGGTCGATGTTCATGTTCTTCAACAGGCTGCCCAGCCGCATGAGCGTCAGCGACCCCTGAAATTGCAAACCTTCCTTGCCGAACCGCTCCAGCAGCGTCGCGTACCAGTCGGCGGGGTGTGTCGTCCACACGATATACTGCTTGCGGTCCCGGGCAACCACTATGTTGATTCCGTCCGCAGGCTCCCGCCGCGATGGGAACTGCGGGCCGGCATACCAGGCCATCGGATAGACCAGCAGGTTCTGCCCGCTGTGGCAGGCGTATTGCACCACGCGATCGATCCACTCCCGGCGATTCATCGCTCCTTCCGCCGCGCCGATCCCGACGGGGTCTTCGTATTGGATTCCCAGTTCGCGTCGGGTTCCGTCGCCGCGATCGCCCGGAACGTCCAACGCCGGCAGATCGGCGAGTTCATGGATCTCGATGCTGGCCACCGCGGCCGGCTCCCCCTCGCCCCAGGTCATGAAGACGATGCTGCAATCTTTCCAGCGGGGCCAAAAAACCTGCCGCAGTTCCAGCATGGCCCCGCTGAGCGGTTGTGCCCAGCCGGTGAACACGCCGGTCGTCATGTCGTAGCACGTTCCATCATTGATGCACATAAACCGCCGTTTGTCGTCCGGGTAACGGATCACGGCCACGTGCGGCCGGCCGACGTGTTCGATGGCGAAGCGGTATCCGAACCGCGAGAGTGGTACGCCTTGCGCCTCCCGATATCGTCCCGCCGGACTTTCGACGACCTTCACGTCCCCGTGGGCGAAGTACCGCTCCGACGGGAAATCTTGTGTGCAGTCGATCCGGTGCAGCAGCCGCCCGTTGGCGATTTCCTCCGCTAGGACCGCATTGAGGTTGAAGTGCGCCCCTATCGCCAGCCCCAGACCCGCGCACATCATCACCGCCAGAAACTTGCGTCGCGTCGTCCCGCCATGCATGTCAGTTCTCCGAAGTAGGGGAGGTCGGTCCTTGGATTTTATTAGAGGCGGGTGGCCCCGATAGCTCGTCTATCGGGGCCACCCGGCGATGGATTCCCGGATCATCGCTCCGCTAAAACTTCTTGCCGTCGATCGCCATGCCGTCCTTGCGGTTGCCCAGCCGGCGGTGGATTTCGGGGTCGATCGAGTAGTTGATGAACTGGACCGACCCGTCGCAAAACCCCATGTGGCAGCCGATGGCATGGGCGCTGCCGAAAGCCCCGCAAGCGTCGAGGCCCGGAGTGTCTATGCGCAGAAGAAACCAGGCGGTTGCGGCGGGATCGCTTTGGTCGTAGTATGTCGTCCGAAGCGTGTCGTGGTTGTCACCCATGTATTGGCTATCGTCGTCGCCCCCCGACATTCCGGTGAGGTAATAGTCGGGGCTGAGGTTCTTCTCGCCGGCAAAATAGGTGTTGCTCAAGCCGTCGGTGACGTCGTAGGCGGCAATCTGGCTCTGGCGATAACTGACGCCGGTTTGGGGCGGTTGGGGAACCCGCCAGCCCCAGGCTCCATCCCGAGTGTCCCCCGCATTGGCGCAATAATCTCCATGGGCGAGTTCACTGACCAGGATCCCGTCATAGCTGCGATTGAGAAAGTTGGGGAAGAGTATCGACGGGCGGCGCGTGGGGCAGTTCATCCACGTCAGGGGCGTCTGCAAACGCACCGCGATGGCGGCCCGTTTGTCCGGCAGCGGCAGGCCGGCGCCGAGTATGTACAGTGCCTCTTGCTCCATATAGGGCAAGATGTTGTACACCCATCCACCCGTCTGCGAGCGTCCCGTGCCCAGGTCGGGATCGCCCACGCCTGTAGTTCCGGAAGGAGTACCAATGCCGCCGGTGGGGAAATGGCCGAGCTTCTCCAGCGAGAGGCTTGCGCCTATGCCGATTTGTTTCAGGTTGTTGCAGCATTGCAGCCGTCGCGCCGCCTCGCGGGCCGCCTGCACCGCCGGCAGCAGCAGCGCGATCAGAATGCCGATGATCGTAATGACGACCAAGAGTTCCACGAGCGTAAAGGCGGATTTCTGACTTCTGACTTCTGATTTCTGATTGGTGCGACGCATCAAACATCCTTTCTGACTCGACAAGGGCAAACGGGGCATAGGTCACGGCTGGCCCGTCGCAAATGATCCACGAAGGACACGAAGACCACGAATCCTCTTCGTGCCCGTTCGTGCCCTTCGTGGATGTTCAATCCCAAATCCTAAATCAACAAATCCCAAATTAACCTCCGCCTCCTCCATGCGTAGCACAGCAGGCCGAGCAACCCCGTGACCAGCAACGCCAGCGTGGAAGGCTCGGGCACCTCCGAGACACGGAAACGCAGTACCTCGGAGCCGCCGGGCTCCAGCGACATCACCAGTCCGGCTAGCAGTTCGCTGCCAGCGACGTTGTACGCTTGGCTGCCATCGGGGCGGCTGAGGGTGTACATCTCGCCCATTTTGACGCCGCCTAGCCGAATTGCACACGATCCTACCGGCGATTCCGTGGGGCGAAGGATGGTGAAAAAACCTTCGTCAGTCTCTGGGTCGTAAAACTCCCAACCGGCCCATACCTCTGTGCTGGTGGTTTGCGGAAACAGCGGATAGTAGTCCTTGTTCAGCAAGTCGCGTACGGACTTGTAATCCGAAATTGCCTGCGCGACGCGCTCACGTCCGGCCGCATCCAGGCGGGTCCAATCGGTGGCAAAGCCCAAGGGCCCGGCAAACAGACTATGCAGATCGAACGTCGATGCGTTACTGGCGCCAGGGAGATTGGTATTGAGCAGGCCGCCGGGCAGAAATACATTGCCGCCCGTCTCTTGCGAACGCGCTGTTACGAGATTATTCGTCTCGTCGCTCTTCCAGAGCGTGTGTGCCCGCTTGATCGTTTCCAGATCGATGCGGCGTCCACCACTGGCACAACTTTCGATCACCATATCGGGATACTTTGTGCGAAGGCGGTCCAAGAGTTCGTATTCGCCTTGGAGATAACGAATCTGCGTGAGCCCTTGGGTGGTGGCCGTGTCGCGGGCGTTCCACGAGGTCAGCGGATCGGGCAGGTAGTACCCCTGGTTCATGTCATAGCGGATCCACTCGACGTTCCCTGCGTCGATGTTTTCGCACATCGCGTTGAAGAGCCAGTCGCGGGCCGCGGGAATCTCCAGCTTCACCTGATTGTTGGCGACCCATTCCGGGTGCTCGGTTGCCAGACGCGAGCCGGGCATGGCTCGGCCCGGCTCGAACCACAGCCCGAGCTTCATACCCTTTTGGACAACGTATTCGCCGACCGGCTGCAAGCCTTGGGGAAACTTGACCGGGTCGACGGTCCAATTTCCCAAACCCGCACTAAAACCTCCCGTGAACCACCCGGCATCGATGCAGAAATATTCCACGCCCAGTCCCGCGACGGCATCGACTTGCTGTCGCAGCATGGCGTCGCTGATGTTGTTAGTGAACGTAAACCAACTGTTCCAGGAAACCGGCGGCGCCAGTCTATTGCCACCAAGTTTGGCCACGTACTCTTTGTTGATGACTTGACGCAATGCGTTAGAGCCTGCTTGGTAACCGCCTTGATAGTCGCCCACAAGGACGCTTGGCGAAACGATGCGTTCGCCGGCCGGCAGGGCGATGTTTGTGCCCGACATGCCCATCGTTAGACGCACGGCGTCCTGGCCGGCCACGGGTCGGAAATCGGCCTCCCACTGGCCCGACCAACCGACCCCCATGTATTTGCCGCTGTTGGAGGTGTCGTTGTGAAGCACCCACAACGGCAGGTCTTTGTTCGACGATCGGCCGGTTGTCGCTGAAAGCGTTATGGATTGCGCGAGGCTCGACCTCGATGTCACAAACCCCGACGGTCCGGCCAGCCCACCCGTGCTGTGAATCAACTCCACCCGGCTTGCGTCGGAAATTGTCAGGTCAAGGGCAGCTACGTCGGTGAGCGCCTGGGTCGGCGCCGTGCCTTGGTTCTCGAAGATCCAGCGGTATTCGGCGGCATTTTGGTCGCCAATGTGCTCGACGCGCCAAGTGGCAACCAGTCCACCGCCCGGCTCTCGCCAAGTGGTCTCTTCGATTAGACGCCCCGCAGGCGACACAAACTGTTCGTTGGTGCTCGCCCACGACGGCAACAACCCATTAGAGGATTGCCCTCCGTAGACGAACGACCCTGCTGGTGCGGTCTGCGCAACGGCCGCCGCGAATTGGGCCAGCAGAGCCCAGAGCGTCAACAAGATCAGAGTAGTATGCCTGTGCGACACGTGCATGTCTCCCCTCACTTCAAAGTGACTTTGAAATTGGCGGTGTTATGGATTCCAACGACCTGCGAAATCGCACGAAAAAGTTTGCTCTGCGAATTACCAAACTTGCCTCCGCCTTGCCGGCGCAACCGCCTGGGCGAGGTGCTTGGACGACAAATCCTCAAATCGGGCACGTCCATCGGCGCAAACTACCGCGAGGCTCTCCGAGCCTCGTCCCGCAAACACTTCCTCAGTATTACCGAGATCGTCGTCCGAGAGGCCGACGAAACGCTCTATTGGCTGGAACTGCTCGCCGAGTCGGGCAACATCAAGCCTTCGCGGCTGAGCGGACTGATCCAGAAGTGCGGCGAACTGTTGGCCATCTTTGCCAAGACGACCAAGTCAGTCCGTCGGCACTCCTGAATACAATCCCAAATCCTAAATCAACAAATCCCAAATCCTTTACTTTCGCTTCCTCCATGCGTAGCAGAGCAGGCCCAGCAACCCCGTGGCCAACAACGCCAACGTGCCCGGCTCGGGAATGGCCGTCACCGACACGTCATCCATGAACACACCATCATTCGACTGTACCCCGCGGAACGACAGCGTTGCCGTGGTAGTGGTGTCCGGGGTGAAAGCGAAGGTGTACTGGGTCCAAACGGCGTCGCCGGCGTTGGTTGTTAGACCCAACGAGCCGGTGTGGCCGCCGGCATCCAACGTGACCGCGGCTACCATTGTTGCCGTCGTGCTGCGTTGCAACTGCCAGAAACTGGCGGTGTGCTCCAGCCCCGCGGTAACAGAGAAGCTCTGACTGAGTGTATGACCGGGTTCGATGAAATTAACTAAGTAATTGCCGTCGTGGGCCGCCGGCCAGCCACCACCATACGTGCTCGGTGGCGTTCCCAACATGTACCATCCAAAGCGGGCCGGGGAGGTCCAAGAGGTTATTACGTCAGGGTGAGGGTAGGCTATGTCGGCCCCAACGATTCCGGGACTTTCAAGACTGCCGTTCAGGATCAGCTCGGCCGAGACCTGCGCCGACAACAGCGCGAAAACCACGGCGGTCAAAACTAGTGTTTTGCGAAAACTCATGATACTCACACCTTTCTAAAGAAACTTCCCATTCTGTCACCGCCGACCGGGCCGACAGCGACTTGCTGCCGAAATAAATCCCGACGTGGCGGTTTCTCTCCTCTCCTCTTGCCCCTTTTCTGGTTCCCACGCTCTGCGTGGGAACCCACGTTTTCCGACGCTCTGCGTCGGTGGTCGGAGCCTACTACGGACGCGGAGCGTCCCGGCTTGTCCGTTCCCACGCGGAGCGTGGGAACGAGAGCGGGTGGTTACGGACCGTTCATCGCTCGACCTCCTTTCCAGACGTAGCGTCGCTTAGGGTTTGGGGTTTAGTGGATTCATATATACGGTGGATTTCCTCGGCGTCGAGCGCCGAGCGAAAGATCATCAATTCGTCGATTCGGCCGCCGAGCGGCCGGCCGGCGGAGGTACGGTCGGCGTCCCGTGAATCCCACCACGCGCCGATCATCGCCGGCCCGAGCTTTGCTCCGGGGGCTGTTAGCCCCCGGCTATTGGCCGCCATCGTCGGGGACGCGGCGGCGGTTATGTCCTCGCTGCCCACGTGTTCGCCGTTGAGATAGAAGGCCGCGCGGCTCGTCTCGGGGCCGTGGACGTACACCACGGCAAGGTGGCGCCAACGACCGAGCGTCTCGGCGTTGTCGAACACCGGCGGGGAGTGCGTACTGCCATTCCAGTTGTCCAGGGTAAAGCCCGCCCTGCCGTCGTGACGTATCTGCCAGGCGATCCGGCCCGCGAAGTCCGTCCCGCCGGAAGCGACCCTGTTCCAACCGTCCGACATCAGCAGGCCGCCGTAGCCGTCGCCGTATTTCGGGGAGCCCGGCAAGGAATCGAGCTTCACCCAAGCGGCCAACGTCAACTGCTTGCACTCGACGGGGATATTGACGCGGACGCCGTTGCCGGGCCAGCCGAACCGCAGGGCGTGTTTGCCCGGAAAACGCCCCGACACCCAGGCCGGGCTCTCGATCCGGCCGTCCAGGGCCGCGCCGGTCGCGGCACGGTTCCGCAGCACCGAGCGGTCGCTCTTGTCTCGCTGGAAATCGTAATACGCCAGCAGATCGTCGCGATTGCGAAGTTCCTTGCTCCACGCCTGCCAACGGCGCAGCGGCGTCGGATGCAACTGTTCCGCCAGCTTCGCCAATTGCCCAACGCGGACGAAACCCGCCGCGTCGGCCGTGCCACGCACGATGATCAGTCGGTCCCCGGCGTCCTTGTCGGGTTGCACCCGTGCCGACTCGCCCACACCCAATTGGATCGCGCGGGCATCTGCCCCGTTGCCCGTCAACCGCACCTCGACCTTGCCTTGAAAAACGTGCGTCTTGCTGCCCCCCGACTTGTCCACCTCGACGCCGAACTCGGTGCCCAGGTCGGTGACGAGGGCGGTGGGAGTGCGGACGGAGAAGAGGGGAGAGACCGGGAGACCGGGAGACTGGGAGACAAGGAGATGGGGAGATGCGGCATCGGCCTTCTTTCCCTTGTCTCCTTGTCTCTTTGTCTCCTTGTCTTCCCCCACCCGCGCGGTCAGC
>CBDAFL010000306.1:0-1334 GCA_965195225.1 uncultured Thermoguttaceae bacterium
CGGTGAATAGTAAGTTGAATAGTATGGTAAACCGTGACTGTGGCCGGAGAACCTCAGTATTGTCGATAGTGATGGAATATTGTCGATACTGTCCGGGGAGAATACCGCAAGAGTCCGGTTCGTGTAAAGCGGAATAGTCAAGGGTGCAGGAACGGGCTCCTTTTAGCTGGCGATTGTTGGTGAGGGGGGGCGGGGGACATTGGGGTGGAAGGGGTGGCCGGGGCGGCTGTGTAGGAAGTTGCTCAGGCGATCATCATCGCATAGGGCGGCAGCCCGGATTTGCAGAATCGCTTCGCCGCCGGCGCCGTCGTTCCAGAATTTTTCGGTTCCCTTGACGCGCGCGTTGATTTCCTTCACCAACGATTCCATATACGCCGAAGTGGTCGGCAGCCCCTGGCGACGGTACTCCGGATAGTCCATCCGCGTGGCGTTGTTCTCGAAGTAACCGATGGCGTCGGCGAAGATTTTTCGCGGGTCGGTCTTTTCACAATCCTTCGGCGGCAGGCCAAGCTCGCCCTGACGTTGCTTCAGTTCCACGATCACCTGGTCGACGTTGCCGAGCCAACAGACGCGTGCCCAGCGGAGGTAATCTTCCCAACGCCGATCCGCATCCGTGTTCAGGCAACGGGCCGCTTCGTAGAGTCGTTCGATGGAATGCACGAAGTCGAGGATCGGCGTGAAGTCGCGAAAATGACGCCGCTGAATCGTCCAGTTATACGGCAGCCCATCGCTCACGAAGGCCTTCTTTCGAGCATGATAGAAACCGCGCGAGTCGGCTTCCACTTCCATCATGCGGCCGAAGGCGTTGCTGCCCTCCAGCGAACTGAGGCAGGTGCGATACAACCGCTCGGGACGCCACTTGACATCGGCCTTTTCCTGCGCGACACCAGCGGAGGTTTCCTCGGCGGCGGCCGGCGTGCTGCTCTCGGCGACGCCCGACAACAACGTCTTCAACCCCTCTCGATCGGCGAAGCACGCAGGCAAGTCAGGATGCGGGTCGTCCGCGAAGCAGTCGCTTTTCATCCGCAAAAACAAGGCGTTTTTGGTTTCTCGCCAATGCGGATGATGTACGCCTTTGCCGGCCCCTTCGTCGCGCGTTTGCATCCGCCCGCCATCGACGCTGATGCACGCCAGTTGAATCGGCGTCTTCGGCTGGGCGTGTTGCCGCGGCAGCGGTTGATCAAAATACGCTTTGGTTTTCACCTCGCGATCGGCAACCATTTCCGTGCCGATCTTCACGGCGGTCTTGTTCAGCCCGCGACCGGTGATCTCGATACCGCCGATCTTTCGCAGCACCAGTTCGCCAATCGAATACGACGGCGCGTACGCCACGG
>CBDAFL010000307.1:0-21664 GCA_965195225.1 uncultured Thermoguttaceae bacterium
AATTCCTCAGTCCTCACCCATCGGCTCGACGAATCCCGAGCCAAAGCCGCTCGCACCCGAGCCCGCCGCGCTCATCGCCGCGCCCACTGCAAGTGACGCCGGCTCCTCATGGTTCCTATCATGGATGGGCCGGACGCTTACTCAATGGGTGCCAGATCGGTCATGGTGTACCGCGTTTCCGCCATTGCCGAACCGGAAAGAACCAACAACGCCAAACAAACCGCAAGAATTACCCGATTCATGATAGTGCTCCTCGAAAAGATGTGTGAATAATCTTTCCCGTCTCGCACCGCCGACGAACCATGCGACAACATGGAGGACAGACCGTCGAGTGCGGCCACAGTCAGCGCGCGTACAAAAGTACGTTAAGAAAAGCGCTGCCTGCGATTGGAAGCATTAGTGCCCATTTCAACTCCTGCCCGCCACGGGGCAGTCCAGCCAAAGGAAACATCCGTCAATGTAGTGATTTTTTTGCGTTAGTCAACAATGAGAGGTCGCTACTCACAAAAAAACCGAGATTTATCAAAATAGAATCTAGTTCCCAGGCAGGATAAGCGTTCACGGGTTGGCTGGGGACTGGTCCATTTTTCGGCCGAAAAACGCATTTTACGGGCAAACGGCCGACCGAAAATATGGACCCTTCCCCTTCCCGCGGCGTAAGGGGGACAGTCCCCTGTGAACGGTTACCCGGGCAGGTGTTAAGTTAACCACACAGCAGGAAGATCGTTCACCGATCGGTAACGTATCTGTCATCCCGAGCGCTGGGTGCCGCTGGCATCTTGCCAATGCACCTTAAAATTGCCCGAAGCAAACCTCAGCACTTGTGAGACGCCAGTGCCACCCGCCCGGCGATTTCATACTACACAAGCCGACGTAGCTCGTCAATCAACCGCTCGATCATGGCCTCGGTGTGTGTGGCAAAAACGGCGATGCGCAGGCCGCCTTCCGTGCCAAGGCCGGAGTAGGCCGGAAGATATGCCACTGCGATGCCGCGCTGCATCAACTCGCTCTGAATGCGACGCATGTTATCGGCGTCGCCGAGCGTCAGACATAAGATCGGCACGGGCGAGTCGTCCACCTCCAGCCCCAGCCCGCGCAAGCCGTCTTTAAACTTCCGGACGTTCGACCGCAGCCGCGCACGCCGATCCGGGTCGGCCATCAAAAGTTCGATCGCCTTGGCGGTGGCGGCGGCCGCCGCGGCCACCGGCGCGCTGGCCCCGTCGAACCAGTGCGAAGAACGTTTCACCCGTTCGATAAAATCCAGCGAGCCGGGTATTATGCCGCCGAACCCGCCGATGGCCTTGCTGGCGGTGGCCGTGAGAAACGTGGCCGTGGTTGTGCTGTGCCACATGATGGAATCAAACAGTCCAAAATGTTCGAGCGTGCCGCGCCCCTTTTGGCCCAGAACGCCGACGGCGTGGGCGTCGTCGACCATCATGCCCGCGCCGGGGTAGCCGCTCAACACGTCGCGGTATTCGGCCAGCGGGGCAATCGTGCCGCGGACGGAAAACACACCGTCGGTCAACAGCAACGGCCGTCGGCCCGGCCCGAGATTTTTCTGGATAGCGGCGGTCAGGTCGTCCGCGTCGCGGTGATGGAAAGTGAACAGCGGCAGGCGAGTTTGTCGGGCGGCCTCCAACACGCTGTAGTGGGAAAGCTCGTCGGCAAATAGCGCGTCGAAGCGGTCTTGCAGCGCGGCCAACAGGATGGCGTTGCCGGCGTAGCCCGTGGCGAAGTAGAACGCGGCCGGAGCATCGAACAACTCTGCCGCGCGTCGTTCGGCCTCCAGCAGCGGCGGGCTGTTGCCAAACCCGGCGCGGGTCGTGGCGCTATGGATTCCGTAACGTTCGGTAGCCCGGCACGCGGCCTCGATTACTTCCGGGTGGCATTGCAGGCCGAGATATCCGGTGCCCACGAAGTAGAGATATTCCCGCCCGTCGATTGTGACAACGGCGTCGGGTGGGCTTTGCAGGACGTGCATTTTTGGGTTTAGCCGCCGCGTCCACTCGTTCCCACGGTCCTCCGTGGGAACGCACCGCCGCCGACGCTCTGCGGCTGTGAACTTTTGTAGGGTGCGTGAAACGCACCACAACCGGTAGTGCATGGTGCGTTTCACGCACCCTACGGATTGCGCTTTACTTTCGTTCCATCTTGACGGATATCTTGCCCGAGTTGTTGGCGATTTTGTTCCAGGGGACGCGGCAGCGAAGGTAGAGATCGCCGTCGGCCGGGGCGGTAAACGAGCCGGACTTTCCAAGCTCGAACTCCTTGCCGAGTTCATAGTCTTTCATCAGCACGCCGACCAGCCGCCCACGACTGTCGGCCGCGCCGGCGGCGTCGACCGGATCGGATTTTCCACCCACTTGCCACGTTCCCTCGGTCTCGAACCCGTAGGATGCGTTGGCCGTCACGGTCAGGCCGGAGGGCTGCCATCCGCGATCCGCCTGGACGGAGACGGTCATCGCGAGGTCGGCGGACGACCGGTTGATGAACTTCTGCTTCCAATCCCAACTGCACAGATCGACGCGGTATCCGTTTTGCAGATTTTGGCGAAAGAAGCGAAGCTCGAAGTCCATTTCCTTCACCTGCGGCCCGAAGACGTCCTGGAAGGTGATTTTTCTTCCCGCCAAAACCATGCGTCCGAAGGCGCGGTATTGGGCGTAATAGTTGGGGTTGTTGTCCAGCAGATGTCCGAGCATCCACCACCAGCAATAGTCTTGCCAGGAACCGCCGGTTTTCTCCTCGTTGTCGATCAGGCTTTCCAGCGGTCGGGGTTTGCAGCGGCGGAGGAATCGTATGACGTTTGTTGGAACGTTGACGCCCGTTACGCCTTTTTCCCAGTAGTGGCCCATTTCGGCCATGCACTCGGCGTACCATCTCGGTCCGGCTCGACCGAAGGTCTGGTGACAGTAGGCGTGTACGGCCTCGTGTAGCGGGACGCCCCCTTTGGCCACGGAATAGACCCGGGACTTCGAGCGAAATTTCTTTCCTTTCGATACCTTGGTGCTGATACAGACGCCGGCCCCCTCGCGGATTTTGGCCAGCCCCTTGGGTTCCATCTTGGAGAGCAGTTCCTGCGGCCATTTGGACAGATCGTCGACCACGCAACACTCGATGATCCCACGCGGTGGGCGACCCCAGTATTTGGCGATCAGCCTGAGCATGTCCTCGAGCTGTTTCAGAAGCGCGCGTGCCTCGACCGGCGACAGGTCGGTGTAAATCTTGAAGTGCTTCGAGCGGAAATCCTGGACGGCGCTCTTTTCGACCATCCCTTTTGTCTTGCCTGTCCGCGGCGGGGCGGCCTTCGCGGGAGAAGCCAACACAAACAACAACACCGGCAACACAACCGCCGCGCAAAAAAGTCTACCTCTCATGGTTCTCTGTTCCATCGGTAAAAATTGTCCTTGCGCCCTTGGGTTTAGCTTATCAGTCCGGCGACGGACACGCAAGCGACAGGGGACTGTCCCCCTTGCGCCGCAGCCAGCCCGTGAACGTTTATCTTTCCGCCGACCAAATTCCCCGTCGGGCGGCTCGGGCCTCGCCCTCGGCGCGGCGAAAGCGGTCTTTCATGGCTGAAGAATATGGATACCATAACTTCGCACTGGCCAGGCCGGCGCGGATCAACTCCTCGTTGAGCATCCGATCGCCAACCCAGGCGTAGGCAAGAATCCGGCCGTGCTTGTCGCGCGACGGGCCGTCGAACTCCAGGCGGACCGCGCCGGCGGCGAGGAAGTCTTTGGCGAATTGAGTAGCCTCGGGGCCCCAAGGCTCGACTGCGTGGTTCGGCTTAACGGTCTCCGGCGTGTCGGCGCCGATCAATCTGATCCGCTCCGGCGCGTCGGCCAGCAGGAAGGTGTCGCCGTCGATCACCCGCGCCACGCGATGCAGCCCGGCCTCCAACGGACGCGGCACGGGGGACTCGAACGGTTCCGGCCGCCACCGATGCACCGCGGCCAGCAGCAACACCAATGCGACCAGCAGGGCCGCCTGCCCCGGACGGCGAGGAATACGCAACGAACGAAAGCGGCGAGGGCGACTCATTAGTTTGTGCTGAAACCAAACGCCTTGGCGGTCTTGCGCCCCAGCGGATTTCTTATGAACCTCTTGCGGCATTCGGGGCAAAGATCAAACCGCAATTGCTGATACACGTCGTCGCCGATCGATTCGTTGGCCGAGTCTTCCAACCGCTCGAGGATGTCTTGGATCTCTTCGAGGTGGTCGCGGTCTTCTTCGTCGGCGCCGACCGTGGATGGGTCGAACGCCGCGTAAACCTCCATCTTGACGACGTAACGGAGATCGTCTTGCGGATCGAGTTTCCGCTTGCACAGGTCGCATGAGTATCGGATCATATCCACTCTCCGCAGGTGGTCGGCAGACGCCGACATACAAAAAGAAAAACCCCACAGCCGACATACGACATAGGTTATCCTAATGCCAAAGCACCACGCTTGACAAGGCAATCCGGAAAAAAAAATTTTGCCGGGACGAAAAGGGCCGCGGCTGGAGGCCCGTCAGAAAAGTCGCCTAAGCGAGATCCCCGGGGCGGCAGTTGTGCTGTCACCCCGGAAAACGCGGCAAAAACAGGGGTGACAGCACAACTGCCACTCCAACACGTGGCTTTTTCAACAGGTCGCCTTGAGTGAAACCCTGGCGTGCGGGGGGGAAATCCGCTACAATCAAAATGTGGGAGTGTAATGTCAGCAGTGCAAGCACCGCCCATTCAACGTGGGCGATCCCAAGGCGGGTACGCAATAGGGGGTCCACACGTGCAAGGACTTCAAACAACCGTCGCGCATTGTCCCCGGGCACATAGCCCGCGACGCGGCGCCGTCGTTGCGCGACGGCCCTCATCTCCCCCCAGCAGCGCGCTGACTTGCAGCGTACTGGTGCTCAATAGACTCTACATGGCCGTCCACGTGGTGAACGTGCGGCGTGCGTTCGGGCTTCTCTGCTGCGAAATGGCCGAAGTGGTCCACCTCGAAGACGGTAAATTCGGAACCTACTCGTTCGACTCTTGGCGGGAGATGGGGGAATTGCGCGCCGAAGAGAAACTGCCGGAAGATGATTGGATCCGGTCGGTAAACTTCGAAATTCAAGTTCCCCGGGTAATTCGGTTGCTTCGTTATGATCGGCTGCCGAGGCAAAAACTTCACCTCAACCGCCGCAACGTGTTGGCCCGTGACGGCCATATCTGCCAATACTGCGGCCGGAGATTTGCCACTCAACTGTTGAGCATCGACCATGTGGTTCCTCGAAGTCGAGACGGCGAGACCACCTGGGAAAACGTGGTTTGCGCCTGCTTGGCCTGCAATGTTAAGAAAGGGGGACGGACACCAAAAGAGGCCCACATGAAGCTGATCCACCGTCCCGTGCGTCCAAAACGCAATCCACTACTGTTGTTGAAGCTGAATAACCCGAAATACGCGAGTTGGCGGACTTGGCTGGACGGCGCATACTGGGAGGTGGGGGGGAGGATAATGGATGGTGGGTAGTGGGTAGTGGGTAGTGGGTAGTGGGTGGAAATTGGTGAGTATAAAACGCCCGCCGACTGCGGTCGGCGGGGTTCAATGACAGTAGTACGTAAGTTTCCGCGTGGACTTGTTTCTTTCGCCAATCCGATTTACAATCGCCAGTATACAGACTAATCGCCCAATCTAGTTCTTTTACCCTCTTTTCCTTGGCGTATTAGGAAACACAGCGTGGCACTTTCCGAGATCGACCGCAATCTGCTGGAGCGCTGCTTGCATCATAATCCGAGGGCTTGGGAGGATTTTGTCGACCGGTTTATGGGCTTGGTGGTGCATGTAATCAACCACGCCGCCAGATCGCGGAGCATCAGACTCTCGAACGCCGATCGAGACGATCTTTGCGCGGAAGTTTTCTTGGCGACGCTCAAGGACGATTTCGCCGTGTTGCGAAACTTTCGCGGCAAGAGTTCTTTGGCGACGTATCTGACGGTCGTCGCGCGGCGGGTCGTGGTTCGGGAGTTGCTTTCGCGGATGTCCGCGGCCCGATTGGGCGATTCCGCCCCTCCGCACACCGGCGACGAAATCCCCGACTCGCATCCTTCAGTCGAACAACGGCTGGAAGACCAAGAGGAAGTGCAACGGTTGCTGCAAAGATTGCAAGGCACCGAAGCCCAAGTGGTCCGCATGTACCATCTTGAGGGCAAGAGCTATCGGCAGATCGGCGAAGCGGTAGGCATGCCCGAAAACAGCATCGGCCCGATCCTCAGTCGTGCCCGCAACCGGATGCGCCGCGCAGGCATCGACTCCGCCACGAGCTAAAGGGCAGGGGAGGGGGGAAAAGGATGAGGGATGAGGGGTGAAGGATGAATTAGTTTCGTCGATCCCTCTCCCCGGCCAGCAACGCGGCTACCCGCAAAGCCTCGATCATGCTCCCGGTCTCGGCCCGCCGCCGCCAACCCGGCTTGAGTCTGAGATTTTCGGGCTTGCCCCTGGAACTTCCGGGCTTGAGTTTGGAGCTTCCGGGCTTGCCCCTGGGACTTTCGTTTTTGCCCACGGAACTTCCGTTGCCGCCCGCGGAGGCCTCGTTCTTGCCCACGGAGCTTCCGTTGCCGCCCGCGGGGCTTCCAGGCTTATCCCCGACCCCCTGGAACCGCCGTCAACAAGGCCGGCGAAGGTCTACCGAGCAACACCGTCATGGCGGTGCTTTAGTGGCAGCGAATGCCGTCTCAGGTACATTTCCGTCGGACAAACCACATTTTTGATGGCTTCTTGGTGTTTTGAATTCAGAGATGGCGATCTCGGATTGCTTTGGCCTGGAAGTCGGCCGAAAGGTAGAGTGATGGCGCCAGGAGCAAGAAAGGAAGGTTTACAGAACGGAATTGAACCTGCTTCGGTGTGTCGCACCGACACGCGCTTGGACAACCCGCAAATTGGGCACATGCGCTGCGGGAATGGAACTCTGTGCATGAACTCGCGCGGGAACTCTTGTGGAGTCGCTTTACTTAGAATCGGGAAAACCTATAATTATCTCGCATGGCCGGACGATTTGACCATGCCAAACCAGAATGATTTGGTAACTTCAGCCGAAAGAGCTGACCAGCGGCGGGTGTCGCCGAGTCGCAGATGGGCACCGATTACAGGTCTGTTGGGATTTTGTGAAGCTCTTATGGAATCGCAGAAGAAGCAGAGCATCTCATAGTAGGATCTGAATATGGCTAACGAGCGGATTAAGCCGAAGACGTACAGCATCGCAGACGTTTTAGAGTGGATGCGATCAAAGACGCTAAACTTGAATCCAGACTTTCAGAGACGCCCGGTCTGGAAGCCCGGCGCAAAGTCCTATTTCATCGATACGATCTTACGTGGTTACCCAACCCCTGTGATCTTCATTAGAGAGCTCGCGGCTGACTTAAAGACCCTGAAGCCTCAACGAGACGTCGTTGATGGTCAACAGCGACTTCGGACGGTTCTGTCGTACGTCAATCACGAATTACTCGACGACTTCAACGAGGACACCGACCGTTTCGAGATTTCGCGGACGCACAACTCGGAGTATGCAGGAAAGACATTCCGCCAGCTCCCAAAAGATGCTCGCCAGCGCATACTAGATTATGAATTCGCAGTCCACGTGTTTGGCGCGGACGTGGGCGATCGCGAAATTCTACAGAGCTTCGCTCGAATGAACGCAACTGGCGTTAAGTTAAACGGCCAAGAACTCCGCAACGCCGAGTACTACGGCGATTTCAAGACCGCGGCATTCGAACTTGCAGCCGAGCAACTTGACCGCTGGCGGGGATGGTCAATCTTCACAAGCTATAATATCGCTCGGATGGACGAGGTTGAGCTTACGAGCGAACTGCTAATATTGATGATTGGCGGAATTTCGGAGAAGTCCGCTGCCGTCATCAAGCGCTATTATTTAGACTATGATGACAAGCTTTCGTCACGCGATGTGCTCTCAAAGCGATTTCGATCGGTCTTTGACACCTTCGACCAATCATTCAGCACGGAGCGACAACTTTTCAAGAAGCGCACGATTTTCTACTGCACCTTCGCTGCCATCTACGATGCGATGTATGGCTTGGGATCGTCTTTGTCACATAAGAAAACCGGAACAATGAAATCTGCCCTACGCGAGCAGATAATCCAACGCGCGGAGAAGATATCAAACCAAACTGCGCCCGAAACGGTTCTGGAATCGACGACGAGGCGCACCACACATGTCAAAGAGCGAAAAACAGTGGCAGGTTATCTTCTGAATAAGAAACTGTGATGCGTAGGCAATTGCTCAAACGATTCTCCAGGCGATTGGATGGACTCCAACATACGCAGAAGCGAGCAGAGGTCCTCTTCGTTCAAAAAGCCCTTTGCAAACGCGACGCGGAGGCCATTTACGAAGGCCTGTTCCTACGTGCCGTCACGGCGTTTGAAGCCTTTCTTGAGGAATATTTTTACTTGGTCGTCGACGAAAAGGCCGGCTTTCCGCAACGGGCACGCGTCGGATGTCAAATATCGGTAAAAAGCGCGAGGCTCGAGCCAATCCTTCTTCAGGGCAAGAAATACTTGGACTGGCTACCTTTTGATCTGACGAAGAAACGCGCCAATCTATTCCTGCGCGGCGGCCGACCTTTTTCAACGATGGCCCAAGTTCACGTAAACGCGATTCAACAAACTGTCGCACTCCGACATGCTATAGCGCATTCCGGCGAGCACGCAAAGGGCAAGTTCCGGACGGTCGTCCTACAGAATCTGGTACTTCGCCCGGACGAGCAAACACCGGCCGGATTTCTGAGAAATGTTGCAATCCATCCCGATATCCGACGTTTCAATCTCATGTTGGCGGACCTCCGAGCAGCCGCCATTGCAC
Organism: uncultured Thermoguttaceae bacterium; assembly: GCA_965195225.1. Lineage (GTDB taxonomy): Bacteria > Planctomycetota > Planctomycetia > Pirellulales > Thermoguttaceae > JAHIKV01. The sequence goes on from CBDAFL010000307.1 coordinate 8,836, forward strand.
TGACTACTTGACCCTTCATCTGTCTCCTCTGTCAACGGCGCCGTCCAGAGCAGGGGAAATGTGATCGGGGGAGTTGTGACTAGATCCATCAGCATCCTCGATGAGAATCCGGGCGCGGAAGCCGCTGCGGCTTAAGTTGGATCAGAAGTTCGAGGCGGCACGGATTGCGGCCCTAAGGTTCGGCGCGATTTCTAACTTCCGGAATTCTCCGGAACACTTGTATGTCTCTGATATGCGGAGTGCTGCGCGCGTCGGTCACATCGACCGCCATCAGTTCCAGCAAACATATGGCTGAACTGAGACGCCCTGAGAAACCACCGTTTTACAGTAGAACTGGCAGAAGGGAGTTGCGGGATTGGTTGGTCTGGCTTTGCCAGTGCTTGGGGGCTTGCTTGACGTTCCATCGTGTTGTGGGTAGAAGTGAGAAATGGCACGCACGGACACCGCTGTCGGAAAAGTCTGGCAGATCCGTTTGGGTCGGGCCAACGGATATCGTTCGGCCATTCGGCGGGCAGGCCATCGGCGGCCGGCAAGCCGGCGGATTGTCGCGGAGGATCGAGCAAATAGTATCGGGCGCTCGACCGCTTCCAGTCCACGGCAGGGCAGGGGGGAGGCGGAATGATGAATGATGAATGATGAATAATGAATGATGAACGCCGATCCCTCTTCTCTCTTCTCTTTTCCCTCTTCCCTCTTCCCTCTTCTCTCTTCCCCCGTCTCTCTTCCCCCGTCCCTCACCCCTCGCCCCTCGCCCCGGCCAGCAGAGCGGCCACCCGTAGCGCCTCGATCATACTGCCGGTCTCGGCCCGACGTTGCCAGGCGATGTCGAACGCCGTGCCGTGGGCGACGCTGGTGCGGATGATCGGCAGCCCGAGGGTTACGTTCACCGCCCGGTGCATCCCCAGCAACTTCAAGGCGATGTGCCCCTGGTCGTGATACATGGCCACCACGGCGTCGAATTTTCCGTTTCGGGCGTGGACCATGAGCGTATCGACCGGCAGCGGACCCTCGAGCCGCAGCCCTTCGGCCTGCCCACGCTGGACGGCGGGCCGGATAATCGAGATTTCCTCGTCGCCGAACAGCCCTCCCTCGCCCCCGTGAGGATTCAACGCGCAGACGCCGATCCGCGGCCGCGACGATGAGGTCATCAGCCGCGACATGAACTGATCGGCCAGTCGGGCCTTGGTCAATATCGCCTCTTCGGTCAATTGGCCGAAGACGTTTCGCAGCGCCGTGTGCAGTGTGACGTGGACCACGGCCAACCCGGCCGAAGGCAGGATATCTTCGCTCGGCCCGAGGTAGAGCATCATTGCGTAGTCGTCGATGCCGCAGACGTGTGCCAGCAGTTCCGTGTGGCCGGGGTATTCGTGTCCGGCGCGGTGCAGCGCCTCCTTTTGCAGCGGCGCGGTCGTAATGGCATCGACCTTTCCGTCCAGGGCCAGTCTGGTCGCGGTCGCCACGGCGTCGTAGGCCGCCTGACCGGCTCGGGCGTCGAGCTGACCGGGCTGCACGTCGAGCGCCTCGGCGGCGACGCAGGGAACGCACGGAATCTCGTCGGGCGACGGCCGGGCCAACTCGGGCGACTCGACCTCGACGACCTTCAACCCCGTCCCCCAAAGGGCCACCGCCCGACGCATGATGCCCGGATGGCCCACTACCACCGGCCGGCACCAATCGTGGACCACGGTTTCCAGCCAGGCGCCGACGATTATCTCCGGCCCTACGCCGGCCGGATCGCCCATTGTCACGGCAATCAGTGGTTTGTTGTTTTGCATGGATGTTTTGCCGCTGTGTAGGACAGGTTGTCAACCTGTCCCACGTATCTGCCAAGACAGGTTAACAACCTGTCCTACACGGATGAATTGTACGCGACCTCGACCGCCAAGCCAACGGGCGATTGTGCGGAACGGCAAAATTCTATAAGTTGGTATTCCCGCGGGCGAATTTTGCGAAACCGCAAGCGGCTTACTCCCCTGACCTCTGATCTCTGACCTCTGATCTCTGAATCCCATGCGAGCCTGCGTTCAACGAGTCAGTCGCGCGGCGGTCACGGTGGCCGGCGAGGTTTGCGGGCGCATTGGCCCGGGTATGTTGGTGCTGCTGGGCGTGGCCTCCGGCGACACCGAGGCCGACGCCCGATGGTTGGCAAAGAAAATCGCGGGCCTGCGGATATTCGAGGACGCGGAGGGGAAGATGAACCTCTCGCTGGCCGCGGCGGGCGGGGCCATGCTGGTGGTCAGCCAGTTTACTCTGTTGGGCGACTGCCGCAAGGGGCGTCGGCCCGCCTTCACCGACGCCGCGCCGCCGGAGGTGGCGGAAAGGCTTTACAACGTCTTCATCCACGCGGCGGCCGAACAAGACGTTCCCGTGGCCACCGGACGGTTCCAACAGCACATGGATGTTGAACTGGTAAACGACGGCCCGGTGACGCTGATAGTGGATAGTGGATAGTAGAGAGGGAAGAGGGGAGAGAATGTTGTCTTCCGCTTGCGGTGCTGTAAATATCAGGTTTTTTGCCGAACAGCCCTCACCCTAACCCTCTCCCGAAGGGAGAGGGGACTTGCACTCAGCGACGCAAGATTTGATCGATCAGCCGCTCGGCGGTCTGTTGGATCGACGCGGGATCGGCGATCTGCGACGGCGGCTTCGGCAATTGCGGCTCCCAAAGAATGACCGCCGCAAAAACAGCCAGCTTCGCGTACACGGATATGTTCGACCACCATCCGTGTCCGAACAGTTTCATTGCGGTGCCGAAGGATTTTTTCAGCCGTAGTCGGCCGTGATACCACTCGATGCTGTACAGTTCGTCCAGCATCAGGTGAGTTACATATCCGAGCACCACCGCGCCTGCCTGATATGCCCTCAACAGTTCGTCGCCCGAGGCCAGCAGAAACGCGATTTCGCCGAACACCAGCGCGGCCGGCAGGCTGTGGAACATACCCCGATGCACGGTGTATTTGCGCAGCAAGGCGGCCCCGCCGAACCGGATCAGCAGGTACACGCCCGCGCCGGCCAAGATCATCATTTCGTTCGACAGTCCCCATTGCTGGAAGCGGTGGAACAGCATCACGGGCACGATGGCCGCGGCAAAGGCCATGCTCTCGCGCAGCGGTGTGCCGGAATCGCTGTCGATGTCGGGCAACATGCCGGCGACGCCGCACAGTCCGCCCGCCAAAAGACACGTCGGCCAAGGGACGTCGTACATCATGTACGCCGCCGCCCCGTAGCCGACGCCCATCAAGCTGCTGGCGGTGATGTGGGTCTTAAAACCGGCCATGGCACAAGGAGTTAGGGGGGTTCGGGGTTCGGCAAAGTGGCTTTTAGCCGAAGCCGGTTATTTCAGCAAGAGTGATTGGCAAATAGCCTGAAAAGTGTCCCCTAATCCCCAATCCCTAATCTCTAATCCCTCTTCGCACCCATGCCAATTCCCGCTATACTCCCTCGATAATGATCCAGCCCTACGATATCGTGATGTTGGTCGTGCTTGGGGGCATGACGCTGCTGGGCGTCTGGAGAGGGATGGCCTGGCAGATAGCCGCGCTGGCTTCGGTGATCGTCAGCGCGATGGTGGCGGTCAGCGCCAGCTCCTCTCTGGCCCCGTGGTTCGGCGTCGAGGAGCCGTGGAACCGGTTCCTCGCCATGCTGATCTTGTACGTAGTCACCGCCGGGGCCATCTGGCTCTTGTTTCGACTGGTGTCGAACGTGATCGACCGCGTCAAACTGAAAGAGTTCGACCGGCAGCTCGGGGCCATGTTTGGATTGGCAAAAGGAGTGCTCTACTGCGTAATTATCACCTTCTTCGCCGTCACCCTCTCGGAGTTTTGGCGGCAGAAAGTTTTGGACTCTCGATCGGGCGGTCTCATTGCCCGGGGCATCAGACACGCCAATCCCATCCTGCCGGAGGACGTTCGGACGTGGTTGGGTAAGTACATCGACGAGTTGGACGAAAAGTTGCAAGCCCCGCCAGAGGAGACATCCGAGGAGGCCGACGCCGCGTTGCCGATCGAAAACGTAGAAAAGAGCGAGGAAGCGGGCAAGGATGACGCGCGCACGGTCAACTAACGGCCGAAAGCTCGGTCGTCGAACTGGGTGGCACGTCCCTGAGCGCCGCGAAGGGCATGTATCCTCGGGACCACGCCCATCACTTCGTTCTGGGCGTGCCACCCAATTGAGTCAAATTTCTGAGTCGATTCACGTACATCCCTAGAAGGCGGCGAACGCCGTCGTCCGTCAAGGCCCGCGGATCTCGCCGGACACAGACCCACAAACGCCTGCCATACGTTCCAACCGCAAAGGCGGCGTGGGTGTTGGGGCGAATCGGCGGGGTGCCGAAAGCGTCTTCCAGGACAAGATTTCCGGCGACGATCTTGCCCGACTCGCAGGGGAATTGCTTTCCGAAATATCGCCTCATGTTACCCAAGTTTGACAACACTGTCGTGGCAAAACAACGGTTCGCCCTCATCAACAATGGTATCGCTCCCGGAACGAATTCCATGAATCGGAAGCCTCTGAGGAAAGACGTACCTCGCCGATAGCGGATGGCCGGATCGTTTTCCCGGCTAATGCCTTGCAAAAAACCGGGCCGATCGACGCACTGGCTCTCGCGCCGAGTGAGAAAGTTGTAACTCACCCCGTTGGCGGCGGACATGCAGCGGTCGTCTCTGGTTTTCAGCTTGACGGGCACCGCAATCCGAAGCCAACGGTCCGCGGACTCCGGAGCCTGTTCGGCATTCCACTGCCGCAGAGTCAGGAAAATATCTCGCAGCAAGAGGTCGTTTACCGTTACGCGTTGCCGCGCCGCCGCCTGGAAAATATTTTTGGTTTCGGACTCATCGAACACGTGGCGGTACGTTTCCAGGAAAGGAATCGCGGCGGTGTGGTTTCCGGTTGCGGGGGCGTTGGGGCACAGGGGCGCCGGCCGCCGGCTGACCCACCGCACTGCGTCGCGCAGCCCAGCCCATATCGCCCGAGTTCGACACTCTTTGCCCGCGGCGACGTCGGCCACGAACCGCCCTCGCCCGAGAAGGCTTGCCGGATCGGTGGGCCACGCCCTCGGGCGACGACCCGTCGAGGGCGCGCGCGTCGCGTAGGCCGCGAGCAGGTGGCCCGCGAATCGCAGCGCGCCGACCCCGTCGCAACAAGAGTGATGGAATTGAAGCGTCACCTCGGCCGAGCCGTCTCCCTGGCGCACCCAGATCCGAAGACCAACCTCCGTGTTGAGATCAATCTTCTCGCCGCGAGGACTTCCGATAGCGGCGCCGAGCGGGCCCCAATCGACGGACGGCCTCGGCCCCTCGGCAAGCACCCAGGCCGGGCCACGCCACGCCGAACGATCCACCAAAGCGCACAGCAAAGGATGGTGCGAGAGAACCTCCTCAAAGGACGACTCGAAAATCGGACGGCTTATTTCCCCGGACAGTATCAGCCGGAGCGGAAAGGTCATCGGATAATCCGGGCGATCATCCATGAGCATGTATTTTTCAAACGCGCAAAGCGGCAACGGAAAAATTGCCGCCACGGATGAGTCGAACATGCGGCGATCACCTCGTCGCGTTGTGGGCTTCGCGCTCGAATGGATTATCGTAGTAAGGATGTTTGCCGCAACACCAAAGGACAAACCACCAAATCAAATACATCGGCACGAACAGCGGTCCCCAACATTCGTACTGACCGACGTGGATCATTTGATGCGACCGGCAAGCGTCGAGGTGGCGCTTCGAGCGACCCAGAACCACGTGACCAAAAGTGGCCGCCGGCGAACCGGCGATGAAGGGGAAATATCGGAGGAACAGCGGGAGGAAGCCACCCCAGAACTCCACGATCCGCCCACAACGGCGCACTTTTCCGCCCGTGAGAAGCCCAACGACTCCAATTCCCGCTCCCCAAAGACTCCAAGGGGCCGCCCAGAGAATCTTGGCCAATGAGATAACCCCGGAACACTCGCCCAGGGTTACATCGACTCGCAAAGCAAGCGAATCGGTCGAATCAGCAAGACAATCGCACGGACGAGCATACAAAGATTGTTTCTTGTCGAGCCTAATGCTTCCCATATCGCCTCCGCGTATACATAATTCCCAGATGTCAGACTCGCTGTATTTTCAAGTAGGAAAACGTCCGGGTCAACACATGGCAAGGATTTTTCTTCGGGGCTTCCCGCGCATTAGGCGAGTTTTCCTATACCCCCTTTGGGCTATATCGTCAATTGTGTTGTATTGCGGCATTTTTGTTTTCCATTACGGCGTTGTTTCCCGGCTCGGTTCACGCCTAATACGTCATGGCAAGAACAATCCGCAAATTCCGCATACGCCTTATCCCCGTAACTTTGTTATGGAGTCTGGCGTTATGCCAATTTCTTGCGTCTGTCTGTATGATCGGCTGTTATCTTGTTGCAATGGCCGAGCTAGAACCGACGTCTGATCTTCAAGCGTCGTGGGCCCCCCTTTTTACGGCAGCCGTAATTGCATGGCTCCTCCCTACCGGCGCGAATGCGTTTGTGGCTGGCCGGTTTTTCTACAGAGGCCGCTGGAAAGCCGCAGTCCTTGCAACAGTCGCGTTGGTTTTGCTTTGGTATTTGTGTTTGATTCCCATATTTTTGGCGGTGGCCAATTATCCCGGGCCGTTGTGATTGGCTCAGCGTCCGTTTGGCGACGGAGCGGGCCGGCTTGAAAGGCATTAACCCCCGTTTTTCCCGAGGAATTCGCAATGCCCGACCGAACATAAGAAACATTATCGGACGTTGGGAGGAGGTCCAAATCGGGCCGCAAATGAGCGACTGGAAGCGAATTTTCCTGGTTCCCATGCACCGTGTATTCACGGCAGGCCAACAGTTGGAAAAGGGCGCCACTGCTGGCTTGCCCAACAGTGCGGGGAGAAACACTCGGGAAAACACTGCTGGACAAGCCAGCAGTGGCACCCAAACTCCCGAAGACCAACTTTTTCAACGGGCTGCTAAAATGGCCGACGGTTACGGTTTGTCTTTCGACATCGCATAATCGACCGACAGCCTGGGATTCGCCTGCTTCAGCTTGGCGACCCCCTCCGGCGTGACCTTGGTATCGTTGATGGTCAACCGCCCAAGATTCTTCATCCCGGCCAGGGTCTCCAGGCCGGCGTCGGTGACCTCGGTCTCCGCCAGCAGGAGCCACTTGAGGCCCGTCATCGGCAGCAGCTTTTTCAGCCCCTCATCGTCTACCTTGGTCTTCGACAGGTTCAGGATTTTCAGGTTTTTCAGCGCCGCGAGGTGATCCAAACCCCGGCTTGTAATCCTCGCGCCGGTCAGGTGTAGCGCCTCGATGCCTTTCAACGGGCGAAGGTGGACCAATCCGTCGTCGGTGATCGGCGTGTCGCTGAGGACCAGGGAAGCCATGGCCGTCAGACCGGCGAGGTGCTTCAACTGCTCGTCGGAGATTTCGCACTTGTCGGCGTTCAGCGCCGAGAGGCGATAGAGTTTGCCTACCTGTTCGAGAACTTCATCATCGACCGGGTTGCCGAGGAAATTCACGCTGGTGGCGCGCTTGTCTGGCGGCTCGGTAATGACCAGGTAAGCGGTTTTGCCGTCGATCTTTCGGGCACGAAGTTTGGCGACGGCCTCCCGTTCAACTGCGGGATCGCCGCTTGGTTCGGGAGTATTATTGCGCCCGATCTCCGACTCGTCGCTTGGGTTGAAGGTCAATACAATTTCCTTCCGGTTCACATAGACCACGACGGCCAGAACCGCGATAAGGACGAGCAGCAGCAACAACACGGCGGGATTTTTTCGAGGTTGTGAAGTCTTGCTCACTTGGATATCTCCTGTAGACGGTGTGGGGAGGAATGGGGGCCGACGTGCGGCGGAACTTGGCGGGAGGCTTCTTGTTGATCTTGTCCGTTTGGCCGGCCGCCCTCGAAAAACACGCCCATGCGGCGGAACTTCTCGTAGCGCTCGGCGAGCAGTTGGTCGATCGGCTTGCCGATCAGTTCGCGGATCGTGCCGCGCAGATAGAGTTTCAACCGGCTGGCCATCAGGTGGTGGTCGCGGTGCGCACCGCCGAGCGGTTCGGAGATGACCGAGTCGATCACGCCCAAGCGGGTGAGATCCTTTGAGGTCATCTTGAGCGATTCGGCGGCCCGCTCCTTGAAGGAGTGGCTTTTCCAGAGTATTCCGGCGCAGCCCTCGGGGCTGATGACCGAGTAGTAGGCGTGTTCGAGCATTGCCACGCGGTCGCCCACGCCGATCCCCAACGCTCCGCCGGAGCCACCCTCGCCGATGACGACGCAGACGATCGGCGTCGGCAGCCGCGACATCTCGAACATCGATTCGGCGATGACCTGTGCCTGGCCGCGTTCCTCGGCCCCGATGCCCGGATACGCGCCGCCGGTGTCGATCAGACAGACGACGGGCATGTGGAACTTAGCCGCAAGGCGCATTTTCGCCATTGCCTTGCGATAGCCCTCGGGGTGGGCGTATCCGTAGTTGCAGAGATTGCGTTCCTTGAGAGTCTTGCCCTTCTGATGGCCGACGACCAGCACCTTTAAGGCGTCGAGTTTGGACCAACCGGTGCGGATGGCCCGATCGTCGCCGAAACACTTGTCGCCGTGCAGTTCGACGAACTCCCCGAAGACCAGTTCGAGATAATCGGTCGTCATCGGCCGGTCGGGGTGCCGGGCGACCTCCACGGTCTCCCACGGCTTGAGGTTGCCGTATATCCGCTTGGAAGTTTCGACCAGTTCGCGCCGCAGGCGGCGGATTTCGCCCTGGATCTCCGGCGTTTGGCCAGCCTTGGCGCCCAGCTTCTCGAGCCGGGCCTCCAGCTCGTAGATCGGACGCTCGAACGATAATCGGTGGTCGCTTCCTGCCATTGCACTCCGGTGCGACCTTTCGGTCGCGGCTTCTTGTTTTTTCGTGGCGCGACCTTTTGGTCGCGGCTTTATGCTTTGTCGGTCCCCGGGGCGGGCGACTTGCGGTAATTGGCGGTCGGCGTACTCTTGAAGACCCGTATCATACGGAATTCCATCAAAAAATCATCCACCATTTTGGGGCGTAAGTCGGGATTCTTCGACATTGTACGCCGAATCAATTGGGCAAACTCGGGGGTGACGTTCGGGTTTAATACCTCTAGCGAGGGGGGAATCGCCCTGAGATGTTTGTTCAGCAGGTCGTTCGCGCTGGTCCCCGTGAATGGGGGTTTGCCCGAAAGCAGCTCATGAATGGTGCAAGCAAAGCCGTACAGGTCGGCCCGGCCATCGAGGACCGACCCGCGGATTTGCTCGGGCGAGATGTAGCTCTTGGTCCCCTGGGGCTTCGCCCTCGGTGTCAGCCACTTCGCCACCCCGCGCCGGGCGCGCTTTGCCAGGGCAAAGTCGATCAGTTTCAACTCGCCTTCGTCGGTCACGAGGAAGTTGTCGGGCTTGATGTCGCAGTGGATCCAGCCCTCGCGGTGGAAATATGTCAATGCCTGGCAGGCTCGGTCGATTACCTTGGGGATCAGCGGAGCAAGTTTCTCCAGGCCGCCCTGATTCAGCCGCTGCTTAAGGTTCGGAGAGGAAAACCACTCCATGGCGAAATAGGGCTGGCGAAAATCCCACTCCATGGGATAAATCTTGATGATGTCCGGATGCTTGAGCTTAAGCCCGACGATGTATTCCCGATGCAGAAAATTGATCTGCTCGCGATCCTGGAGATCCTTTTCCAGCAGCGTTTTGATACCCACTATCCGCTGCTGGGCGTCGTCGTAGGCCTGCCAAATCAGACTGGCGTGGCCGGTATGGACGATGTTCAGCAGACGGTAAGGGCCAATGTAACCGGGAGTGCCGCGCGCCACGATATATTATACCTATGTATTATCTTGCCCATCTCCGTCAAGTGTAGCTGGAATAGACGTATTAGGCAAGCCGAGGGGGCGAGGATCGGGGGGCGAGGGATGAAGGCCGAGCGGGGTAGCACCGATAGCTTCGCTATCGGTGTGCCGTAGGCACAAGAGGCGTCTGACCTCACAAAGACGTCCTCTTGCGGCTGCGCAGCCCTGTTCAACTCTTCTTCCTGAGTTGCCGGACCAAGCGGTCGTAATTCGCATGCGAGCCGATCCAAAACCACGTGATTTCTTGCTCGTCAAGAACGCCGACCGCGCGATAATGGATGCCGATCCGCACGGAAAACACCGGACGGGTCGAATGGATGCGTTTGAAATGCAGCCCCGGATGGTACGGATCCGAAATGAAGAGCGTGTAGGCTTCCCTGGCGTGCTTTTTTACCTCAGACGGCAATGTGGAATAACGCCTCCAGAATTGGTCGGACGTCGTAGAGTTCATAGGCGTTCGAGGTTCAACGGCGTTGTTTTGCCTTGCCGTTTTGCCGCCAGGGCTTCATCGGCAAGCTTTTCCAAAACATCCTCCGACTCCGCAAACGACTCGGACCAATTTTTTTCGGATTGCAACTCGTCGAGCAGCCACTTCGCCAAAGCGTTTTGCTCAACATCCGGGAGTTGGGTGGCCTGCTCGAATGCTTTTGCCAATAATGCGGTCATGGGACATCTCCACTCTGCTTCTATAAGTGTACCTCTTAGATGAATCCGCGTCCATCGGGACTGCCTCCCTGCCCTGCCACCGCCGATGCATTGCGATGCGAAAGGCGATCGGTGCGAAGCCGCAAGCGGCTATCAAAACTCCAGCCCCGAACCCCGAATCCCCCTCCTCCCCTCCAGCACGTTCCGATACAGCCCTCGCAACTGCTCGGTCATCCGCTCGTGGCGAAAAACGTCGGTGAACCGCCGCCGGCCTTCTTCTCCCATTCGGTTTCGCATGGCCGGGTCGGCCGCCAGCCGACTGAGCGCGGAAGTCAGCCCGTCGATGTCACGGGCGGGAACCAACAGACCCGTCTCGCCGTCGATCGCCACTTCCCGCGCGCCGTCCACGTCGTAACTAACGACCGGCTTGCCGGAGATCAACGCCTGCGGCAACACCCGGGCAAGCCCCTCGCGCAGACTGGCGTGGACCACAACGTCCATCGCGGCGATCAACTCCGGGATCCGCTCCGGCGGCACAAGCCCGGTGAATTGGAAATAATCGCTCAGCCCGGCCGCCGCTATTTGCCGCTCCAAACGATCTCGAAATATGCCGTCGCCGACCAGCAGGAAACGCACGTTCGACGTAGGACAGGTTGCCAACCTGTCGCCACGCGCCGCTGTAGGACAGGTTGCCAACCTGTCGCCACTTGTCGCATCGACCATCTCCCGGGCAGCGCGGATCACGTCGTCGTGTCCCTTGAGCTTGAACAGCCGGGCGATCTTGCCGATCACCACATGCTCGTCGGTGTATCCCAATTCGCGCCGCACGCGCTGGCGGTGTTCGCCCGATTGCAAGAACGGTTCGACCTCCATGCCGCTGTAGACTGTTGTAAACTTTTCCCGCGGGGCGACTCCGGCATCGACCATTAAGTCGGTCATCGCGTCGGCCACGCTGACCATCGCGTGGCAGCGCTTTGTGGCCCAACGTTCGCAGTCCTGAAAAAACCGTCGCGCCCCCCTGCCCTGCCACGGATGGAACGGCGCGCCGTGGACCGTATGCACAATCGCCGGCACGCCCAAGGACCATGCCGCCGCGCGGCCGAGAAGGCCGCCCTTCGCGCTGTGGGTATGCACCACGTCGGGCCGAAAGCGGCGAAGCGCGCTCTTCAGTTGCAGATAGCTGACCCAATCGCGCCAGGGATGGATCGGCCGTCGGAGCGGGTCGATAATTTCGACGGGCACCCCCCCTGCCCTTGCCCGCTCCAACAGACTCCCTTCCGGTCCCAGCGGCGGCCCGGTAATCAGCAGCACGTCGTCGCCGTGCCGATGGATCAAGTCCTCGCAACAGAGCACGGTGTTTTCCTGTGCCCCGCCGAGTATCAGCCGCGTGATGACGTGAGCGATTCGCATGGGGGTTAGTGGGTAGTGGATAGTGGATAGTGGATAGTGGGTAGTGGATAGTGAAGAAGTCAACCAGCCGCTTGTGGGTTCGCGACCCCTAATCCCTCGTTTCACGTCTCCAGCAGCGAGCCGAGTTTGCCCACGACTTCCTGAAAAACATCCAACGGCAATTTGCATCCGAAGCGGGTCTTTCTGGCCTTCCAGTCGAGACTCTTTACTTGATCGGACAAAATCACACCCGATACTTCCAACTTCGGCGGAACAGCGACCTCGAACGGGTAGCCTTTCCTCTGCGTGGTGATCGGGCAAAATAGAGCCAACCCCACCTTGCGGTTGTACGACTCCGGCGAGAGAACCAGCGCGGGCCGATGGCCGGCCTGCTCGTGGCCCGCCTGCGGACTGAAGCTCAACCAAACGAGGTCTCCCCGGCGGGGACAATAAGACGAGGCCATCACCAGACCTCCCGCCCGACCGCGGGGCCCGTGTCGACGCTGGCGTGGATGTTCTTTTTCGACACGCCCTTCAACAACTCATCTAGTGGGTACTTGGGTTTTTGCACCGGTTCGATGACTACTTTCCCCTGGCGGACGGCGAGATTGACGACGGACCCGTTTTCCAGATGCGTATCCCGGGCCAGGGCCTTGGGGATTCGCAGGGCCAAGCTGTTGCCCCATTTCTGAATCGTCGTAGTCATGGCAGTCTCCTTGGAAACATCAATCCAATGTGTCTACAATGAAGATACCATGTCGACCGTCCCGCGGCAAGCGAGATTCCTCATTGTCTCCCCTCTCCCGTTTTCGGGAGAGGGACCGGGGGTGAGGGCAGTCGGGCTTCGGCGAGTTCCCCCTCGAATGTGCCCGAAACAGGCCGTCCAACCCCCACTCCAGTACCGATTTTTCGGAATTTGACGGATAAAGTATTGACGTTTGCGGGGGGGGGGGGGGGGG
>CBDAFL010000308.1:0-75518 GCA_965195225.1 uncultured Thermoguttaceae bacterium
ATTCTCCAGAGTTCGCATTCCATGGTCTTTCTCCTTGTCAAAGGTTCTCAAAACTAACAACTGACAAGGTGGAGCGCGAACTCGTTTTAATCAAGACCCTGCTAGCACTTGCATAATCCTGTAAATCGCTGGGCTATTGTCGTCTGTCCCTCCGGGACAAAAAATGCGGGTAAACCTAAGCCTACGACCTGCCCTTGGGCGGGTCGCCGGGAAAGGTGTAGTCGTCGGACAGGCGGTTCTCCATCTCGACCAGTTGCCGGTCGATCCGCTCGGTCTGCGTTTCCAAGTGGCTCATCATTCTGCGTAACCACTCGTACTCGGCGATCAATCCGTTGTCGTCGCCCGGCGAGATCGCTCTTGCGGTTTTTTTCGCGGCCATCGTGCCATCTCCTGCAAGACGTGTTTCGGAGGTCGGCGTGGGTTGGGCCGCCACGGCTGGATCGTGCAACCGTGTTATCCCGCACTGCTGGAGGGGCCAGCAGTGGCACCCGGCGCCGCCCTGCTTTTTCGCCTCGGCTTGTGGCGCAACAGAAGGAGCGCCAAACCGAGACTGTACACAGAACCCCCGCCAAAGGGGCTTACGGGACAGCACTCGGCCGACGCTCCCATACGGAGAACGCGGCTCAAGCACTGCTCCCGTAATACTAATGGCCGGAGAGCCATTATTGGCGGTTTTCTGTGAAGCAGCAACTTGACGCTCGCGCGTCAATTCAAGTTGTTGACGGTATCTTACCAACCCCACCCAGGTATGGCAAGAGGTGTACCCCTACGTGTGTGGCAGGATTTTTTGGCGGCTATGCCATTTTTGTCATTCTTCGCTACGCTCAGAATGACTGAACCTGCCAGAAAATCTGGCCGCACACATCCCTACACTAGACGTCGGACGGCTGGTATACTGCTGGTTTTGGCGTTTTTCGAGCGCGGTGGACAGTCTCCGCCCGTGAAAAAGCCGGATACAAAAAAAGTGGAAGAAAGAACCACCTGACAGGAGAAACCATGACGACGCCGCGACCGACCCGCCGCTCTTGGGCGGAACCTTGGAAAATCAAAATGGTCGAGCCGATCCGCATGCTCACCCGCGAGCAGCGTGAAAAGGCGCTAAAGGAGGCCGGCTACAACACATTCTTGCTCCGGTCCGAGGACGTATACATCGACCTGCTGACCGATAGCGGCACTAACGCCATGAGCGACTACCAATGGGCGGGCATGATGCTCGGCGACGAAGCATACGCCGGAAGCCGGAACTTCTACAACCTCGAAGCGGCGATCCAGAAATACTACGGCTATCGCCACGTGGTTCCCACCCACCAAGGCCGCGGCGCGGAACACATCCTCTCGCGGCTTAAGGTCAAGCAGGGCGACTCGGTCCCCGGCAACATGTACTTCACCACCACCCGGCTGCACCAGGAGCTTGCCGGCGGCGTGTTCGTCGACGTGATTATCCCCGAGGGACACATTCCCGGAAGCGAGCATCCCTTCAAGGGAAACATGAACATCGAGGCCCTGGAGGATTTGATTAAGAAGGTCGGCCGCGAACGCATTCCGTACATCTGTCTGACGGCGCCGGTGAACATGGCTGGTGGACAGCCGGTGTCGATGGAAAACGCCCGCGCGGTGCGGCAAATCGCCGACAAATACGAGTTGATCGTCATTTTCGACGCCACCCGCGCGGTTGAAAACGCCTACTTCATCCAACAGCGCGAGGCGGGATACGAATCGAAGTCGATCGCCGAGATTCTCAAGGAGTTTTGCTCGTTGACCGACGGCTGCACGATGAGCGCGAAGAAAGACGCCTTGGTGAACATCGGCGGCTGGCTGGCGATGAACGACGAAGCCTTCTTCGAGGAGGCGCGGAACATGGTAGTAATCTACGAAGGGCTGCACACTTACGGCGGGCTGGCCGGGCGCGATATGGAAGCCATGGCCCGCGGCATTGCCGAGTCGGTCCAGGACGACAGCATCCGCGCCCGAGTGAAACAGGTCGAGTATTTCGGCCACAAGCTGATCGACTGGGGTATTCCGGTGGTCCATCCGATCGGCGGCCACGCGGTGTTTCTCGACGCCAAGGAGTTTTACCCGCAGATCGAGCAGGACCAGTTCCCGGCCCAAACGTTGGCGGCCGATCTTTACGCCAACTCGGGCGTCCGCAGCATGGAACGTGGTATCGTTTCGGCCGGCCGCAACAAAGCCACCGGCGACCATTACTATCCGAAGCTGGAGTTGGTGCGGCTTACGATCCCGCGTCGGGTCTACACTCAGGCCCACATGGACGTGACCGCCGAATCGGTCGCCGAGCTATACGATCATCGCGAGAAGGCCCGCGGCCTGAAAATGGTATACGAGCCGAAATATCTGCGATTCTTCCAGGCGCGTTTCGAGCGGCTTTGACGTGCGTTGAGCCGAGTCTTATCTCCCCTCTCCCATTGGGAGAGGGGCCGGGGGTGAGGGCCGGGGGGGAATAATTGTCGCGGGTGGCCCCGATAGCTCGCCTATCGGGGCGGCGAAGCCGCAAGAGGTACGCCGTGTCTAACGCTGCTGCCTCCTGTGCCTGCGGCACCCCGATAGACAAGCTATCGGGGCCACCCACAAGCTATCGGGGCCACCCACAAGCTATCGGGGCCGCCCACGGGGAGAAACACCCGGGAAAACACTGCTGGACAAGCCAGCAGTGGCACCCGAACTCTCGGAAACTGAAAGTTGGGGTGGCAGTTGTACTGCCACCCCAACAATCTCGCTTGGGCAACTTTTCCAGCAGGCTGTTAGCGTTCGTTGTCCCGGAACTTTTTGAGTACTCCCAGGGCGCAGTCAATGTCGTTTTCGGTATGGGCCGCCGAGACCTGAAAGCGGATTTCTTCGTCGCCGCGGGGGACGACGGGGAAGTTCAAACCGGTAGCCAACACTCCGTTGTCGAAAAGGAACTTGACCAACTCGGCCGTCCTTTGCGTGTCGCGGACCATCAGGGGCACGACCGGGTGTTCGCTGGCGATGATCTCGAAGTCCATCTCGACAAGACCCTTCTCGAATCGCCGGGTCAATTCGCGGAGCTTCTCCAGCATCTTCAGCCCCTCGGGACTGTCGAGAATTTCCAGCGATTTCTTGGCCGCGGCGGCTTCGGACGGCGTTATCGGATTGGAATAGATATAGGTGGCCGCCGTTTCCCGCAGGTAATCAATGATCGCCGCCGAAGTCACGATGTAGCCGCCGTTGACGCCGAAAGCCTTGCCCAGGGTGCCGATGATGATGTCGAGGCCCTTGGCGTTGGTGTATTCCTCGACGCCGCGGCCCGTCTTGCCGATCGCGCCGACACCGTGCGAATCATCGACGATAACCGTGGTTCCCTCGGGGAACTGGTCGTCGTACTTTTGGGCAATCTCGGCGATCTTGTCCAGCGGCGCGTGATCGCCCCGCATGCTGAAGATGCCGTCGGTGACGATGATGACCCGCTTCACCACCCCGATATTCTTCTTGATCCGCTCCTCCATGTCGGCCATGTCCAGGTGTTTGTATATTTCCTTGACCTGCGGGCGCGACAGACGGATGGCGTTGATAATGCAATTGTGGTTGAGCTCGTCGCTCAAGAGAGCGGTTTCGGCGGTAATCAGCGGCGGAAAGGTGCCGATCATCGTGGCGTACGCCGAGCTGAAGATCATGGCCGCTTCGCGATTGTGGAAGCGGGCCAGGCTCTTTTCCAATTCGACGTGGGGCTTGAAGGTGCCGTTGATAAACCGCACCGCGCCGGGACCGGCGCCGTACTTCTGACAGGCTTCCTCCTCGGCGGCGATGACATCCGGGCGCAAGGGCATGCCCAGGTAGGCGTTCGCGTTCATCTTGAGGAATTCTTTGTCGCCGAAACCCTCCAACAAATAGCGGTATCCCTTTTCTCCCGCGGGCTGCTTGACGCCAGTGATGACGACCTCGGCGCCCTTGAGCGTGCCTTTAGTGCGACGTTCTTCCACGGATTCCGTGAGCACTTTTTCCAATTTGTTTGCTGACATCTTATCCTCTAAAGTAATATGGTTCCAAATGGTTCTGATGACTGGACCTTGTTGGAGTGGCAGTACAACTGCCACCCCAACATTGTATTTTTCAACAGGCCGCTAACCGGCGAGCTTCTTCGATAGCACTTCGATCATATCCTTGGCCATGGTCGGCAGATCGTAGGCGGGTAGCCAGCCCCACTCCTCGCGAGCGGCGCTGTCGTCCATGTAATTGGGCCAGCTCGCGGCGATTGCCTGACGGACGGGATCGACGTCGTAATCCATGGTGAAATTCGGAACGAGTTTCTTTACTTCCGCGGCGATCTCTTCCGGGTCGAAGCTCATGGCCGTCACGTTGAATGCGTTGCGGTGCTTGAGTTTCTGGGGATCGGCGTCCATCAGGTCGATTGCGGCCTTGATCGCGTCGGGCATGTACATCATGTCGAGCTTCGTGTCCTGCTTCAGGCAGCAGGTGTACTTGCCCTGCTTGATGGCCTCGTAGAATATCTCCACCGCGTAATCGGTCGTGCCCCCGCCCGGCAATGTGACATTGGAGATAATGCCCGGATAACGCACGCCGCGGGTATCGACGCCGAACCGCTTGTGATAGTAGTCGCAGAGCAACTCGCCGGACACCTTGGTGACGCCATACATGGTGTTGGGTCTTTGGATGGTGTCCTGCGGGGTGCCGTCCGGCGGCGTCGAGGGCCCAAAAGCGCCGATCGAACTTGGCACGAACACCGCGCATTTGTGTTCCCGGGCCACCTCCAGAACATTGTACAAGCCGTCGATATTCACCTTCCAGGCCAGTGGCGGATTGGCCTCGGCAACGGCCGACAGGATGGCCGCCAAGTGGTAAATCGTATCAATTTCGTACTTCTTCACCGTCTCTTCGAGTGCCTTGACATCCGTGCAGTCAACCACCTCGAAAGGACCGGAATCGCGCAACTCTGGGCTGGGTTGAGTCTTACGTCCGCCGGCGACCACGTTGTCGGCCCCATGCTTCTCTCGCAAAGCCAGCGTCAATTCCGAGCCGATCTGGCCCACGGCCCCTGTCACCAATACTCTCTTCATTCTGGTCTCCCGTCTTAAAGTACGTCTGTTCGTCTACCGCACGGCGCCACGATCTGGTTGGGTAAGTTTCGACCCACGCCCCGGAACTTCAAAGCAAATTTTTTAGCACAAATGCCCGTTAAGTTCAACAGCCTGCTTGGGTTATTCTGGGGGTTATTCCGGGGTTAAAAAAGGCCGGGATGACCATCGCCGACTGTCCGATGCCGGCTTTTCCGTATATAATCATCGTCAGACGCCGTCGGGCGAATTATGGGATTTCCCTCCGGGGGTTGTTGGCCCCCGGCTATTGCAACATTTGGTCCGTTTCATGTGTCTAGGGATACCGGGAAAAGTAGTTGAAATCCGCCAACAAGACGACGTGCCGATGGGCAGGGTCGAGTTCGGCGGCATCCTGAAAGAGGTCTGTCTGGCCTACACGCCCGAGGTCCGCGTCGGAGATTACGTCCTGGTCCACGTCGGTTTCGCCATCAGCGTCATCGACGAGGCCGAGGCGCATGAAACCATGAACTTCTTGCGCGAGATCGAGGCGGAAATGTCGAACGATCTCCCGAGTCCCGAGCCCCGACCCCCGAACCCCGAACCCCCTTGAAATACCTCGACGAATACCGCGACGCCGAAGCCGTTCGGGGTCTGGCCGCCGCCATTCGCGCGGCGGGCAGCCGGCCGTGGAACATCATGGAGATTTGCGGCGGGCAGACGCACACGATCGTCCGCTACGGGCTGGATCGAATGTTGCCGCCCGAGATCGCGTTGATCCACGGCCCGGGCTGCCCGGTCTGCGTTACTCCCGTCGAGAGCATCGATCGGGCGGTGGCCATCGCCGGCCGGCCGGAGGTGATTTTCTGCTCGTTCGGCGACATGCTCCGCGTGCCCGGCTCGCGGAAAGACCTGTTCACCGTCAAGTCGGAAGGTGGCGACGTGCGGCTGGTCTATTCGCCGATGGACGCGGTGGCCCTGGCCCAAAAGCATCCGGACCGGCAAGTCGTTTTCTTCGCCATCGGCTTCGAGACAACCGCCCCGGCCAATGCGATGGCGGTCGTCCAGGCGGCGAAGCTCCGGCTGCCGAACTTCTCGATGCTCGTCTCCCATGTGCTGGTTCCGCCGGCCATCCGTGCGGTGCTCGACTCGCCGTTGAACCGCGTCCAGGGCTTCCTGGCCGCCGGACACGTCTGCGCCATCACCGGCATGGACCAGTACCGCCCGATCGCCGAGCATTACCGTGTGCCGATCGTCGTCACGGGCTTCGAGCCGGTCGATATTCTCCAGGGCATACTAATGTGCGTTAGGCAACTGGAGCAGGGTCGCTCGGAGGTCGAAAACCAATACGCCCGGATCGTCCGCCCCGAAGGGAACCGGGCGGCGCTGGAGCGGATCGACGAGGTTTTCCAGGTTTCGCCGCGAAAATGGCGGGGGATCGGCGAGATTCCCTCCAGCGGATTGGCGTTGCGTGAATCTTACGAGAACTACGACGCCGAGCGGCGATTTCCGGTTGCCGGGATCACGGCCGACGAGCCTACCGAGTGCATTGCCGGCGAGATATTGCAAGGCCACCGGCAGCCGCTCGAATGTCCGGCGTTCGGCACCCGCTGCACACCCGACCGCCCGTTGGGCGCGCCGATGGTTTCGACCGAAGGGGCCTGTGCGGCGTATTTTCGGTATCGAAGGAGAGGGGAGAGGGATTAGAATTCCCCCTTGCGGTTTCGCAATTGTCGGAAACTAAACACATTGCAAGGAACCAGATCATGTCACACGATTTCGGCGTCAGGAACTTGTTCGCTGTGTTGTTCATGCTTGTTTTCGCCTTTACTGCATGTACGACGGAACCGTCCGCCGAGGAAAAACCGGCCAAGTCCCGCCCGGCGATAACGATCTCGAAGGAAACGACCTTCATTACCGAGCCGTTGGACGCCGAGGGCTATCCCGATTACGTCGCCGCCATGAATCGACATTGCAGCCGTGGCGTGACGCCGGAAAACAACGCCGCCGTCCTTTTCTGGAAGGCGGTTGGCCCAGCCGAGATCGAACCGGAACGACGCGAGCAGTATTTCAAGATGCTCGGCATCGCCCCGCTGCCGGAAAAAGGGGATTATTTCCGCTCGTCCGACAAACAAGCCGAATTAAATAAAACTCCCGAAGAAAACGACAACGAGGAGACCGAGGAATATCATATCGAGCTACTTTACGAGCAAATCGGCGTCGTCACTCGACGACCGTGGTCAAGCAAGGAGTTCCCCGTCTGGGCGGAATGGCTCAAGGTCAACCAGCGGCCAATGGCATTGCTGGCCGAGGCGTCGAAACGCCCGCAGCGCTACGATCCGTGGTTTCTTGATAAAGACGAAGGCATCATTGATGTTCCCATGCCGATTACGCAATACCGGGACGTTGTTCGGGCGTTTATTGCCCGAGCGATGTTGCGAACGCACGAGGGCAAGACCGCCGAGGCATGGGAAGACCTTCTGACGTGTCACCGTTTGGTACGGCTCCTCGGCCAAGGCCCAACGATGATTGAATCGCTGATAGCGATGACTTTAGATGGAATGGCGAGCACGGGCGAGATAGCCTTGCTCGAACATGCCAAGTTACCTGCCGCACGGATCACTGCCATGCAACGTGAGCTTGACTCACTCCCACCACTGTTCGATGCCGCGGAAGTGCTCAATGTAGGAGAGCGGATTTTTTCTCTCAGCTACGAGTTGTCGGCAGCCAGAAAAACGCCTGCCGAACGAATTGCCCGTCTGATTGAACTTGAGGGGATCGCCAAGACTTTCTGCGATACGAAGTCCAGTATCAAGCCGATTCTCGACATAATGGGCAACACGGAAATAGAATGGGACATTGTGTTTCGGATGAGAAATTCTTGGTGCGACCGGATAGTCGAGGCATTTCGCAAACCGCTCTGTGCCGATCGCCGAAGAGCAATCGCCGAAATCGACAAGGACATTCAACTTCTTGAAAAATCAGTCGCGGACGTGGAATCCTTGAAAAAAGTCCCCCCAAGCGATTTGCGCAAGATCGGCTCTGAGCGAGTCGCTCAGGCTGAAGTGGTGTTATTCATCCCGGCAGTTTCAATTTTCAACAATGCCGTGGATCGGATGGCGATGAACTCGGATTTGACGCGGCTCGCTTTCGCTTTGGCCGGTTACCATGCCGATAGCGGCTCGTACCCGGCGAAACTCGCCGACTTGACGCCGAAATACATCGGCGCGATTCCGAAGGATATATTCAACAACGACGCCGACTTGTACTACGCCCGCAAAGGCGACGGATACTTGTTCTACAGCGTCGGCCTCAACGGCGTCGACGACGGCGGAAAAAACTTTTTCGACAAAGAGGGCAAAGTGTATTACGACGATATTGTAGTGCGGGTACCCGTTGGGAAATAGGGATTTGAGATTAGGGATTTTACTTGTTCCCATGCTCCGCATGGGAACACACTAGCCGGACGCTCCGCGTCCGCGTAGGTCTACTATGCTGCATAGTTAAATCACATGCGAGAAATCATTCCCAACAAACTTTGGCTCGGACATGCGGCGGACGTCCGCAACGTGGACGCCGTGATGCAGGCCGGTATCCTCGCGGTGGTCGATCTTGCCATCGAGCAAGTGATGCCCACTTATCCCAGAAGCATTGCATACTGCCGTTTACCGATCATCGACGGCCAACAATCTTCACAAGGATTATTGCGGGTAGCCATCGAATCGCTTGTGGCAATGCTGAAAGCGGACATACCTACCCTGGTCTGTTGCGGCGCGGGAATGAGCCGGTCTCCCGCCGTTGCGGCTGCCGCTATCTCAATCTTGCACGGCGGCAGTTCCGACGACCGGCTGCGAGAGATTACGATGGGGTATCCTCACGATGTCTCGCCGACACTCTGGCTAGAAGTCCGTGAAATTTGTGCCGCGATGCAAAGGAAGCCTCAATGAACGACGAAATTAAACTTAACTGCCCCGTTCCGATCGGCGACCACGCCACCGTGCAACTCGCACACGGCGGCGGGGGACGGTTGATGAAAAATCTGATCGAAGGGATTTTTTTGCCGGCGTTCGGGGCGGGGCAACCGGCCGCTGAAGCGGCCAGCCCTGGGCCCCCGCACGACGCCGCCGTCCTTCCCGCGGCCGGCAACCGGCTGGCGTTTACGACCGATAGCTTTGTGGTCAACCCGTTGTTCTTCCCCGGCGGCGATATCGGAGAACTGGCCGTCTACGGGACCGTAAACGATCTGGCAATGGCCGGGGCCGTGCCGGCCTGGCTCAGCGCGGGCTTCCTCCTCGAAGAAGGGTTTCCGATCGAACAACTCCGCCGCATCGTCGAGTCGATGGCCGCGGCCGCCAGAGCCGCAGGTGTGCGGATCGTAACCGGCGATACGAAAGTGGTCGATCGCGGCAAGGCAGACGGGGTGTTTATCAACACGTCGGGCATCGGCTGGGTGCCGGAGGGGGTCGAGATTTCGCCCGAGCGGGTCGAGCCGGGCGACGTGATACTGCTGAGCGGCGACTTGGGCCGGCACGGCATGGCCGTCATGTCGGTACGCGAGGGGCTGCGGTTCGAGTCGGACCTGGAAAGCGACTGCGCCCCGTTGGCCGGGTTGGTCGAGGCGATGCTCGCCGCCGGCGGGACGGAGGTCCACTGCCTCCGCGACCTTACCCGTGGCGGACTGGCTGCGGCGCTGAACGAAATCGTCTCGGACGCGCGGGCAGGTATCGAGATCGACGATTCGGCCGTCCCGGTGACCGAGCCGGTCGCCTCGGCCTGCGAACTGTTGGGGCTTGATCCGCTCTACGTGGCCAACGAGGGGCGGCTGGTGGCGTTCGTTTCGCCCGCGTCGGCCGATCGGGTATTGGCGGCGATGAATGCACACCCGGCCGCGATCGGTCCGGCCCGGATCGGCGTCGTCACCGACGCGCACGCCGGCCTGGTTGAGCTTTGCGGTTCCTTCGGCCCGGGCCGAATCCTCGATCTCCTCTCCGGCGAGCAAATGCCGCGAATATGTTGACGCAGGCAACAACGGGGCGTTTTCGGGATGAGTTCGGAGGAAGATTACCCTACGAGTAAAACTCCCATTTCCCCACCGCCTCGAACGCGTTCGGAATGTGCTCGATCGTGGGAAGCCACTTGCCCGACGGCCAGGTGACGGCGATCACGTCGAACCGCGCCGGGTGTTCGAGCAGGCCGTGGCGTTTCAGGAACGTTACCGCCAGACAGGTTAGCCGTCGCTGTTTTCGCTGATCGACGGCCTCCGACGGATGGCCCCACTCTTGCGATTGCCGCGTTTTGACCTCGACAAACACTATCGTATCGCGGTCGAGCGTGACCAGATCGAGTTCTCCGGGCCCGAACCGCTCGCCGCGGGCGAGGATTTTGTGGCCACGGCGGCGGAGATACCGGGCGGCGGCGGCCTCGCCCCGCTTGCCAAGCGGCTTAGGCGAAAAGAACCGTCGATACCAACCGGAAACGAGGTTCCGCAAG
The DNA here is from genome assembly GCA_965195225.1 of uncultured Thermoguttaceae bacterium. Lineage (GTDB taxonomy): Bacteria > Planctomycetota > Planctomycetia > Pirellulales > Thermoguttaceae > JAHIKV01. The sequence continues at coordinate 10,518 of CBDAFL010000308.1, forward strand.
GCCATGGGCACCGTGGCACCGTACTATTGTTTCGGTTTTTTCTTCGTATCCACCCGGCGTTCTTTCAGGCGTACGGCCTTGCCTTTGCGATCGCGGAGGTAGTAGAGTTTTGCCCGACGGGTGACGCCGGACCGCTTGACCTCGACCGTGGCGATGCGAGGTGAATGGAGCGGAAACTTTCGCTCGACCCCCTCGCCCTGCACGATTCGGCGGACGGTGAACGTCGCGCGCGTGCCGGAGCTTGCCCGGGCAATCACCACGCCGTTGAATATCTGGATGCGTTCCTTTTCGCCTTCGAGAATGCGGCAATGAACGTCGACGGTGTCGCCGATCTCGAATTGCGGGATTTCTTCCTTAAGGCTGGCCTTTTCGACCAGGGACATCAATTGCTGGCTCATGGTTTTCCTTTCGTAGTCGGATAGGGGCGCGACCTTTCGGTCGCGGCTTTGTGTTTTTTCAATCTTCCGCGAGTAAATCGCCGCGGCGCTGTTGCGTCCGCTGTCTGCTGTTTTCTTCTCTCCAGCGGGCGATCTCCTCGTGGTTTCCGCTCAACAATATCTCCGGCGTCTCGTGTCCTCGATACTCCCGCGGCCGGGTGTATTGGGCACAATCCAACCACCGTTGGCTGCCCGAGAACGAGTCGTACTCGCTGCTGTCTTCGTCTCCCAAAAACCCCGGCAACAGCCGAGCCACCGCGTCGATAGCCACCATGGCGGCGACCTCGCCTCCGTTCAGCACGTAGTCGCCGATCGAAACCTCGTCCGGTTTCAGGATCAATCGTATCCGTTCGTCAAAACCTTCGTAACGGCCGCACAGCAGAATGATCCGCTTCTGTTCGGCCAATCGCTCAACCTTCGGCTGATCGAGCCGGCGTCCTTGCGGTGTGAGCATAATCAAATGGCCCGGGTCAGGGGCTTGTCCGCGCACCGCCTCGACGCACTCGACTACCGTATCTACTTTCATTACCATGCCGGGACCGCCGCCGAAGGGGCGATCGTCGACCGTATTATGTTTTCCCTCGGACCAATCGCGGATGTTGTGCAGCCGCACGTCGACCAGCCCCGACTGGATTGCCCGCTTCAACAGACTTTCGCCCAAATATCCCGGAAAGATGTCGGGAAAAAGGGTCAGGATGTCGAAACGCATGGCGGGCAATCAACTCTCTTGTTCGGTGGTGGACGCTTCTTCCCGCGGCTCTTCCGCGGCGGGCTTGGGACTATCCTCGACCGGCTGTTCGGTTGTTTCCTCGGCGACCGCGACGGGAGTTTCCTCGGCGGGCGCGGCGGGAGTTTCCTCAGCGACCGCGGCGGGAGTTTCCTCGGCGACCGCGGCGGGCTTCGGCGTTTTGGGCATCGGCGTTTTGGGCATCGGCGCCTGAGGCTCGGGCCGACGACGGCTCTGGGCCAGCCGGTCCAACGCGACTTGCTGGGCAGCCATGTGCGTTCCCTTCTCGCCGTATTTCTTAATCAGCACCCGCACCTTGTCCGACGGTTGGGCGCCCACGCTCAACCAATGGGTGATCCGCTCGCCGTTGAGCACCGCTCGGGCATCGGTATCGGATATCATCGGGTCGTAGGTACCCAACTCTTCCAACACTCGGCCGTCGCGAGGCCGGCGAATGTCCATTGCGCAGATCCGAAAGTAGGGCCGGTGTTTCCGGCCGAACTTCTTCAGTCGAATTCGTACTGACACGCGTTTCTCCTCTTGAAGTTCTTGTTTACGGAGTTTTTAGTTGACTATTTTTTCCTTACATCGCGTTTTTTTCGTCGTATCTCTCGTTCCCGCTCTTTCCTCAATTTCGCGCGTTCCTTTGGTGCGAGCCGTTTGCCGGTGCTGACTTTCTGTTTGGAAAGTTTCCCGCCGGGGTTCATCATGCCGCCCTTGGAGATGTCCTGCATCGCCTTCATTCGGTCGCGGACACCCATGCCGGACATGCGTTTCATCATGTCGGCCATGCCGTCGAACTGCTTGACCAACTCGTTGACTTCGTGCGGTTCGACTCCGGCCCCGGCGGCGATGCGGCGGCGGCGGCTCTGATCGACCACCTTCGACGGGTTGCGTCGTTCGTCGGGTGTCATCGAGTCGATGATTCCCGCCAGGCGGCGCATGTCCTTTTCGGCGTCAACATCGCCCAGCATGTCGCTCATGTCCCCCATGCCAGGCAACATGCCCATGATCTTGTTCATCGGCCCGAGCTTCTTCGTCTGCCCGAGCATTTTCTTGAAATCGTCGAGGGTGAACTCGCCTTTGCGGAGCCGGGCTTCCTGCTCGGCCATCTCATCCTGGTCGAAGCGCTCCTGCGCCTGTTCGACCAGCGTGAGCACGTCGCCCATGCCGAGGATGCGCCCGGTCATGCGGTCGGGATGGAACTCCTCCAGGGCGTCGAGATGCTCGCCGACGCCGACGAACTTGATCGGTACGCCGGTGACGGCTTTGACCGACAGCGCCGCGCCGCCGCGGGCGTCGCCGTCTAGCTTGGTCATGATCACGCCGTCCAGTTCCAGCGCTTCGTTGAACACCTTGGCGCTGTTGACCGCGTCCTGACCGGTCATCGCGTCGACGACCAGATACACCTGATCGGGTCCGATACGGCGGTCGATCAACGAAAGCTGTTCCATCAACTCGACGTCGACGTGCAATCGCCCGGCGGTGTCGAGGATCACCACGTCGGCGTCGGAGGCCTTGGCGTGTTTGACGGCGGCGTGGCACAGTGCCACGGGGTCTTTCGCGCCGAGGTCGGCGTAGACCGGAATGTCGAGTTGTTCGCCGAGCACCTGCAACTGCTTGATGGCGGCGGGGCGCTGGAGGTCGGCCGCCACGAGCATCGGCTTCTTGCCGCGCTGATGGATCATTCGCCCCAGCTTGCCGCAGGTGGTCGTCTTGCCGGAGCCTTGCAAGCCGCAGAGCATCAACACCGAGACGTCGCCGCGTAGATGGAGCGAATGGTCGACCGGTCCCATCAGGTCGACCAATTCCCGCCCGACGATGCCGATAAGCTGCTGGGTTGGATCGAGCGACTTGAGCACGGATTCGCCGACGGCCTGCTCGCCGACTCGTTCCATGAAGTCCTTGACGACCGGCAGACTGACGTCGGCTTCGAGCAAAGCCCGTTGCACCAACCGCAGTCCGTCGCGCATGTTCGACTCGGTGAGCTTGCCGCGTCCCCGCAGGGTTTTTAGCGCCGAACTCAGATTTTGCTGGAGCGACTCGAACATGGAAATGCGCGCTTAACGACCGAGACCCCACTCCCTTTGAGAAGGGGGCACCCAAATGATAATCCCTTATCTTAGCGAACAGAGTGGCATTTTAGCAATGCGGTCCCCGCGAAACATTTGCGTCTTATTTGTCTTGGATATGTTGCGAAGCACATCCGCCCCCTTATTGGAGGGTGGACCTGGTCAGAAAATGCCTGGACTGCTGTTCTGTTGGGGGGTGCGCGGATGGCCGTGGAACGAATAGTGTTTAGCCCGCATTTTTCACCAAGGCGGGGCAGACACATCGAATTACATCCATTATTCCTGCTGTCACACGGGATTCCGCGTTCAATTCGCATGTCAAGCGAAATCCGTCAAAATACCGAAGTTGACACGTTCGGCGGAAGAACCTAGATTTTCGCGGAACATGATGCACCTTCTAGATTTACGGAGCTTCAATGATATTGCGCAAGATTGGCCTCGGAGGGATTATTCTGGTCTTGGCTTGCTCGCCCTGTTTCGGCCAAGGGTGGGCAAAGAGGATGTTCAAGACGACGGAACACGATTTTGGCGCCGTTGCCCATGGCTCAAAGACCGAGTACCGGTTCGTTTTCGAGAACATCTACCTCGAAGACATCCATATTACCAACGCCCACACGAGTTGCAGTTGCTCGAGTGTGCGGGTTGAAACCCCCTTGGTCAAGACATACGAGCAGGGTGCGATCGTCGTTCACTTCAACACGGACTCGTTTCGCGGTCAACGTGGGGCGACGATCACCGTGACCATCGACAGGCCGTTCCCCGCCGAGGTGCAACTGCACGTGCGCGGTTACATTCGCGGCGACGTGTCGGTCGAACCCGGCAGCGTGGAACTCGGCTCGATCGACCAGGGCAACGCGGTAGATTGGAATCTGTCGGTCACGCACGCCGGCAACGGCAACTGGCAGATTCTCGACGTGAAGAGTTCCAACCCGCACATTTCGGCCGAAGCGGTGGAAACCGGCCGCAACTACGGAAACGTCTCTTACGCCTTGAAAGTCCACGTCGACGCCAGCGCGCCGGCCGGATACCTCAACGACCACATAATGCTGGTCACCAACGACGGCCGCGCCGGGCAAATCCCCGTGTTGGTCGAAGGTCGAATATTGCCCGGCATCTCGGTTAGTCCCACCGCGTTGTTCATGGGCGTGGTTCAGTCTGGCCAGAAAGTGACCAAGCAACTTGTCGTTAAGGGAAAGAGGCCGTTCCGCATCCTTGACATCTCCTGCGACGACGAGTCGTTTCAGTTTCAGACCTCGGCCGACGGGCCGCCGAAGAAGCTGCACCTGATTCCGGTGACGTTTCAGGCCGGCGACGAGGCCGGCAAGGTGGCCGAGACGATCCGGATCACGACCGATCAGGGCGAGACGACGCCCGAGCTGACGGCCTACGCGATAGTAGCGGAACAATAACTCGTCTCACGTGTCGTAATAGCCCGACCGGCGCGAGCGACATAATGAAAGCTCACGAGAAATAGTCGCAGGACAGGTTGCCAACCTGTCCTACGCTCGTCACCCCGCGATCCAAGTGCCCACTTGATAGGTGACAAAGGCGGCCGCGTAGGCCAATGCGGTCATGTAGGAGAAGGTGAACGCCGGCCAGCGCCAACTGTTCGTCTCGCGGCGGATCACCGCCAACGTGGCCGCGCATTGGGCGCAGAGAGCGAAGAAAACCATGATCGACAGGGCCACGGGCAGGTTGTAGACCGGCCGGTCCGTGCCGTCCCAGGTGGCCTGCCGGAGTTTTTCGGACCATCGTCGGTCGTCCGGCCCCGGCTTGTCTTCCAGGTGGTACATCACGCCCATCGTGGCCACGACCAGTTCGCGGGCCGGCAGCGAGGCGATCACCGCGCAGCCGATGCGCCAGTCCCATCCCAACGGCTTGACGACCGGTTCGATCACCTGGCCCGCCCGGCCCAGATAACTGTTTCGCTGTTGCTCCTGGTGAGTGGCGTTCGGATCGTGGGGGAAGTAGAGTGCCGCCCAAACCAGGATCGAGACCAGCAGGATCAGCGTGCCCGCGCAACGGAGGAACATCCAGCCGCGTTCGGCCATGCGCATGAACACCGTCCGTGGCGAGGGCCACTTGTAGCCGGGCAATTCCATCACGAACGGCGGCGTCTCGCCGCGAAGCAGCGTGCGCTTGAACACGGTGGCGAATATCACCGCCGTGACGATCCCCAGCAGATACAAACCGGCGAGGGTCAGGCCTTGCAGGTTCAGCAGCCCGCCCAAGTAGCTATGAGCCGGAACGAAAGCGGCGATCAGCATGGCGTAGATCGGCAGCCGGGCCGAACAGGTCAACAGCGGGGCCACCAGAATTGTCGTCAGCCGGTCTCGCTCGTTCTCGATCACCCGCGTGGCCATGATCCCCGGCACGGCGCAGGCGAACGACGAAAGCAGGGGGATGAACGACTTCCCGCTGAGTCCCACCCGCGCCATCATCCGGTCCATCAGGTACGCGGTTCGGGCCATGTATCCGCAATCTTCCAGCAAGGCGAGGAAGGCGAACAGCACGAGGATTTGCGGCAGGAACATCAGCACGGCCCCCACGCCGCCGATCACTCCGTCGACCATCAGGCTGCGCAGCGCCACTTCGACCATGTGCGCCTCGACCCATCCGCCGGCGGCGCCGGTGAGGGTTTCGATCCACTCCATCGCCGGTCGCGCCCAAACGAACACCGATTGAAACACGATCAACATCACCGCGGCGAAAATCAGGGCGCCGAAGAATCGATGCGTCACCACGCGGTCGATGCGGTCGCTAGTTGTCGTCTTGTAGTGCCCCGGTTCGACGACCACCCCATCCAGCACGCGGCGTGCCCAATCGTATCGGGCGGAGGTCTCAACCCCCGGGGCGGGCGTACCGGCGGCCGCCAATCTCTTTCGCGCCGCTACGAGGCGACTTGCCCAACGGCCGTCCGGATCCTTCAGCAACGTCCGCTGCAAGTAACCGTTGGTGTCCAGCAGCAACCGCCTTACCAGACATCGGGGCAACGGGCCTCCGGCCGCGTGGTTGGACTCCTCGGCCAGTTCCGATTCGAGCGAGGCGACTTCCGCCTCGAACTCGTCGGGCAACGGTGTTGAGTGGACGCGAGCGGCGTCCGGGTCCATTGCCGCGGTGCCCGTCGTGTCCTCGCCGCAATCTTCCGGCCGGCCGGTTGCCCCGCAACGAAGGCACCTGTCGGGAAGAATGTTAAGAGGAACATCACTGCTCAAGCCCATTCGTTGCAACGGGTGGGTTTTGCCGGCCGACCCCGCTATGTCGCCGATCGCGCCGGCTGCCACGTCGGCCAACACCGCTTTGAGCTGCGGCAAACCTATCCGGCGGTTGGCCTGGATGGGTACGACCGGAACGCCCAGTTGCCGCCGTAGCCGGGCCACGTCGATGCGGATACCCCGCCGCTCGGCTATGTCGAGCATGTTCAGCACCAGCACGACGGGCAACCCTAGTTCCAACACCTGGCTGACCAGGTAGAAATTGCGTTCGAGGTTGCAGGCGTCGACGATGCATACCACCGCGTCCACGACGGCGGCTCCCCGCTGACGGCCGAGCAACAGATCGACCACCACCATCTCGTCGCGCGACCGGGGCGCAAGACTGTAGAGGCCCGGCAGGTCGATCATCTCGAAACGCAGACCGGCGAATGACGTCCGTCCGGTCTTTTTCTCGACCGTAACGCCCGGATAATTGCCCACGTGCTGATGCACGCCGACCAAACCGCTGAAGAGGGTCGATTTACCCGTGTTTGGATTACCGACCAGGGCCACGGTGAACGTGCGTGTTTTTGCGGCGGCAATCATGAATTAGATATAAATCCGCGACCGGTGGCCGCGGGCTTTTTTACATCGGCTCGACCAATACCTCCAACAGCCCGTCGGCGCGGAGGCAAACCTTGTTCCCGGACAAACGAACAATACATGGGTTGCCGGGGCGGAACATTTCTATCTTCGTCCCGCTGCGCAGTCCAAATTCATCGAGCCGGTGAACGTGGTCCGAGTGGCCAACGACGCTGGTGATCCGCGCGCAGCTCCCCTCGGAAAGATTCCACAGCGGAATAGCCTCGGCGGGAGGGGTGTGCTTCACTTATTGGGACCGGGAACGACCAAAGAACCGAAAAACCTCGCTTCATGCCACTAGTTTAACTATACGAGGTTTTGGTGGCCGCTACAATACCCGGCTTTTTCGCCGGTTTGCTCTCGTTCCCATGCTCCGCGTGGGAACGCTCGCGTTGGACGCCCCGCGTCCCGGGGGGGGACTTAGGGCCGACGAATCAATAACTGTTGCTTTCGACCGGGGGTGGCACGTCCCTGAGCGCAGCGAAGGGCGTGGTACACGGCCAAACCACGCCCTTCGCTGCGCTCAGGGACGTGCCACCCTCATTGGGATTTCACCAAGTTACTGATTTGCCGGGCCTAAACGATTGTTGATCGTATATATCCCCATCGGCCGGTTCCGATTCCTTCTCGTTCATTTCGGTCGGCGGAGCGGTGATCCAGGAGATACCCGGCAGCGGAAGTTTCGGCAGGCCGACCCTATGGAACTGGGGACCGAAGTAAAACGCCAGGGCGTAGTATGCCACCAGACAGCCGCCCAGTCCGCCCGCGATCACCTCGATCGACACTTGCAGCCCCGACTTCTGTTTTCTCGGTCGCAATTGGGCGGAGGCAGGCATGGCGGGAAACCCTTCGGAAACGACCGCCGCCTCGTTTTCCTCGGAAGTCCGCCGATCGGCGCCCCCGTTCCCTGGGGACGGCTCCCGCTCCGTCGTCGAGGCCACGGGAATCAACTCGGGCGGAACCAACGCCAAGGACTCGCTCAAGACATACTCCGCCTCGCACAAGGGGCAACGCACCAACGCGGCCGATTCCACGTCGGGTGGAATGGACACCTGTTTTTTGCAACTTGGGCAGGTGGAAATCATAGGCCAACCTCGGTTCGGTGGCGGGTGCTTTTTTGTGCCCTCGCCATACTGGTCAATAAACCGTAGGACGGATTTCCCAATCCGTCCAGTTTTCGCGACGGATTAGGAAATCCGTCCTACGGTTTCGATCAACATATTTTAACGCGCATCCTTATAGTCCATACAACGGTCCCATTTTCGTCCTCAGGTGCTCGACCAGCGGCGTGGCCGACAACCCCCGGCCGGTGACTCGTTCGACCAGTTCCGACGCCGTGTAGCGTTGCCCGTGGCGATGGATTTTCTCGCGCAGCCAGCCCAACAAGGGCCGGAAATCGCCCTCGGCAAACGGTTCGGCGAGATTACCCAAATCGGACTCCGCCTGGGCGAAGAACTGCGCCGCGTAGAGGTTGCCCAGCGAGTACGTGGGGAAGTAGCCGATCAGCCCGGCGCTCCAGTGAACGTCTTGCAACACTCCTTCCCGGTCGTTGGGAGGAGTAATCCCCAAATACTGCTGATATTTTTCGTTCCACGCGCCCGGCAGGTCGGCCGCTTGCAGATCGCCGTCGAGCAATGCCCGCTCCAACTCGAAACGGATCAGGATGTGCAAGTTGTAGGTGGCCTCGTCGGCCTCGACGCGGATCAGCGACGGCCGCACCTCGCTAATGGCGAAGAAGAAATCGTCCGGGGCCACGTCGCCCAATGCGGCGGGGAAATTCTCTTGTGCGCGGGGGTAATAGTACGTCCAGAACTCGCGGCTGCGGCCGACCAGGTTCTCCCACAAACGCGATTGCGACTCGTGGATACCCAGCGAAATGAACTCACCCGAGGGGAGTCCGTACTGTTCGACCGGCAGCCCCTGCTCGTAGAGACCGTGGCCCGCCTCGTGCATGACGCCGAAAAACGCCGCGTTGAAGAAATCCTCGTAGAACCGCGTGGTGATGCGGCAGTCGTTCGGACCCAGCCCGCAACAAAACGGATGCGTCGTAACGTCCAGCCGCCCGCGATTGAAATCGAATCCGATCGCCGCGGCCGCCTCGCGGGCGAACCGGTCCTGCACCTCCACGGGGAACTTGCGGTGCAGCACCGAACAGTCCGGCTGCCGGCCGCTCTGTTGGATGCTGGTGACCAACGGAACCAACTCTTCGCGCAGCTTTTCCAACACCGGGCCGACGTTGGCGGTAAGCTCCTCCGGCTCGAACTCGTCCAGCAGTGCGTCGTAAGGGCATTGCGGGTATCCGAGCGCCTCGGCCTGCTCGCGCTTCAACTCGACCGTCCGCTCCAACAGCGGTTGGAAGGCGGGGAAATCGTCGTTTTGCCGGGCCTCTTGCCACGCCTGTTGGCCCATGACCGCCGTCCGCGCCAACTCCTCGACCAACGTTTGCGGCAGTTTCACCTTCTTATCCCGCTGGCGTTTCAGCCGACGGACCACCACGGCGGCGTCCGTGTCCTTTTCTTCCGAAAAGCTCGCGGAGAGTTCCTCGATCTGCCTGCCGAACTTCTCATCGACCCATCGCCGATGGATCAGCCCGGCCAGCAGCGTCGATTGATCGGCCCTATGTTCCGCGCCGGCGGAGGGCAACTGTGTCCGCTCGTCCCAGCCGAGCAACTCGTTGATCGAGGCCATTACCGCCGTGCGCCGGGCGTGTTGACATACTTCCTCGAAAAGTCTTGTGGTGTTCTCTGGCATGGAGCAAGCCCCTGGGAGACCGAAAGAGACGCCGGAAAGCGACTACAGGCTGATTGTGGTCTATACGGCGAGAATCCGCAAGGGCGGCATTGGCGTCTCGCCAGTGCTGGCGGGTTTCGTTGGGGTGGCAGTTGTACTGCCACCTCGGTGGATGCCGGCTCGGGGCGGCAGTACAACTGCCGCCCCAACCGCCACGCCCGTGGCACCCACAAATACAGCTACAATGAGGTACTACCGACCCTGGAGATTGCGTTCGATTTGCCGGGCCTTTTCGCTGTAACTCCAATATTCGACGTCGTGTTTTTCGGGCGGGACGTCGCGCGCCGACGAGGCCATATCGTCGTCGGAGAACCCTTCGCCGCGCATGCCCAAGTTCTTGCAGCCCGAAATCCCCAACGCCAAAACCAAAGTCACCGCCAGCCACCAATGGCCGGACCGAAACAGCTTGCCGACAGAGTGAAGAAAAGAGGTCATGGTGATACTCGCCGCGAAACGGAAATGGAAAAGAAAATTGGTCGGGAAGTCTCTCAGAAACCGCCCGACAAGTCCAGCCCAATTTCCGCAGCCGCAACGTCTTGACCCGCAACGAGTTGCACGTTCAGCCCTCGTTCACACGCTCCGCGTGGGAACGCACCGCCGGGACTCCGCGTCCCCAAAGTGAAACTGGGGTGAGGGAAGGTGTCACCACCTTTTTTCACCCCAACAACGCTACCGGGAAATCTGAAAACACGGTCGCCAACGACACGCTGCTTTCGTCGAACGGGCAAGTCTGACCGGTAAAGATGTTCGTCAGCGGGCGGTCCGGCGGCAGGGCGGGAATCAACAGGCGGGTGTCGCGCCAAACCGTCTCGCCCAACGGACGCCACGGATCGTGAGGCTCCTCGTGAAACTGCGACGCCAAACGGGCCAACAGTCGGGGGACGACGACAATCGCCGTTTCTTCCGGCTCGCCGGTTGAAGGAGTCCGCCGCCAAGCAAAAGCGCAAACGTGTTCGGCCGCAAAACCCTCGACGGCCAGCGGCTCGTAGCGGCCGCGGCGGAACAGGTCGGCGTGGCGGCGGCGGAATTGCAACGCCTGACAGGTGACCAGCAGCTTCAATCGGCTGTCTCGCGGATTTTCCGCAAGGTGGCGGGCCAGCGCCAATCGCTCCTCCGCGCCGGCCGCGCCGGTCGCTTGAATCTCGGCCAGCAGCCACTTGCGGCGGTCGAAATCGACCGGCCGGCGGTTGTCGGGATCGACCAGCCAGAACCCCCAAAGTTCCTGGCCCTGGTACACGTCCGGCACGCCCGGCGAGGTCAACTTCAACAACACTTGCGACAATGCGCTGTACAGCCCAAAATCGACCACGCGATCCTCGAACGCGCGCAACTCGGCCAGAAAGCGGTTTTTCGGATTGTCGTCCAGCACGACGGCGACGAAATCCCGCACGGCGTCGTCATATTCCTTATTGGGGCTGATCCAACTGGTCCGCCGCTTGGCCTCACGGGTGGCCTTCTCCATGTAGCCCTGTATCCGCTCGACGAACCGCGGCCACGACTCGGCGTCGGGCGGATCGAGCGGCCACACGCCGATCAGCGTTTGATAGAGGAGATATTCGTCGTTGCGGCTTGGCGCGGCCAGGCCGTCCACCTCGCGGCGGTGACGCCGGTTCAGCCGCGACCAGCGATTCACCGCCGACCGCCACTGCTGCGGGATTTCGGAGATGACGTTGATCCTTGCCCTAACGTCTTCGCTTCGTTTTGTGTCGTGGGTGGTGGTGGCGATAAGAGAACCGGGTCGCTGTTCGAGCCGGCCGTGGTTTTCGGCGTGGAAATCGGCGACCGTGCCGGCGCCGCCGACCGGGTCGCCGCCCACCTCGTTCAGCGAGGCCAGCGGCAGGTATTGGTAGAAGGCGGTGTCCTCGATGCCCTTGGCCACCAACGGGCTGGTGACCTGCTGGAAGCGTCCGACGAACAGATCGCGCTGGTCGCGTCCCTCCTCGTCCAGGCCCGGCGGTTGTTCCAACAGCAACACGTCGCGGATGAAGTCGAACAGGGTGGAGTCGCGGGCGGGATTGCGCCGTTTGGCCTGGCCCACCGCGCGGTGGATCACGCGCCGGTCGCGTTCCGAGACCCGGCGATGGCGGATGTAAGTACGATATTCCGGGAAGCAGGTGAGGATTTCGCGCAGCGCCAGCCGCAAACTGTCCAGCGTATAGTCGCGCGTGCGCCGGTGTCGTTCCGAGATGCGGTTTATCCGATGGGCGAGCAGATGCAGGTCGCTCGACATGGCCACCCGCAGGATCAGCAGCCTTGCTTGATACGTTACTTCGCGGAAGTCGGTCCGATGGCCGGTGAACCGCTTATAGATTTTCAGCAGTTCGTGCAGCCCGGCGCGATCGGCCAACATGCGGTTGACCGGGTTGAGGAAGTCGTATCCGGTGGTTCCGGCCACGGGCCATGTTTCCGGCAGCGGCTCTTTCGGGCCGAGGATTTTTTCCACGAGCACGTATAGCGGAAAGCGATACGTTGGATGATCGTCGTCGGTCGTCGGCCGTGAGTCGATGGGTCTCCAGGGAAGCGTGGCGTCGTCCGGCGCTCCTTCCAGCAGCAGGTCGGACGGCGGATGGCCGCCCAGCCCGCGCCACAACTCGCCGAGCACCCGCGGCTCGACCACCTCCCAGCGGAACGCTTCCGAGACTGGCCCGTCGCCCGAGGACGTTCGCTGTTCGATGAGCCGCCGTTGGGCCGCGCGGCCCAACGCCTTCAGGTATCCCCACTGAAGCCGCCAGAGATATTCCAGCGGGTCGAACAGGCCGTCAATGTGGTCGATCCGCAGTCCGTCCACCTCGCCGCGGACCAGCATGTCGAAGATGAGCTGGTGGATCAGGTCGAAGGCTTGCGGGTCTTCGGTGCAGACGGCCGCCAGCTCGTTGATGTCGAAGAACCGGCGGTAGTTCACCTCGTCGGAGGCGGCCTTCCAGTAGGCCAAACGATAGACTTGGGCGTTCAGCACCGAGTCCAGCCGGTCGAAGCTCCGCGGGTCGTCCGGCCTGCCGTTCAACTCGCGGAGATTTTGTTCGACAAACTCCGCGATCCGGGGGCTGTTGTCGGCCAGCCGGCGCAAGCGGCCCTTGATTACCTCCTTCTCCCGCTGACGCTCGGTTGCCCTAAGCGTTTCGGTCTCGGTGGCGGGAGGAAGATATTCCAAGGCGGTCAAGATGCTTTCCAACTCGCGCAGCTCGTCGGACTCGGCGCCCAACGAGTCCTTCAATTCATCGAGCCGGTTGGCGAGGATGATCGGATACGTTCGCGGATCGAGCGGCAACTGCTGCTGGAAATATCGCAGGAAAAACGCCCCGTCATGGTATTCCAACTGCAATTGCCCCGATTCGAGAATCTCGCCGTATTGGCCGCCCAACAGCGGCAGCAGCACTTTGTTCTTTAGCTCCGTCTTCACCGGATGCCAGTCGATGTCGAAATAATGCGCGTATGGCGAGCCGGGTCCGTTTTCCAGGACGTTGCTCCACCAGGCGTTTTCGGCGGCGACGATCCCCATGTGGTTGGGTACGATGTCTTGGATCAGGCCCATGTCGTGTTGGTGAAGCGCGGCGGCCAGCGCCGAGTAGCCCTCCGCGCCGCCTAGCTCGGTGTTGAGCCGTCCGTAATCGACCACGTCGTATCCGTGCGGGCTGCCGGCGGCGGCCTTCATGCACGGCGAGGCGTAGACGTGGCTGATGCCCAGTTCATGGAGATAGGGAACCAGCGCCGCCGCGTCGTTGAAGGTCATCCCTTCGCGGTTGAATTGCAGTCGGTAGGCGGCCTCGGGCCAACCGCGTTGTTCGGCGATCGCCCGCCGCACTTCAGCGACGATCTCGTCGACCCACCAGCGAAGATCGTTCATGGCAGTTGCCCCTTTGGTCCGAACAAGAGCATTTCGTATGGAAGCAGTTCGTCGAGCGGCCGATCCGCGTCGCGCCGACCGCCGTAGCGATTCCATTCGGTGCTGAGCAACAGTTCGCGATCGTCTGGCACATCGGAAAGTATGACCGGCTCGGCGGAAAGGTTTGCACAGGCGACGATTCCCGGCGCCGCGCCGCGTTCGAGGATCAGTACGACGTCTCGCTGGGTGGCGCCGCTTACCCGGGCCATCGTATTCGATCGATCGCGCAGCGCCGGCCAATCGCGTCGGGCCGCCAGCAGATCGGCGTACAACCGTCGCCGCCCGGCCGCCTCCGCCGAAGACCAGTCCCATTGCAGCTTCGCGGCGAGAAACGTCTCGGGCGATTGCGGATCGGGAATCTCCGTACCCCAGCGGAACTCGAGCGCGGCGAACTCCTCGCGCCGGCCGCGGCGGACCGCCTCGACCAGTTGCAGATCGTCGAACGATGAGAAGAAGGGGAACGGCCGCGTCTCGCCGTATTCCTCGCCCATCCAGACGAGCGGCACGCAGGGCGAAACAAGCAGCAATCCACAGGCCAACCGCTGTGCCTCGGGGAGCAACAGCGCGGTCAGCCGTTCGCCCAAGGCACGGTTGCCCACCTGGTCGTGGTTCTGGACGGAGACGACGAACCGCGTCCGGTCCGCTTTGCCCACCCGGTTGCCGTGCCGTCGCTGTCGGAAAGGGCTATAGCAACCGTCGTAGACGTATACGTCGTTGTACGCCTTGGCAAGCTGTTCCGGCCGGCCGAAGTCCCGGTAGTATCCGTCGCGCTCGCCGGTCAACAGGGCGTGGACGCAGTGATGAAAGTCGTCGCTCCAGGCGGCGTCCAGCCCATGACCGCCGCGCTCCGGCGGAACGACCAGCCGCACGTCGTTCAAGTCGCTTTCGGCAATCACGTGGACGACGCGGCCCGCTCGGTCGGCCTCCGCTTGCACCTCGGCTTGTAGTTCGGCAAGTATGTGCCGGGCCGAGAAATCGTAGATCGCATGGACCGCGTCCAATCGCAGACCGTCGGCATGAAAGTCGCGGACCCAGAACAGCGCGTTGTCGATGACGAACCGCCGCACGGGGTCGGACTCCGGGCCGTCGAAGTTCACGGCCTTTCCCCACGGCGTTCGGTAGCGGTCGGTCTCGTAAGGGCCGAACAGACCGAGGTAGTTCCCTTCCGGTCCGAAATGGTTGTAGACCACGTCCAGCAGCACGGCCAGGCCGGCCTGGTGGGCGGCGTCTATCAACTCCCGCAAGGCGCGGGGACCGCCGTAGGTGTTCTGTGCCGTGAACGGATGCACGCCGTCGTAGCCCCAGTTCCGCTCGCCGGGGAATTGGGCCACCGGCATCAGCTCGATCGCCGTAACGCCCAACTCGGCCAGTTGCCCGAGCCGGGGGATGATCGCCGCGAATGTTCCCTCGGGCGTGAATGTGCCGACGTGCAGTTCGTAGACGACCAATTCCTCGCGCGGCACGCCCCGCCACGAGCCGTCGCCCCATTTGTACTCCGTCGGAAACCAGATCGCCGACGGTTGATGCACGCCGTCGGGCTGCCAGCGGGTAGCGGGGTCGGGATATTCCCGGCCGTCGTCCAATTGATAGGCGTATCGCAATCCCGCGCGCACATCGGACTGACGGCACGTGAAATAGCCGAATCCCTCCGGGGTCATCGCGGTTTCGGTCCGCCGATCGTCCGGCCAGACGACCAGCGAGACGTTTTCCGACCGCGGTGCCCAAACTCGCCAGACAACGCTCCCGTCCGGCTGGAGCAAAGCGCCTTGTGGTTTATGGTTCGGTTCGTCGAGCATGTCTTTGTGGGGTGCGTCCGCGACACACCGACATTCAGTATCCATGGTGCGTCGCGGACGCATCCTACTTGACTACGGTCCTCCGTGGGAACGCACCGCCGCGCCGCTTTGCGTCGCCCCCCGACACCGACGCGGAGCGTGGGAACCCGGAATGGACGCAACTGCATCCATTATCGTTTTTTACCCCGGCGTGTCGAGGTAGGGGTCTTGTCCCATCTGTCGCTGCATCTTTTTGCGCTCCTTCTCGAAGTACATCAGCGTCTTGCGTTGGCGGAAGTGACGGTGCTCTACCTTGCGCTGCGCCTTGCGGAACAACGGCCCGAGGCGGTCGACTTGACCGTCCGCTTGCTCGCCCAGTTCCTTGAGCTTACGCGACTTGTCCGGTCCCAGTCCGGTCAGCAGCAGATCGTCGTCCAGGGCTAGATACTGGCGGAAGGTGCCGGGGTCGCCCTGCCGGCCGCAACGGCCGATCAACTGCCGGTCGATGCGGCTGGCGTCGTGCATCTCGGTGCAGATCACGTGCAGGCCGCCGAGCTGCGCGATGCCCTCGCCGAGCTTGATGTCGGTTCCCCGGCCGGCCATGTTCGTCGAGACGGTCACTTTCTCCCGCTGTCCGGCGCGGGCGACGATGTCCGCTTCGGCCTCGACGTGGTTGGCGTTGAGCACCAGATGTTCGATGCCCGCGGCGTCGAGGAGTTTCGATAGATGTTCCGACTTGTCGATTGATCGAGTGCCGATCAGCAGGGGGCGTCCGACGGCGTGCAATTGGCGGACCTCTTCGACCACCGCCGCCCATTTCGCGTCCGCTTCGCCGAAGACGCAGTCGGCCAGCCGTTGCCGGATCGCCGGTCGGTTGGTGGGGATCGGCAGCACGTGGCAGCGATAGATGCGTCGCAACTCGCGGGCGGACCCCATCGCCGTGCCCGTCATGCCGGCCAGATTCTCATAGCGGAGAAAGAAGTCCTGGACGGTGATCCGCGCCGCTTGGCCGGTGGCCACCGTGACCTCGACTCCCTGCTTGGCCTCGACGGCCTGATGGATTCCGTCGCGCCACTTGCGTCCCTCGGCCAGCCGGCCGGTAAACTCGTCGACAATCACGATCTCTCCGTCGCGGACGACGTATTGGCGATCGAGGTGGTACTCGCGGTCGACGAGTATCGCCCGCTCCGTGTACTGGTAGATGTTGACCATGCCGACCGTGTCCAGCGCCGGCGGTTTGGGCAGCAAGCGGACGTTCTGCCGCCCCTCGCGGGTCAATTCGACGGTCTTCTTTTCGTGGTCGTACTCGTAATCCTCGTCCTCGACAAATTGCTTGATGACCGAGGTGCTCCATTTGTAACATTCCACGGCCAGCCGCTCCTCTTCGGTTGGCAGGGCGCTGATGATCAATGGCGTGCGTGCTTCGTCGATCAGGATGCTGTCGGCCTCGTCGACCAGTGCGAAGTGCGGATCGCCCTGGACGGGTTTTTCGTCGGCGCCCGCCGGACCTTTTCCCAACATGCCGCCGAGCAGGTCGGTCTGACCCTCGCCGATGCGTCGCAGCAGCAGCCGGTCGCGGAGGAAGTCGAAGCCGAACTCCTTCGCCGTGCCGTAGGTAATGTCGCAGGCGTAGGCCTTCCGCCGCTGGGGCTGCGACATCTGTGTCTCGATCACCCCGACGCTCATGCCGAGCATTTTATAGACGGGCTCCATCCACTGGGCGTCGCGCTTGGCCAGGTAGTCGTTGACCGTGGCCAGATGGCTCCCCTGGCCCAACAGGCCATGCAGGTACAACGGCAGCGTGGCGGCGAGCGTCTTCCCCTCGCCGGTCTGCATCTCGACGATCGAGCGACGGAACATGGCGATGCCGCCGAGAATCTGCACGTCGAAATGGCGCATGTTCAGCGTGCGCCGGGCGGCCTCGCGGACCAGCGCGTATCCCTCGACCAACAGTCCGGCCAACGGCTCGCCGCTTTTGGCGCGGTATCTGAGCGAAAGGCTCCGCTTGCGAAGCTGCTCTTCCTCCAGCGCTTGCAGGTCCGGCTCCAATGCGGCGATCTTCGACAGAAGCGCGGCCCAGCGCGTCAGCCGCAACCGGTTCACGCCGCCGGCGAAGTTGGTCAATCGAGATTGGAGGCTGCTGGGGTTTTCGCTCACGGAGTATTGTGGCGCTCGTCGCGCGCTTATGTCAATCGAGAATCAAAGATGAAAAACAAACGCCCCGCGACTGCGGTCGCGGGGAGTTAATACAACGCGATCATACTAATATACAATATAGGTTCCGAGCGACTGCACGCAACCCGCGCGGGAGCTACGAAGCCGGCGGCAGGTCCATGATGTCGATGACTCGATCGCCGCCGTTGGTGGTCGTTCGCGGCTGCAAGGTGCGGATGATCGGTGCCCGAGCGGATGTGTTCCCGCTGGCGCCGGTGGCGTCGATTGGCCGGGGGGTACGATCATAGAGCGACCCGCCGGCTCGTCCGGATGTCACCCCGGCGGAGGCCGGCAACGAGACGGTCGTTCCAGGTCTGGCGGCGTTTGTGTTCGAAGACGTCGATCCCGGCGGCACCCATCTCGGCGCCGTGGGAGCGGTTGGGTTGCCGCCCGGCGGCACGTAAGGGTTGTTTGTTCCGGGCGGAGGAGCGACGGTCGATGGACCGGCCGATAACGGCCGCGGCGCCGAATATGGCGGCGCTACGCCCGCCGACGCACCGGGCCGGGAGATCGTACCGGCGGGCTGAGACACCGTGGGCGGTGGCATCTGCACCATCGGCGGCGTTTGATAATACGGGTCCGTGTACTGGCCCGTGGCAGAGCCGGTTCCCGGCGGCGGAATTATTGCGCGGCCGAAAAACGGATCGACCGTAGGCGCATGGTTCTGGCAGCCGGCAAACAGCAATACCAACAGTATCGTCGCAGAATAGCGATTCATGAGGCCGGTAGGTTAGCGTTTTTCGCACCCGTGTCCAGGTCGATTTCCGCAAACCGGCCAAATTTCAGCCGATTTTGATTGGCGCGCCGGCTGCCCTTCCGCGACGCCAGGGGGACAGTCCCCTGTGAATGGCCGCACGCCCATGCCCCCCAGACGGACCGCTATCGGTGCTCCGTCTCCTCGTCTTCCGTCGAAGGGCCGAGTTGCGGCATCGGGTAGGGCTCTTCCGAGCCGGCCACCTTAGGCATCTCATCGACCACGGTTCCAAGGTCGCGTTCGGACAACTCCGGCCCACAGCCAGCAAGGCATATCGAAAGGACCAGAAATCCACAAAAACCACCAACGATACGGTATCTCACGATTAGGTCTCCCAATTTAGCGGAGCAACAACAATAATTGATTGTATTCTCTGTCAGGTAAATCGCAAAGCCCCAACAATGACCGCCGTCGAACTAACCGCCGCGTTGAAGGAAGAGTCGATGCGGCTGGGGTTCGATCTGGCCGGGGCCACGCCGGCCGCCACGCTGTCCGAAGATGTAACGCGGCTCGAACGATGGATAGCCGACGGCCGGGCGGGCGAAATGGACTATCTCGCCGAGCGGATCGACGCATACCGCGATCCAGACAAAATCCTCGATGGCGCAAAAAGCATCCTCATGCTGGGGATGAACTATCGCACGGTCGAGCCGGCCCGCGCGACCGAGGGCCAGGCAAGGGTCTCGCGCTACGCCTGGGGCGAAGATTACCACGACGTGGTCCGCCGAGGGCTCGGCGAATTGGCCGAGTTTCATCGCCGCCTCGCACCCGCCGCCCGGGTCCGAGGCGTCGTGGACACCGCGCCGCTGTTGGAGCGGCAGTTCGGCCGCCTGGCAGGGCTAGGGTGGATCGGCAAGAACACAACGCTCATCAACCAACGCCTGGGCAGTTGGTTCTTTCTGGCCGCGCTGCTGACCACCGAGGAGTTGGAGTACGACGAGCCGACCCGCGCGGACCATTGCGGTTCGTGCCGCGCTTGTCTCGACGCATGTCCCACCGGCGCGTTGATCGGCCCCTACCAACTCGACGCGCGAAAGTGCGTCAGCTATCTGACGATCGAGTCGCGCTCGCCCGTGCCGGACGAGTTACGCGCGGCCGTCGGCGACCGGCTGTTCGGTTGCGACGCTTGCCAGGAGGCGTGTCCCTGGAACCGCCGCACGCCGGCCACCGCGGAGCGGGCGTTTCAGCCCGGCCCGGGGATGAACCCGGTGGAACTCGCCGAGTTGAGTTCGCTCGACGAGGAAGAATTCCGCCGTCGATTCCGCCGCACGCCCTTTTGGCGGGCGCGGCAGGAGGGCATCCAACGCAACGCCGCCGTGGTGGCGGAAAACCAATAAGCGACCGACGGCCGCGCCCCATAAGCCCCTGGTTCCCATGCTCCGCATGGGAACTTCACAAAACATGGAGGAGGATGGATTGCGGGTAACTCTAACCATTTGCTATAATGCTCGCGAGCACCCCCCAATCAGGAGGCAGGGCCATGTCTGGCGTTCCGCAAACTGTTTTCCACTTTGAAAATGATCGCCCCAGTTTTGAGGATCTGGGCAAACCGAACGACGTGACGCATTGGGATGAGCCCATCGTCATGGAAGTGCTCGGATATGAGTCCGAACAGGCGTTCATAAAGGCGCTGACGCGAGCTAAACAGGCGTGCCTATCGTTGGGGATTCAATGCGAAGATCACTTCGTTCGACAAAGTAACGGCAAACACGCCATTACTCGCTTCGGCTGCTACTTGATTGCCATGAATGGCGACCCAAGGAAACCCGAAGTCGCGGCAGCTCAAGCGTATTTTGCAGCAATCGCGGAGACTTTCCAGGGCCGTTTGGAGCACGCGGAAGCAATTGATCGCGTACTGATTCGCGACGAGGTTAAAGACGGGCAAAAGGCGTTGGTGGGCACTGCTCAGTCACACGGCGTCCAACACTACGCTTTTTTCCTAAACCAGGGCTATATGGGCATGTACAACATGTCCCTGGAAAGGCTTAGTCACTACAAAGGGTTGGGGCCTAGGGAAAAGCTGATTGACCGAATGGGGAAGGCCGAGTTGGCTGCTCACTTGTTTCGCATCACACAAACCACGGAGAAAATCGCCAACGAGAACATTCGCGGCCAACCAAGGCTTGAGAAGGCTGCTTTTGACGTTGGTCAGAAAGTGCGACACACAATGCAGGAGCTTAGCGGGAAAACTCCGGAGGATCTCCCGATCTCGGAAAATATCACTCAGGTTCGCAAGAAGTTGAAGGGAACCCGAAAACAGCTAGAGAAGCACGATCCCGAATCACAGCAATAGTTAAGATACTCGTTGCACCTCCTCCAGGCATGTTTCGTTTGCCACTCAGTCCTCGATTAGGCGTAATAGCCGTCCGCCGGCGATGGTTCCACGCCGGGAAGGTCTTCGGCGTACCAACGCTCCAACACTGCCCGCCAATCGGACGGAGCGGCGACGGTCACGAAGGCGTCTCGGACTTCGCGGCTGTTGGGATGTAACCTCGCATATTTTATGCCGAACTTCCGCATCACTCGGCAACATCGGCTGGGGCCGTAAAGCTCCTCGCAGAGCCGATAGTGTTCGGCGATCACGTCCCGCTGCTGGTGCAAACCGGGCGGCGGCAACTCGATCCCTTCGGCCAACGCCCTGGCTTGTTGGAATATCCACGGGTTGCCGATCGCGCCGCGGGCGACCGAAACCCCGTCCACGCCGGTCTCGCGCAGCATGTCGAGGCAATCGCGGGCAGTGAACAGGTCGCCGCTGCCGAGCACGGTTTTCCCACCGGCGTGCAGCTTCACCTCGCGGATGAACTCACTGGAGCTGCGCCCCTCGTAGCGCTGCCGGACGGTGCGTCCGTGAACCGTAATTGCCGCCGCGCCGAGCCGGAACGCGCCGTCGAAGATGGCGTAGAAATTGTCCCGGCTCTCTTGGCTGTCGTCCATGCCGCGGCGCATTTTAACGGTCACGGGCACTTGCGGCGGCAGGGCCTCGCGGACCCGCGCGACGATATCGAGCGCGGTGGCCGGATCGCTCAGCAGGAATCCGCCCCGGCGTCGGCCCAGCACTTTCTTGACCGGGCAGGCGAAGTTCAGGTCGATCGTGTCGAATCCGGCCGCCACGAGTTTCAGCGCCGCGGGCGGAAACTGCTCGGGCACGGCCCCCATCAACTGCGCCCCGCAGGGATGCTCGTCGTCGCCGATCCGCAGAAAACGCTTCGCCTTCCGTCCCTTGGTCACGTTCAGCACGAACCGATCGAGCATTACCTCGCAGATGGTCAGCGCCGCGCCCAGCCGTCGTGAGATCGTCCGCATCGGCCAATCGCTATAGCCGCTCAGCGCCGCTTGCACGACGGGAAAATCGACGGCGATCGGGCCGATACGGAGTTGTGGAAGGTTGCTCATCATGCCATCGTTGATCCAGTTCTGCACTTTACCAATTGGAACCGCCTGCTACAATGACGACAAGTAGTTTCTGTTGAGGAAAGTCGTTTTTTGTCACCCTGAGCGAAGCGCAGGGTCTCAATGGGCCAGATTCTTCGCTTCGCTCAGAATGACAAAAGAGCCAATGGCGTTTTCCGCAACAGAAACCAATAAGGACGAATTGATGCCATCGAATTATCTTGAATCACTTTTCGGACTCTCCGGCCAGACGGCGGTTGTGATCGGCGGGGCGGGGGTGCTTGGCGGCGCGCTTTGCGAGGGACTGGCCAGAGCCGGGGCGCACATCGTCGTCGCCGATCTGACCGAAGAAGGTTGCACGGCGCGAGTAAAAGCCCTGGAGGCGGTCGGCGGAAAGGCCGGATTCTGTACGGTAGACGTTACCTCGCGCGAGTCGATCGAAAACCTGCTGGCCGAAACCATCAAACAGACCGGGCGGGTCGATATCCTGGTAAACTGCGCCGGGGTCAACGCAGGAAGCACGTTCCTCGACGCTACCGACGCCGATTGGGACCGCGTCATGACGATCAACCTGAAGGCCGTGTTCCAGACGTGCCAGATTTTCGGCCGGCAGATGGTCGACTCGGGCGGCGGGTCGATCGTCAACATCGGCAGCGTCACCTCTCATTTGCCGCTGTCGCGGGTGTTTGCCTATTCGGCGTCGAAGGCGGGCGTGTTGAACCTGACCCGAAACATTGCCCAGGAGTTCGCCGCCGGCGGCGTGCGGGTGAACGTGATTTGTCCCGGTTTCTTCCCGGCCGAGCAGAACCGGCGGCTTTTGGACTCCGAGCGGATCGACAACATCACCCGCCACACGCCGATGCGCCGCTTCGGCGAGCCGGAGGAATTGATCGGGGCATTGTTGCTGTTGGTATCTCCGAAGGCCGGCGGTTTTCTGACCGGCGCGGCGATCAACGTAGACGGCGGATTCACCGCCGCGTGGTTTTGAGTGTAGGACAGGTTGTCAACCTGTCTCCCATTACATATACATATATTGTGACAGGTTGCCAACCTGTCCTACATTTGCATATACTGTGACAGGTTGACAACCTGTCCTACACATTCGGTTGGCTTGCCCCGCAATGGAAGAACACGGCTGCCATCGCCGTCGTCACTTGCCTCACTGGGATTTGCCCGGTGCAACCTACTTCGTAACAACGTGTCTGGTTGGCAGCATTTCTGCGGAGGGTTTGCTTGATTTGGAGCGATTTAGAGTTGGTTTCAATCGACTTTCTCCGACCGACGGTTTTTCTCGTTCGGAGGAAAAAGACCGCGTCTGGAAAAAATATTTTGCCCGCGCCGATTGGTGGCTCGACCAACAGCCAGCCGTGCGACACTTGACGGATCCAGCACTTGCAGAAATTGTCGCCAACGCCTTTCGCTTTTGGTCCGGCCGCCGGTACGATCTTTTGGCATACGTTGTTATGCCAAGCCATATTCACTGGGTGTTTAGACCCATCGTAGGACAGGTTGTCAACCTGTCCCACACTTCTGTTGTCAACCTGTCCCACAACTCGCCGCGCGTTAGATTTCCGCGCGAGCGAATAATGCATACATTTAAACGGCATACCGCACGAGAGTGCAACAAAAGATTAGGACGGCATGGCGCTTTCTGGCAAGACGAATCCTATGATCGGTGTGTGCGCGATGACGATGAACTGGAGAGAATCATCCAATACATCGAAAACAATCCGGTAAAGGCGGGGTTGGTTTCCTTGCCTGAGCAATGGCCGTTTTCTTCCGCCTATGAACGAACTGAGAGTGAAATCTTGATGGGACAACCTATGTAGGACAGGTTGACAGCCTGTCCTACATTATACTGCGACAGGTTGCCAACCTGTCTTACATTATACTGCGACAGGTTGACAACCTGTCCTACTTATACTGCGACAGGTTGACAACCTGTCCTACATGAAACATGGCTCATACCATCATAATCTTCGGCGCCTCGGGCGATCTGACCAGCCGGAAACTTGTGCCGGCGCTGTACGAACTGTTTCGCAAGAAGCGGCTGCCGGAAGACGCCCGCGTGGTCGGCTTCTCGCGGACCAAGTTCAGCCACGACGCCTGGCGGGAGAAACTCGCCGAATCGACCGCACAATTCGTCGGCGAAGATTTCGACGCCGAGACGTGGCAACGGTTCGCCCCATCGATCTTCTATCAATCGGGCAACGCCGAATCGGCCGAGGATTATGCGGCGTTGCGAGATTTTCTCGATGAAATCGAGGGAGGCCAAGCGACCACGCGGGTGTATCACCTCGCCGTGGCCCCGCCGCTTTACGAGACGGTTATCGCACGGCTCGGCGAGGCGGGATTGGCCGACGAGGAACACGGGCCGCGACGAGTGGTCATTGAAAAACCATTCGGCACGGACCTCGATTCCGCACGCGAGTTGAACCGGCGCGTCCATCAAGTATTCGACGAGCGTCAGGTCTATCGCATCGATCACTACCTGGGCAAGGAGACCGTGCAGAACGTGCTGGTGCTGCGGTTCGCCAACAGCATTTTCGAACCGATCTGGAACCGCAACTATATCGACCACGTGCAGATAACGGCGGCCGAGGACTTGCTGGTGGGCCATCGCGCGGCGTACTACGAATCGGCGGGCGTGCTGCGCGACATGTTCCAGAATCATCTGCTGCAACTGATGACCCTCACGGCGATGGAGGCTCCGGCGCGGTTCGACGCCGACGCCGTCCGCGACGAAAAGGTGAAGGTGCTCCGCTCGGTCCGCGTGATGGAGCCCGAGGAGGTCTATAACGACACCATCCGCGGCCAATACCGCAAGTACCGCGACGAGCCTGGGGCGCCGGAGGACAGCGAGACGGCCACCTTCGGCGCGATCAAGCTGCACATCGACAACTGGCGTTGGCAGGGCGTTCCGTTTCTGCTCCGCAGCGGCAAGGCGATGTCCTGCCGCACCACTCAGATCGTCATACAGTTTCGGCCCGCGCCGCATGTAATGTTCGACGCGGGTCCGCGTTCCGCCTTCGAGGCCAATCGTTTGGTCATTCAGTTGCAGCCGGCCGAGGGCATCCAGTTGCAATTCCAGACGAAGGTGCCGGACGCCGGCATGAAGTTTCGCATGACCGATCTGAACTTCATGTTCCGCGAGAAGTTTGCCGGCCGGATGCCCGAGGCCCACCAGCGGCTGCTGTTGGACGTGATGCATGGGGACGCCAGTCTGTTTTCGCGCGCCGACGAGATAGAGTTGGCCTGGTCGATCATCGACCCGATCCAGCGTGGTTGGGAGCGACCCGGCTGGCCGCCGTTGGAGTTGTACGAGGCCGGCGGCTGGGGGCCGCCGAACGCGGTGGAATGGATGTGCCGCCAGAACCGCGAGTGGTTCGATTCCTGTCCCGTGTTGAAGTAGTGCTGGATTTCTGATTTTCACTTGTTCCATAAAGCCGCCCGGCCGGTTACAATCATCCGCGTTCTGCGATTACATTCCAGCGGCGGTGGTTTAGTTCCATCTTTTCCGGGAGACTTCGATGAATTGGGATCTGTATCTGCGACTGAGCGCGTTGATGGGGCTGGAGTTCGCCATTTGGGGAGCGTGGATGTCCGTGCTGGCCATCCGGCTGCTTGGCCCGCTGAAGATGACCGGAAAACAGACCGGCTGGATATACGCCACGCTGCCGCTGGCCTGCATCTTCGCGCCGCTGGTCTCGGGCTATCTGGCCGATAGTTGCTTCAACGCCGAGTGGATCATCCTGGTTTCGCACGCCGTCGGCGCGATTCTGCTGTTCGTGGCCGCGCGACAGACGAAGTTCTGGGGTATGTTCTCGGTCATGCTGATCTACTCGATCTTCTATACGTGTACGTTGCCGCTGGTCAATAAAATGGTCTTTGCTCAATACCCGGAGCAAAGTACTTGGATATTTTTCTGGGCGCCGGTGGCCTGGGCCTTGGCTGGATATCTGTTGACCGGTATCCGTCAAGTCCGCAAAACCGGCGGCGACGGACCGGACAGTTTGGTGCTGGCCGGCGTCCTCTCGCTGGTGATGGTCGTCGTCTGTTTCTTCCAGATGCCGCTGAAGCCGGCCGCAACGGGCAATCCCATATTTGAAGCGCTGGCCATGCTGAAAAACGGCAGCTACCGGACCTTCATTCTCGTCCAGTTGGTCGTCTCCGGCATGATGCAGTTCTACTTCCTCGGCTCGGGCAGGTTCCTGCAGGACAAAGGCGTCAAAGGCAAAAACGTATCCGCCGTGATGGCCTTTGCCCAGGCCGTTCAAGCCGTCGCGACAATCGTGTTGCTCGGTTGGCTGATCGGTTTGCCCAAAGGCCTGGGATACGGAGAGTTTGAAGGGTACAAGTGGACATTCGTTATCGGTGCCCTGTGCTGGACTTTTCTTTACATAACCTACGTGGTGAGCAAACGCGCCTTGTGGGTAATGCTGGTTCAGGCGTTTCACGGGCTGGCTTATGCCTTCTTCATGATCGGCGGACAAATATTCGTCGGCAAAATGGCGCCGGAGTCGATCGGGGCCTCGGCCCAATCGCTGATCTTCATCGCCACCAGCGGCATCGGGTTGTTCCTCGGTACGCAACTGGCCGGCTATGTCATGCAGCGGAACTCGGTGGGCGAGAATTTCCAATGGACCAAGATTTGGTCCGTCCCGCTGGCGATCACCCTCGGCGGGGCGATCGCTTTCGCCATCTTGTTCAGCGTACCAAGCCCCGAGGATTTCAAGAAAGACAACATGGCCCCCAACATCGAGAAGGTGACGGACAACGCCTTGTCGAAAAACTTATAGGCTATCCGAAAAGTCTGTGTAGGGTGGGACAAGCGAAGCGCAGTCCCACCAATAGCGGCATAAACCTTTCTCTTTGGAACGGGTGCCATGGGTAAGCGAAGCTTACCCGTGTGGGGTTTCCGTGTCTTCTGGCTCACGGGTAAGCTCTGCTTACCCATGGCACCCACCCTCCTGCAACACAAACTGTTTAGGACTGTCCCCTTGTCCCCTTGACGCATTGCGTCGTTCGGCTACCTTCAGGTCATGCCGAGACTCCCACGCTTGCAATTCGACGGGGCCGTGTATCACCTAACGTCGCGCGGCGACCACGGCGAAGCCATCTTTCGCGACGACGCCGATCGGCAACGGCTCCTCGACGTGCTGGCCGACGCCTGCGTCAAAACCGGTTGGATGGTACACGCATACGTGTTGATGCCGAACCATTACCACATCCTGCTCGAGACGCCGCGGGCGAACCTCGTCGATGGCATGAGGTGGCTTCAGGGAACCTACACCATCCGCTACAACCGCCGTCACAAATTGCACGGCCACCTGTTCCAGGGCCGATACAAGTCGTTGTTGATCGACCCGGACGAAAACAATTTCTTCCCGCTTGTCAGCACGTACATCCACCTGAATCCGGTCCGCGAGGGCTTGGCTCCCGCCGAGCGGCGCGGGCTGGAGCGCTTTCGCTGGAGCAGCCTGCCGGCTTATCTCGGCCCCCATTCGCGGCAGCCGGACTGGCTGTGCGTCGATCGGGTCTTGGCCGCGCTCGATTTGTCCGACTCGACGGCCGGCCGGGAATCTTATGCTTCACACATCGTCGGCCAGGCCCGACGACTTGCCGGCGCCGAGGGCGTTGAGTTGCAGCGGCAGTGGAAGGCGATCCGACGCGGCTGGCGGCTCGGCGACGATGCCTTTCGCAAGCGGGTCGAAGTTCTACTCAAAGGCGTACTCGAAGGACACCGGGCCGGCGTCTACGTCGGACCCGAGGCGCACGAATACCGCCAACATTCGGCCGAAGAACTTTTGGCGGAGGGGCTGAAGGCGGTTGGACTCGCGCCGGACCAATTGCCGCTGCTGCGGAAGACCGATCCGCGCAAGCAGGCCGTCGCCTGGCTATTGCGCAAACACACCACGGTCCGCAACGCATGGCTCTCCGAGGCGTTGAGCATGGGCCACGAGGTGAACGTATCGCAATCGGTCGGCCGCATCGACCGCGCCGCGACCGACGAGCTTGCCCACTGGAAAGCGGCCGTGGCAAAAGTAATTTCGTAACCTGAATCTTGACATTATGCTGATAAACGGTATAATGTTTAACAGAGCGCGATAGTAGGAATACCCTGATGATCAAGAGCTTTCGCTGCCCGGACGCCGAGGACTTGTTCAAGGACATCGCGGTAGGGAGATTTCGATCCATCGAACGAGTTTCGCGGCGAAAGCTGGCAATGCTTGACGCCGCGGGACGGTTGGTCGACTTAAAGTCGCCGCCGGGAAATCGGCTGGAGTCGCTTAAGGGAAACCGCGCCGGGCAACACAGCATTCGCATCAACGATCAATGGCGGATATGTTTTACGTGGAAAGGGAAAGACGCTTATGGTGTGGAGATTGTGGACTACCATTAGCACGATGTCTACCAGGAGTTGCAACCATGCGTAAGAAGCTCGATCCGATCCTGCCCGGTGAGATTCTCTGGAAGGAATTCATGGAGCCGTTGGGGATCAGTCAGAACAAACTTGCCCGCGACATCGACGTGCCGGTGACACGCATTAGCGACATCATCCACGGGCGGCGTGGCATCAGCACCGATTCGGCCCTGCGGCTGGCCGTGTATTTCGGCACGACTCCCGAGTTCTGGACCAATCTGCAAACGAGCTACAATCTGAAGGTTTCAAAGCGGGATTTATTGCCCGCGATCGAGAAGAGCGTACGACCGCTTCAAGAGGCATCCTGACGGCCTCTCCGGCCTATTCGGGGCAGTTGAAACGGGGCAGTTGAAACGGGGACGCAGCTTGTATTGGCAAGTTAGGGTGCGAAAAACTAGCTGCGTCCCCGTTTCGACTCCCCCGTTTCGACTCCCGTTTCGACTCCCGTTTCGACTCCCGTTTCGACTCCGGCAAGTTAGGGTGCGAAAAACTAGCTGCGTCCCCGTTTCGACTCCCACGCAACGTCCTCGGAAAACGTCTCGCTCAACGCCTTTTTTCCCGCCATTCTGCGGGAAACAGGGCTGCTTCTTATCGGTTGTCAAGACTCGCTGGACCAGGACAGGGATTCGTGTTCCTTCTCGTCGGTTGTATAAGGTCGCTGGACAGGGACAGTCCTCAGCGTTCGACCTTTTTCGCTCCCTCAAGGTCTTGTCTGAGTTGCTTGTTCAGTTGTTGGAGGATTTCTTTCTCCGCATTAATTATACATTCTCCTGTTAAATCATGCATAATATCAGGCGGGATATGTATCCCCAATTTATGGACGCACAAATCGTCCAGAAAGTGCGCAAGACCCCATGAATAAAATGCGGTATGTATTTGATAATACTCTTCGAGCTGAAAGCCGATTTTAGTGATATATACGGTGAATTCATCTTTAGTTGTAGTAACAACCATTGTACCCACCACCTGATACCCGCCTCCACCAACATGCGTGTTCTCGGAGACGGCAAGGCAGAGCGGAAAGCTCAAAAACCTGGTGATTGCTTTCAGTACACGTGGATCACCCGTTTCATAGACCAGGGGCTTATTGCCGACGAAACCTACCTTCCAGGGCGTGGCGTCCTTTGCATTAAACGTGATTTTTATACGCTTGATTGTACGTCCTTCTGACGGTGGTATACTGACAAGTCCATCCGTCATTTCCAAGAGTTCCCACATTGATTTGGCCTTTTCCGGGACATCGTTATCGACTTCGTCACCATCATCAACTTTGTCAGCATCGGAGTGCAGCGATTCTTTTGGGCTGTCCGCGGTGGCCGGATTGAAGCCGACAACCAAGGCCGTCAGTACGATAATCGGCAACGCGAACAGGAGGACGCCTCGACATACTACTGTATTCATTGAATCCTCTCCTTTAGGATGAAAAGACCATAAACTTACAACCCGCCGGGAAACTCAGCCGACCAATTGCTTCCACCAACCCCAACAAATTCCTCAGGTGTACCATACCAAGGACCCGGTGATCCGGGTCGGTTAAACCCAATACCGTACCATGTTAGACTGCTAGACAGCAACTCCCACACACCAGGGATAGTTCCGGGATAGTTCCGGGGACACATGATAGTTCCGGGATAGTTTCGGGGACACATACTCAATTCATGTAAATATGTCAATAATTAGGTATTGTGTCCCCAATGGCAAATGGGATTGTTCCTGGACACCCTCGATTATTGCTTATTCTTTGCCTCGCCAGCAGGCGTAAAGCCGCTGCAAGACTCCCATCTTCAGGAGGCTCACCAACAACGCGACGAAGAAGGAGGCAGCGCCCCAGGCAATGTAGTTCAGGCCGGCAAGCGCCCGACGCGATTGGACAAAGAGGTTCCAGCCGGGCACTACGGACCAACCGAACAGACTGCCGATCGCCGCGGCGTAGTACCACGAGTTTTTCAAGGCGAAGCCGTAGACCACGGCGAAGGCCGCGACCGACAGCGGATAGTAAGTCGCAAGCGCTTGGGGCGGATCGTCGATCAGATGCGACGGGCATAAAGCGGCGATCAACGCGAACGCCAGCAGAGCGACCGCGCCGAGCGTCTGGATCGCCCTGCCGACGGCGTCGCGGAACAGGGCGCCGACCACAAGCGCGCAAGCCAGCAGCAGATGGACCGGGATCGCCCCGCCATAGGCCGTGAACGACGTTCCGCGAAACACGATCCACAACGCGAACACGACGCACCAAGCGCCGAACAGGCAGCGTTCCGCGCGGCGTTGCCGGAGGCCGATGCCCAACAGCACAACGCCGACGATCAGGATCGGCGGCGCATGCGGCCCCGAAATTGTGTTCGGGTTGAACGTATCGGAGCCGCAGATCGAAAACGCGGCCGCGGCCAAGAAGAACCCGATCAAGGCCCCCACCGCGCCCTGCGCCCATGCGACAATATAAAACGCGGCCGCCAACATAAGGGACATAAACAGCGGTGAGCATCCCAGCGCGTCGTGAAACGATTGCAGGAATCCCAGATCGCCGGCTTTGTCCGGAGAAGCCGTAAGCGCCATCGCCACCAGTCCAATGGGCGCCAACAGCGATACGCACGTCGCCGGCCTCCGACGCGAGACGATCCCGATTTCCAACAACAAAAAAGCCGCGACCCACAAAAAAGGGACGAGGAAGTAAAGGCCGAAGATCGTGCGGGAACCATCGACGGCATGGAAGGAAATGCACAGATAATAAGCCCGCAGACAAACGCCTAATCCGAGCGCGCCGAACAGAACCCACGGATACCAGGGCCAACGCCAGGGACTGCCGTTGTCGGAGACGTAGTCGGCGCCGCGCCGGACCGCGGGCAAAAGCGTGAGAAACGCCATGCCCGCGAGCGTGGAAAAACCAAAGAGCACCCACTTCAGGACCGCGCTGCCCGCGTCGCCTGCCAGTGTGCTTACGGCGGCGGGATAAAGGAAAAACAAGGCGAGGACGGCGTAGTACGGAAGACGGAATCCGATCGGCAACCGTAGCCGAATCCCGCGCAAGAGCAATTCACTGACCGCGGCGGCAAAGACCAATCCGCCGACGGCTAACGGGATGCGCAGCCCCGCCATTTCCACCAGCGAGCGGTCGAAGCTGATCGACGTGGCCAGCAAGAGCAAGACGACCAGAACCAGCAGCGTGCGGACGTCTTGCCATAGATCGCCGTAGCGGATGAGAAACCAAGCGGTGGCGGCCAGCAAAAGCGTATAGACCGTCAGTCCGGCCATCAGCGACCCGGTTTGGAACGCCGGACCGCCGGTATCGAACGACATCCGCAGTCCGACGAACATCAACGCCGCGCTGACGACGTAAAAGGGGTTGTTCGTGTAGAGCCATTGGGCCAGCAGCTTCATGTCGCCCTCGACCGTTCGCGATTTTTTCAGCGTCGCGGGCAAAGCTAAACCGGCGTCGACGGGAACCTCTTGGCGAGCAGCTTCTTCGTTCATGGCGTACTCCTTTAGGAACACGATGTTCGGCAGCCGTCTCTTCCGATATTGACGAGAATCGGAACCATTCTGTTGCTACCATATCACCCCCCCCGGCGTTAAGTCAACCTGTACACGGCGGCGAAAAGGGGAGGCGAGGCGGGCACTAAACTTGCTGTAGAGCGAGGAAAGCTTGGCCCAACGCAATGCAGCCGTCGCCCGGCGGCGTCCGGCGATGATTATGCACGAAAAAGCCGGCATCGGATAGTCGGCGATGGACCCGCTCGGCCAACAACGCGTTTTGGAAACACCCGCCGCTGAGGATGACGGGCAATGTTTTTCCTTGCGATTGAGCAACCGCCACGGCCATCTCGGCCAGCGCGTTGTGGAACCGGGCACTGATCCGCGAGACGTGTACGCCGGCGGCGCGGTCGGCCAGCACGCCGCGAATAAGCGGTTCCCAGTCGATGACAACCCGATCGTCGAGAGACGACAGCGAGCACCGGTAGCTTCCTCGTTCGGTTTCGTCGGCGGCATATTCCAACGCCATGGCGGCCTGGCCCTCGAAGGTAATCACCGACGGCAGGTCGCATAAGGCGGCCACGGCGTCGAACAGCCGGCCCATGCTGCTGGTGCGCGGCGAATGGATTTTGCGGTTCAAGATCGACAACAGATTGTCCAGTTCCCGGGGGCGGAACCAATCGGCAGCATACTCCGCCGCCGCCGGGCCGAACAGCTCGAAGAGCAGCCCCAGGGCCGAGCGGCGCGGCTCGCGCACGGCACGGTCGCCGCCGGGCAGAGCGAAGGTCCGCAGATGCGCCACGCGTCGATATTCGGCGCCTTCGCACAGCAGTGTTTCTCCGCCCCAGACGGTTCCGTCGGGTCCGTATCCGGTGCCGTCCCAGGCGAACCCCAGCGCGGGCCCATGCAATCCATGTTCGGCCATGCACGCCGCCACGTGGGCGTGGTGATGTTGCACGCGCACCAGCGGAACGTCCCAGCGGGCCGCCAGAAGTTCCGCGTGCCGCGTCGAGGCGTAGTCGGGGTGCAGGTCGCAGGCAACGATCTCCGGCACGGCCCGATAAAAATCCAGCAGGTCGTCGATTGCACGACGAAACACGTCGATGCTGGGCGTACTTTCCAGGTCGCCGACGTGAGCGCTCAACACAACTTGAACATGGTGCGCTTCACGCACCCTACCAAGGGTTAGCGCCACGGTGTTTTTCAGATGTCCGCCCACGGCCAACACCGTCGGGGCGTAGCCGTCGCCGTGCAACTCGATCGGCAATGGGGCGAAACCCCGGGCGCGGCGGAGCACCCGTGGCCCATTGACGCCGACGCTAACTATCGAGTCGTCCACCGGGCGGACGATCGGCCGATCGTGGGTAAGCAGCAGGTCGGCGATCGGGCCAAGCCGCCGCAGCGCGTCCTCGACGTCAATCGCCATCGGCTCCTCCGAAAGGTTGCCGCTGGTACAGATCAACGGCCGGCCGACCGCCTGCATCAGCAGGTGGTGCAGCGGCGTATAGGGCAGCATGACGCCCATGTATGGATTGCCCGGCGCGACACCCAGAGGGCTGGCCGCTTCAGCGGCCAGTTGACGCAACAGCACGATCGGTGCCTGGTGCGAAGAAAGTTGGCGAGCTTCCTCGTCGGAAACCCGGCAATACTTCCGCGTCTCTTCCAGCGAAGCCAGCATCACGGCAAACGGGCGGTCGGGTCTTTGCTTTCGCCGCCGCAGCCGTGCAACCGCGTCGGCGCTGGTGGCGTCGGCCAACAGTTGGAAACCGCCCAAGCCCTTTAGGGCGACGATCCGCCCGGCCAACAGCGCCTCGGCGGCGGCGGAAAGAGCCGCATCGCCGACGGCCAACTCGCGGCCTTGGTTGTCGAGCAGTTGCAGCGTCGGCCCGCAACGGGGGCAGGCGATCGGTTGGGCGTGAAATCGCCGGTCGGCCGGATCGTCGTATTCCGCCCGACACGCCGGGCACATCTCGAACGAGGCCATCGAAGTCCACTGCCGGTCGTAGGGTAGCCGCTCGATGATCGACCAGCGCGGTCCGCAGTTCGTGCAGTTGGTGAACGGATAATTGTGGCGTCGCTCGGATGGGTCGGAAATCTCGGCCAGACACTCGCGGCACGTGGCCAGATCGGCGGGGATCGTCGGCCGCGGCGGCGAGTCGCCTTCGCTTTGACGAATCTCGAAGGCCGACGTCCCCTCTCCCAAAGGGAGAGGGGAGATTTCTTTGATTTCGATCGCGTCGATGCGAGCCTGCGGCGGAGGGGATTTTTTCAGAGTGTCCAGAAAAGCGTCCACCGCCCCTGGCGCGCCCTGCACCTCGATCCGCACCGTACCGGCTTCGTTGCGGACCCATCCGCTCAACGCTTCGGCACGTGCCGCATTGTAGACGAAGGGCCGAAAGCCCACGCCCTGCACGACTCCTCGTACAGAGATCGCCACGCGGCGGACGGTCGGCTTGAAGGCTGGTGAATGCATTATGGCGAACGAGACAGCTCCCTGCCGACAGAGGGGACGAGGTTGTGATCTTCCGATCCATTGTATGATTTGCGTTTCGGGAAAGCAAAGGGCATGGATACCCGTCTTATCGCCAACAACAGCGTCTTGTGACGAGCTGACCATCGCCGTACACTATCAATAGGGTTTTGCTGGAGTTTTGCCATGAATAAACACGAAGTGCTGGAAATTCTCGATCGGCTTCCCGAGCAGATCGATCCCGAACAGCTTATGGATGAGTTGTATCTGAAGGCAAAGCTCGACCGTGCGGAGGCGTCGGTCTCCAGGGATGAGGTCGTCCAGCGGAGCCGGCAATGGTTCGAGTAGACTGGGCCAAACCGGCGCTGGACGATCTCGAAAGTGTCCACGAGTTTATTGCCCGCGACTCGCTGCGGTATGCACGGAATACCGTCTAGCGGATTACGGAAGCTGCCGGTCGATTGGCTCAATTTTCTCAACTCGGGCAAGTCTTGTCCGAGAACGTGTTTTAAAAAGGGTGCCACTGCTGGCTTGCCCAGCAGTGGCACCCTCCATAGCCCCATAATCAATTTCAAAACACGTTCTCAGGAGCGAAACGCAGACAGGCCACAAGCCCACATCGGGCTCGTGGCCTGTCTTGTGTTCGGTCTCGGCGTTTCCGCCCCCTCGCAACGCCGGCGCGAGGGGCGGGGAAAAAAGAATAAAGGTTAAACGTGCTTACGCCAATAGTATAGCAAAGCCGTCAAGGCGATCCCAGCCCACACGACAAGGCTACCGGGCTCAGGAACACATGTTGCCACGCGGAACCCTAAGCAGTAGTGGTACTCGTCCAGCGGGTCGGCGCTGTGGCGACTGGAGGCAGGCAGGGAGCTCACGTAGTTGTAGAACGACCCGCCACGCAACCCACGCAACAAACTGTTATCCCACTCATATACAACCGCCTCGTTCCATTCCCAGACGTTGCCGCCCTGATCGAACGTGCCATAGGGGCTGTCCGACAACTGGAACTCGCCGGCCAGCGTGGTGTAGTATGGCGAGTCGATGGGATACGGGGAACCGTAGTAGTTCGCGTTGTTGCCCGAGGCATCGGCCATGTCGCGGCCCGGCGTGGTATCGCTGCCCGTGGGGTAGTCGAAGTAGTTCCCCGTCACGCCGTCGTTCTTATGGTACGCGGCCTTGTACCACTCGTCCTCGCTGGGAAGGAACCATTTGGCCCCAGGGTTGCGCGTGATGGTTCGGCCATCGACGCCGTTGTAGTCGCCAAGCGTGTATGCGCCCGTATCGATATCGCCGTCGCCTTGCCCGTTGTGCATCCAGTTGGCAAACCGGGCCGCGTCCCAGTAGCTCACGTAGTTCACCGGTCGGTTCGCATAGTCCGAGGCCACGCTGTACGTGTAGCCGCCCGAAACTGGTGTCCGCTGGATTCTGCAGCCGTAACTGGAATGCATGTCGGCGTTGTACAGCCCATAGGTGTCCGTGACAGCCGCCTTGGCGTTGAGGAACTCGGTGTACTGTCCGGCCGTCACTTCGTATTTACCGATCAGGTAGTTGTAGTCCACTGCCCCGCAGATGCGGTCCGGCCCCCAGCCGCCGTAGCTCTCGCCGGACCATTCGCCCGTGTTGCCCGTGTTGCCCACGGACACCAGTTCGATGTTCACCGATGCCTGTGCAACGACCGCGTACGACACAATAGCGACCGCTACAAAACTTCTCACGATTGCTTTGCCGAACATTTTGCACCTCTCGGAGTTGAATGAGCCATGCCCTCTCGCTGACGGGGGCGACCATCACACCTTTAGGGATCAAACGACATTCTCTATTTTGCCTAAACCCCACAAAAGATGCAATAACCCAAACGCCCAAAATGCCTAAAAATCTCGGTGTATTCACCACCCCCCCAGAACTATGGCGGCATCGGGGCTGGAGTGTGGTTCCGGGGACTTGTTCCGTCGGGAGGGCTATTGGACCGAGGCGGCGCGAAGGCGCGTTACTGGGCTGACGGTTGTGTTTCTTGCGTCTTGCACCCAAAGCCGGAAAGGTCCTAATTTCCCCGGCACTTGTCGGCCAGCCAGTCGGCGGCCTCGGCAATACCGGCGCCGTGGACGGCCGAGACCTGGAATACCTCGCCCTCGGGCGCCAGACGCTTGTAATCGGCCGCAATCCGCTCGACGTTGAAGTCGGTGTGCGGGAGCAGATCGGTCTTGGTTATCAGCATCGCGTGGGAGCCTTGGAAGATGGCCGGGTACTTGTGCGCCTTGTCGTCTCCTTCGCTGGTGCTGAGCACGATGATCCGCAGTCGCTCGCCGAGGTCGTAGCCCGCCGTGCAGACCAGATTGCCCACGTTTTCGATCACCAGCATGTCGATTGCCGCCAGATCGAGTTCCTTGACGGCCGAGGCGATCATGTTGGCGTCCAGGTGGCAGGCGCCTTCGGTGTTGATCTGTACCACGGGCACGCCGATCCGCTCGATCCGTTCGGCGTCGATCGATCCGGCGATGTCGCCCTCGATCACCGCCGGCTTCAATCGGCCTTTCAGATGCGCGAACAGCGCTTCGAGCAAGGTGGTCTTGCCCGCGCCAGGCGAGCCGACCACGTTTACGCCGAACACTCCGTCGTTGTCGAGTCGGGCACGGATTTCCGCGGCTTGCTGATCGTTGGCTTTCAGTATTTTTTTTGCGGCGACGATTTTCATGGCGGTAATAAGGATCGGGGTTCGGGGATGCGGGGTTCGGGGTTCGTCCTGAGTTTCTGACCTCTGACCTCTGGCCACTGGCCTCTATAATTTTCAATCTTCAACGTCGATGTTCAGCAATAAAAGTTCTCTTCCCCCTTCGATGGAAATGTCCCCGCTGGCACAATTGGGACATTCGATCACCAGTCCGTCGATTTTGGTCAGGACGCGGCACGCTCGGCAGTTGCACGCGGCCTTTGGTTGTTGAATCTCGACTTCGGCCCCCTCGGCCACGGTGCCGGGCGAAAGCAGTCCGAAGGCGAATCGGACCGAGTCGCAACAGACGCCCGAGAGCCGGCCGATGCTCAATTCCAGTTTCAAGACCCGGCCTTTCTCGCCCTCCTGAACAAGCGTTTCCTTGACTTGGTCGATCAGTGCCTCGACGATGGAAAGTTCATGCATGGAATGTAGGCTGTAGGCTATAGGCTGTAGGACCAGTACATCCTCCGGCCTCCAACCTAAATTGCTTCTTCTCCTCTCTCGCCGGTGCGGATGCGGATGCAGTCTTCCAGCGGGAGCACGAAGATTTTTCCGTCGCCGATCTCGCCGCTCGATCCGGTGCGGCCTCCTTTGGCGATGGCCTCGATTGCCGGTTCGAGAAATACTTCGTTGACGGCGATGGTCAACTGGACCTTTCTCGCAAGGTTGACGGAGAACTCGTGCCCTCGATAGACCTCGGCCTGTCCTCGTTGCCGGCCGAAGCCCTGGACGTCCATCACCGTCATGCGAAAGACCTCCACGTCGGCCAGTGCCTGTTTGACCGCCTCCAGGCGATGGGGCTGAATAATGGCGATAATCAGTTTCATGGGCAAGGGCCTTTCTGTCTCTATATGATATGCCGATCATGCCCGGATGGGAATGGCCTTACCCTTGATTCA
Source organism: uncultured Thermoguttaceae bacterium (assembly GCA_965195225.1). Classification (GTDB taxonomy): domain Bacteria; phylum Planctomycetota; class Planctomycetia; order Pirellulales; family Thermoguttaceae; genus JAHIKV01. Next base: position 48,367 of record CBDAFL010000308.1, read on the forward strand.
TCTGAGGAGCCGGCGTGTTTGGGACGGGGAGATCCTCTTCCGTGGACGCAGCGGCAAACGCCACGACAGCACGAACATCTTCGGCCGTCAGCGTAGGAAAATCGGCGAGAATCTCGTCGACTGTGGTGCCTTCGGCAAGACTGGCCAAGACCGTTCGTAACATTACACGAGTACCCTTAATTACCGGCTCGCCGCCGCAGACTTGTGGGTCTCGTGTAATGTGGGCTAGATAGTCCATTGCCTTGTGCCCGAAAACGATTGGAAATGTTCCTTTACTCAGGCCAATACAACCGCGTAAGTGGAACCAACACTCTGCCGTCCGTATCAAAACTCTCGTAGTGGGTGACCACCAGCGAGGCGAGGTCGTCAAGCCCAATGAGAGTGATCGGAATGTTCGATCTGTCGGCTTCATAAGCGGCGTCCTTGGAAAAGCCGCCCGTGCTCACGTATAACGCACGATCTCCTTGACGCAAGCCACCCAAGAAGCTGCGGATTTCTTGAGAACCCATCGCGGTTTTCGGCCGATGTTTGACTTCGGCCTTGATTCTCGGTTCTTCCAATCCGAGTCCGTCGGGCGAAGCGATAACATCGACTCCGCGATCGGGGCCTTTGGGCGTTACCCTGGCTTTGTAACCCATTGCCCGAAGAACGGCGGCCACCAGCTTTTCCATTTCCTCGCTGCTGAGCTTGAGAATCCTGTCCTTAATCAACTCATGGGCACGGCTGATCGTATCTTCCTTGATCTCCTCAAGTTCCTCTCGTTCCTCTTCCTTTTCTTTGCCTTTCAGTTTCTTGCCCTGGAGAGATTCAAGAAGATCGGCTGAAGTCTCGTTGTTGACGGAAAACAGTGTGAGTATGCTACCCAGAGAATTACGAGATGCAGGACTGAGGTCGTCGCGGTTTACGGTTCCAAGCCAGACCACGTCACGGATATGATGATATTCTCGATTGGGATCGAAACGGTAATCCCCCTTGATTTCACCCAAAAGGTACTTGCGGTTTTGTGGGTTATAGGTGATTACCTTATGCCCTTCCTTGAGCGCCTTCAGGAACTTAAAAATCATTGCGACGGCATTGTTTATCTTGCCCGGCTTCTCTCCAGAATAATGTTCAATGTAGCGTTCTCGAACCTGCTCGATCGTTCTAATATCCTTGAGGTCGCCGAGTTCGTTCCATCCAATAGCAACGTAATCGTTTGTCTGAAAATCATCGAACAAGTATCCATTTTCGCCAGCGCGAACCATCCATATGGGCTTTGCCATTGTTCTTGTTCTCCTTCGACTCGAATTGTACCGGCAGAAATAGTTGCCAGCACGTATGGCGGCGTTTTCCTCATCGATGTTTCTGTCTGAAGATACTACATGGCATGAATCCTCATGCCGTATTTGCCATTTTTAACAGTCCATGAAATAGCTTGCGAAATCTCGCCTTATTCTATCTACCTATCTACCACAGACGCGAAACGCTGTATTTATCAAACACCGCATCACGACTCACCAACGAAATACCTTCCACCATTGCCTGGGCGATCAGTAAACGGTCGAAAGGGTCTCGGTGGTGCGGAGCCAGCCCCTCGACCATCGTGGCGTGATCCAGGTGGATGGGCAACAACTCGAAGTTGTTGCGGGCAATCTCGCGCGGCAGGAACGAACGGCTCGACTCGCCCAGGTCCAGTCTACCCAGGCCAGCCTTGATGGCAATTTCCCAGCAGCTTACGATGCTGACCAATTTTCTGTTGTCGGCGTCTTCGATAAGCGCTTTTGCACGACTGCTCAATTGGGAATCGTCCCAAAAGAACCACAGCATTGCGTGTGTGTCGAGCAGCAAGTTGGTCATTCCATGTACTCCCGGAAATCTTCGAGCGGGGCATCGAAGTCGGGAGACATTGAGTGCTTGGTGTCTTTCGCGCTGCCGGCCGCACAGGGCCATTGATCAGGGCGGCTCCGGGTCAACATTGCCAGCGGTTCGCCGTTTTGGACGATGACCACCTGTTCGCCTGGATGTAACCCGGAAATGATTTCCGACAGGCGGGCACCCACCTCATCAACGTTAACGGTAGTCACGATCCTCTCCTTGCAATAGAGACGACCCCCTTTGCTGTATCACCATTATATTATTCTATCATCTTGGGCAGAGCCGTGTAAAGCCTTGCCTCGGCCCGGCTTATGCACTAGAATACCCCCCTTCGATAACCAATTCACGGAGCATAATCATGCGGCGGATACTCGTTACCAGCGCTTTGCCATACGCAAACGGACACATCCACATCGGACATCTGGTCGAGTATTTGCAGACCGACATCTGGGTCCGCTTCCAAAAACTCCGTGGGCAAAGGTGCGTCTACATCTGCGCCGACGACACGCACGGCACCGCCATCATGATCCGCGCCAGACAGGAAGAGCTTGGCGAGGAAGAGCTGATCGCCCGGATGAAAAGGGCGCATATCGACGATTTCGCGGGCTTCGATATCGAGTTCGACCACTACGGCAGCACCAACAGCCAGGCGACGCGCGAGGTCTGCGGCGAGGTTTGGGCCGCGCTGCGCAAGGCCGAATTGATCGACGAGCGGGAAGTGACCCAGCTCTACGACGCCCAGGCTGGCACCTTCCTGGCCGATCGGTTTGTCAAGGGAACCTGTCTGAAGTGCAATGCCCCGAACCAGTACGGCGATAGCTGCGACCGTTGCGGCGCGCATTACAGCCCGACCGACCTGATCGACCCGGTCAGTACGCTCTCAAACACAACGCCGGAGATTCGCACGGCCGACCACCTGTTCGTCAACATCGAAAAGCTGCACGGGTTCCTTGAAGATTGGACCCAAGGCGGAAAACACCTCCAGCCGGAAGTGGCCAACTATCTGAAGGGGCATTTCCTCTGCGAGCCGCTCCGCGATTGGGACGTCTCGCGGCCCGCGCCCTACTTCGGGTTCGAGATTCCCGACAGTCCGGGCAACTACTGGTACGTTTGGTTCGACGCCCCGATCGGCTACGTCGGCTCGACCGTCGAGTGGTGCCGAAAGCATGACGAACGGTTCGACGATTGGTGGCGCTGCCCAGAAACCGAGATTCACCACTTCATCGGCAAGGACATAATCTATTTCCACACGTTGTTCTGGCCGGCGATGTTGAAGGCGACCGACTTCAGCCTGCCAGAGAAAGTCCATATACACGGCTTTCTGACCGTCGGCGGCGAGAAGATGTCGAAGAGCAAGGGGACGTTCATCCGCGCCTCGACCTATCTGGACCACCTCGACCCGGCTTACTTGCGATACTACTACGCATCGAAGCTCACCGCGCGGATGGACGACCTCGACTTGAACTTTGAGGAGTTCGTCACCAAGGTGAACGCCGACATGGTCGGCAACATCGTAAATCTGGCCAGCCGCACCGCGCGGTTCGCCGGACAGACCGGGCTTTCGGCCGAATATCCAGACGATGGCGGGATGTTCGACAAAGCCGCCGCCGATGGGCAGGCCATCGCCGAAGCCTACGAATCGGGCGACTTCGCCCGGGCAATTCGCATAATCATGGCCGCCGGAGACCGCGCCAATCAGTACGTCGAACAACAGGCGCCGTGGAAGCTCGCCAAAGACCCGACGGAGGCCGACCGGTTGCGCGACGTTTGCACGGTCGGATTGAATCTGTTTCGCCAGTTGGCCGTCTATTTGGCCCCGGTCCTGCCTCGGTTGGCCCGGCAGACGGGCGAACTACTCGGCGATCATATCGTTTCTTGGGATCAATCTCAAACACCGCTGCTGGGAATCGTAGTTAACAAGTTCGAGCATCTGATGCGGCGTGTCGATCCGCGGCAGGTCGAGGCAATGGTCGCCGCCAGTGCCGAACCGGCCGATGATGATTCACCGCCCGAAAGCGTTCCCTTCGACAACGACGCGTCGCTGCTGGCCGAACCGCTGGCCGAGATAATCGGTTTCGACGAGTTCGCCAAGGTCGATCTCCGCGTGGCTCGGATACTCTCGGCCGAGGACGTGTCGGGGGCGAAAAAGCTGTTGAAGCTCACCCTCGGCCTCGGCGGCGAAAACCGACTGAACGTATTCGCCGGCATCAAGGGGGTTTACAAACCGGAAGAGCTGGTCGGCCGGCTGGTGATCTGCGCCGCCAATCTCACCCCGCGAAAGATGAAGTTTGGCACGAGCGACGGGATGATCGTCGCCGCCGGCGGCGGAGGCGGAGAGGTCTATCTGCTCTCTCCCGACCACGGCGCCAAACCGGGTCAGCGAGTGCATTGAGAATATGTAACCTTGTTCCCACGCTCTGCGTGGGAACACGCTGCCCGGACGCTCTGAGGCTGTGAACTTTTGTAGGGTGCGTGAAACGCACCATGCACTACCGGTTGTGGTGCGTTTCACGCACCCTACGGAAATTCACAGCCTCTCCGCGTCCGTTCAGTCGGAAAACGTCTGCTGCCCAAGAGAATCCCGCAAAACCATATCTTGACGATCGTCTTTTGTGTGCTACAATGTATTACATGAATATGAACACGATGACCGTCCGAATACCCGACGAGTTAAGGGCCGATCTGCAGGAGATCAGTTCCCAACAGCATGTGCCCATGAGCGATCTTGTGCGAGAATCCATCCGTCGATATGTGGCCATCGAACGGTTTCGAGCGCTCCGTAAGAGAACGCTTCCCTTTGCCGAGGCACAAGGATTGTTGACCGACGAAGACGTCTTTCGGGCCATCTCATGAGGATTGTGCTGGACACCAACGTCATTGTGTCGGCCTTCGCCGCGCGAGGGCTGTGCGAATCGCTCTTCGAGTTGTGTCTCGGCAGCTACGAAATCCTGCTGAGCGAGACACTATTGGATGAGATTCGCCGAAATCTTGCCAAAAAATTGAAATTGGAGCGGCAGACTGTAGCGGATATAGAACGGTTGCTCCGGGAAAATGGATCGCTTATGGAGCCAGCCTCCGTTGCCACCGACGCTTGCCGCGACGCCGACGATTTGCACATCTTGGGGTTGGCAAAAATGGGCAAGGCCAAGTACCTCGTCACTGGCGATGATGATCTACTTACAGTGAAGCGTATGGGACGATGTCGGATTGTCACCCCACGGCAGTTTTGGTCGCTTATGCGCCGGCAGTAGATGAAGTAGGCCGGCTTGTATAAACCCGGCGCTCGTTGCCGCCGGGTCACGACCCGGCCTACGATCTTGCACGCGAATTCCAGCACAGCGGACGCGGAGAGGCCGGGCAGTGCGTTCCCACGCAGAGCGTGGGAACGAGATACTTACTTCACCTTCACCTCGATCCGCTTCTCGGTGGCCGGGGCGATCTTCGCCAAACGCAACGTCAACACGCCCTGGGTGTACTGGGCGTCGATGTTCTCGGTGTCCACGCCCTCGGGCAACGGTATCGTGCGATGGAACGATCCGTAGCGGGTCTCGCATTGGTGGAGGCCCTTCTCTTCGGTCTCGCTCGTATCCTTCTTCTCGCCGCGGAGTACGAGTTGATTGCCGGAGACCGAAACGTCGATATCCTTCGGGTCGATGCCCGGCAGTTCGGCCCGCACGGTAAGTTCCTTGTCGTTCTCGGTGACGTCGATGGCCGGCGTCCACTTATCCGAACCCCACGGGCGCCAATCCAGAGAACTTAGCGGTTCGCGCAGGAAAGAATCGAACAGCCGATCGACTTCGCTCCGCAAGGCGAACAGCGGCGACATCTCGCCGGGCTGGCCTTCACCCTTGTTTCGCCAGTGAATAAAGCCCATGGTTCGTTGCTCCTTTTTTGATGGTTGAACGTTGGCCCCCGGTGTATTCACCGAGGGCTAAATGGATATTGAATGTCAAATCCTACGCCAGACAGAAGTCGCATCCTGGAGCCGTTAATGGTTGCAGAATAATGACTTATGGTTTCGGGTACAAGTCTCCCGCGAACGGCACGATCTGCCAAATTGGCAGCCGCTGTTGTGGGATACACGTCTATATACGGATATATACGTTGAAAAACACCCTGCTCGTTGGCCACGGCCGGCATTGGCTTCGTCCGTCAATATCAACATAACTTGTTTGTGGAGTTAGAGTTACGTAGAATTGGCCCAAACGCTTAGGCTGGCGTTGTGGACATATACCCCGGTCGGTATACTGGGGAGTTTGAGTTTATCTTAGCTGTGCTTCTGCCCAAGCCGATTATCCTTCCGAAGGTCTCATGCGTTTTTCGTTGATCGATCGCATCGTCGAACTTGAACCGGGTGTGCACGTCAAGGCGGTGAAAACGCTGACGATGGCGGAAGAGTATTTGGCCGACCACTTCCCCCATTTCCCTGTAATGCCCGGCGTGTTGATGCTCGAGGCGCTTACGCAGGCGGGGGCTTGGCTGGTGCGGGTCGGCGAAGACTTTGCCCATAGCATGGTGGTGCTCAAACAAGCCAACAACGTGAAATACGCTCAGTTCGTCGAGCCGGGCCAAACGCTGACGGTCACAGCCGAGATTATGAAATTCGGCGAGGGAGAAGTAAAACTGAAAGGGCTGGGAACGGTCGACGGACGGCTTACCGTGAGTGCCCGGTTCACGCTGGCCTGCTACAATCTGGCCGACTCCGATCCGCAGCACGCCGAGACCGACACCGCTACCCGCCGGGATTTACGGAACCAACTGGCGTTGATATATCAGCCGCAAGTTGAAACCCCTACAACAACCACATAACGGTTTTCCATGCGATTTGAAGGCAAGACGGCGATTGTGACCGGCGGGAGCCGTGGCATCGGCCGCGCCTGCGTGGCGCGTCTGGCGGCGGAAGGCGCCAAGGTGGCGTTTGTTTACAACAGCAACCAGCAGGCCGCCGAATCGCTGCTGGAAGAATTGAAATCGGCCCCTGGCGAGGTCCGCGCATTGCAGGCCGACGTCCGCGATCTTGGGCGCGCTCATCAACTGGTCGACCCGCTGTTCGACGAGTGGGAGCGGATCGACGTATTGATCAACTCGGCCGGAGTGGTCCGGGACGGTTTGCTGGGCGCGATGACCATCGATCAGTGGCGGGATGTGATCGAAACGAACCTTGGCGGCACGTTCAACTATTGCCATGCGGTGACGCAGCCGATGATGATGGCCCGCCGGGGGAGCATCGTGAACCTGTCGAGCACGTCCGCCGAGTTCGCGTCCCGGGGACAGGTGAACTACGCCGCCAGTAAGGGGGGCATCGACAGTCTGACCCGCGCCTTGGCCAAGGAGTTGGCACCGCGGAACGTGCGGGTGAACGCCATCGCACCGGGGATGATCGAAACCGACATGAGCCAGGTGATCCGGGGCATCGCGGGCGACCAGATAAAGAAAATGATTCCGCTCAAACGCATCGGCCAACCCGAGGAGATTGCCTCCGTGGCGGCGTTCCTCGCCTCTGACGAGGCCGCTTACCTGACAGGTCAAGTGGTGCGGGTCGATGGCGGCTTGAGTTTGGGCGGCTATTGAAAGATTGGAAATTAGGGATTAAGGATTAGCATATAGGGTGCGTGAAACGCATCATTGTTTTGACGGTGGCGGTGCGTTTCACGCACCTTACAAAAACTACAATCGGTCCGTTTGGAGGTTCCGTTCAATGCCAACGAAGGAAGAAGTCTTTGAGAAGATTCAGGCCGCCTTGGTCGACGCGCTGGGGGTCGATGAGGAAGACGTGATCCCGGAAGCCACGCTCGTCGGAGACCTGGGGGCGGAGTCGATCGACTTTCTGGACATCGTTTTCCGCTTGGAAAAGTCGTTCGACATCAAAATTCCCCGCGGCGAGTTGTTCCCCGAGGATATCCTCACCGACTCGAATTACATCCAGGAAGGCAAGGTCACCGAGGCCGGCCTGGCCGAGCTGCGCAAACGCATGCCGTTCGCCAATCTCGACCAGTTCGCCAAGAACCCGGCCGTGCAGGATTTCGGAAACCTCCTAACCGTGGCCGACATGTGCCGCTTCGTGGAAGGCAAAGTGGAAGTGACCGACTGATAGTGGTCAGTGGTTAGTGATTAGTGGTCAGTGGTCAGTGGTCAGTGGTCAGTGGTCAGTGGTCGGCTTTCAGAAATAATCTTTGGTTTCTGGTAATAAACTGATAACTGATAACTGAAAGCTGATAGCAGTTATGCGATGGTACTGGATTGATCGGTTTGTCGAGTTCCACAGCGGAAAATCGGCCAAGGCGATTAAAAACGTCTCGCTGGCCGAGGACCACCTGCACGACCACTTCCCGTACTACCCGATGATCCCCAACTCGTTGGTGATCGAGGGGATGGCGCAGACCGGCGGACTGTTGGTCTGCGAGCACGGTCATTTTCAAGAGAAGGTTGTGCTGGCCAAGATCCCGAAGGCCGTTTTCCATTGCGAGGCCACGCCCGGCGACACCCTCGTTTACTCGGCAAAGATCGAGTACATCCGCGAGGAAGGGGCGATGGTATCGACCACCAGCCACAAGGGCGACGTGCTGCACGCCGAGGCGGAGATCGTCTTTGCCCATCTGAACGACCCCCGCCTGGGCAACTTCTTCGATCCCGCCACTTTTCTGCGGATGATGCGTCTATTGGGCGCGTTCGACGTGGGCGTGGCCGCCGACGGCAGCCGCCTCCAGCCCCCGGCGTGGCTGGCCGAGGCCATCGAGGGAAGCAAGACGTAGCTGCCCCAGGGCACTTCCAGGTGGTAGAATGCGTTGTGCAATATCCATTGAACCCGTCTGGCAAGAGATTCTGGCCGTCACCCCCCATTTCCCCCTCGATTTGGCCGAAAAAATCGCATCTATCCCGCTGGGTCGGGGGGGGTAATTCGTTGTGTAGAGGGGTACAATCCTGCCCGATGGTGGTTTAAGATTGTGGTATGATTGTTTCGTTGGCTGGGTATCCAACTCCACAAATTACGGGAGATCAAAATGAGTATTCGAATTTTGGTTTGCGACGACCACGAGGTCATTCGCACGGGGCTTGCCAGTCTTTTGGCGGGGACCGGCATCGAGATCATCGGCGAGGCGACAAACGGCAAGGACGCCTTGCAGCTCGCACAGAAAGAAAAGCCGGACGTGATCCTGTTGGACATTCGCATGCCCGACACTGACGGCTTGGCCACACTCGAAAAGCTTCGGGCGAAGGTGCCGGAAAGCAAGGTCGTGATGCTCTCGACCTACGACAATCCGACGTACGTTGCCCGGGCGGTTGCCTTGGGCGCGGCCGACTACGCCCTGAAAGGTTCTCCGCGCGATGATCTGATCGCTACGATCACGGCGGCGGCGGCCGGCGAATCGCCCAGCCCGCGCGGCGAGCTGAAAAAGGTTGCCAGCACGATGAAGATCCGCCAACTGATCGACGATGACGACGTCCCGTTGACCCAACGCGAAACCCAGGTGTTGCGCCATGTGGCCCTCGGACTAAGCAACAAGGAGATCGGCAAGTCGTTGGAGATCAGCGTGGAGACGGTAAAGGAACACGTGCAAAACATCCTCCGCAAAATCGCCGTCAGCGACCGCACCCAGGCCGCGGTTTGGGCCGTGCGGAAAGGGTTGGTGTAATGTTCACTCTCGTTCCCACGCTCCGCGTGGGAACGCACGAGTTGGGATGTTCCACGTCCCCGAGCGTCATCTTTGTACGAGTTATCCGTGCCGCAACGTAGCGGGCGCGGAGCGTCCGAACAGTGTGTTCCCATGCAGAGCATGGGAACAAGGCGATCCGCACTATTTTTTTGCCCGGGGGTGTGCGCGCTGGTATACCTCGCGCAGCGCCGCGTTGCTGACGTGCGTGTAGATCTGCGTGGTGACCAGACTTTTGTGCCCCAACAGTTCCTGTACGCTACGGATGTCAGCGCCCCGATCGAGCAGGTGCGTGGCGAAACTGTGGCGTAGCGAATGCGGGCTGGTGCGACTGTCCAGTCCGGTGATTTTCAGATACTTCTCCAACATCCGGGCAACGCTCCGCGTGGTCAGCCGGCGGCCGAACCTGTTGACGAATACCGGCGGCCCCTTTTCCCGAGGCGCCAGTTTCCGCACGCGCAGCCAGCGCTTTAGTGCATTGATGGCATACGAACCGACCGGCGCCAATCGTTCCCGTCGCCCCTTGCCGCGGACGCGGAGCAAGTAGGCCTGGAAATCCAGATCAGCGTCGTCCAGCCCCACCACCTCGCTGACCCGCAATCCGGCCGAATACATCGTCTCCAGAATCGCCCGATCGCGCAGTCCCATCGGTTCGTTTGGCGGCGGGGCGTCGAAGAGCCGGCCCAACTCCTCGGCCGTGAGAAAATGGGGTAACGAGCGCCCCTGACGCGGAGTCCGCAGCGGTTTGGCCGGGTTCGTCTCGGCCCAACCTTCACGCTGACCAAAGCGGAAGAAACTTCGCAGCGTGGCGATGTGCCGGGCAATGCTGCTCTTCGCATAGCCCGAGTCGTGCAAGGCGGATACGTAACCCCGCAGATCGAAAACCGTGATCTCGCCGGACGAGGGTGGACTGCCGTCGCGGGCTTCGCTCAAATAGGCGGCCAACGCTTCAAGGTCTTCGCCGTAGCTCTTAACCGTGTGCGGCGAGGCATTGCGCTCGACGGCCAGATACTTCAGGAATCGGGCAACGGCGGTTCGCATGGAAGGGATTAGGGATTAGGGATTGGGGATTAGGGATTAGAAGGCAAATCTTCCTAATCCCTAATCCCTAATCCCTATGTCAACGGCACACTGAAACGGGACGTGTTGACGAACTTCCGGCTCTCCTGGCGGATTTTCTGGCTCAGCACCGCGGCGTCGTACCAGGTGAAACTCAACTCCGGGTTGGAGGCGTAACGCCCGAGCGTGCGCAACGTCTCCGCGCGGTTCGCATCGTTATAAAGGAAGACGTATCGCTCCGTCCCTTTTACCAGCGCCAATACGTTGATGTCCTGATTCACCGTGGAATGTCTCCTCGCGCGGCTTCCCGTGAGAAAAGGTGTGTTACACGTTGCACGGAAAGAAGTGAAACATTTTTCTCGGATGGAGAAGGTAGCTATACTTCCGGCCGTTCACCGTATTAGTTCTGTTCCTGCTCTTTCTATCGGCCGCTTGGCCGCCGTCGCGCCACTCGCCCGCCGGTTTGCGGTTCGTGCGGTTTGCGTCCTGCTTGCGGTGCAAGCAGCGCCAGCAATCACCCCTCGCGAGTAGTGTCGTCTTTGCTTACGAACCGCTAACGAAACCGCAGCGACACGTTTATCGGCAAAGTTTGCGTGGTTTCTCCAGTTTCCATTGGGTGGTCGGGCGAAACACCGAGCAGTGTTTATCGGCGTGCTTGCAGACCGCGGAAAATGGGGGTTATTGGGTATCTCTACCCGGAATGGTGGATTGAGATACAATGTATTGGAATAAGAAGCACTGGAGGCCGATATGAAAATTTCCGTTGGGGGTAAAAAAGGTGCCAGGAACCATTATTGACACCTTTTTCATCCAAACGGTCGGCTGCCAGATGAACGTGCTCGACAGCGAGTTGATCGCCGCCGAGTTGCGTCGGGCCGGATACGTGCCGACCGACAGCGTCCGACGCGCGGACATCGTGCTGTTTAATACGTGCAGCGTCCGCGCGCACGCCGAAGATAAAATCTACAGTGCGCTGGGGCGATTGAAAAACGCCAAGCAGTACAATCCCCGAAAAATAATCGGCGTGCTCGGCTGCATGGCCCAAAAGGACCAGCAGCTTATCTTCCGCCGCGCGCCGCACGTCGATCTGGTGGTCGGGCCAGGCCGCTTGCACCGCCTGCCGGAACTGTTGCAGCGGGTCGCGGACGGCGGTGGGCCTTGCCTGGACGTGAGCTTGGACCGAGCGGCCGACAACCGGGAAGCAATCCGGCGGAGCTTCGTTCCCTTTACACCGCTTAGATTTGCCGAGAAGCAGCCCGCCCCGCATCAGGCGATGGTGCGGATCATGTCCGGCTGCGACAAGTTTTGCTCCTATTGCATCGTACCTCGGGTGCGTGGGCCGGAGCAGAGCCGCCCGGCCACGGACGTTGTCGATGAAGTTCGACGGCTGGCCGACGCCGGCTGCCTCGAAGTGACACTGCTGGGTCAGACGGTCAACAGCTACAAGGATCGCACCGGGCCGCGGACCATCGTTTTGGCCGATCTGCTTGCGATGCTCGACCGGATCGAGGTGCTCCGCCGAATAAAGTTCGTCACCAACCATCCCCGGCACATTACCAAGAGTCTGTTGGAGGCGGTGCGCGACCTGCCTAAGGTCTCGCCCTACCTGCACGTGCCCGCCCAAAGCGGATCCGACGCGGTTTTGCGGCGGATGAAACGGGGTTACGGCGCCGCGACCTACCGGGAAATGCTCGATCGCATCCGCGAGACGGTCCCCAACGCGGCCGTCACGAGCGACTTCATCGTCGGCTTCTGCGGCGAGACGGAGGAGGATTTTCGGCAGACGGTCGAACTGGTCCGCGACGCCCGATTTAAGAACAGCTTCATTTTCAAGTACAGTCCGCGACCGGAGACCAAGGCGGCCGAACTGTATGCCGACGACGTGCCCGAGACGGTCAAGCGGCGGCGGAACAACGAATTGCTGGCGATCCAGAATGCCATCAGCCTGGAGGGCAACCAGCCGTATTTTGGCCGCGTGGTCGAGATTCTGGTCGAGGGGCCTAGCAAAGCCACACGCAAGCGGTCGGCGGCGACTACGAAATGTGCAACAGCCGGCAGCCCTCACCCTGACCCTCTCCCGGCGGGAGAGGGGACGATTCAACTGGTGGGCCGGACGGTTTGCGACCGGATCGTGGTCTTCGACGGCCCGCGAGAACTGACCGGCCGAATCATGCCGGTGCGGATCGATAAGGCGGACGCGTTCACGCTGTTCGGCTCGGTGGTCGATCTCTGAGAGGGGAGAGAGAAAAGAGAAGAGAGAAAAGAGAAGAGAGAAGAGAGAAAGGAGAGTGATTTGGCAACGATTCGCGGTTTTCGTGAGCTTCGGGTATATCAAACTGCCCGCGCTGCCGCAAAGAGGATATTTGTTGTCTCTCGCGGGTTTCCCGCCGAAGAGAAGTTCTCTTTGACTAGCCAGATACGACGGGCATCGCGATCCGTTGGAGCGAATACCGCCGAAGCATGGAGAAAACGGCTCTATCCAGCCTCGTTTGTCAGCAAGCTGTCTGACGCCGACGCGGAAGCGGCTGAAGTCCGTGCATGGCTCGATACGGCAATTGATTGCCGATACATCAGTCAGGCCGATTTCGAGTCATTGGATGCGGAATACGATCATATCGGCGCGCAACTCCGTCTAATGATGAATACACCCGAGAAATGGTGCAACGGACGTAATGAGGAAAGGCTCAAACGGCAAGGGCAAACGTGACGGAACGATCAAATCTCTCCTCCCTCCTCATCTCTTCCCTCCTCTCTACTCCCTCTCCCCCCGCGGCCACCCGCCGCAAGCTATATTTCCCGAGGAGAATTGCGTTGATCGACTCGACAACACACACGACCGGCTACGCTCGACTGACGCCGCCTCAGGCGCGGATCGTGCTGGGCACGATTGCGCTTGTCGCACTGCTTGGCGCGGCTGTGACGCTCTCGCCGCTGGGAAGCAGCAATCTGGACCTCACACGGAACGAGGCGGGCGACATAGCTCTGTATCGTGCCGAGGCGGAACGCATCCACCGTGGCGAGGGTTACTATCAGGCCGCCGCCGCGGAACTGGCCGAACGCGGCTATCCGACCCAAAGCGTGTTCAACTGGCGGACGCCACTGCCGATGTGGTTTCTGGGCAAAATGCCGACGGTTGTCTGGGGCAAGGCGCTGTTGGGTACTATGGCGATTGTCATGATGCTCTTGGCCTTCGAGTCGCTCGCCCGCGAAGAAGACGCGAAAAAGAGGACCGGTTTACGGCGGCTTGGGCTTCCGGTGGCCTGCATGTTGCTGCTTAGCGGTCCGCTGTTGCCGACGTTCTTGGGCGACATATTCTTCCTGCCGGTGCTTTGGGCAGGTGTGCTGATCGCACTGTCGGTTTGCGCTTATGGCGTACACCGCCCGTGGTTGGCGGTGGCGCTCGGCTTGGCGGCCGTCTTTTGCCGCGAACTGGCCTTGCCGTATTGCATCTTATGCGCCGCGATTGCCTGGCGGAACGGACGGCGTGGGGAGCTGACCGCCTGGCTGATCGGGCTGGCGGCGTGGTTCGTGCTGTTCGGCCTGCATTGGTGGCAAGTAAGCGAATTGATTTCGGCCGACGCCAGGGCACATCCTAATGGCTGGCTGCAACTGGGCGGGGCGGGGTTCGTTATCTCCACCGCGCAGATGAACGCCTACCTGCTGCTCCTGCCGCAATGGGTTACGGCATTATATCTAGTGGCGGCGATGGTCGGATTGGCCGGCTGGAGCAGCCCGCTGGGTACGCGGGTCGGACTGAGCGTGTGTCTATATCTCGCGGCGTTCGCCGCCGTCGGGCAGAGCTTCAATCAGTATTGGGGCGCGTTGATTGCCCCGCTTCTCTGTTTCGGCGTGGTTCGGTTGCCGGCGTCGATTTGCGATTTGTGGCGGGCGGCGACCCGAACGTCGGCATTGTCATTCCGAGCATCATAGCGAATGCAGCGTGGACAATTCCGGCTCGTCCATCTCCACGGCCACGATTCCGGTGTTGCGGTCTTCCTCGGAAATCGTTCCCTCTTGGAGCAACTGTTCCGCTTGCTCCAATAGTTCGACGTAAGGAGCGTCGCCGGAATGTTCGTCCTTTGCACTGCTGGACAAGCCAGCAGTGGCACTCGAAGTGGCGAGGTTCACCGTGCGATCGACGACGTACTGCGGTCTGCCTCGGACCTGATCGTAGATACGGATGACGTATTCTCCGAGGATGCTTATACCCAGGGCATTCAAGGCGCCGAAGAAGCTGCCCATGAGCATGTACGACGTCCAGCCTGGAATGGCCAGATCGGTGAACAATTTGCAGAACAAAACCCATCCGCCGAGGGTCAGAAATACAATTGCGGCCGTCGTTCCGATGCAGTGAAAGATAGTCAGCGGGAACGAGGAGAAGGAGAAAATCGCGGTTTTCGCCAGGCGGAACAGGCCCCGCAGCGACACCCGGGGATGATTGTCGTAGCGCTGGCCTCGTTCGACGACGATTCCTTTTTGGCGGAATCCGACCCACGATCGCAAGCCTGGGAAATACCGGTCGCTTTCGCCCATTGCCAAGATGCGTTGCACCACCCGCCGGTCGATCAACCCGAAGATGCCGGCCTCCGCCGGGATCGAGACGCTTGCCACGGCCGCCATCAGCCGGTGGAAGGCGGCGAAGAGGAAGCGTTTCAGCAGTCCCTCCTTGCGTTGTGCCCGAACGGCGTAGACCACGTCGTATCCTTCGTGCCACGCAGCCATGAATCGCGGGATGGCCGCCGGGTCGTCTTGCATATCGGAGTCCATCAGCACCACGACGTTGCCTTGTGCGTGGGCCAACCCCGCCTGCACGGCCGCCTGGTGTCCGAAGTTCCGCGACAGGTGGACCACCCGAATCTTGTCGCTCGATGCGGCCAGTTGATCGAGTATCCGCGGGCTTTCGTCGCCGGAACCGTCGTTGACGAAAACGATTTCATACTGCATGGGGCACGGATTGAGCACTTCGGCGATCCGAGCCGTGAGGATCGGAATCGCCCGGGCCTCGTTGTAAACCGGAAGCACGACGCTCAACAGCGTCTCCTCGCAGGGAGGGCGAATCGATTCGGTTTGGTTGTTCATTGGAGACAATCCTCCGGCAGTCTCGACTCCGGCCGGACCATGAAGTCGAGAAAACAAAGTGATATCAAACACAATCCAAGGCACGAAACCATCCATCCTCGTTGCAAACTTTTCGGGCGGAATTCGAGAACGATCCGGTGTTTTCCGGTGGTCGTCAGGCAGCCGATGAAATCGCCGTTCACGCGGTAAACCTCGCACGGCCGGCCGTCGATCGTGGCCCGCCAGCCGGAGTGATGGCTCTCGGCCACCACCAGCAACTGCGGGGCGGGACACTCCACCTCGATATCGAGCCACCCCGGGCGCTCCGCCGTCAAGACGGCCTTACCCGGCTCCGACGCCGGCAGACCGAGCGGCACTTCGACCAGCGCCGTGGTGTCGGGGCGGATTGTCGAGATGTCGGCGCCCGGATCGCTGCTGGTCCGCGTTTGAGAGAGCAACCGCACGCGAGGCAGCGGGCCGGGCACTTCCAGCCAGCTATCATCGTGTGGTTTCAGCCCGACGATGGCGGAAGTGGACCGATTCTTTTGGACCCAGCGGACTCCGGCCACTTGCAACGCGGGCAAGAGTCGATAATCGAGCCGCCTGCGCGGCGCCAGTCCGGCGTATCCGTCGGCCCGGGGCCAGCCGCGGAGCGTCATCAGGTCGCCCGTGTGAAGCCCCGGTTCGTCGAACCGCAATAGGTCTCCGACGACGCGGCCGTCCGGCTCGCCGGGCGGGGTACGCGCCGATGCGACGTACTGTTCGAGCACGTCGTTGCGGGAATATACCGAGTAGCTCATGCCGTAGCAGCCCAGATCGACGGCGGCAAACAAGATCAATCCGACCAGTGCCGTGGAGTGGCCCCTTGCGGCCAAGGCGACTAATCTGGCCGCCACGGCAAGCAAAACCGGTCCTGCCAGAATCGCGGGTATGGTGCCGATCTCCGGCTGATGTCGAAACCACAGACCGACCGCGGCCAAGGTGGCCGAAAATCCGACGATGCACCACAACGGCTCGAAGTCTTTCCACATGTCCCGCCAGGGGTGAGGACTTTGGATCAGTGCGGGTGGCTCGCCCTTTCGATTCGGCGTGTTGTCGGCGCGGTTTTTTCGGGAGAGCTTGCACTCGTGGGTCAAAAGAACGAATCCGATCGCCGCCAGAACGGCCGAGGCCAACTGAAAAAGCACCAGGTAGCGGCATGGGAAGCGAAATATTCCGACCAGCGGCAGCCAGGTCAATGCGTAGTATAGCGGCCCGAAACGTCCGAACGCCAACAGCAACGCCGCGACGGCAAAGCCGAACGCGGCCCACGCCAGCCGCGAGAGCGACCCCAGTTCCCTGCGGCGGGCAATCAGCCAGACCACCAACACCAACGGCGCCGCGCCGATGTATAGGCCATACTCGTGCGTGTTGTCGCCGACCACGCGGTTGGCGAACAAATACGGGGCTACCAGTTGCAGCAGGTTCGTCGGGTGCAACGATCCCCACGAGGCGAAATATTCGCCGGCCGAAAACCGCGAGCTGTGCAGCCAGGCGTCCAAGGTGGGCAGCAACTGGACTCCGCCCAGCAACAGGCCGATCCCCTTGGCGATGACCAACCGCGGCCAGGTTTGAGTCGTGCAGCCGATGCAGTCGTTGCAGGTAAAATGCGCGTCGCATCCGGTCCGCGCGGCGTACCTGTATGCGGTTAAGAGGAATACGGCGTAGGCAATTTCGGTGAGCAAAGAGAGCCAGACGAACTGGGGATAGCCCAACAGCAATTGCGATCCGGTCAACAGTGCGATCAGCGCGGTGGCCAAGGCAATCTTACGACGCTGCGTGTCGAGCAACACCATGTCGATGGCCCACAACAACCAGGGGATATGAGCGATTACCGCCACCGCGTTCGGATGCACGAAGTGGAGCAGATTGAAGCTGGAGAAGGTGAACAACAGCGCGCCCAAAGCGGCGGCGCCGCCGCGGCCGATCCGCCGCCGCAGCAACAGCCACGTGCCGAGCATCATCAGCGGATAGGAGAGCAAGTACTCCCATCCCAACGCGGCGCGGAGCGGAAGGAGCCGATACAAAAGTTGGTGCAGCGGATGGTAGACGCCCGCCTGTCCTTCGCCGGTCAGATAGAATCCGGAGTAAAGGTCGGGCATCCAGTCGTGTGCCTCGCCGCGGGCGATCTGTTCCGCGTAGAAGGCGCGGACGGGTAGATGAAACGCGCCCAGGTCGTCGGCCGTGTAGACGCGGCCGGCGAAAAATGGCCCCGCCAGCGCCGCGAACAGCAACAGACCGGCCAGCAACGTCCAAGCGGTAAGGTTTCGGCCGGAACGGTCCTCCGGCGAGATGGTCTTCTTTAATGCGTTCTTCGACATGCGCGAACCGATGCCCCTCGGAGACGTCTAAACATACCCAGTAATAGGATAGGTTACGGGTACGCGTGGCGGTCTCGCGGAGTGCCGAAATTCAGAACATTATTGATGCAATAGCCGGGGGTACTGTAATCCCGATCGGGCGCAAAAAAAACCACCCGCCGTGGCGGGTGGAATCGTAGGATAAAAACGATTTTTTGGGACTGCTTGCTAGTGGCTGTGGATGAACTGCAAATTGACCATCAGGAACATCAACACGCCGAATACCCAGGAAGGTACTTTTTGCTCCTCCGGCAATTCAAACAGACGGCAGCACCAGGGGCAGAAATTCGGCCCGTCTCGATTCTTGGCCTGAACGACCAAGGCTTGGCAGTAAGGGCAAGTGGTACGCATGATCTCACCTGACCGTCTCTAGTGGAAACCCCATTTCTCTCTATTAGAAGCCTACTACGAAAACGTCGAACTCGTCGGGTAATATATAGCGGAATTGAACTTGTCTTGGAACGTGTTTGGGAATCGTTCATTTGGCACCCGTGAATACACGGCGGAGCGGCTACCCCCCCTTATAATTGCGACAATCGAAACGGTTCCTCGTAATCGTTGGCAATTTGCCAATCCGGCCGATTTGACAATTCGGGAATCAGACATAAGTTTGATTGTAGAGGGGCGGCCGAGTGGCGGCCCCGGCGCGAAAGGTTTTCTGCCGGATGCACGTTTGATGAGCTTGTCTGACCGGCGGACCGTTCGCGTGGTAAGAGGCCTGTAGCCTCTCATCCTCGACAAAGGCAAACCGGCCGCAAGGCCGTGTGCGCAAAGCAAAGGGCCGGAGGAGTAAAATCCGTCGGAAGCCTGGCTGCCGAAAGGGTGATGAAATATCGCTTCGGTAAGTAGATGATGGAGAGGTCCGTTTTTTACTAACATGGGATCCCGAGGACAGTCCGCAGGCCGGCGTCGGTTTTCATAATGGAGCCGATGTGTTGTTCCAAGGATCCCGAGGAAGTTTGTTATTCCGGTTCGATGTCAAACGCGGAATCGAATTGGAATGGAGGAATACCGATGAAGTCGCTTGCTAAGAAGATGCAACGTTTCCTCGTTTCCGAGGATGGACCGACCGCAGTGGAGTATGCGGTCATGCTGGCCTTGATCGTCATCGTTTGCTTGACGGCGATCAGCTCGGTTGGCACCGCGACCAGCACCACGTTCAGCAACATCGCCGCGTCGCTGTAACGATGCCGCCGGACGTGAGACATCCGGGAAAAGGGCGATACCCTTTTCCCTAAAATCCGCTAAACCGGAAAAACCCCTCGGCGCCAAAGGATCTGGCCCCGAGGGGTCGTTTTTTGACCTATACATTGAGTAGGGGACGCCTCTCGTCGGGGTGGCAGTTTAACTGCCGCCCCGGCAAATGTTCAATGACCAATCCCCGACCGGTGCGAGGTCCGCCATGTATCCTGTCATTCCCACGGAAATGATGCAAAGCGCGGTGCAGTTGGTGGTCCATTTCATCACGCTGTTCGGCATAGCCCTCGGCGTTTTGATGGGTGCTCGCGCTTGATGTGATTGCAATTTGCAACTGCCAATACAATACCACCGTCCGATGGAGAAAAGCCGTCATGCCACAGTTCCACCAGCTACACGAATCCCTTGCCCACAACTGGCCGTTCTGGTTGCTTAGCGCGGTTCTGGTTCTGGCCGCGGTGATCGACGGCTGGAAACTGAAGGTACCCAACTGGATCACTTTCCCCCTGGTGATCGGCGGCTGGGTTTATAGCGCCGCCTTTTTCGGCTGGGAGGGACTCGGCTGGAGTCTGTTGGGAACGGTCGTGGGTCTGGCGCTGTTGTTGCCCGCCTACGCCATCGGCGGAATGGGCGCCGGCGACGTTAAGCTGCTGGCCGGCATTGGAGCCTGGGTGGGCAGCGCGAATACACTCTATGCGTTTTGTGTCTCGGCCATCGTCGGCGGCGCTATTGCCATCGGGATGGTTCTCTGGCAACGCGATTGGCATCATCACTTCAAACAATTTTGGAACATCACCAGCGAAATAATGGAAATCCGCGATCCAAACGCCCTATCGGCGATTGCCGCGGAGCGGAAGAGTGCGATGTTGTTGTTGCCTTACGGCATTCCGATTGCAATTGGCTCGATTGCCTATTTTTACTGGGCGGGGATGTTGCTGTGAAATTGCCGATATTACCCAAAATGCCCGTCACGCGCAGCTATAAAGCCGCAACCGCTGGTCGCGACCATTGCGAAGCCGCAAGCGGCGATTTAGCCCACTGCGGACCCACAAGCGGCACCCATCTTGGATATAACCTAGAGAGGCCTTGCCGATGGTGTCGAATAAATCGACAAGGGGCCGCTGCCGTCGAGTTTGCGCTGGTTGCGCCTTTGTTCTTCGCGATGATCATAGGGATGATCGAAGCTGGACGCGCGATAATGGTCCAACAGATCATCACCAATGCCTCCCGGGAAGGGGCAAGGGAAGCGGTACTGTACGAGGAGTCGAGGAGCGAGACTGGGGCGGCGGCTGAGGGGGAGGCTAAAGCCTCGGAGTATTTGGGGAACGCGGGGATTTCAGGAGGCAGTGCCATCGCAGTCATCGAGACTGATGAGGACGGAAATAGAAAAGTTACCGTGACGGTCCAGGTTCCGTATAGCAGCGTAAGTTGGGTGCCGATCTGGTTTTTTAAAGAAGAAGGCATGTTGCTCAGCGCCAGCGCCGTAATGCGTCTGGAAACGGAATAATAGGTATCTGTCGCGGAAAGCTTTTTGAGACGGGTGCCATGGGTAAGCGAAGCTTACCCGTGAGCCGGGAAACACGGAAACCCCACACGGGTAAGCTTCGCTTACCCATGGCACCCACCCTTCCGCAACAAAAACTAATAAGATCATGCGCCCAAAATCCATCGCCCTACTGATGTTGGCCTTAGGCTGCGGTTTGGTGGCTTCGATTGGCTATATCCAAGTGATAGCCAAGCGAGACAAAGAGCCGGCCGGGCCGCCGGGCCAGACGCAGCCGGTCTTTGTCGCCATGACCGACGTCGGCCTGGGCGAGATGCTGACCTCCCAAAATCTGAAGATCGAGCAATGGCCGAAGGATAAGGTTCCCGCCGGGGCCATTTCGCTGCTCGAAGACATCGATGGCCGTCGTACGCGAACAAAACTCTACGCCGGTGAACCGATCCTGGACAAGAAGCTGCTGGGCAAAGGGGCCAGCGAACAAGGGGCCACCGCGCTGATTCCCAAGGGATACCGCGTCGTCACGGTAAAGGTCGATCTGGTCAGCGGTGGCAGCAGCATGATACTGCCGGGGGACCGCGTCGACGTGATGGTCCACCTCTTCAAGAACCGCAGCCGCGGCATTCAGGAAACGGTGACCAAATCCATACTTCAAGACATCAAGGTCTTTGCCGTCAACGACGTGTTGGGATTGGACGGCGACTCGGAGACCGGTAAATCGATCGCCGCGAAAACTATATCCTTGTTGGTCACGCCGGCGCAGGCGGCCAAGGTTACGCTGGCGAGCCAACTCGGAAAGGTCCAGCTCGTGATGCGTAGCCCCGAGGACGACGAGCAAGTTCCCAATGTCCAGGCCACGCCGAGCGAGTTGTTTGGCAAAGCGGGAAAGTCGCAACGCGATGATGAAAGTCTGATGGAAGACCCGGACAAACAGAAAAAGGGTTTCTTGGATTTCCTCGATTCGATGAAGGACAAGTTGGCCGCCGGCGCCGCGCCGCCGACCGACGCTCAGTCGATCTGGACCATGCGGGTGCTCAAGCCGGGCGAGGTTGACGAGGTCCGTTTCGAGGAAGGACGGAGCCAGCCTGGCTCGAACGCGGAACAGTGGAAAGTGACTGGGACGTCGGGCAACCCCGCTCCGCGGCAGCCGGCGGCGAAACTGCCCTGGGCCACCAAAAAGCCGGACCAGCAGCCGCCCGACACTGGCAAGATGCCAGTGCCACCCTCCAAACTGCAAGGACCAAAATTGTAGGGTGCGGAGCGTCGAAACGGGGATTTTTAATAGCAAGGAAACACAAGGATGTGTACGCAGTATCTTTCGCGGCTGCTCGTGCCGCTGGCGATCTTCTGCCTGATGCCTCTTTCGGTCACGGCCGAGGAGCCGATCGCTCCGCTTGCCAAGCCGTCGATCGTCTATAAGGTCCGCAACGCCTCCGAGCGGCTGGAGATGACGATCGACACCAGCCGCATCCTCGAGATGGACCAGAAAATTTCCCAGGCCCAGGTCAACAACCCGAAAGTTCTCGATCTGACCGTCCTTTCGCCTACTCAGATTCAAATCTCGGCAAGTGAGAGGGGCGTCACCCAGTTGAACCTCTGGGGTGAAGACAAAAAGATATTCTCGATCGACGTGCTCGTCCTCGGCGACGTCCGGGAACTCCAGTTGATTCTGCAAACCACGTTCCCCAACGCGGCGTTGAAAGTGACGCCGGTGGCCAGTTCCGTGATGGTCTCCGGCTTCGTCGACAAGCCGGAACACGTCGAGCGGATCATCCAGATCGCCGAGCAGTATTATCCTACGGTGATAAACAACATGACTATCGGCGGCTGCCAGCAAGTGCTGTTGCACGTCAAGGTGATGGAGGTCTCGCGGACCAAGCTGCGCCAATTCGGATTGGACTGGGCGCAAATCATCGGCAGCAACGTCGTCACCTCGGGGCCGAGCGGTCTGATTATCGACAACAACCCGACCGACATCACGGCGATCGGCGGCCTGGGCGGCGTGCCGGGCAAAGCCGCCGTCCGCTCCGCCAGCGCCAGCACCTTTGCCTTCAACGTGGTCAACGGCACCAGCGGATTCTTCGGCGTCTTGGAAGCATTGCGGCAGGACAACCTGATGAAGATCATGGCCGAGCCGACGCTGGTGTCGATCAACGGTCAAGTCGCCTCGTTCAACTCGGGCGGTGAGATTCCCATACCCGAGCCGCAAAGTCTGGGTACGATCTCCATCTCGTGGAAGAAGTACGGCACGCGGATCAAGTTCGTGCCCATCGTGTTGGGCAACGGGAGAATCCGCATGGACGTGCATCCCGAGGTCAGCGAACTCGACGAAACCCGCAGCTTCAGCATCTCGGGAACCCAAGTGCCGGCGATCAAGATACGCGACGTTCAAACGACCGTCGAGATGATGGCGGGACAGACGCTGGCCATCGCCGGATTGGTGCAGACGCGCATCGAGTCCCAAAACGCGGGACTCCCCTGGATCAGCGAAGTTCCCTATTTCGGCGCGGCGTTCCGCAGTGTCAATGAAACCCGGAACGAGGTCGAACTGCTGATTATGGTCACACCGGAGTTGGTCGAGGCGATGGACGCCGACGAAGTGCCGCGGTGCGGTCCCGGCACTCGGACCACCAGCCCGAGCGATTGGGAACTGTTCATGAAGGGGCATCTGGAAGTCCCCAATTGTAGCCAGATGGGCGGAAGCCGCGGCGGCCTGCCCCCGGAAGGCATGATTCTCGGTCCCGTCGAACAGATTCCCACCCCGGCGCCGGCCGACGCTTCGGGCCACCCCGGCAGGCCATACAATCGCCATGCTCCGCCCAAGCCGAACTCCTCGCAAGAAGCCGTTCCGGCTGAATCGCTTAGCGGCCCGCCGGGATTGATCGGCCCGGTCGGCTATGACGTAGTAGAGTAAAGAGGGCGCGTGGGGTACAGCGACGGCGAGGGTGGCACGTCCCTGAGCGCAGCGAAGGGCGTGGCTTGGTTGTGTACCACGCCCTTCGCTGCGCTCAGGGACGTGCCACCCAATACGTCGAGCACGGGCAAGATGCCCGTGCCACCCAATACAACGCCGTAACAGATAAGATCCCCCACCATGAGCAACGTCCTCCGATTAGCCATTGTCGATCCGAACGACTCCCAGCGCGAGTCGCTGAAAAGCATGTTGCTTGGGATGGACGTGATCTGGTTGGAAGCGGAGTGTTCGCGGTACGAATTCTTTGCCGACGTGGTGGCCCAAACCAATCCGGACATCGGGCTGGTGGCCATCGACAACGATCCGCAAAAGGCGCTCGAGTTGGTCGGCCGTCTGGGCGCCGCTTCGCCCGACTGCGCCGTCCTGGTCGTAAGTTCGTCGAACGACGGCGGCTTGATATTGCAAGCGTTGCGGGCAGGGGCCAAGGAGTTTATCACTCAGCCGGTGCGGATCGAAGACCTGTTGGCCGCCCTGGGACGCATCGGCGAGCGCCGCTTGGGACGTGGCGACAACCGCTTGCGAGGCAATCAGGTGATTGCCGTGGCCGGCTCCATAGGCGGCGTGGGAACCACCAGCCTGGCGGTCAACCTGGGCTGCATCCTCGCCAGGAACCCGCAAAACTCCGTCGCCCTGATCGATCTCGATCTCTGCCTCGGCGACGCCGACGTGTTCCTCGACACGATCCCCGACTACACGCTGGTCGACGTGGCGCAGAACGTCACGCGGCTGGACTTCACGCTGTTGAAACGTTCGTTGACCAAACACTCCTCGGGCCTGTACCTGCTGCCGCGTCCGGTGCAGTTGGAGGACATGGCGCTAATCACGCCCGACGACCTGCAACGTGTTATTGGCCTGCTGAAGGCCACGTTCACGCACCTCGTGCTCGACCTCTCGAAGGGCTATACGGCCATCGACCTGATCGCCCTGGAGATGGCCGACCAGATACTCCTGACCACGCAACTCGATTTGCCTTGCCTGCGGAACGTGGTGCGTTTGATGATGTCGTTCGGCAACATGGATGATCTGGCCGGCAAGGTGAAGATCGTGGTCAACCGCGTCGGCCTGGACGGCGGTCAGATCACGTTGAAAAAGGCCGAGGAAACGATCGGCAAGGAAATCTTCTGGCAGCTTCCCAACGACTACCGCACGATGATCGAAGCCCGCAACAACGGCGTACCGCTTATCGACAGCGCGCCGAAGACAGCCATCACGCAGTCGCTAATGGCCCTGGCCAAGGCCCTCGACGGCGGTGCGGAAGTCGACGGCGAAGAATCCGACGGCAAGAAGAGCATCGGCGGCCTGCTGAAACTCTGGTCGGGTAAGAACGGGAAGTGACAATCGGTCCACATCCGTTCTTCACGGGGCTTGTCGCAATCGGTTCCATCGGCTAAGATTTCTTGGAGCGTGTCCGGGAATTGACCCGCGGAAAAAAGCTATTTAGCCCCGGGTGAATACACCCGGGGCACGGTCCGGCACGTCCAACCACCGCTGCCCGCCGTGTATTCACGGCGGGCTAAATGGAAGAGACTGCGATGCGTGTCTGCCAGCTTCCATCAAAGAAGGCGTTTCAATAATGAACGGCATTTTCCGTACGCTGACAGTTCTTGCAATTACCCAGATTTCCTTGTGCATGGCGGGCGCTCAACCTCGGCCGGCGATGGGCGCCGACGCGCTGACGCCCATCGAACTCGGCAAGGTAAAGGTCGGCGGCGAGATCGGCCGGCGCATCGACGCGACGATCTACAACAACCTGCTCAAGCTTGATACAGAGAAGGATTTCATCGCTCCGTTCCGCGCTAAGAACGCCCGCAACGGTTACATCGGCTTGGGCAAACTGATCGACTCGGCCGTCCGCTTCGCCGCCTACGGTAAAGACGAAAAAGTGCTTGCCCTGAAAAATCGTTTGGTGGAAGCAACGATCGAGACCCAGGAGCCGGACGGCTACATCGGCAGGATGGCCGCTCCGGTGCGGATGTGGAGCATGTGGGACGTTCACGAGATGGGCTACATCGTCCTCGGCCTGACCGCCGATTACCACTACTTCGGCGAGAAACGTTCATTGGAGTCTGCCCGCCGGCTGGCGGACTACATCCTCCAGCGTTGGGCGACGATGCCCGACGATTGGGACCGGCAAACCGGCATTGCCACCCACGTTCTCCTGACTGGCCTGGAAGGCGCGATGCTGGCCCTTCATCGCGAGACCGGCGACCGGCGATACCTCGACTTTTGCGTCCAACAGCGGGCCTTGCCTGAGTGGGATCTGGGTATTGTGATCGGCCGCCGCAGGTTGATCGAAGGACACGTGTACGCCTATCTTGCCCGATGCCTGGCGCAGCTCGAACTGTGCCGCCTCCGGCCGGACGAGAGACTCTTGCGGCCGACCCGGCGAGCAATGCGATTTATGACCGCCGAGGACGGAATGACCATTTCCGGCGGCGCCGGTGTGTGGGAAATATGGACCGCCGACCAGGATGGGCGGGGAGCATTGGGCGAGACCTGCGCGACAGCGTACCAACTCCGCGTATTCGACAACCTCTTGCGGCTCGACGGCGATCCGCGCTACGGCGACCTCATGGAGCGGGCGATCCTCAACGCCTTGTTTGCCGCCCAGTCGCCCGACGGCCGGCGGATCCGCTACTACACGCCCCTGGAAGGCGACCGCGTCTATTTCCCCAAAGACACTTATTGTTGCCCTTGCAACTACCGCCGGATTATTGCGGAGTTGCCAAAGATGGTTTATTACCGTTCGGGGGCCGGATTGGCCGTCAATCTCTACACGGCGTCCGAGGCAACCGTGGAACTGGACGGCGACGTGTCGCTGAAGGTCCGGCAAGAGACCGATTACCCCGCGTCCGGCCACGTCGTAATCCATCTCGATCCGTCCAAGCCGGCCAGATTCCCCGTGCAATTGCGCATTCCGCGTTGGTGCCACGGGGCCACGGTGGCCGTCAACGGAAAGCGATGGACGTCGCCCGTCGTCGCCGGGGAATTCCTTGCGATTGAGCGAGAGTGGAACGCGGGCGACCGGATCACGCTGGAGATGCCGATGCCCTGGCGGTTGGTGCTCGGGCGGAAGCGCCAATCGGGCCGCGCCGCCGTGATGCGCGGTCCCGTGGTCTTTTGCTTCAACCCCGAAGGCAACGAATCGCTCCGCGACCAAGACGCGGCCGACCTCGGGATAATCGTGATTGACCCCGATTCGTTGAAGCTCCAGCCCGGCGACGACCATATTCGTCCGGGCGGCGTTGCTTGCTCCGTCAGGGCCAGCAACAAAGGATATGCCACGGATTTTTCCGGCAATCTGTCGCTGAGTTTGACCGAGTTCCCCGACCCACACGGCAAGGTCGTCTACTTCCGCCTGCCCGACCTGAGCGCGGCGGTTCCGGACGAACTTATCTCGGGCGTTGGGTCGAAACAGGACTAAGAAGCCGCATCATAATAAGTTGCACATATTCTGC
>CBDAFL010000309.1:0-28361 GCA_965195225.1 uncultured Thermoguttaceae bacterium
GCCTCGATCCACTCTTCGGCCGGCCGGTCGTACCAGAGGACCATCGGGCCGGAGTCCGCCATAACCGGCCCGCCGCCAAGGAAAAGAAAGATCCCGATCAACAGACACCTGGTGTTGTGCATCGCCTTGTCACTCCTGGAAACAATCCGTGTGAATTGACCTTCCGCACCACGCCCGGCATCGAGCCGACGAACAACCTGGCGGAACGGGCGATCCGCTTCGTGGTGATCGACCGCCGGATTACGCAGGGCACGCGGAGCAGTGGCGGCACTTCGCACTTCAACATTCCTTGTTCGATATTCAATATTCGCGATGGATGCGACGATTGTCTTCCGGATGAACCTACTGCACCAGGTCAACGGGGTTGCAGTTGACCTCGTAGGTTATTTTCTGTGAGTTACCCGACACATCGCTGCCGTCGCCAACGCCTTCTCGGCCAGCAGGTTTCCCGCGGCGCGGCACTCCTCGAGCACCTCCGGCGTTGGCCGGTATCGGGCCTTTAGCGGCTCGCGCAACACGTCCCATTTCATCGCGTGCAGCCACTCGTCGATCGCCTCCGGTCCGCCGCGGCCCCAGCCGTAGGAGCCGAACGCCAAACCGGCCTTGCCGGCCGGACGCAACCCCTTCAGATACGTCAGCACCGCGCCGGCCATCGGCATCATTCCCCGGTTGAGCGTCGAGGAGCCCAGCGCCACCGCGGCCGCGTCGATCACTTCGCCGGCGATCCGCGTGAGGTTCGAGCGGCGGATATTGATCAGCATCGCCTCCACCCCCGGCTGCGAGGCCCCTTCGAGAATCGTCCTGGCCATCCGGTCCGTGCTTTCCCACATCGTGTCGTAGATCACCAGCACCTTCGCCTTCGGCCGGCAGACGAGCCAGTCGCCGTACGCCGCCAGGATTTCCGCAACCCCGCCCCGCCAGATCAACCCGTGGCTGGGGGCCAGCATCTCGATTTCCAGCTCCGCCGTCTTCTTCAGACTCACGCCCATCTGCTTGCCGTAGGGCATGAGGATGTTGGCGTAATAGGCCTTGGCGTGTTCCAAAACGGCCACCCCGGCCGCCTGGTCGTCGAACCGCTGCGAGGTGGCTAGGTGCTGGCCGAATGCGTCCATCGAAAACAGCAGCTTCTCCTCCGGCACGTAGGTAAACATAGACTCGGGCCAATGGACCATCGGCGTGGCGACGAACCGCAGCGTCCGCCGGCCGAGAGATAGAGTGTCGTCGTCGGCTATCGTCTGAATCTTCCAGCCGGAGGTGTCGAAGTGATCGCCCAGCGCGGCGACGCATTTCTTGTCGCAGACGAGCGTGGCTTGGGGCATCGCCCGGAGAACCTCGGGCAACGCGCCGGCGTGGTCCAGCTCGGCATGGTTGCAGACGACATAATCCACTTGCGAGAGGTCGCAAAGCGCGGCCACGTTTCGCAACAGCTCTGCCGCGAAGGGGGCCTTTACCGCGTCGATCAGCGCCGTCTTCTCGTCGCGGACCAGATATGCGTTGTAACTGGAGCCGCGCTCGGTGTCGTAGCCGTGGAAATCGCGGACGTTCCAGTCGATCGCGCCGACCCAATCGATGTTTTCGCGGAGCGTGGTGTTCATGGAGATTTTCAGATAGACGCCGCTTGTGATTCAAACCGAGGGATTTTTTCACCGGTGACGAACGAGTAGAGCACGTCGGGATCGAGATCGGCGTCGTTGGGCCAACAAATCGTACCGATTTCCGGGTTGACGCGGACTTGCAAAAAGAAATCGCGTTCCGCGAGCGGAGCAAAAACTCCCTCGAATCGGACCATCTTCGCAACGTCCACTTCGCCCTCGGCACCGTCCTCGAATCGCAAGAACAGCCGATAACCATCGAGAGGTCGGACTTCGACAACGTCCTTCAACATGGCATTACTCCAAAGGATCGATTTTGTTCAACACGGCTTGTTGCCGTGCAAGTTCCCAGTCTGTCATCAACTCTTCCCGATGCAAAGATGCCCATTCCACGACCAATCCCAACATCCGAGGAGAAAGCCGACCACGGAGAACGGTCAAAGCATCTATGCCTACCAATGCTTTCTGGCTTCCATAACGAACATGAAAATGCGGCGGCGCATGATCGTTGTAATTCATAGTAACCACCATTCCGAAGAAACGGCTGATTTCAGGCATGGTGGATTACCCTAATGTTTAGATCATATACCACGAATTCTCGCCCCACTTCATATTACATGGTTCCGGCGGATCGGAAAAGAGCGGTCCCAGCCGGTAGACGACATTGTATTTATTGACCGTGCCACTCGTCATCGTGCGATTTTACGAGGTAGGAATACGCCAGGACGGCCAACAGTATAACCGCCCAGGCCGACGAGAGCCAAACGCCCATCGCGGTGTGCTGGGCGTGGTCGGTCGCAATTGGTACGCCGACGTCCAGTGTGGCAAACAGCCAGTCGAGCGTCAATCCGCCCGCTACGGCGCTGACGGCGATGGTCAGCAGGTAGAGGAACATGGCCCTTCCGCCGAGAAACTTCCACATCGCGGCGATCGTGGCGGTGTTGGTGGCCGGGCCGGCGATCAGGAACGCCAGCGCCGCACCCGGCGACGCGCCCAGGTGGATCAGCCCCACGGCGATCGGTACCGAAGCGGTGGCGCAAACGTAGACGGGCACACCGACAGCCATCGCCAACACTATCCCCACGATCCCGCTGCCCAGATATTGTTGCCACTCGTTGGGCGGGGCCAGCGCGGCGATTGCCCCGGCCACGGCCACGCCCACCAGCAGCGGCAAACCGATGTCGCGTGGCAACGTAACCAAGCCATGCTTCAGTGCCCTAGCAAACACATTTTGCGATCCGTGGCCCGAGCAGCAACTTTCGGTACACTTGGGCCGATCCGGCTCGGGTTGGTCCGGGTCGTGGTTCCGCCGCGCGAACAGTATCACCAGCAATCCGCCGAGCAGCCCGGCGACCAGTGCGGCCAGCGGCCGATAAACCGCGAACACCGACCCGAGCAGCGCGTAGGTGACGGCGATGCTGTCCACTCCGGTCTGCGGCGTGGAGATCAGGAAGGAGGTGGTTGCGGCCCGGCTGGCCCCGTGACGGCGCAGCGACGCCGAGACCGGAATCACTCCGCACGAACAGAGCGGCAGCGGGATACCCAACAGCGACGCCTTCAACACGGCCCCGAACCCCCGCCCGCCAAGATGCCGCTCGACAAAGCTCGGCGAGATGCAGACCGACAGCGCTCCGGCCACCAGGAACCCTAAGAGCAAGTAGGGCGCCATCTGCCCCAACAGCGACCAGCTTTCCCAAGCGATCTTGACGGCGGTTTCAATCATGGCGCCGCAATGGACTCCTTACGCAATAAAAGGCTGACGAGCGGTTCCTGCTCCATGAGGAATAATACGGTCGAAAGAGCGGATCGGCAAGGGATACTATTTGAGTCCAAGCTGACGACGGATCAGACGGCAGAGGCTGTCCCGAAGCTCGGAATGTCTTGGCACCGGAGCTTTCCGGCCCGTGCGTGGGTTGAGATAGAGGTCGTGTCGGCCTCCGTGGCGGTGGAGAAGGCATCGGCCGATTCCAGTTTGCGGACAAAGTCGCGGCGTTTCACACCAAGACCTCAATCTCCTTGGTGTGTGCGTCCGAGGAGGGCGGAGGGTCTTCTTCCTCAATCATCATCCGGTAGGCGTCGCAGATGTTTTCCTCGAGTTCGGCGAGCGATTCGCCTTGGCTGAAGACGCCGGGAACCCCCTTCAAGCGACCCACGTACCAGCCGTCGTCAATCCAGTATTCCAACGTCAGAGATTGTTTCATACGGCAATTATACCATTTTTGATGGCAAGCGGCAAACGCATCGCACATCACGGGCGCAGTAACGGATTAGGAAATCCGTCCTACGAGTGTTTTGCAAGGTACGACGCCACGCCCTCGGCCGTGGGCTTCATCGCCTCCTCGCCCTCGTGCCAGTTGGCCGGGCAAACGTCGCCGTGCTCCTCGTGGAACCGCAGGGCGTCGAGTACCCGCAACGCTTCGTTGACGCTGCGGCCGATGGGCAGGTCGTTGATCAGCGCGTGGCGGACGATGCCCTGCTTGTCGATCAGAAACAAGCCGCGCAACGCCACGCCGCCGTCCTCCAACAAGACGCCGAAATCGCGGGCGATTTGCTTGGTCAGGTCCGACACCAGCGGATACCGGATCGGCCCGATGCCGCCCTGCTTGCGAGGCGTGTTCCTCCAGGCGAGGTGCGTGAAGTGCGAATCGACCGAGCAACCCAACACCTGGGCATCCTTCTTCTCGAATCTCTCCAACGCCGCGTCGAAGGCGACAATCTCCGACGGACAGACGAACGTGAAATCCAAGGGGTAGAAAAACAACATCACGTACTTGCCGCGATACGACGACAGCCTCAACTCGGCGAACGAGCCGTCGGGCATCACCGCCTGGGCGACAAAGTCCGGGGCCTCTTGGGTAACGAGCGTACACATGACTGGTTCTTCCTTTCGTGAAGCTCTTATTATAGACTCTCGCAACGGGTGGCATGGGTAAGCTGCGCTTACCCATGCCACCCGATGTTTTCAACATATCCAATCTCTCCTACTCCGCCGGCGGCGCGGAAGGGATTCGCTGGCCGAGCTGCTGGTCGATCATGTACACGCCGACGCCGCTGTCGCCGACCAGCTTGAGTTGCTCGACGATCGCCTGGGCGTTGGACTCTTCCTCGACCTGCTCGGTAACAAACCATTCAAGGAATTCGTGGCTGGCGTGGTCCTTCTCGGCAACCACCAGATCCATCAAGCCGTTGATCATCGCGGTGACCTTTTGCTCGTGGGCGTAGGCGTCTTCAAACAATTCCACGGGGGAGGCCCAACTGGTCTTCGGAGCGTCGATCTGTGCGAGTGTCACACTGCCGCCGCGCTCGAGGATATAGTCGTAGATTTTCATGCCGTGGGTGGTCTCTTCGCCCGACTGGACCCGCATCCATTGGGCCATACCCCGCAAGTTTTTCGTCTCGAGATGGGCCACCATCGAAAGGTACAGATATGACGAGTACAACTCGGCGTTGACCTGTCGATTTAGAGCCTCTTGAACCTTGGGACTCAACATCTGTCGATCTCCTTTTGAGAGTTGGTTGAAGTCTTTTCGCAGTGCGGGCAGACGCCATGAAGCTGTAGTGTGTAGCCTAGAACTTGATAGCCACTGAAATCATTGCTCTCACCCCCCAAAAGGTCAAGCGATGGTGCGTGAATATCGTCTATTCTGCCGCACCGGACGCATTGCACGTGAAAGTGGCTGTCGGCGTTGCCGTCGAAACGGGCCTGCCGGTCGCCGACCTCCAATTTCTGGATCAACCCGAGCCGCGTAAGCAATTCCAAGTTGCGATACACGGTCCCCAAACTGATATTTGGCAGCCGGCGGCGGACAATCTCGTACAACCCAGCGGCAGTGGGGTGAGAGCTGAGCTTCTGGAGTTCCTCCAGAATCACGCTTCTCTGCCGGGTATTGCGGTGATTGTCGAAGTGTTTCATGGCTTGATAATACTATTGATAATTATTACTGTTGTCTCTGGTTAGTCAAGAGGGGCTTTTCTTTTATTCCCGATTGGGTTTTGGGGTGGCGTTTCTTCGTTCCATGAACGTGTTATGAATTTCAGTAGTTCCAAGTTCTTGTGAGATTTGGCGTTCGTCATTCTGAGCGTAGCGAAGAATCTCCTTGGCTGCCGAGATACTTCGCTACGCTCAGGATGACTTGCTGAGGCGTCAGCCACCAAACTTGGAACTACTGAATTTATACATTTAGTCCGTCGTGAATACACGGCGGGCCGGATTGAACGCGAAAAACCGCTTGCCCCGGGTGTATTCACCCGGGGCTAAATACGGTTATTGAGGTATCTTCAGACACACCCTCTACGGAGGATCGAAGCCTCCGGGGCTCCAGGGGTTGCAGCGGCAGATTCGCCAGATGCCTCGGCACGCGCCCCGAACGGCCCCGTATTTCCGCACCGACTCGATAAAGTAGACACTGCACGTCGGCTCGAAGCGGCACCGCCGCCCCAGCATGGGGCTAAGTGTCCATTGATACAGCCGACTCAAGCCGATCAACGTCCAGGCAGGTATTTTGAGCAACCACCGCATACGGAAAATTTAATGCGCATGTCCGTTGAAAGATTCCAAAATCCGATCGCCAAATTCGACTAGATCGTCGAGGCCGGAAAGGATCACCGATTTGACGATCTCGAAATCCATCCGTTGATACTGATGGACAAGAGTATTGCGAAAAACGATCATCTTCTTGAGTTTCTCCGAGAGGGCCGAATCGATGATGGACTTCGCTTGCAGCAGGTCGAAACTTTCGGCGCTGGAGGAAGGGATGCCCAGCTTTTGGCTCTTGATGACGTGGTTGGCCAGATCGATGGCTTGCTCACATGCCCGCAATACGTTCAGTAGGGCCGCATCCTGGCGAGTGAAATCGGACTCAAATCGCTGGGGATCCGCTCCATATTCCGCTCGCGCGCGCTGGACGCACCGCTGAATGCTTTGAATCTTGTTGATGACAACGTCGTTCATACGGCGTAGGCCCTTCCGGTGTCGATGAAGGACGCCAAGATTTCCCGGCGTTCCTCGTTCAGCTTCTGGTAATACGAAATGACCAGCATTTCAAATTCATCAACCGCAAGCCGATCGTCACAATAAATGAGGCATCCGCCGCCGATGATTTCCTTCTGAAACACGGTCGAGACCTGTCGGAGGTTCACCAAATCGATTTCCCCTCGCAAGGTTGTCTCCAAATCAAAGCGACACGGGCTAAGATTCAGGTTGCGTGTTTTCGTCGCCTCTTCGGGCGGAAAGAGCAACGCAATGTCGATATCGCTGTTCGGCCATTGCCGATCCGTGGCGTAGGATCCGAAGAGATAGACGGCCTGGACGTCGGGATAATGCTTCAGCACCGTATTGACGATCGTTTCGTGTTCGTTCATCTGTACCACTCGGCATTACAGCCGCAACCAAACCCGGCGTGGACGCCGGGGCTAAACTTCGACGATCATCGCGTCAGTGCTTCAAACAAACGCCACATGCTCTATTCTAGCTCGGTGTGCGGGGTGGCTGCAAGGACCGCGTCTCGACGCATTATGCGAGCTTTCCGGCCGCCTTTCCCGCTAGACGAACAAGCGACTTGCACAGTGCTTCGAGCGGCGGCGGTGCGGCGGTGCGGGGTATGACGATCAGGTCGATGCCCGAGGGGAGTTGCGAACGCGACAGCCGAAAGGCCTCGCGCAGGAGCCGCTTCCACCGGTTGCGGACCACCGCGCCGCCCAGCCGGCGCGAGGCCGAGATACCCAGCCGGGGATGCGGCAATCCGTTTGTGTGGCCGAACACGACAATCCATCGGTCCGACGCCCTGCA
Organism: uncultured Thermoguttaceae bacterium; assembly: GCA_965195225.1. Taxonomy (GTDB): domain Bacteria; phylum Planctomycetota; class Planctomycetia; order Pirellulales; family Thermoguttaceae; genus JAHIKV01. Next base: position 7,381 of record CBDAFL010000309.1, read on the forward strand.
ACGGCGGCGATATGCCCGCTGAAAGTCGGCGGTGCTTCGGACGTGATACTGGGAAAGGAATCGCCGGTGGATCATATTTTCCTCGTTCCCATGCTCTGCGTGGGAACGCATGTGTAAGCAATTACCACCGCAAGTCGTCGCGTGGATTCCGTGGATAGCGTTCGTCGATCTGTTGAATTGCCTGCCGATCGGCATCGCTGAGTTGCTTTGGCAGGACGATTAGTATTTCGGCCAACAGGTCGCCTGACGTGCCGTTCTTGGGTTTTACTCCGTATCCCTTGACACGAAGTTTCGTTCCGCTCGACGTGTCGGGCGGAACTCTTAGCGCGACAACGCCTTGTGGTGTCGGCAGGTCGATTTTCGCGCCTGCGGCTGCCTCGCCCAGCGTGACCGGCACACGGACGTGCAGTTGATTTCCGCGTCGGTGGAACCAGCGATGGGGCAGGATGCGGATCGTCAGCAGGATGTCACCCGGTTTTCCGCCTCGCGGCGCCGGTTGGCCGTGTCCGCGGACGCGGATTTTCTTACCCTCCTCGATCCCCGGCGGGATTTTCACCGCCAAAGTTTCCGCTTTACCTTTTGGACGCTGTACGGTGATCTGGATTTCGCCGCCGGTGATCGCGGTGGCGAATGGGATATCCAATTCCTGATGCAGATCGCCGCCGCGCCCAGGGGCGGCTGACGGTTTGCGAACTTTTCCGGCGGCGCGGCGGAACTGGCCGAAGATGTCACCCACCCCACCGGGCATCTCCTGGCCGAACCGCTCGCCGAGGAACTGGCTCAGATCAATGTCCTCGGGATTGAATCCGCCCGCTCCTCCACCAGCTCCGGGCGACCACGATCCGGCGTATGCCCCGCGCGGGTCGCCGGCGCCTTGAGTCTCGAAGGAGCTGCCGTAGCGGTCGTACATTTCCCGCTTCTCGGTGTTGTCGAGCACGTCGAAGGCGGTCTGAATCTCCTGGAATCTTTTCTTGGCCGTTTTGTCGTCCGGGTTCATGTCCGGGTGGTGCTTCCGCGCCAACTCGCGATAAGCCTTTTGGATATCGGCTTGCGAAGCGTTCCTCGGCACCCCCAGAATACTATAGTAATCCTTTGCCATATCGCCGTTCTTGTCCTTCCCGTGGATAAAATCCGTCCGCCCGGACCATTTAGACTATTGTATGGTCTGAAGCGGGTATTCATCAAGCCGGCCCCGCATCGCCGCGAAGGGGTGGTAGCCGCGTGCTAAAATTGTCTTGTATCCAAAGATGATACAATTAGTTTAGCAGCCGGCGGCCGCTAAACGAATCCGCCAACAATTGACCGCACGACAACATGCCCCCCTCTCCCCGAAAACGCCGCTCGATCCCGCTCCGATGCACGGTCGGAGCGTTTCTGATGATCGCCTTGGCCGGGCAACGGCTCCCGGCCGCCGGTCAATTGGAGTTGATCGTCGTCGATAAGGATACGGGCCGGCCGATTCCTTGCCGAATGCATCTGACCGGACCCAGGAAAAACATACGAAAGGTTCCGAAGGCCCCCTTTTGGCACGACCATTGCGCCATACCGGGCAAGGTTCTACTGAAACTGCCGAACGGCAACTACGAGTTCGTCTTGGAACGCGGCCTCGAATACCTGTGGCGAAAGGGGCATTTTACCATCGAGCATCTGGCCGACGACTCGAAGCGGGTCGAACTGCGGCGGTTCGTCGATATGTCGGCCGACGGCTGGTGGTCGGGTGATCTCGACGTGCGACGCCGGACGCGCGACATCGAATTGTTGATGGAAGCCGACGACCTGCACGTGGCGGAAGTCATCACCTGGCGGAACGATAAAGACGAGTGGGGAAACAAACCGCCGGAAAAACCGCTGGTCTGCTTCGACAAAAATCGCTACTACCATCTGCTGGCCGGCGTTTTGACCCGGTCGGGCACCGAGTTGTTGCTGCTGAACTCGCCGACGTTGCTCAATCCGCCGGGCGGCAAGGGCGAATATCCGCCGATGATGAACTTCCTGCTCAAAGCCCGAGAAGCGGCCGATATCTGGATCGACGCCAACCGGCCGTACTGGTGGGACTTGCCCATGCTGGTGGCGACCGGCCAGATCGACTCGATCGAAGTGGCCGGCGGCAATATCCACCGCAACCGCGCGATCAACCACGAGTCGGGCGGGCGGCCTCGCGACCGGGTACGTTATCCCGACCCGTGGGGCAACGCCCGGTGGGCACAACATATCTACTTTCAACTGCTCGAATGCGGGCTGCGGATCCCGCCCACCGCCGGCAGCGGCTCGGGCCAGTCGCCAAACCCGGTCGGATACAACCGGGTCTACGTCCACGTCGAGGGGCCGCTTAGCTACGAGAAGTGGTGGGACGGGCTACGCGCCGGCCGGGTCTTTGTGACCAACGGCCCGTTGTTGAAGCCATCGATCCGCGGCGAGTTGCCCGGCCACGTATTTCGGGCCGAGGAAGGGGCCGAACTGGAACTGGAAATCGGCCTGACCTTCTCCACCCGCGATCCGATAAGTTACCTGGAGATCATTAAGAACGGCCGTGTCGAACATTCCGTCCCGTTCGACAAGTACTCGAAGGGCGGCCGCCTGCCGAACGTCACGTTCGACCGTAGCGGCTGGTTCCTCATCCGCGCGGTGACCGACCTGCCGAAGACATACCGATTCGCCATGACCGGGCCGTACTACGTCGAGATCGGCCGACAGAGGCGAATCAGCCGCGACGCTGTACAGTTCTTTATCGACTGGGTGTACGAACGTGCTCGGCGGATCGATCTGACCGACCCACGACAGAAGCGGGAAGTGCTCCAGTGGCACCGTCAGGCTCGCGATTTCTGGAAGGAGCTGCTCACCCGGGCCAACGCGGAGTAATGGCAACCGTCCACAGGGGACTGTCCCCCCCTGGTGCCGCGGGAAGGGGACAGGTTCATGTTTTCGGTCAACGGTTCGTCGGCAAAATGCGTTTTTTTGCCGAAAAATGGACCAGTTCCCGGCGACCGGCAAACGGGTGCATTCCGTGTTTTGTGCTGTTTGATTCGTCGCTTTGGGCTAACAAAGTGCGGAATGCACCCCCAATTGCCCCCCTTTGACGATTCGCCCTCCAGGGCGTAAAAAGATATATGAAGGCCGATACGTTTCGGTCTCCGATGAGGGGTCCCCGCAATGGGGGCCTGCAAACCTGGTCAGAGACGAAAGTCAGCAGCCATAAGCGGTCACCTCCAGGTGCGGTGGACCTCTCATCGGAGACCGTGCGACGGGATTAGGGATTCGGGTTTCAGTGGCGAGTGCCGAGCCCCCAACCCCGAATCCCGAGCCCCCAGTTCCTTCATGTCTCCAGCCGCCTCTAAACCTGAAACCACACCAGCAACGGCCGATCCGTGCCGGTACGTGGTTGTCGCGCGCCGATACCGGCCGCAGACCTTCGGGGAGTTGATCGGTCAGGAGCACGTTGCTCAGGCATTGTCGAACGCGATCTCGACGAATCGCGTCGGTCACGCTTATCTTTTCACGGGTGCCCGTGGTGTGGGCAAGACCTCCGCCGCGAGAATCCTGGCGAAGGCCTTGAACTGTCAGGAAGGCCCCGCGCCGGTTCCCTGCAACAAGTGCGACGTTTGTCAGAGCATCGGCACCGGCGAGGACGTCGACGTGTTGGAGATCGATGGGGCCAGCAATCGCGGCATAGACGAGATTCGGCAGTTGCGGCAGAACGCCGGCGTGCGTCCCAGCCGGTCGCGGTTCAAGATATACATCATCGACGAAGTCCACATGCTCACCCGCGAGGCGTTCAACGCACTGTTGAAGACCCTTGAAGAGCCGCCCGAGCACGTCAAGTTCATTTTCTGTACGACCGAGCCGACGAAAATCCCGGTTACGATCCTCTCACGTTGTCAGCGGTTCGATTTTGCGGGCATTCTGACCCGCTCGATCCATCAGCGACTTGAGCAGATCGTCGCGGCCGAGGGGGTCGAGGCGGACGCTGATGCCCTGGAAATACTTGCCCGGCGGGCGGCCGGTTCGATGCGCGACAGCCAATCTCTGCTGGAGCAGTTGCTGGCGTTTTCGTCCGGCCGGGTCACCGTCGATGACGTGAACGGGATGCTCGGCGCCGCCGGCGAGGAACGGCTTTCGTCGCTGGTCGGGCATTTGGTCGAGCGTGATCCGGCCGCCGCGCTGGCCGACCTGGACGCCGCGGCCGACTCGGGCGTCGACCCCGGACAACTGATCGAGCAACTTTTCGGCTACCTCCGCGATTGCATGGCGGCGGCCGTTGGCTGTGAGCCAGGCGCGTTTCTCTTCACGTCGCCTTCGACCGCCCAGCGCGTAACGGAATTGGGCAACCGGTGGGGGTTGAATACCCTGCTGGCGGTCATGCAAATCCTCGATCAGACCCTTTCCCGAATGCGATACAGTACGCAGGGCCGCATCCTCGCCGAACTGGCACTGGTCGGGATCAGCCAGCTGGAAGACCTCGACGATTTGTCCGAGGTGATCGGTCAGTTGCGATCCGGCTCGTCGAGCGCTGCCGCTCCGCCGGCACGTCCGGCCATTGCTCCGGCGGCGGCAAAAAAAAAACCTGAGCCAGCCGCTCCCCCCGAAATAACGACGGAATCCGCCGCCCCGACGCCGACGGTCGAACTCCGGGCCGAAAACGCCGTGGAGGTCTGGAATAGGGCGATTTCGCAACTTTCCGGCATGGTCGTCGAGCAGGCCAAACAGTTCGATTCGATCGCCGCGCCCGCGCCGAATCGTCTGGTCATCTCTTTCAAGCCGAGGTATGCTGTCTCGAAGAGCGTTTGCGAGCGGCCCGAGCAAGTTGCCCGATTCGAGCAGGCGTTGGCCGCGGTAACCGGGCGACCGGTTCGTGTCGAGTTCGCTCTTTCGGGAGAAGACCCGAAGGAAGCGGAACCGCCTTCAAGGGTTGTGCCGAGCCATCAGCGTTTGTTGGACGCAGCGCACAATCCGCTGGTCCGTCGGGCGGGCGAACTGTTCGACGCCCAGCCCGTAAAAGTAGATGACGTTTCCGACAACTCACCGAGGGAATAATTATCGTGTTCAAAGGAATTGCCAATCTCGGCTCCATATTGAAACAGGCCCAGCAAATCGGCGGTCAAATGGGCCAAATGACCGAGGAGATGAAGAAACGCCGCGTCACCGGCGCCGCCGCCGGCGGCATGGTGGAAGTCGAAATGAACGGCGTGATGGAAACCCTCGGCTGCCGGATCGACCCGAAGTTGTTCGAGCAAAACGACCGCGAATTGATCGAGGATCTTGTGGTGGCGGCCGTCAATCAGGCCATAACCAAGGGCAAGCAGATGCACACCGAGGCGGTCCGTGAAATGACCGGCGGCCTCCCCCTGCCCGGCGGTCTTCAGGAAGCGTTGGCTAAGTTCACCGACACGGATGGCGGGGACGAAGAGTCGGAGAGTGGGGGTTAGCAGCCCGTTGAAAAAGTCGGTTTTAGAGAGTTCGGGTGCCACTGCTGGCTTGTCCAGCAGTGTTTTCCCGGGTGTTTCTCCCCGCACTGCTGGGCAAGCCAGCAGTGGCACCCGGCCAGTTGAATAATAAACACCCCGCAACCCCGCTGGACGCAGCCGGCGGACGTTTGGCTGGTGTTGTTTTTTCGGGTTAACCCGAAAATTACAGATATTTAGAGCCGAAACCCCCCATGTCCGAACTCACGCAATCCGTTGTCACGTTGGTAAATGAGTTCGCCAAACTGCCCGGCATCGGCAAGAAGTCGGCCGAGCGGTTGACGTATTACATCTTGCGCATTCATCGCAACGAGGCCATGGCGCTGGCCGACGCCATTCGGAATGTCAAAGACAACGTCCAATACTGCCGCAGATGCTATAATTTGGCGGAGGCAGATGAGTGTGCGATCTGCCGCGACCGCAATCGGCAGACCGGAGTCCTTTGCGTGGTCGAGCAGCCTCGCGACCTGATGGCCTTGGAGCAATCGGGGGTTTATCGCGGACTGTATCACGTGTTGTTGGGGCGAATCGCCCCCCTGGAGGGAATTGGACCCGAACAACTGACCATCGACGCGTTGGTTCGCCGGGTCCGCGAAGAAGGTTATACGGAAGTTATCATGGCGACAAACCCGACGGTCGAAGGCGACGGCACGGCGCTGCACGTCTCCAACCTGTTGGGCGACATGCCGGTCAGAATTACGCGGCTGGCCCGGGGAATCACCACCGGAAGCGTGTTGGAATTTGCCAACAAGGAGATACTCGCCGACGCCATGACCGGCCGGCAAGCGTTTTAGTGGGACTATTGCGAAACCGCAAGCGGATATACAACTTTTTACAGGCTCCTGACTCGTAACCCCCGAACCCCGAACCCCGAACCCCGAACCCCGAACCCCGAACCCCGAATCCCTCCCCCATGCGACTATCTCTTGGCCAAGACCTCCGAATGGTGCAGAAGCAGGTGCTGGCGCCGCGGATGATCCAATCAATGGAGATTCTGCAGTTGCCGATCCTGGCCTTGCAGGAGCGGATCGAGCAGGAGATGGAAGAGAATCCGGTGCTCGAGTTGTGCGAAGACGAGCCGGAATCCGTCGCCGAGGGGACGGAGCTGCAGGAGCGCGAGCCGCCCGACGCGCCGACCGAGGAAGAGCGCGAACTGGTAATCGACGAGACGCACTCGAACAAGGACGATTTCGAGCGGCTGATGAAGATGGACGAGCAGTGGCCAGACCACTTCGAGGAACGGTCGCATCCATCGCGCGGCGAGATCGAGGAGGCGGGCGAGCGGAGACTGGACGCGATGGCGAACATGGCCGCCCGTCCCCAGTCGTTGCAGGACTATCTGCACGACCAATTGAGTTGGTTCGACCTGGAGCCGCCGCTACGGGCGATGGCCGACCGAATAATCTACAATCTCGACGCCAACGGATACTTGCAGGGGCAGCTCGAAGACCTGCTGGGGCCAGACGCCGGGCAAGAGGACAAGGATTTGGCTTGTCGGGCACTCGATCTGGTGCAACGGCTCGATCCGCCGGGGGTCGGCACACGAGACCTCCGCGAATGCCTCCTCTTGCAGTTGGTTCCCGGCAATGCCCACTACGAGCAACTACACGTCTTGATATCCGACCATCTGGAAGACCTGGAGCACAACCGGCTGCCGGTGATTTCGCGCAAGACGGGCTACTCGATCGAGACGATCCAAGAGGTGCTCGCCGAACTGCGGAAACTCAACCCCAAGCCCGGCGCGGTTTTCAACGAAGTCCTCGTCCCGCCGGTCTCGCCGGACGTTTTCGTCGAGCAGGACGAGGACGGGCGGTACGTGGCGCGGTTGGAGGATTCGCAGACACCGAGCCTGTTCATCAGCCCCTATTACCGCAAAATCTTCCAAGACGCCGCCACCAGCGCGGAGACCCGCGAATACATCAAACGCAAGGTCAACTCGGCCCAGTGGCTGATCGATTCGATCCAACAGCGGCGCGGTACGCTGACCAAGGTTGCCCAGGCGATCATCGACCACCAGAAAGAATTCCTCAACAAGGGGCCGGAGGCCATCGAGCCGCTGAAGATGCAGCAAATCGCCGACAAGGTGAGCATCCACGTGACCACGGTGAGCCGGGCGGTGGACGAGAAATGGATCCAAACGCCGCGAGGCATCTTTCCGCTGCGGCGATTCTTCTGCGGCGGAACGACCAGCGCCGCCGGCGAGGAAGTGGCCTGGGACACAGTGCGGCTGAAGCTCCAGGAGATCGTCGACAACGAGGACAAGCAGCACCCGTTCAGCGACGACCAACTCGTCCATGAGTTGGCCTCTGAGGGCCTGACCGTCGCCCGGCGGACGGTGACCAAGTATCGCAAGTCGATGGGCATCCTCAGTTCCCGCCAACGCCGCGATTGGAGCGGGGAGAAAGAATCATGATTAAACAGTACGTTGAGCAACGGGATGGCGGATATTGGATTACAGGTCGCCGCGTCTCGCTCGATTCGATCATCTACGCCTATCTCGCTGGCCAAACCGCCGAGAGCATTGCGCAATCGTTTCCCGCTCTAGCAATGGAAGAGGTTTACGGAGCGATTGCACATTACTTGGCCAATCGAGCGGAGATCGACGCATATCTCACGAAAGCGAGGGCTGACTTCGACGGGAAACGGTGTGCCGCACGCGACAGCGATCCGACGTTCTATCAGAAGCTGGCGGATGCCCAACGACAGGATGCAGTGAGCCATCCATGAAAATCCGCTATCAGGCAGACGCCGATCTGAATGAAATTATTCGGTTAGCTGTTGTTCGACATGAGCCGACGGTTGAATTCCAGTCGGCAACAGCGGCTGGCCTGTTTCACCTTAAAGACCCGGATGTGCTGGCGGTCGCCTCCCGAGAGGGGCGCGTGTTGGTGACACACGATCAACGGACCATGCCCCGTCATTTTGCTGATTTCATCGCCAACAACACGTCCCCCGGCGTACTTGTGGTTCCACAACATTTACCGGTCACCGTCGCTGCCGAAGACCTTCTGCTCATCTGGAACGCCACCGAAGCCGAAGAGTGGATCAACCGGATTTGCTTTCTTCCCGTATAATCCGTGCTCCTGATGCGATCCCGGGGATAGTATTTGGTTTATCAAGCCGCTCTCTTGTTTCGATTTCCCTCAAATCTGCTCGATGTGCAGGCCGCGTCGTCGGCGCTCGGCAAGTCGGGCGTCGTCGAATTGCTCCGAGACTGCCTTGACGTTATCGATGCCCGGTAGCGAGAGATCGGGATGGCTGTGATCGCTGGAAACGATGCGGACGGTACCCACGCCCATCAGCCGCTCCAGCGGCCCTTGCTCGAAAGTGATGTCGTCCATGTCGAGCACCTCGATCCGGTCGGTCTTCCGCCGCAGTATGCCCGACTCGTGGACGAAGCGTTGCGTGCTGAGCTTGTAGCGGACGTTCATCCGCCGGTAGCAGAGAACTGCGGCGTAGTAGAGCCAGGGTAGCAATATGAGCAGAATCAAGATGAGCCAACCGTTCAAGCCAAAGCCGATAACGATGCCGAGAATCAACAATGCCACGTCGATCAGTCCGCTGATGACCCAGCCGCCGATCATCGCCTTCGAGGAGTAACCGCCGCGCCAGAGTTCTCGTTCGGAATCGTCTTGGAGTTCTCGTCGGGCCACCGCTTCCCGAAAAGAATCGGCCGCCCCGACTTCGTTTCTTTGGTTATCCGGGAAACCTTCGTCGGGCGAATCGATCTGCCGGCCGCATTTGTGACAGAAGACCGCCTCTTGGACCACGTCCACACCGCACGCTGGACATTGCATGGCACAACCCCCTTCTATCAGGCATGGTTGGAAAAGTCGCCCGCATTATAAGGGCGGAAGGCGGAAAGTGGAAGGGCGGAAGGTGAGGGCTGGCCGCTTCAGCGGCCAGTTGGCGGAAGGCGGAAATTCGTCGTTCGAGCTTCGTTATTCGTTATTTCCCTTTTCCCTCCTCTCTCTTCCCTCTCCTCTCTTCCGCTCTCCGCCCTCCCCCTTCCCTCTCCCCTCGGCCCGGTGTACAGTACGTGGATCAAATTCGCCGACCGAGACCGACCATGAAATGCCCCTATTGCCCTGAGGACAACGATCGGGTGCTCGATTCGCGGGCCAGCCAGGATGGACTCACCATTCGGCGGCGGCGCGAGTGTTTGGGCTGCCGACGACGATACACGACCTACGAACGGATCGAGGCCACTACCGTCAAAATCGTCAAAAAAGACGGTTCGCGCGAGTCCTTCGACCACGCCAAGATAAAGCGAGGGCTTGAAAAGGCCTGCTGGAAACGGCCCATCAGCGACGAGCAACTGGAGGGCGTCATAGCCGCGGTGGAAAACGAGCTGGAGGCGAACTTCGAGTCGGAGGTGGAAAGCCGGCACGTCGGCGAATTGGTGATGGAGCAGTTGCGAAACCTCGACGAGGTCGCATTCGTCCGATTCGCCAGCGTCTACCGCCAGTTCAAGGACGTGCGGGACTTTGTCGAGGAGTTGCGGCCGATGCTGGCGGCGGCAAAAAAAATGGAATGAGCCGTTGCAATTCGTTGATTGAGCATCAGGAAGCGAATGTCACAATAGCCGGTAAAAAAACACACCGAAACGATGGACGCAATACTCGACTGGATTAGCGGCCATGATGTCGTTCTGGGATGGCTTTTCGCGGTCTCCTTGCTGATGTTCCTCGGCAGCCTGATCGCCGTGCCCTGGCTGGTGATCCGCATTCCTTCGGACTATTTCCTCGACCGGCGGCATTTCGTCGACCGCTGGCAGCCGCACCATCCCTGGCTCCGCATGGCGCTGCTGGCGTCGAAGAACACATTTGGCGGCGTTTTGGTCTTGGCCGGAGCGGTCATGCTGATCTTTCCCGGCCAAGGGCTTTTGACCATCTTCGTCGGCCTGATGTTCCTCGATTTCCCCGGCAAGTTGGCCTTGGAGTGGTGGCTGATCAAAAAACCGCCGGTAATCCGCTCGATCAACTGGATGCGTAAAAAAGCGGGACGGTCGCCGCTGGAATTGCCTAAGTCCACTCTCACTTCGGGAGAGAGTTAGGGCGAGGGCGACTGTGCTTGTGGATTGGCCGACGCCTCCGCGCCGTCGGCTATGCTACCCATCAAAGCGAAAATGCGGGAGTCTATCTCGTCGGTCAGGAACCGAACGGAGCCGTCGGCCATACCGAAATTGGCTCCGCCCGAGTGCGCGCTGCCGGGAGAGCCGAAAAATCGGTTGTTCAACAGCCTGCCCTCGGCGGGCGAAGATACACACTCCAGCTTATCGCCTTCGTGGCGGAACATCGCGCCGGTGGTGAACAGCGTGGCCGGGCCGCCGATCGCCCAGCCGTCCCTGCTGCCGGGCGTGATGTCCGTTATCCGCTGCAACTCGCCGGTCATCATGGTGTTCGACGTGCCGTCGCCGATCTCGTCGAACGTGGTGCTGACGTTGACCCGGCCGAACATGCCCCAGCGCTTCCCCTTGGTGTCGTCATTGGCGGTAAACGGGGCGGGGTAGTAGTTCGGCTCGTAAAACGTTGAGGCGTCGCAGATGTTGTAGCCGGTATCGAGCGTGAACGCCGCGTGTCGGCCCGCGCATCCGCCGTAGTCTGTCCCCCCGCCAATCCATGCAGGCGAGAGCATCATCGGCTTGTCTTCCGGACGAAAGCTGTCCCGCCGAGTAGGGCAATAGAGTCCCGGGATATCAAGATTAGAGGTTGCGAAGTTGCTCTTCCTGTGCTTAATTGTCGTGCTGGAAATACTATCGGTGTAGCCCCAAGAAAAACTGGAAGATTCGATATAGGGTATGATGCGCAACAAAAAACTGGTGCCGTGAAACCCTGTCCCCGTTTGTGCGGCTTCGGCCAGGACATCGTACTGGCTACCCGGCGCGATGGGTTCGGTGGCGCAAATCGTTCCAGGCGGGAACACCTTGTTCGCCTGGGCGTAATTGTGCACGCCAAGGACGATCTGTTTCAGATTACAAGTGCAGGATAGCCGACGAGCACTTTCGCGGGCGATGAGGACTCCCTGCACAAGCAGCGCGAGCAAAACGCCGACAACGACCACCACCGCCAGCGTTTCCTTCCAGGTGAATCCGCCGCGCGACCTCCGGCTATCACGAATGACGTGTCGATCCATGATCTCGCTCCTTGTGGTAAAAAGTTCCGCGTCCTGGACCCTTGGTTTCAATCTTTTTCTCTAGCCCAGGCGTTTTACGCCTGGGGCGAGGAGGCCCCTCCCGTATTTTTTTATTCTTCAGCCGCCTTCAGGCGGCGGGATTTGTGGAACGGCTCCGCTGTTCGACGCCTCCGCGCCGTCGGCCATGCTGCCTAGCAATGCGAAAATGCGTGGGTCTATCTCGTCGGTCAGGAACTGAACGGAGCCGTCGGCCAGGCCGAAATTGGCCCCGCCCGAGTGCGCGCTGCCGGGCGAGCCGAAAAATCGGTTGTTCAACAGCTTGCCCTCGGCGGGCGAAGATACACACTCCAACTTGCCGCCGTCATAGCGAAACATCGCGCCGGTGGTGAACAGCGTGGCCGGGCCGCCGATCGCCCAGCCGTCCTTGCTGCCGGGCGCGATGTCCGTTATCCGCTGCAACTCGCCCGTCATTATGGTGTTCGACGCGCCGTCGCTGATCTCGTCGGTCGTGGTGCTGACGTTGACCCGACCGAACATGCCCCAGCGTTTCTCCTCGGTGTCGTCATCGGCGGTAAACGGAGCGGGGTAGTAGTTCGGCTCGTAGCGGGTCGTGGCGTCGCAGATGTTGTAGCCGGTATCGAGCGTGAACGCCGCGTGTCTGCCCGCGCAGCCGCCGTAGTCTGTCCCCCCGCCAATCCATGCAGGCGAGAGCATCATCGGCTTGTCTTGCGGACGAAGAGATTCCCGCCGGGTTGGACAATAGAAATCCCTTACGTCACAATTGGCTAGATCAAAATTGCTACAATAAGAGCGTTTTTTTCTTGCCCTGCTGGAAATCCCTTCATTGCGATCCCAGCATATATCGCCGTCTCCTTCAATAAAGGGCATGATACGAAACAGAAAACTGGTGCCGTGAAACCCTGGCCCCGTTTGAGCGGCTTCGGCTAGGACGTCGTACTGATTGCCTGGCTCGATGGGTTCGGTGGCGCAGATCGTCCCAGGCGGAAATACTTTGTTCGCCTGGGCGTAGTTATGCACGGCCAGGCCGATCTGCTTCAGATTATTTCGGCAGGTTATCCTACGGGAGTGTTTGCGGGCGATGAGGACTCCCTGCACAAGCAGCGCGAGCAAAACGCCGACAACGACCACCACCGCCAGCACTTCCTTCCAGGTGAATCCCCCGCGCGACGCCGGGCTATCACGAATGACGTGTCGATCCATGATCTCGCTCCTTGTGGGACAGGTTGCCAACCTGTCCTACGCTTCTTGTGGGACAGGTTGCCAACCTGTCCTACGAATACCCACAAATCAATTGATAGCCTTCCAATTTCACCCCGTAAAGCCCCCCCCGGAAAGATTCTCGTATTCTCAATCCACCACTCTTGCCGAATGTCGGGCGGGCATCCATAATGCCTGCATGTATTGCCCAAGGTGTGAAGTTCGCCTGGCTCGCGTGAAGACCGCGCATGGGATAATGTACCATTGCCCTAAGTGCGACGGCCGGGCGGCCGGTATGTCGGTGCTGCGACGGATGGGGTCGAAAAAATCCATCCAAGGGCTTTGGCTACTCGCACGTAAAGGGGACGGCACACCGGGCGCGGATTGCTCCGCGTGTCGCCGGGCGATGGCCGAATTGGACCTGCCGCTGGCGAATTGCCCACAGCCACTGCGGCTGGACGTATGCGCGGACTGCCAGTTCGTCTGGTTCGATCCACGCGAGATTGACGAACTTCCACCGCCAGTCGCCAAAGCAAAACAACCTTTGCCGCAAAAAGGGCGAGAAGTATTCGCCATGCAACAGTTGCGGCGGGTTGCCGAGGAGGCGAAGAAAACCAAGCACGCGGAGCATTATCCAGACAAGCCGTGGCAGTGGATACCCGCGATGTTGTGTATGCCGGTCGAGCAGAACGCCCCCGGGCTGGCGAGTCGGCCCTGGCTGACATACGGCTTGGCGGCGGCGCTGGCGGCGGTGTATGCACTAACGTTCTGGAAATTGGAGGCGGTAATCGCTGAATACGGACTGGCGCCCGCCGAAATGTGGCGACTCGGCGGCGCGACGTTCATCACCAGCTTCTTTCTCCACGGCGGCCTGCTCTACCTGATCGCAAACGTCTACTTCCTGCTGGTCTTTGGCGACAACGTGGAGGACGATCTGGGTTGGTGGCGGTACGCGGCGTTGTTGGCCGCCGCCGCTCTGGTCGGCGACGCGGTGCATATCTTCGGCGATCCGCAAAGCACGGTTCCATGCGTCGGCGCCAGCGAAGGGATTTCCGGCGTCATCACCTACTACGTCTTGCGATTTCCTCGCGCGCGAGTGAGGATTCTGTTTAATTTGTTGATTTATCTTCGTTGGGCAAGCGTGCCGGCATGGGCGGCGCTGGTGGTGTGGTTTTTGGTGCAATTTATTTTTTCGTACTTTCAACAACTGGAGATCGACAACGTGGCGAATCTGGCGCATCTCGGCGGCGCGGCCGTGGGTCTGGCGGCGTGGCTCCTTTGGCAAGCCGGTGGAGCGAGGAGAGAAGAGTGAGGAGGGAAGAGAGAAAAGAGAAGAGGGAAGGGAGAAGAGGGAAGAGGGAAAAGAGAGGAAGAAAGAGAAAAGAAGAGAGAGGAGCGAGGAACAACTACCGGCTTCTGTTGTCTCTCTTCTCTCCTCCCTCTTCTCCCTTCTCTCTTCCTCCCCTCTCCCTCACTTAATCGTTCGGCTTGAAATGACGTTTGCCCCCAACAGGTGAAAGAACATGCGCCGTTCCCGGCATGACATAGTACGTTTAATTCTGCTGATTCTGCTGACGGTTTCGACCGCGTGGGCGGAAGAGGCGCGGGTTTTCGTCGAGCGCCGATCAGGCGGCGGCGAGTTGAAGTACATCAACGACCTGCCCGTGCTGATCGTCTCCGGCACTCCGGCGGAGATCGGCCGCCAGAAGGGCGCTCTCACCGCGGCGGCGGTTAAGAAGATATCCGACTATCCGAGGCGGTTGTTGGAGCGGTCGGGCCGGAAAGACCGGCTGGAAATGTATCGCCGGATGTGCAACTCGCTGGCGGCGCAATTGCCCGCCGATCATCGCGTTGAATTGCTGGCGGCGTCCGAACAGATGGGCATCGACCGCGAACTCGGGCTGTTGGCCAACATGCTGCCCGACATCTACCGCGGCGGATTCGCCTGCTCCTCCTTAATCGTCAACGCCAAGCACAGCAAAACCGATGGGCCGTTGTTCGGCCGCAACCTGGATTTCTACACCCTGGGCATACTCGACAAATACAGTCTGGCGACGGTCCATCGCCCCAAGGGAAAACACGCCTTCGTCTCGATCGGCTTTCCGGGCCTGTTCGGCTGCGTATCCGGCATGAACGACGCCGGCCTGGCGTTGGCCGTCCACGAGGTGTTTCTCTCGCGCGACGGCGCGACGATGTTCAATCCCAAAGGCGTTCCCTACACCTTCTCTTTCCGCCGCGTGCTCGAGGAATGTACGTCGGTCGAAGAGGCCGAAAAGATGCTCCGCGCCACCGAGCGGACAACGATCCTCAGCCTGGCGTTGTGCGATCCGAAGGGCGGGATCGTGTTGGAAATGACCCCCAAGACGGTCGTGACCCGCCACGGGATCGACGGCATTTGCGCCTGCACCAACCACTTCCGCAGCGACGAGCTGGCGGTTTTCGCCTGGTGTTCGCGCTACCGCAAGCTGATCCACAGCCGCACGTTCGACCAACTCGGCATACCCAAGGTCGCCGAAAAGCTGCACCAGGCGCATCTCAGCCGGCTGACGGTGCAAACGATGATCTTCGAGCCGGCCGATTTGAAGCTGCATCTGGCGATCGGCTCTTGTCCCTCCTCCGCGCTGCCGCTGAAGCTGCTGGAGTTGAAGCCGCTTTTCGCTCCATAATGCGTGCCACTGGCTTTGCCAGTGCCGGGATAAGTGTGCCACTCAGCGTCGGGGTGAGTTTGCCACCGTGTGTGCCATTGGCTCTACCAGTGCATCCTTGGAGGCTTCTCGAAAGGCAACTGTTTCAAACAGATCGTCATCATCTAACGCCCAGACTCTTCTGCCACAATACACCATAACATCAATCCATCCCCGGGCACATGCAAACGGCACTGGCAAAGCCAGTGGCACTCTGTTCACTACCTTTCATCAGTCCCGCCCTGCCGATTTACCACTGCCGACGCTCGCATCAAGCTTCGCAACATCTACCCCATCCCTGACATTTAGGCATGGACGGACTACTACTTCACTTCCTTTGTTTCCCCGCCTTCTCCCTGATTCCAGAATAGGGATGTGGAGTCTGAATATCCTGAAGTCGAACTAATAAATTTGGTTCGTAAACTTCAATGATACATTCCCAGCTCAAGCCGCTTAGAATCAAACGCCTGTGATCGCCTGATGGGATAGGCTGATTTTCAAGCCAAATATCGTGAATCCACAGGACATCTTCCGCGTTAAAACTTAATTCATTCAGAAATCCCCAAGTAATTTTTGTTGTCGGAGAGACGACTAGCTGAGCTTGAGCCGTGTAAAGCTCCAGTGATTCTTGGTTACCGCCCCTCCATAGTTCCCAGCAATCGCGTTCAACTGGAATAATTAAACGTTTTCCTCGAATAACAATGTCTTTTCGTTTAAATCTGGCATCATGCACAAGACTGCTAAGGAAAACGAAATCGTGAATTCGATTGCAGTCTTTGCGCACGCTATATCTCACTTTGGTAGCAGTTGTACCAAAGTATTCTCGAAATATTTTTGTGAAATTAGGTTGCTTCTTCATTTATTTTTTCTTCCCCTCCGGCGGCAAGAAGTCCTCCATACCATCACCACCAAACTCTACGCCGCGTTTACAACAATTCTTTCTAATCGTATTTTTATGTTCCTCCATCCACTTGTCCAATTTATTTGCAGCTTGTCCTGCTACGTCCTCGATCAAATCCCCCTGGGAAATTAGATTTTTTGGCTGGGTGGCACTGACGAGATGGTGTACATAGGTGTGTACAACTGGCTCTGCCAGTGCCTTCTCGGATTCTTCTCAAACGACGGCTCCTTCCGGTAAACCGTGAATCATCGGCAAGCCGGGATGCTGCTGCCGTGAGGGCACATCGAGGTAGTATCTGGCCGATGACCATTTCCAGTCCACGGCACGCCGACAAAGTCCTCGGCTGATGGGATTGTTGTGGATGTACTCCAGAGATGATGAGATGGCTTCGGGAGAAAACAGATTCCGGTCGAAACCGGGGCCTTCTTGCCAAAACCAAAAACACTCCTTCCCTGGCCGCTCCCGCACCATGAGCTTCGACAACAGCCGTGAATGCTGCCCGACCAAAATGTCTTTGATATGTTTCGAGAACGGCTGCTTGAGCCGGGCCAGATACAGGCTAATCGATGGATTCGCGGCCTTCGGATACACGAGTAAATGAACGTGTTCGGGCATGAAAACAAACCCGACCAGTTCGATTGCCGTTTCCTCGCCAGCCGCTCCGATACATTTTGCCAAACTCTCCCGCCAAGTGTCATTGGTTAACAAAGGCATCCGCCGATAGCACGAGAAAGTCAATTCGTGCAGATGGCCGACCTCGTGGAAATGCCGCACCGTTTTTCGATGTGCCATGCCTTTCTTCTACCCACGACATGATGGAACGTCAACCCACCCCCGGCACTGGCAGAGCCAGTGGCACACTGCATTTGCTTTACATCCGCCCACGGCCGTGATAGACTAAGTGGTTTGATAATGGGGAATTCTACCCAGTCCCTTCGGACGTGAACTGGATGGTGTCGGAAAATCAAGCAGCCGCCGACGAGTGTGTCCGCATCCGCGGGGCGCGGATGCATAATCTGCAAAACATCGACCTCGATATCCCACGCGACCGTTTGGTTGTAATCACCGGCCCCAGCGGTTCGGGCAAAAGCTCGCTGGCCTTCGATACCCTCTATGCCGAAGGACAACGGCAGTATATCGAGAGCCTTTCGACCTACGCCCGACAGTTCCTCCATCAACTGGAGCGACCCGAGGTCGATCTGATCGAGGGCCTACAGCCGACGATTTCGATCGACCAGCGCGCCGGCAGCCACAATCCGCGCAGCACGGTGGCCACGGTCACGGAGATATACGATTATCTGCGGCTGCTCTACGCCCGGCTCGGACAACCGCGTTGCCACCAGTGCGGCGAGTCGATCCACCAGCAGTCGCCCGAAAACATCCTCGATTCCTTGATGGAGTTGAATCGGGGGACTCGGGTGATGATCCTCGCTCCCTTGGTCCGCGGACGGAAGGGAGAGCACAAGGACGTCTTCAACTCGATCCGCAAGGCCGGCCTGCTGCGGGCGAGGGTTGATGGCGAGGTGATCGACGTGGACGATCCACCCGAGCTGGCGCCCCGAAAAACACACACTATCGAGGCCGTCGTCGATCGCGTGGTGGTCCGCGACGGCGCACGCGGTCGGATCGCTGAGTCGGTCAACCTGGCGATCCGCCACGGCGACGGGCTGGTGCTGGCCACTCACGAAGAGAAGCGGGCCGGCAAGACGCAGTGGCGCGACCGGCTTTTCAGCACTCTATACGCCTGCCCAAACTGTGGAATCAGTTTCGAGGAACTGGAGCCGCGAACTTTCAGTTTCAACAGCCCTTACGGCGCGTGCCCCGAGTGCGAGGGACTCGGCTCCCACGTGGCGTTCGACCCGGAGTTGGTCGTGCCGGAGTGGGGTCTTTCGATTTCCGGCGGAGCCGTCGCGCCGTGGCGGAGCGACTCGCCCGCCGCCTTGCGAAAACATCAAAAACACCTGCAGCCCTTTTTGGCCAAAGCCGGCATCGACCGGTCCACGCCGCTGGAGAAACTCTCGCCGAAGCGTCGCGAGCAGTTCTTCCACGGCTTGGGCAAGCAATTCGCCGGCGTGCTGGCAATGCTCGGGAAAGAATACGCCGCGACGAGCAGCGAACCGAAACGGCAGCGGCTCGAAACGTTCCGCGGCAAGATACCGTGCCCCGAGTGCGACGGCGCCCGGCTGCGTGGCGAGGCCCGCTCGGTCCGCTTCGGCGGCAAGGCGATCCATGAAGTGGCCGCGATGTCGGTCTCCGTCGCCAGGGAGTTTTTCGCCTCGATTTCCGACCAAGTGCCGGGCGCTTCAGCGCCCAGTGAAGTGAACAAGGAGACAAGGAGACAGGGAGACAAGGAGACGGGGAGACAAGGAGACAAGGAGAAGACTGACGATTTGACATCTCCCTGTCTCCCTGTCTCCCTGTCTCCTTGTCTTCTCGACCTCCCCCATACTTCTTTCACCGAACAGCAATGGCCGATAGCCCGGCCGATCCTCGGCGAGATTTCCGCCCGACTGGACTTTTTGCGACGCGTTGGACTGGGCTATCTGACGCTGGATCGCCCCGCCGGAACGCTCAGCGGCGGCGAGTTGCAGCGCGTGCGGCTTGCGGCCGGAATGGGTTCGGGCCTGGTCGGCGCTTGCTACGTGTTGGACGAACCTTCGATCGGACTGCACGCCCGCGACAACCAGCGACTAATCGACGCCTTGCGCGAGCTGCAATCGCGTGGCAACACGGTGGTGGTGGTCGAACACGACGAGCGGATCATGCGCTGCGCCGATTGGCTGCTGGACCTCGGACCGGGAGCTGGTCGGCACGGCGGCCGCGTGGTGGCCCGAGGCAAGCCGGAAGAAATCGCCGCCTGCCAAACGTCGCTGACCGGCCGCTATCTCGCCGGCGTCGAGCGGATTCGCTTACCCGATCGCCGTCGCAGGGTGGCCAAAACGAGATCGATCACGATCGAAGGCGCGACGACGAACAACCTCAAGGACGTGATCGTCAATATCCCGCTCTCCGCGCTGGTCTGCGTTACCGGGGTGAGCGGGTCGGGCAAAAGCTCGCTGATCGACGAGACGCTTGCCCGGGCGCTGGTCCGCCGGCTGGGCGGCGTGGCGCCAAAGCCCGGCCCGCATCGCAGCCTCCGCGGCGCGACCCAGATCGACAAGGTGGTGCGGATCGACCAATCGCCCATCGGACGCACTCCGCGGAGCAATCCGGCAACGTACACCGGTCTGTTCGACGAGGTCCGCAAGGTGTTTGCCAACACCCGCGACGCCCGTCAGCGCGGCTACAAGGCCGGCCGGTTCAGCTTCAACGTCAAGGGAGGCCGCTGCGAGGAGTGCCAGGGCCAAGGGCAACGGCGGATCGAGATGAATTTCCTACCCGATCTGTACGTCGGTTGCCCGGTCTGCGAAGGAAAACGCTTCAACCACCAGACGCTGGAAATCCGCTACCGCGACCGTTCGATCGCCGACGTATTGGACATGCAGGTGGAAGAGGCGGCCGAGTTTTTCGAGAACTTTCCCGTCATCGCCCGGTTGGTTCGCGGCTTGCAGGAGGTGGGGCTGGGATACATGGCGCTCGGCCAGCCCTCGAACACTCTCTCGGGCGGCGAGGCCCAACGCGTAAAACTCGCCGCCGAACTGAGCCGCGTTGATACCGGCCGTACGCTCTACATACTCGACGAGCCGACCACCGGGCTGCACTTCGACGACGTGCGGAAACTGCTGGCCGTGTTGGACCGGCTGGTCGAACTGGGCAATACCGTGCTGGTGATCGAACACAACCTGGATGTAATCAAGACGGCCGACTGGATCATCGACCTCGGGCCGGAAGGGGGCGAGGAGGGGGGACAAGTTGTCGCCGCCGGCACACCCGAGGAAATCGCCGCCATCGACGACAATCACACGGGCAGGTTTCTTCGCCCGTTGTTCTCTTGAAAAGCCGCGACCGCAGTCGCAGGGCGTTTTCCGATGCGATTGAATCCTCACTCCGCCGGCTACGGCTGCCCAGGAAGGGCACCAAATCTTGCGGCCGAAGGTTTTCTTGCTCCATGCGGAAGCGGATTGCTTCGACGGGTTCCGGCGGCGGAACGGGAGCATGCTTCTCTTCGGGGTATCGAGAAACATCAGCCTCCTTGTTCGTCGCGCCTGCCGTATTCCTTCGCCAGATCGGCGTCGATCCGTTCGTTGCCGGAAGATCGCGGATCGCCGCTGTCGAAAGCGCCGAAGTGTCGCTCAAACGTCGCGGCAATTCGTTCTTGCTCTTCGCGAAATTGCCGGCTTCGCTCGCGCCAGTACGCGAGTTCTTACTCAACCGTCATGTCTTTTATCGCCTCGTGAATCCGTTGCGATCCACGGCGTTTCATTTCGACGCAATCAAAGGTTTTGCTTTTCGTCTTCATCGCGCATTTCCAACGAACTGCGAATGTCGAGGGCACGGTATCTTTAAACTGGACTTTTGCAAACTAGGCTAACCGTATTTTAGCGAACACATGGTCAAGATCCTTTTCGTGTTCCCGGACTTGTTGGACGACCCAGGTGAGGGTGGCGCGGAGCGTCTCGTTCAGCATCGCTCGGCAGGCTTCGC
>CBDAFL010000310.1:0-1293 GCA_965195225.1 uncultured Thermoguttaceae bacterium
ACGTCCTTCTCAGCAAGCTTAAGTTGATCATATTCCGCCTCCGAGATGACGACTCGTTGGAATGTTTCGCCTTTTATCATGTATTACTATGGGGCGGAACTAGTATATAAAAGTTACAAAAAACGGATACGGTTTACTATATTACTTGTGAGCTCCCCCACATGAAAAACACCCCCCTCTGGCAGCCGAATTACACGATCACCCCCGCCACCGCAAGCGGGCTGATGGAGATTGAGGCAGCCAGGGCGGTAGTTGCACAGGTTCCTCTGCCGGTGGCGGTTCAGGCGGAGCTTCGCCGCCGCGCCCGCGTACGTTCCACGCATTACTCCACCCGGATCGAGGGTAACCGGCTGACATTACAGGAGGCTCAAGAAGTGATCGAGGAGAGGCGTACCACGTTTCACGGGCGGGAACGGGATGTCGCAGAGGTTCGCAACTACTGGAATGCACTTCTTCGCGTGGAAGAGTGGGCGGCAGAGAAGACGCCGATGACTGAAAAACTGATCCAGCGCCTGCACGCTCTGGTGGAGCACGGTGTGCGTGCCAGACCAACTCCATATCGTGACGGTCAGAACGTGATCCGGGATTCCGCTTCCGGTGCAATCGTCTACATGCCACCCGTTGCAAAGGATGTGCCGCACCTTATGGCTACCATGGTGGACTGGGCTAATGAGGCGGAGGAAGCGCAAGTGCCAGCCCCGCTCATCGCAGCCCTCGTGCACTACCAGTTCGTTACTATTCAACCCCTACTACGACGGAAATGGCAGAACGGCGCGGCTGCTGGCAACGTTCATACTTCACAGGGGTGGTTACAGCTTAAACGGACTCCTTTCGCTGGAGGAGTACCACGCCCGCGATCTGGATGGGTATTATCACGCTCTCGCTGTTCATCCGCGCCACAACTATTACTTCGGGCGTAGAGCCGCGGATATCTCGTCGTGGGCCCGAGTACTTCATCGGGACGCTTGCCGTGGTTTTTAACACTGCCAGAGATAATGTGCTGCGCTGTTCCGGCGAGGACACGGCGACCGCACTTGCGGAACCGGATGCCCTGCGCCGTCTCGACCCGCGGGCGCGAACAGTGCTTGCGCTCTTTCTCCGGACTGATCGTATCACCGCAGCCGTTGTGGCAGGAGCTCTCGGGTTATCTGACCGCATGGCGCGGGTGCTGCTCGGGAGGTGGGTTGAGGACGGCTGGCTGGAGGTGGTAGACCCGTCCCGCTGGGCACGGGCTTATGTTTTATCGGCAATTCATCGGAAGTTTATCGGCAATGGGTGGTGGGTGACTGTAAC
>CBDAFL010000311.1:0-26834 GCA_965195225.1 uncultured Thermoguttaceae bacterium
GCCACAACGGAGCTTGTCATGCCAGTTCAACAATTTTCATAAAAATCTGAAATGATGATCATCACAACCGTTGACGTAAGTCCCTATTTTTCAACACCAATATGATAGCAATGATAGCGGATGCATAATCCTGTAAATCGCTGGGCTATTATCAAACGACCCTATGGGTCGAAATCGCCGCTGTTTCCGAAGTATCGCAATCGAAAAAATGTGGGGAAGGACAAGGATTGCAACCCGGCCTACATTGCTAGTGCCCCAGCTTTTGCAGAGTATTTGCCGCCGCTTCGCGGATCGTGGGCGAATCGGATTTCAACAGTTTCCGGATATGGGGGATAGCAGGCTCAGCGCTCCCGTCGAGTTTTGCCAGCGACAAGAGGGCCGCATGACGGACTCGATTTGAGGGGTCGTCCAACGCCTCGATCAGCAGCGGAACGGCCCCGGGAAAACCTCCCAACACTTCAACCGCTCCGCAGCGGAGCAAGGTATTCGGATTTTTCAACGCCGCCAGCAGCGGGGCTGAGTTCTCGGACGCGATTTTTTGCAACGCCGCGATGGCCTCGTTGCGCAATCTGTCCCCATAATAAGATTCAGCGAGCAGATCGAGCAGTGCGGGGATTGCGCTCTTGGCATCGGGACCGAAGATTGCCAACGTGCGGGCGGCGTTCTCCTGATCCTTCGAGTTGTCCTTAACTATCTCGATCAATATCGGAATCGCCGGGCGGGAGCGAGCGCCCCCCCTCTTTAACGCGGTACGCAGCATGTCCCATTTATCGTCGTTCCATACAACATTCTTGGGCGGCAAGTGCTCTAGTAGATTCTTCATTGCCTGCGCATTTTTCGGTTCAATCGCAACGACGGCACACGCACAACTCGATTCGCAGCCAAACCGAGGATCGGAGTCGATTAGTCGAACGAGCAGCGGAACGGCGATCTTGGCCTTGAAGCCGATCAGGGCCAGGGCCACCGCCGCGTCCCCCTTAATCCATTTGTCCTCCATCAGCGATCGGATGAGCACACGCACCAATTCATCGCTTTGCGGATTGATCCGTGCGGCCGCGATCGCCGCCTCGCTACGTGCCATATAATTGTCGATTTGATCCTTTGGGCCATATCTGTTGAAAGATCCGTTCGTGTCACGAACAAGATCGAGCAGGGTGGGCATGGACGTCTTTGCCCTCGGCCCCAAGTTTCCCAAGGCCCTCGCGGCGGTCCCTGCCACGGGTCGCAAAGTGACTGGATGGCCGTAGCGATACGCTTTTCGGCTTTTCAACGTCTCGATAAGCGCGGGAATCGCGGGCACGGCATCGGCGTCGAGCTTTCCCAAAGCATCCGCCGCCTCGTGCTGCACGTCGCCCTCTTTGTCGCGTAATGCATGGATCAACCCCTCGACGGCAACTTGCGTCGTCGGGCGAATCGATCCCAAAGCCTTGGCTGCGGCGACACGGACAAAATCTTTATCGTCTTTCAGGCTATCCACGAGCACTGGAATGGCGGGAGTTGCGTTAGGACCAATTTGACCAAGTGCCCAAACCGCCTCCCGGCGCACCGGCCCGTCACGGTCCTTCAGTCGCCGGACCAAAGCCGGGATAGCGGCGCTTGCCTCCGGGCCGATCTTTCCCAAGGCGAACGCGGCATGGCCTCGCACACCCGGTCTCTTGTCCGCCAAACACCGCTCCAGCGGCCCGACCGTATCTTCGCCCATCCTCCCCAGCGCTACTGCCGCACTCAGGGCCACGTCAGTGACCGGTGTTTCAAACGCGATCCGACGTGGTTCCCCCTCGCCAATCCGCTCGACGAGACTGGGGATCGCCGCCGTTGCGTCCTTGCCGATCGCGCCCAAGGCGTACGCGGCCGCTTGACGGGTGCGGGCATCTCGTGCGTCCAGCAAGCGAATCAGTTGCGATACGGCGGGCACCGCGTCAATTCCATGCTCTTCCAATTCACAGATTGCCCTGAGTTGAGTCTTTTCAACCTCCAGGGCCTTGAGCAACTCGGCAACGCTACGAGTTTCTTCGCCGAGCAGGCAATGGGACTGAATCAGGATGAGTGACAGAATCGCCAGGAAAATGGTTTTCATGGGTCAATCTCCGGTTCGTCGTTCCCGCTCCATCATTATCCCTTCCTGCCCTGTCTCCGCAAGATGGATGCCGGGGCTGTGCCGGTTGTGTTGGAGATCGGGGCATTGCCGGCTCGGGAGCCGCGACGCCCCACTCGCCCCAGTCGCCAAACACCGTTGCGTCAGATATACTTGTTGAATGGGAGACTGTGCCGTCCTGCCATTCTGGTGGGTAGGGAGTGTTTGGAAAGAAGTGATTCATGCCTGATCCGTCAGAGAGCAACGAGAAGAAATCGCCGCCGCCAAGGAAACCGCGCCCAAGTCCGCTGGCCGGAGCGTCCACCTGGTGGTTTCTGCTGGCGCTGACGCTGGTGGTGGTGTTCATTTATTATCACAAGAGCCAAAACAACCGCTCGGAAATCACCTACGGCTTTTTCCGCCGCCAGTTGGAAGACGACAAAAACGTCGCCGGCGTCGAAGTGCAAGGGGCGAAGGTATTCGGCGAGTTCAAGGTGGCCCCGATCGACCCCGACGCAAAACCCGGCACCGACGGAACCTCGCCCAGACTGAACAAGAAGTTCTCCGTCGTCCTGCCGCCGATGGCGCTTGCCGATCCAAAATTCGATGAGATATTGCGCAAACACCTCAAGCGGGATTACCAGGCTTCGGAGCCGCGCGACAACACCGTCCTGGTTTTGACGGTCTATATGCTCATCACGGTCGGCTTGTTCGTCGGCCTGTGGTTTCTGTTCCGCAAGGCCCGCGATTCGTTCTTCTCCGGCGGTCTGACCGGAGGGTTCTCCAAGAGCGGCGCGCGGCGATACGAAGTGGGCGACAAACCGGTCACCTTCGAGGACATCGCCGGACTAGAGGGCGTCAAGCACGAGTTGCAGGAGATCGTCGAGTTTCTCCGCAACCCGGAAAAATTCCAACGGCTCGGCGCGCGGGTACCCAAGGGGATTCTGCTGATGGGCGCCCCCGGCACGGGTAAGACGCTGTTGGCCCGCGCCGTGGCCGGCGAGGCGGGTGTGCCATTTTTCTCGATCAACGGCTCTGAGTTCATTCAGATGTTCGTCGGCGTCGGCGCCGGACGGGTACGCGACCTGTTCAACACCACCAAGGAAAACGCGCCGGCCATCCTGTTCATCGACGAAATCGACGCGGTGGGACGCCACCGCGGGACGGGCGTCGGCGGCGGTCACGACGAACGCGAGCAGACGCTGAACCAAATCCTCAGCGAGATGGACGGCTTCACGCAGAACGAGTCGGTCATCGTCATGGCCGCCACGAACCGCCCCGACGTGCTAGATCCGGCGCTGCTGCGCCCGGGAAGGTTCGACCGCCACGTCACCGTCGATCGCCCCAGTCTCAAGGGCCGCTTGGCGATCTTCGAGGTCCACAGCCGCGACGTACCGCTGGACATCGACGTCGATCTGGAGCAGTTGGCCGCCGGCACCGTCGGCCTGACCGGCGCCGACATCCGCAATCTGGTCAACGAGGCCGCGCTGTGGGCCAGCCGGCACGATAAAGACTACGTCGACATGTCCGACTTCGACTATGCCCGAGACAAGCTCCTGATGGGCGCGAAGCGAGAGGAAGTCCTTTCCGATCAGGAGAAGTCGATGACGGCCTATCACGAGTCGGGCCACGCCTTGCTGGCCTGGCTGGTGCCCAGCATCGACAAGTTGCACAAGGTTTCGATCGTACCCCGCGGCCGTTCGCTCGGCGCAACGCAGTTGTTGCCCGAGGAGGACCGCGTGAACATCGGCGAAAACGAGTTGCACACTCGGCTGCTGTTCCTGCTGGGTGGTCGGGCGGCCGAGAAGCTGGTATTCGATCAGTACAGCGCCGGGGCCGAGGACGATTTAAGCAAGGCCACGCAACTAGCCCGGCGGATGGTCACGCACTGGGGTATGAGCGATCGGCTCGGCCCGGTCGCCTTCCGCGACAGCGAGGACCATCCCTTCCTGGGGCGCGAGATGGCCGAGCCGCGCCGCTTCAGCGAGCACACCGCGCAGGTGATCGACGAGGAGGTCTCGCGGCTGCTGCGCGACGCCGCGGACCGAGCAACCGAGATGCTCAAGGAACACCGCGACAAGCTTAACGTGATGGCCAAACGGCTCAAGGAAGTTGAAACGCTCGACGAGCCGGAGATCAAGAAGCTGATCGGCCCGTCGCCCAACAAGCCGGCCGCTGATTCCCGTTCATAATGACATTGGACGTCACATCTGGCTTGTCTGGCTGTGTTTGTCGGTCCGTAGTATAATGAAGTAGTCGTTGCGAAGGAGATCGTACATGTCTACTGTCGAATACGCCCACATCATCACCGGTCCCGACAACGTGCCGATGCTCGCTGGAACGCGGACCAAGGTGGTGGAGATCGTCTTGGACCATCTTGCCCATGGGGCCGACGTTCAGGAAATTCATCGTGAATTCCCCCATCTTAGTTTGGGGGAAATCCACAGCGCCCTGGCATACTATTATGACCATCAACAGGAGATGGACGCGGACATCGCCCGACGGTTGCAAAGAGCGGGGGAGTTCCGCGAGAAGTTCGAGGCGACTTTGGGGCCCTCGCCGCTGCGACTGAAGCTCAAAGCCAAGGGCCTGCTGCCGTGAGCATCGCATTATACTTGGACCACAACGTTCGCCGAGCGGTTGCGATGGGATTACGGCAACGCGGCGTTGACGTCATAACGGCCTATGAGGACGGCGCGGCTGAATTGGACGATGAACCGATTCTCGCTCGGGTCGTGGAACTCGGTCGCGTCTTCTTTACGCACGACGACGACTTCTTGTCAATCGCCGATCGTTGGTGCGCGGCGAAGCAGCCCTTTTCGGGCATCGTCTACGTCCATCAATACCGGCTGACGGTGAGACAGATCATCGTCGAACTCGAACTGATCGCCAAAGCCGGCGATCCCGTGGACATGCAAAGCCGGGTGGAGTTTCTCCCACTCTAGCGTTACCATATTTAGCCCCGGGTAAATACACCCGGGGCACACGGGATATGTTGGAATTCGTGGTCAACTCGCCCCGCCGTGTATTCACGGCGGGCTAAATGATTATTGTCAAACACGTTCATTGTTGATCTCCAATGGCCGTAACGTCGTCTCCAGGGGGGCGGGACGGCACCGGTTCCACGCGGATCGAAGGCAGGATATACTGGGGCGTTTGCGGCCACGACGACGTAAGGAATCAGATAATGGCACAACCTTGGATTGAGGGGCGGTTTGAAGAAGGCGTAGTGGTCACGACTCTGGAACAATCGATCAATTGGGCACGCCAGAGCAGCCTCTGGCCGATGACGTTCGGGGTGGCTTGTTGCGCGATCGAGATGATGGCGGCCGGGGCCGGCCGATTCGATCTGGACCGGTTTGGGGCCGGAGCGTTTCGGCCCAGCCCGCGACAGGCAGACCTGATGATCGTCGCCGGCACAGTCACCTTCAAAATGGCCAGCCGCATCCGACGGCTTTACGAGCAGATGGCCGATCCGAAATACGTGATCGCCATGGGGGCGTGCGCAGTCGCCGGCGGGCCGTACTTCGAGCACGGCTACCACGTGGTCCGCGGCGTGGACCTGGTGGTCCCGGTCGACGTTTACATCCCCGGCTGCCCGCCCCGTCCCGAATCGCTGCTCGAGGGCTTGATGCGGCTGCAAGACAAAATCCGCGGCAAGCGGCTCGCTCGGGAAAAGGACGGCAACAGTATGTTGAACCATCTTTTTCGGCGCGGCGATAAGGTCGAAGACGAGTTGCCCGTGCCGATCCAGAGCGGGTATGTGCGGGTGGAGGAGATGGAAAAACATCAGTAGGGTGCGTGAAACGCACCATGAAACCTCGAAATGATCGCATGGTGCGTTTCACGATTCCTCCCAGGAGGACGACATGGCCGATTACCGGCGATGGTACATTCCCGGGGGTACGTACTTTTTTACGTTGCTGACGTACCAGCGAAGACCGCTGTTCCAAGACCAAGCCGCACGAGAACTGTTGGGCGACCTGATGCGCCAACAGGCCGAGCGAACGCCTTTTCAAACCCTGGCTATTGTGCTCTTGTGGGATCATCTGCACTGTCTTTGGACGCTGCCGCCGAGAGATAGCGACTACTCGGGACGATGGAAAGAAATCAAGGCAACATTCACGCGTGACTGGCTGTGCGGGGGGGGAGATGACCGGACAGTTAGCCGTGCCAGGGCGGCGCGAGGCCGGCGAGGGGTCTGGCAACCGCGGTTCCATGAGCATGCAATTCGCGATGAACGGGACTTGGAAAACCATGCTGACTACATCCATTTCAATCCGGTCAAACACGGATACGTGAAACGGCCCTGGGATTGGCAATGGTCGTCATTTCGGCGTTTTGTAGGATTAAGCCAGTATGGTCGAGATTGGGGGTTTCAAGGCGAGCCACCAAATATTCGAGGAATGAATATGGAGTAGGAGTAGGGTGCGTGAAACGCACCATGAAACCTCGGAATGATCGCATGGTGCGTTTCACGCACCCTACGTTACGGCCTCAACATCGGCACGCCCACCACCGCCATGCCGAACTTCTGCGTCAACTCCTCGGGCGTAACGCCGTAGGACTTCTTCAGCGCGTCCTCCCACTTCTCGCCCGACTTGATGCCGTCGATCATCGCGCGGAAGGCCTTCGGATTCGAGCGGAGCATGAAGTCGATCATTGCCGTGGCGATTCCGTATTGACCGGAAGCGATGTGCTTGGCGGTAAAAAAATCGCCGCCGAGGGTGCCGGTTCGGCGCATCTGCTCGAGGGCGCGTTTCACCTTGCGTTTGACGCCCTTGTCTTTCTGGACGACGGTCATGGCGACCCATTCGGCGATTCCCTCGTTGAGCCAGTTGGGGACGATTTGCGGCGATTTGTAGCGATGGACGAACCCGTGCGTCGCCTCGTGGACGATCACGGCGGCGAAATAGTAGGGGTCTTTGCCGCAGTGGCAACTGATGACCACCTTGCCCGTGGAGACCTGATGGGCAAGCCCTTGCGAGGCCTGGTGGTTCACCCGATGGTTGAAAAACACCTGCTCGAACTTGGCGAAGTGCTCGCCGTTGATGAAGGCGATAACGGGCACCTTGCCGCCCAGCCATACGCCGTCCTTGTTCTTTATCGCAAACGCCTTGCACAACCGCTCGTGCATTCGGTCGAGGCAAGACGTGTAGAGCGAGGCCACTTGCGGGGGCAGGTCGCTGAGGAACAGGTAATACCGCGTCTCGTAAAGACGCATGTTCAGCGGGGCGAACTTCTCCGCGATTTTGGCGACGTACGCTTTTTCTTTCGCCAACGCCTTTTCCTGCTGCTCGTCGGTCAGCTCGGGCCAGAGCCAGACGCCGGTCTTCTCGAAAAACTCTTTTCGCTTCTGTTTGTTTAGTTTGCGGCGTGCGTCCTCGTCGTTGTCCGAGCCGGTCTTTCGCGTCGTGCCCGGCTTGGCCTTCCGGCCGGGACGCGGTTTACCCGAGGCGGACGGCCTCTTTTTCGACTCGGCCGCACGGCGTATCTCGGCTAGTTTTTCCTTGTCCGGGGGCGCAAGACATTTCGACTTCTCCTCGAAGACGAAAAGCTCCTTGCCGTCGGGGGTCGTTATCCGTTTGACGGCCGAAGCGCCCAGCATCGGCCGCGAGCCGGTCGCCGGATCGAGGATTCTCAACCGGGAAATTGTGTCCGGGATGTCTCCCGGCACGACTTCCTCGACGTCCACGTTCTTCAAGGTCTTGCCCGAACGGAGTTGAACGATTACGGTTTTTCCGACCAGGGGGTGCTCTTGCGACTTGGTGTCTTCCGAACCGACGGCGTGAAGCGACGCCGCGCCGAACAGCACGAGCAACACTAACGTAGACAGCGGAGATGATCGACTGGACATGAAACTGTTTTGTTGGGTTGAAAAAACGGCGAGGCAAACGGCGGGATTGCTGGCATATCAGCGGAATTATTTTCCGTTGCGGAAGGGTGGGTGTCATGGGTAAGCGCAGCTTACCCATGTGGGGTTTCCGTGTTTTCCGGCTCACGGGTAAGCTGCGCGGGTGGCCACCCACTAGCGGAATTATATTCCCTTTCGGCCGGCATGGCAAGCGATCGGGGACGGCGAGCCGCCAAAACAAAAAGCCCATCCGTTGCAACGGATGGGCTTGGAAAAACTTCGTCGGGTGGCACTCGTCACATTAGTTCCACCACCAGACGTTCTCGGCGGGAACCGACTCGGTGCGGACCGTGGCGACCTTATCGCTGCCGCGGAGGAGCTTTTCGACGATCCCCCAGGAATTGATCGACACGCCGCCCGAGGCGGTGGTGACCCAGCGTCCTTTGACCCTCAACACGCTCGCTTGGCTTTCGACCTGCTTCGGCGCGTTGAACTCATCCGTCTTCAACTCGGCCGAATCCATCATGGTTGGCAGGCTGAGGCCGGCTTTTTCCAAAAGTCCTTCTCGAACCACCAGCGCCCCGATCACGGCCATGTCCATGCAATTATGCAACTCGCCGAAGATCGGATCGACCGCGGCCAGCTCGGGATACTTTTTGGTCATGATGTCGGCCCAGCGCTGCGCCGCGCCGCTCGCTTTCCCGCTGTGCTTGATATTGCCCGTGGTGGTCAAATAGTCTTCCTCGGTCTTGGCCTTCACGGATGAACCACACAACTCGAACGCCAGCCCGTCGGCATCGTGCAGAATCGCCTCGTAAGACGGCTCCAGCCAGAATCTAGGAGTTTTAAGGCCGCGGGCACGCGGAGAGTGCATCTGTAAGTAACTGGGCAGACCGCGGACGGGCGAAGGCTCGAGGTTCATCGCCAGCCGCTTCATGCGATAGTCGGCCGCCACCAATACTCGGGCGAAATGGCTGGTCGCCGGAACGCCATGCACGCTGATCCGTTGCATACCCAACGCTTTCGCGCGGGCCACGGCGAACGCCTCGGCATGGTTGCCGCTCTGTACCGGCCCCGTGGTGATCCGGCTCATGCGTCGGATACCTTCGGGCGTGGGGTCGATCGAGCAGGTAATGCCGCCCTGAGCCGCCCCGCGCGCCGTGCGAAGCGCCACTAGCAGGTCGTCGAACAACATCGCCGGCCGACCCGATTCGATTCCCACCACGTTGCCCTTGGCGTCTACTTTCCAACCTTCGCCGACGCCGACCAGCACGATGTCTTTCTGTTCGGGGTAAACGAAGACGTAGCGAATGCGTTGCAGGCCGGCGAGATACTTGATCTCGTCTGGAATGGGTTTATTGTTGTTGACGCAGTCTTCCAGAGCCGCTTCCAATTGGCGGAGCGAAATCTTCCGCATGTCCGCGGTTGCGTTCATGGCGTTGGGTATCTTCTGCATCGTTTGACTGCGCAGTCTGCCGAGCGTGCCTAAGGCGTCCGGCCGCGCGCCGCTCAGCAGGCCGGCGGCGTCGATCGAAACGCCACCCACCGCGCGATCGTACCGCTGGTCGTCGTCGTCGTTCGTTTGCCCGTTGGCGGACGAGCAAACCATCAAAACAATCGCGGAGAGGAAAGCGGAGAGGACTAGATTACTACGGGAAAAGTTGGCTGCATTGTGGCGAT
Source organism: uncultured Thermoguttaceae bacterium (assembly GCA_965195225.1). GTDB lineage: Bacteria > Planctomycetota > Planctomycetia > Pirellulales > Thermoguttaceae > JAHIKV01. The sequence goes on from CBDAFL010000311.1 coordinate 9,609, forward strand.
GAAACATGGGGAGTACTCCTAGGAACAACGTTGGATCGTCGTTTCCAACTTTGGACGCGGCGTCTGGCGACACCTCTTCTGGTAATTCCAATTACATAGTTTCTGTTGCGGAAAGTGCTGCCGCCCATTTGTCATTCTGAGCGAAGCGAAGAATCTCCGCACTTCGAGACCCTTCGCTTCGCTCAGGGTGACGGAAATGGACCTTCTGCAACAGAAACTACATAATAGGTTAGTGCGCCGCCCCGCAAAAAGCAAGGAACTTACCCCCCTTATGCGGGCTGGGTAGCACTGCCGCCAGACCTCTCATCCGCAAAGGACACCCTTGCGGAAACCGTTGCTGGCAGGGTAAAGTAAATGGGTTGTGCGATTTTGCTACACTTGTTTGGCTGACTATCCGGGCTTTGCGTCCGTTTGGAGAACCGGTACGTGTCTCAATCCGCTTATCTGGTAATCCGCGAGGGGTCGAAGTGGAGCGACGTGTTCCGACTGGTGTCGGGCCAGTCGGTAATCATCGGCCGCGCGCCGACGAACCAGATCGTGTTGAAGGATGAGCGGTGCAGCCGGAACCACGCCGAGGTGTTCATGTCGGGTGGAGAATGGACGCTCCGCGACCTGGAAAGCCGCAACGGCACGATCGTGGGGACCGAAATGGTCCACGGCGATTGGCAGTTAAAGCCCGGAGACATTATCCGCATCGGCCGGACGCAACTGGTATTCGTTCACAGGCTTTCTGACGCGTTCACATCCTCGGGCGACGCCAGCTCGGTGGTCCGGCGCATCTCGCCCGAGGCCCCTCCGGCCGAGCCAGCCGCCGCCGATGACGAGTCGGACGAATTGGACGTATTGTCCACCTGCGAACCGACGACCATCACCCACCGTCGCGTCAAGACCAAGTTTCTTGCCCCCGGCGAAGAGGAAGCGAGCGAGGTCTCGAAGATCGGCCGTGCGGCGGCGAAGTTGTGCCGATTGGCCTTCGAGTTGGCCAAGGCGCCAGACGTGGCGGCGATGGCCGATTTGGCGCTGGCGGGACTGGCCGAAGAGACCCAAACCGACGCCGGCGCGTTGCTGTTGTTTCCGTCGAACCATCAAGGCGAGTCGCGCGGCGAAGACCTGGAGATAATCGCTTCCCGCAGTTCCTCCGCCCATCGCTATCACCGCGTGTCGAACTTTCTGGCCTCGACCGTGATGCGCGAGGGCGAGGCCGTACTGGCCCGGAACGTGGTCGACGACAGTACGCTGGGTAGCCGCGACAGCCAGGGCGAGATACTCGCCACCAGCGTGATTTGTGCCCCGGTACGCCGCGGCGGCGAGGTCTTCGGCCTGATCCACCTCTACTCGACCGACCGGTCAATCGTACCCGACCCCAACGATCTCGAGTTCACCCTGGCGGTGGCCGACACCGTGGCGGTGGCGGTGGAAAACATCCTCCGCCGGCAAGAGTTGGCCGACAACCTTACGCGCGTTCGCACCGAGAACATCGAGCTGCGCGAGCGGCTGGGTGTCCGTAGCGACATCATCGGCCACAGCCCGGCGATCCGACAAGTGACCGAGGAAATCGCCCGGGCCGCCTCCAGCAATTCCACCGTGTTGATTCGCGGCGAGAGCGGCGTGGGCAAGGAACTCGTCGCCTGCGGAATTCACTACAACAGCCTCCGCAAAGATAACGTTTTCGTGTGTCTGAACTGCGCGGCGCTGTCGGCCGATTTGCTGGCCAGCGAGTTGTTCGGCCACGAGCGCGGGGCCTTTACCGGCGCCACCGATCGGAAGATCGGCAAGTTCGAGGCCGCCCATAAAGGCACCCTGATGCTCGACGAAATCGGCGAAATGAGTCCCGGCCTCCAAGCCAAGTTCCTCCGCGTGCTGGAAGGACACCCCTTCGAGCGCGTCGGCGGCAACAAGCCGGTGAAGGTTGACGTGCGGGTGATCGCCGCCACCAACCGCGATCTCGAGCGCGACGTGGCCGACGGCCGTTTTCGCCGCGACCTCTATTTCCGCTTGCGGGTGCTGGAGATCGTCGTCCCCGCCTTGCGCAAACGGCAAGAAGACATCTCGCTGTTGGCCGACTTTTTTCTGCAAAAGTTCAACGCGGAGACGGGGCGCAGGATCAAAGGTTTCACGCCCGACGCCATGGATCAACTCCAGAAGTACCTTTGGCCCGGCAACGTGCGGGAGCTGAAAAACGTGGTCGAACGGGCGGTGGTGCTTTGCAGCGGGAAGGAGATCGGCGCCGAGGACCTACTGCTGACGAAGCTCGCCACCGCCGGCGACACCGAAATGTCGTCCCTTGGCGCGGACAGGTTTCGCCCCGTATCGTTGAACGACGTCGAGTGCCGCCACATCTCCAACACACTGAACCACACCGGTTGGAACAAGAGCAAGGCGGCCGGCATCCTGGGCATCGAGCGCTCAACGCTGGACCGCAAGATTCGCCGCTACCAACTGGAGCAGACCTAAGAAACGTAGGGTGCGTCCGCGACGCACCAATGCTCGTTGGCTAGTGGCTAGTGGGTAGTGGATAGTGGGTAGTATTCCGCCTTCCCCCTTCACTTTCATCCTTCATCCTTCATCCCTCATCCCTCATCCCTCATCCCTCATCCCTCATCCTTCATCCTTCATCCTTCATCCTTCATCCTTCATCCTTCATCCCTCATCCCTCCGTGTCCCCCCGAAGAGCGATGGATTGATAAAGCGGGTGTGGCTTCTACCCACAACACGATGGAACGTCAAGCAAGCCCCAAGCACCGGATGAGCCGGACCAACCAATCCCTCAGCTCCCTTGCCTGCTCTCTCGTAAGACGGTGGTTTTTCAGCAGGTCCCACCATAGTCACATGTTTACTGGAACTGGTGGTGTTCGATGTGACTAACGCAAGGATTAGTTGTTCCGCCGTCGCTCTGATAAATCAATGACTTACCATTGCGCGTCACGAAACAAATGAGCTTTCCGACAAAGCCTACGCGATTGCTTCCCGCCAGCGTGCCAGTGAATCGCCATATTTTTCCGACTCCAGGGGACCAACCTTTTTGAGTATGGAAAGCGTCTCGTTTAGTTCGGAGATTGCATCACTACAAGTGTGGGATCCAACAAACTCTAGCTCTTGTCTACGGCATTCAATGAAATGTTCGATTGCCTCTCCGGAACTCATGTCAACGACCGACTTTTTTGCTTCAACATAACCAGATATAATCTCTGAATCACCGCCAAAGTAATCAGGATCACGATCGATCAGGCTTTGTGCAGACGGCGCGTCAATGTAACGATGCAGTTTGAGCAGATAGACGCGGGCCATGGCCGTGCCGCCTCGGTGATATCCACTATCTCGCCATTCGCCATAGCCTATACCATTCCCAAAACCTTCAAGACCGAAGTACGACATCAACGCTGCAAAATACCCGCCAAATAGTGAAAATGGGCGCAATTTCACTGCCTTGGCACTCTCCACAGCATCGCGATAGGCCTTCAATTCTTCGATTGATACGTCATGCTCTTTGAAATTGTTTGGATAATACCACACGTCTTGAATACCTAATCTAATGAGCTCGAAAAAACATGGTTCCCAGATCGTGTCTTCCGCCCACCGAGTGAAGTGCAACACCGGTCGTATCGGGATTCTATCACAGTGAGCAAGGGCAGTTTGAATCGATCTCATAGAGACGCTGTACCATGGGTCTATAAGACTGTCAAACTGGTAATAGGGCGGAATTAAATGTTGTGGCTCCTTCAAAGGATCTAATGATCCTAACCCAAGCATATTTTTGTACTTCTGAAGTTTGCGTTCATCTTCACTTCGTGTGCGAAAATGTTTCTGGAACTCGATGCAACGTTTTACGTTCTCACGCAGCACAGCATCGTCATTGAAATCACTTGGATCCAGTGCCTGTGACAACGCCTTGGTGATGTAAGGCTCTCCAAGTACGGATGCCATTTTCTCATGTGGAGGGCGGGCATTGGACCGATCCCATTGCTTCTGGAAAAGTGCATTACGTGGGTCAATTGCATACTGTAAATCGGCATGTCGAGAGCACAACGCGCGCACAAAGCCGTACGTGGCGCTGGGAAATGCCGTAGCAATCGACAACGGGATGATGACCCCGTTATATGTACCTGAGTACTCACGAAAGTATCGCTGCACGTTATGTTGGTATGTGAAATAGTGCTGCATTACCCTTCCCTCAGCAGATGTTCGTACCACTCTCGTTTTTTCGATTTTGCGATGCGCTGCACCGGATCTCGTGATGGCAACAGAATCTCGGCAGATGAAGTCGATACGGCAATAAGTCCGACTCCGTACGCGATGAGAAGGTCGCAATGTCTTTCGGCGCGATGAACATAATTTGTCCAGATCGCAATGTACGATTCATTCGCTACCTGCATATTCAAGCTTGCCTGCCAGAGTGCCTGACGCCAGTTTCGAATCTTCAACTCGATTGTCGTCGCATGGGGCGCAGACCTGTTTAGACAAACCAGATCAATACTCTTTCGACCTAATGGAACTTGCTCAAAGTGAACGTAGTCTGACACAGGAAACAATGTGAGCGTCGGATGGGCCATTTCAACTTCCAGCTCTGGCACATATGACATTTTTACGTGTCCTCCGCGACCTCGAATTCAAGTAATGCATTAAAGCGTTCGATGTGGCTGTGGAATCGAAAGAAACCCCATACGATTAGCGGCACTGAGAGAATCCAAGCGACGGCGAAAATCAATAAAAGCCACTGAAACATGACATGCGTGGGAATGGCGAAAATGTAGATCACAGGTAAGCAAAGCGATGCTACAACATGGAACAAACCAATTTTCCACAATCTCGAAGCAAGTTGCTTGACGCACATATACTCTTTCCGTATGGCATCCATCTGACTCATAGCATCCTGTGCCACCTTCAGATCAGGGGTGAACTCAACTGATTGAAGGAGCTCTTCTATTTCCGACTCCGGACGCCTGCGTTTGTCTGTTTGATGGCTTGCAGCCAGAATGAACATCTTTGCAAGCGAAGGAATAAGCCTCCCCGCTTCAATGGCCGCGAGTGTCGAATTGATTTTACCGCTTCCCCAATAGTCCTTGTGTAACGTCTCACCCTTGTTATAGAAGGGCAAGACAAATGTCTGTATCACAAGAGTTAACCAAGCGATAGTCACCAAAGATAGTGCGATCGTACCCTCCAAGCCAGGTGCAGTAGATTGCTGGTTTGCGGCCACGGGCAGTTGTGTTGATGCTGTCTGATCAGGCTGTTGAGACTTGGAAACTTGATCGCTTGGCTGTGATAGCACCAAAGCGCTTGAAACCAGTAGTAAAGTTAAATATGCCATTTCACCGGTTATTTCCGCAGTTGACTTTGGCTGCCTCTGGATGAATGCTCTTCGATGTCATGGCGGGATATTGATGGTACACGTATCGGATTAAGTGGTTCAGTGGGAGTGTTCCATACTTGCGAATAATCTTATCAATATCCAAGACATCTGCCGGCTTTTTCTTGGCAACCGCATCATGCATGATGCGGGCCACCTTTTGACCGTTAGCCGTAAGTGCAAAGCACTTTTCTGTTGCCGACGCATCACCCGCTTCGTCTGAGATTTCTGACAAGAGCTTTTCTTCGTCAGACACGGTGTATGGCGACGTGTAAGTTTTTTCGCGAACATCGATCAATTCGCAACCTTCAAGAAACTCAACAGCTTCGTAAACTTCCTTTGAAAATGGGCCGAAGTTGTGAGGCTCAAATGGATAAAAGCGGCCAATTCCCTCAAACGAGGTTTCGTTTTCGAGTAAGAAAATGATTTTTTCTAGTCGGGTGATTCCATTCAGAGTGTTTTTCTTGAGAAGGCGTTCGTTCGCTTCCATCAACAGCAGTATGATGTCTTCCCGATCAAGCTGAATTTCTTCGATGGTCATTTCTATTCCCCCGCTCTATTTCTCGCGTAGTGTTTCGCTTGGCTGCCTTACCACAATTATAACCCTAATGGAGATATTGAAGCTAGGAGGAGTATCGGCACTCGGATTCCAAGCCCTCCAGCATGACCCGCTAAACAAGACCAACTGGGGGGAATTCCAGGGAATTCCGGAATTCCAGGGACAAAATATCTAATTCAGTTTCTTCGGTCGCCTCACCCTACGATACTACAGCACCGACATGACGGTGTTGCTTGGAACACCTTCGCCGGCCTTGTTGACGGCGATAATGCGAAACTCCCATTCCGTGCCGCGCGTCTGGTCGGTGAGCGTGATTTCGCTCTCGATCGCCATGCTCGCGTCCGACCACGGCCCCGCGGGGCGCTCGCGGCGTTGGATCTTGTAGGCGGCCGGTTTGCCGCCGTCGATCGGCCCGGGCCACGATTTGCCAGAATAGCACCAATCGCCACCACTTGACAAGCCACCGGTGGTAGATATTTACAAGGAGGGGAGGGCGGAAGGATGAAGGATGAAGGATGAAGGATGAGGGCGGAAGGATGAAGGATGAAGGATGAAGGATGAAGGATGAAGGATGAAGGATGAAGGATGAGGGGGGAAGGCGGAATACTGACCACTGACCACTGACCACTATCCACTATCCACTATCCACTAACCACTAACCACTAACCACTATCCACTAACCACTATCCACTATCCACTATCAGTGGCCCGCTCGACGACGTAGGGCGGAAATTGCCCAGGCTAAACCGACCAATAATGACGAGAGGATCACGATCATCGCTCCGGTGGGCAGGTCGGTCGCCGCGGCCAACAGAAATCCCCCCAGCCCGCTTAGCAAACCGAACAGCGCCGACAGCGCCAACGCACGGCCGTATCCCTTGACCAACAGAAAAGCCGCCACCGCCGGGTTGGTCAGCAGGCTGTAGATCATCAGCCCGCCGACTGTCTGGAAATTGACCGTCAGCACGACGCTGGTCAGAATCAGAAACGCCGTCCAGACGGGCACGACCGGTACGCCGGCCGCGGCGGCGTGTACGCGCGAGAAGAGGATCGCCCGCAATTCTTTGTAGAACGCCGCCACGACGACGATCTCCAGCACGGCGGCGGCGGCCATGATGTAAAAATCGCTCCAGCGGCAGAAGTTCAAGCTCCCCCACAACAGGCTGCGAACTTCGTTGTCCGATATGCCATAGACGCCGTACAATCCCAGCCCGAGAAACGCCAGCCCCATGGTTAGCGAGAAGAGTATGCCCATCAGCACGTTCGAGTCGACTCGCGTCGATTGCGGATCGAGTGTACCCAGCAGGAGTGCGGCGATCACGGCGCCCGCCAGGGCGGGTGGCAACAGCATTGGCCCGGAGAGTCCGCAGAGTCCGCCGAACACCGCCCCGGCCAGCGCGGCGTGGGAAACGCAGATACCCAGAAACGGAATCCGCATCCCAACAATGTAGGTGCCGAGAAAACCGGTCGACGCCCCGGCCAGCGCTCCGCAGCAGACGACGGGCGCCCAGAAAAGCAGGTCCATTACGGCGTCTCCTCCCCGACGGGCACGGCGGCATAACGCCGGTCGGCCGCGAAAAGTCTCAGCCGCGAACCATACAGGTTTTCGACCATTTGGCGGGTCAAAACATCCCCGGGCGGGCCATCGGCAATCACCTGTCCGTCGCGCAACACCAACAGCCGCCGGCAGCACGGCGGGACGGCCTCCAATTCGTGACAGACCAGCAGGATCGTCAGCCCAGTTTCCTCGTGCAATCGTTGGAGCAGGTCCACGATTTGTTCGCGCCAGAACAGATCGAGATTGGCGGTCGGTTCGTCCAACAGCAGCATCTCCGGCTGCTGAACCATAGCCTTTGCGATCAATGTTTTTCGTTGTTCTCCGCTCGATAGGCCGGCGTATGCTTGCTCTGCCAGGTCGGCCAATCCGAGCCGTTCGAGCCAGTCGTCGATGATGCTCCAATCGGAGCTTCCCAATCGGCGAAAGAGTCCGGCGATGCCCGTCCGCCCGATCGCCGCCACCTCGCGGACCGTCAGCGGCATCTCACAGTGAGCGGCCAGCATCTGGGGGACGTATCCGACGCGGCGACGGAGCGCGCACAGCGGCGCGGCGGCCGACGGCCAGACGGGGTGGCCCAGCACGCGGAACTCGCCCGAGTTTGGGCGAGTGAAACCGAGCGCGCATTTCAACAGCGTGCTCTTGCCCGCCCCGTTGGGGCCAAGCACCACGACCACTTCCCCTTCGACGACTTCGAGCCGCTCGACTTGAAGGATGGTTCGTCCTCCGCGTCTTACTCGCAACGAACGAATTTCGACGACGGGCGCTTTCATATTTACTATCGATCTAGGGATATGGGTGGCACGCCCCTGAGCGCAGCGAAGGGCGTGGTGAACGACCAAACCACGCCCTTCGCTGCGCTCAGGGACGTGCCACCCTTATTGGAATTCCACCAAGTTATTTCTTCCCGGGCCCTTAATATAATAAAATCACTTCCCCTCTCCAGCCAACGAGACCAGCGCCGACAGGTTCCGTCGGACCATCGCGTCGAATGCGTGTTGTTTTCCCGGCTCGGGGAAATTGGCGAAGACGACGACCCTTGCGAGCAGGCGGTCGGCCAGCGCGTCGGCGGCGCGGCGACCCTCCGGCTCGTTGGCGACTATCAGCCGCACTTCGGCGTCGTCGGCGTCCCTCACGGCCCGGTCGATTCCGCCGGTCGAGGCCGTGTCGGTGCTGGGAAACTCGGCCGCCACCCGCAATCCGAGCCAGCGGCAGAAGCCGGACTGATGTCCGCTGCACAACACCGGCGCGTCGCGTAGTCCGGCAGAGTCGATCTTGCCGACGGCTTCCTTTCGCAGCGCCGCGGCGCGGCGCTCGATCTCGGCCAATCTGTCGTCGGCGTCCTTTTGGCTCAAGGTTCCGTCGGCCACGAAGTGTTCGGCCAACCGGCGGCAGATCGCAAGGTAAGTGTCCGGCACACACAGCCCGCCCGGCGGCTCGACCGCCACGATCCGCAACGTGCCGTTCGTTCGCCCGGCGATTTTTTTGTCCAGTCCTTCTTGGAAGTCGAACCGCACCAACAGCCGGCATTTCGACAGTTCCCTGATTTGACTCGGGCGCATGTCGAAATGTCCCGGACACATGCCGGGTCCGGCAAGCCGGACCAGCGGCGTTTCCGATCGCAGCACGTCCGTGACGGCTGCTTCGAGGTAGGGGCTGGAGACGGCCACCGGCATGTCATCGAGCGCCACCGGCTCGGCCGAGGGACCGCAACCCACGACAAGCATTGCGGCAACCCCGGCCCCCAACAAAAACAATCCCCTCAGGCGTGCAATCATGTCTAAAAAACCCTTGACGATTGAAATCCCATCGACGATATTATGATACACTAAATCGTATTACCGGGAAATGCCATGCACCCCAAACAGCCTCAACCTGCCGCGGACGCAAGGATTGGTTTCTTCGATCGCCTCGCCCAGCAGTGGGACACATCGGAACAAGACCCCGCCGAGACGGTTCGGGAGGTGGAGCGATGCGCCGAGCGGCTTGATCTTCACGCCGGCGACTGCGTGCTGGAAGTGGGTTGCGGCACCGGTCAGTTGACCGAATGGCTGGTTAATCGGGTCCGGCCGGGCCGGGTGACGGCCCTCGATTTCTCGCCCGAAATGCTGCGGAAGGCCGCCGCCAAGGGGATCGACGCGGCGTTTTTGCCGGCCGACGTGTGTCGGGACGATCTGGGTCGGGCGGAGTTCGACGTGGCCTTGTGCTTCCATAGTTTCCCTCACTTCCGCGACCAACCGGCCGCCTTGCGGAACCTTGCCCGATGTCTGAAACCGCGAGGCCGGCTGATCGTAATGCACTTGCACGGCCGGGACGAAATCAACGCGTTTCATCGCGGCATGGGCGGGGAGATCGGCGGCGATTTACTTCCCCGTGACGCCCAGTGGCGGGATTGGCTGAAGGCGGCCGGTTTCGATCCACCCGAGATCAGCGACGGCGCCGACGGGTTTTTCTTGCAGTCGCGCATCGCGGCCGTGGATTGAGCAGCAATGTTTAGCAGCCGCCGGCACGGCGGCTTATGGTGGAACTGGGACCGCCGTTCCGGCGGCCGCTAAACGGATAACGGCACCGACAAACCTACTCCGGCACGGAGGCCGATTCGCCGCCGGCGATGGTCGCCAAATCGGCGAACAGTTGCATGTCGATGGTCGAGTTGAGGAACCGGACCGTGCCGTCGCAGAGCACGAAATGCAATCCACCGGGATGGAAGCTACCCCAGCCGCGTTTGCATGGTTTTTCTTTGCCCGGTCCGCCTGCGGCCAGGCACTGGCTGTAGTCGCCCAACAGGGTCCGATTTTGGCCGACGGTTGCCGCCGAGAGGGAGAAATAGGCGTAGGAGTAAGCCCAAAAAGTACGCTCATTCGGGCGTGTCCGGGTAGTCGATTCGCCCACCAACAAGGTGTTTGACGTTCCGTCTCGGACATGGGCACAAGTTTCAGTCGAAAAGCCCAGGACGCCGATGGCATGGATCGGTCCTCGCCACGATCTTGGATACGAAGTAAGCTCCGAGGAGTCGAGATAACGATACCCGTCGCTCCGGCCGGACATCGCGCGGTATGAACCGGGCATATAGGGGATGTTCCCTTGCGAGGCACTGGCCGGTCCTCTCGATGGCACCGCCAACGAGGATGTATCGGAGTCGGACGGACAGGCGTACATTCCGATGAACGTCTCTCGCACCTGACGGTTCGGCGGCGACTCGTTATAGGCCCCAAAATCGTAGCTGTCATATAAGGCTTTTTGCTCGATATACGGCAAGATGGAGATTGCCCAATTCGTGCCGTCATCGGATTCCACGTTGGCCCCGCCGGGACAGTACCCTGCCGCTTTGAGGACGTTTCCGGGCGGAAACGAACTGAGCGCCGAGTGATACTGCTGAACGGCCAGACCGATCTGCTTCAGGTTATTGGCGCATTGCACACGTCGCGCCGCTTCTCGAGCGGCTTGCACCGCCGGCAGCAACAGCGCGATCAGAATACCGATGATCGTTATGACCACCAGCAATTCTATTAGCGTAAAAGCGCCACGTCGCCCTCTCACGCGATTATCCTCCCACAAAGCCGTCGCCACAACAGCATCGCCGCCAATCCGCCCGCGACGAGCAACGCCAGACTGCCCGGTTCGGGCACCTCGACCCAATCCAGGTCGGTGGTCCACAATCGGTAGCCGGTCTGCGGGTCGCCGTTGGCGGGGTTCCAGGAGTCCGGTTCCTGGTCGAAGATGCCCGTAACGTTGAACATACCCGTGGGCGCGTTCGACGGATCGAAACCATCGAGACCTAGCTTCAACGAGAAGTAGTAGTCGCCGTCGGTAATCGTCACCGTCGCGTCCGACTGCCACGCGGAAACATTGTCCACTAATTGGACGTTTGTGAAACTGACCAGCGTGCCTTGGTAGTGCTCGGCGCCGGTGGCCCGCGTTACGTCGAACTCGTAGGCGCCATCCAGGCCCGCTGCCCGAACGTCGGAAATGGCGATGACCTCCGGCTCGGGCAATTCGCCGTCATCTATCTTGACGATATCGAAATTTAACCGCTGAGCGTTGTCGTGCTCCTCGTTGACGTTGAACTTTCCCTTGTAGAACAAACCGCCCCGGGCATGAACTTCGACGATATCGCCGGCCTTCAGCGCGCCGTTGAGACTTACTCTGTTTACCTCGCCGGTCCACAACTCGTCGGTATAGCTGTAAGCCGTGGCCTCAGCGTATTCCGTCGGCGTAGCATCGTTGCCGGGATGGCGCCACCCGTGGTTGCCATAGTTTTGTCCAAGCCAGAGGGCCGCGCCGCCGAAGTCGGTCGTCGGGTTGAGGGTTTGCACGAAGACCTGCCACTGGGCACCCATCTGCCATTGCGTACCGGCCGCGGAGGGGATGTAGTTCGGCGCACTGTCGAGCATGTCGCCGGGGTCGTTCAGCACGACGCCATACAGCTTGTAGCTGGGCAATTGGTCCACACCGTGAAGGGGAATCGTGAAGTCGGATTGTGGATAATTGTTTGCGTCATACTCCAAAGCCTGCATGTCGCTGAAGTTGGTATAACCGATCGAGCTCCAGTCATTGAAGCCGACGTCCTGTGCCGTGGCGGTGGATGACGCTGCGAGAAAAAACAGGACCGCCGGCAGACATACCGCCGTGATCCAAAGTAGGCGGATAAAGACGCATTGTGAAAGATAGTGTTTTTGCATGACGTTCACTGCCTCCACAGCATGGTAGTATTACTGATTTGCAAAACGTAATACCAGCAATTTTAACCGTCACACCGAGGAATGCAATAGGGAATCGGGAAAATCCGCGCTATTTCCGGGACGCTATTGGCGGGCAAGCCCGCCGATCATGCCCCCGACCCATCAGTTGCGGGCTGAAGCTCCGGCAGGGTCTCGACACCGGTGGCGGCGTCCGGTTCCTCGTCGGGATGCTCGTGAGCAATGCGGCAGATTTCGGGCAGATGGAGGAAGAAGTGGGCCAGCAAGAGCGGGTCGAACTGCGTGCCCGCCTCCGACCGCATGACGGTCAACGCCTCTTCCTCCGACATTGCCGGCTTGTAGACGCGAGCGTGGGTCAAGGCGTCGAAGACGTCGGCAATCGCCACGATCCGGGCGCACTCGGGAATGTCTTGCCCGGCCAGCCCGTTCGGATACCCACGGCCGTCCCAACGTTCGTGGTGGCCGAGGGCTATTTGCTCGGCCATCTGAAGCATCGGCACGTTGGAGTCGGCGAGCATCTCCGCACCGAGCGAGGCATGGGTCTTCATGACCTCGAACTCCTCGGGTGTCAACTTTCCCGGCTTTCGCAAAATGGCGTCGGGGATTCCGATCTTGCCCACATCGTGCATTGGGGCCGCCTGGCGGATGCAATCCACCTCGGCGACCGACCAACCGACCGCCCTGGCCAGCACTTTGCTCACCAGGCCGACGCGTCGGATGTGCGCGCCGGTCTCCTCATCGCGACACTCCGCGGCCGAGAGCAAGCGGTAGATGACCTCCTCCTGCGCGCGGCGGATGTCCGCCGTCTGCCGACGGACCTTGTCCTGCAACTGCTCGGCGTGGAGACGTTTCTCGACCAGCCGTTGCTCGACGAATGTCTTGCGGTCTATGCTCGAAGAGATGTATGCGGCCAACAAGGCGGTCAGCGCCAACCCGGCCGCCAATACGCCCCACGGCCACAATGTCCGCCGGGCGGCGACGAAATCGGGCGTCGCAAGACAAACGACCGTCCACGGACTGCCCGAAACGCCGAGCCGGGCAACATAGTGCAGCCTTTTCGGGTCGTTCAGATCGTCGGTGTCGTTCGGCTCCCATGTCTGTTTGCGGGTCCGCGAGGCATAAAAGGGGAACGGACGGCCGTCGGCGAGTGAAGTCGGATCGTATAGGCAAACATCGATCCCCTCAGGCTGGAGCTTCGACAGCGCGGCGGTCAACATGTCGTCGGGGCGGAAGACACCCAGCACGAACCCGCGGAGATTTTCGCGGCGGTCACCGACGCTTATCGCCGGTTTGCCGTTTTCGTAGACGGGCAAGACCAGGAGAAAACTGGCTATTTTCGCTTCGCCCTGCACGAAATCGATTTGCCCGCTGGCCACCGTTTCGCCCGTGTCGCACGCCAGGAGTAGCGCCCCGTGCCGGGTCGGCTCCGAGGCAACGTCGAATCCGTAAATGGTCCGATTGCCCGGCCGCGGCCCGATGAAGTAGACCGGAAAATACTCGTTGCGCTTCGGGGCCGGTTTCATCCGTCCGTCGCGCCCCATTTCGGTGATCCGAAAACCTTCGATCCCATCGCGGCGAGCGTCGGCGACGAACTTCGCCCGTTCGGATTCCGCAACACGGGGAACCCACTCGACGGCCTCGATGCTGCGCGAGTGGGAGAGAAACGGCGTCACCAGCCGCCGGAATTCGTTCCGCCGCGGATGAGCGTCACCGTCCAGCGACGAACGGACCAACTCCAACATGGCCGCCTCGGTCTCGAATGTCCCCTTTACGGCCAAAGCCCGATCCTCGGCGGCCAACTGAAAAACCTTTGCAATTTTTTGATACTCACACCAGCGGACCGAGAAGAAAACCGCCAACGAAAACGCCACTCCGACGCCAATCGTCCACATCACCGGCAAGTAGCGGTCCCACGGCGTCAAAAGCCGTGGGAGTCGAAACAGACGTAGATGATTCATCGTCTCGTGCCCCTTCAGCGTCCGCTAAACAGGTACGGTGTTGACACTCCCCCAGGGAAGTATAGGATCAATTATTGGGGGCAGGAACCAAAAGCAGAGAGCAAGGACATATCGCAGCCTCCACTCCATACCCCCCAAATGATCCCTCGCGGTATCCTAAACCTGAACAAGCCGACCGGCATTAGTTCGCGCCGGGCGGTCGATCTCGTAAAAAGACTGGTGCGTCCGGCCAAGGTGGGACATGCCGGCACGCTCGACCCGCTGGCCACCGGCGTCCTGGTGGTTTGTGTGGGCGCGGCCACGCGACTGATCGAGTACGTTGGGCGAATGCCCAAGCAATACCAGGGCACGTTTCTGCTGGGGCGCAGCAGCCCCACCGAAGACGTCGAGGGGGACGTGACCGAATTGTCCGACGCTCCGGTCCCAACGCACGCGCAAATCGCCGCGGCGGCCGAGTGTTTCGTGGGACGAATCGCCCAACGCCCGCCGTCATTCTCGGCGATAAAGGTCGGAGGGCGCAGGGCATATAAACTCGCACGCGACGGTCAGCAGGTCCAATTGCCGGCGCGGCCGGTGAATGTCTACCGCATTGAGGTCAAGGAGTACAAGTGTCCGGAATTGGTGCTCGACGTGGAGTGCGGCGGCGGTACGTACATCCGTTCGCTCGGACGCGATTTGGCCGAGTCGCTGGGCACTGCCGCGGTGATGTCGGCCCTGACGCGGACCGCCATCGGAAACTTCCGAATAGAACAATCCGTCGATCCCAACGTATTGGACTGTAGCAATTTGACGGGTTGGCTCCAGCCGCCGCTGGCGGCCGTGGAGTGTCTTCCCCGCATACGGCTCTCGGCCGAGGAGGTCACGCGCGTCCGCAACGGGCAATTCATCGAGTTACCCAACAAAGAAGCAAGCGGGAACGCCGCGAGTTTGGAATGCGTCGAAGAAATTGCCGCCCTCGACGCGGCTGGCCGACTGGTGGCGATTTTGGCCGGCGACGGCTCGGGCCACTTGCGGCCAACGCGGAATTTGCCGATTGAATAGCCGCACGAAAGAAAGATTGCTTCCAACGCAACTGCTTGCGGCAACCAGATTTGAGCCTATCCTAGCGGATATATCTGTATCGCTTGAAACAGAAATTCAGTTAAAGAGGATTGTATATTCGTTTCGATGGGAGTACAATAGGGGGGGAGTATCGGGTGGCTAGAAGAGTAGTCTCTCCCCAATTGCCGTCGGGGGGTCTCTTTTCAAGGGGGGATCGGGATGTTGATCCATTCAAGCCGGATCGGAGTTAAGGCACTATTATTTCTTGTCTGTGCCGCCTTGGGGTTGGTCTATTCGTCGACCGCTCGGGCACAAGCGACCATGACCCTCTCGGAGTTGATCGCAAAGGTCAAGCCGAGCGTCGCCTTGATCGAGATTTTTGATAAGGGAAAAAAGTTAGGTCATGGGAGCGGTTTCGCTGTCAATAAGGAAGGATTGATCGCCACGAACTATCACGTGATTGAAGGCGCGAAGGAAATTCAGGTTAGCTTTCCCGCCCTCAAGAACGGCAAGCGCTACAAAGCGACCGGATTTATTGGTTTTGTCAAGACCAAGGATTTGGCCTTGATTATGATCGATCCCAAAGAAAACGATATCCAGCCTCTTCCCATGGCGGAGAAGCCGCCCTCGCAGGGAGAGGGGGTGGTCGCTATCGGCGCGCCGCACGGGCTAAGTGATACGGTCACCGACGGGATCGTTTCCGCCGTTAGGTCGGGTAAGGAGCTTCGGAGGATGCTTATGCAGGGCAACTTCGACAGCTACGGGAAAGGCTTGGGCTACGACGATGAGGCCACCTGGATTCAGACCAACGCGCCGATCTCACCCGGCAATAGCGGCGGTCCCCTGATAAATATGCGCGGAGAAGTCGTCGGATTAAATACCTTCGTCAGGACCGTTGGGCAAAATCTGAACTTCTCCATCTGCATACAACACATGAAAAAGTTCATTGACGGGGCGGGTAAGAACGTCCAATCTTTCGCCAACCTGCCGCCGCCCAGAAAAGGCCGCAGAGAATTTGGCGACGTCAATAAAACCCTTGAATTGTGGGGTAAACTCAACCGGTCGAAAAACACGTTGGACCAGAAGATCGAGTCTTGCGAAAAAAAATTCCGGAAACTCCCGCCCGTTAACCCCCGAAACCCCATGAAAGGACTGAACATCCGCAACAGAAAGATTGCGGACGGTTTCAGGCGGATGGCTGACGCCTATAACGAGTACTCCAGCGAAATCAGCGGTTATGAACACAAGCAAGCCGATCCGGAAGTGATCGGACTGGTGGTCGCGGACACCGTGGTTGCCAAGAAATTGAGCGACGCCTGCAAAGATGTCTCCAACTCGGCGTCGTCAGGGGGCTGGGCGATCGATTGGGAGACGGCCGTCAGCGCAATTAAGAGAATCGCAAACGATACCGACACCCAACGCGAATTGATCCGCGTAAATCTTGGCCTCAAGTACAATGATTCGTTCCCCACCCAGGCGGAAACCGCCAAGGAAGACGAAAAACTAGCCAAGAAAAAGGGAAGCAGCACATCGACGGCGGGAAAAAAAGATCGCTCCGAGATGCGCGTCTGGACGGACAGCACCGGCAAGTTCCGGATCAAGGCGAAGTGCATCGGCGTGGAAGACGGCAAAGTCAAGCTTGAGAAGCCCAACGGCACGATCCTCCGCGTACCGACGAAAAAGCTCTCCGAAGCCGACAAACGGTTCCTTGCTTCGACCGAGTAATATCGCTTGTCGCGCCATTCGCCATTACAGGGAACGGGGTTCCATCCCGTAGCGAATTGCCTCTCGCTCACGCTTCGGCGTGGTGTTCTTCACGCTCCATCGGATTCCCCCCCATGCGTTAAGAACGAGTTAATGGTAACCGTTCACGGGCCAGCCGGGGACTGGTCCATTTTTCGGCGAAAAAACGCGTTTTGCCTACAAACCGTTGGCCGAAAACATGGACCTTGTATGTTTCCAAATAGTCTTTGGGGCATGTTATCAAAAGTTGCTTTGGAGGGTAAATTGGGATTCGCAGGGGACCCCCGCGGGGGTCCCCTGCGGCCGGCCGCGAGATCGTTTGG
>CBDAFL010000312.1:0-3208 GCA_965195225.1 uncultured Thermoguttaceae bacterium
GGGCGCTCCGGGGCCCGCACATCCAACTGGATCTCGCCATGCCGAAACAGCTCAAAACCGCCAACGCCGACCAATTCGGCCACCTTGTCAGACGGCTTGGGCTTCGTCCAGGTGGCCGAGTGGATCAGCACGAGCCCGCCGCCCCCTTGCAGATACCGTCTGACCTGAGCGAGCCGCTGGTCGGTCCACTGCAGGTAACAGTACGCCACAATCACGTCGGCCGTTTGGAACTGCTCATCAGACGGCCAATGCCATGCGGTGGTCACCTGGACATTGGGCATCCCCTTACGGTAATCGGTACTCTCATCAGGCGGCCCAACAAGATTCACCTGTTTCTCTTCCGAGGCTTCTTCTCCGCCCAATAGCAGCGCCCACTGTATAGCGACAATTATCTTCCCCCCCAACGACAATTGTTTTTCCCTCGGGCAGGGGTGGAATCGGTTGCGGCCGTGGGTGGTGGGAGCGGGCGGCGACAATTAGAATTCCCCGCTCCTTTGGCGTGGCCGGCGGGGGCCGAGGGATGGTACCTGTTTCTCGGGCGTGAGGAGTGGTAGATAATCGCGACCTCCTATTTTATGGAGGATTGCGATGATCACGGATCGGCAAGTGCGGCGGCTTCGGAGGCTGCTGGTGGCTGGAGAAACGCTTTCACGAGCGGCATGGAAGACAGGCATGGATCCCAAGACGGCACGCAAGTATCGAGACGGAAAGTTGCCCAGCGAGCGGGCGACGGAGCATACCTGGCGAACCCGAGAGGATCCCTTTGAGGAAGTTTGGGAGGAGGTCCACGAGTTGTTGGACGAGAATCACGGGCTTCAGGCGAAGACGCTTTTCGAGTGGCTCGGGCGGAAGTACCCGGGCCGGTTTGACGAGGGCCAGTTGCGGACATTTCAGCGTGGGGTGAAGCGTTGGCGAGCGACACGCGGGCCGCAGAAAGAGGTTTTCTTTAGCCAAGTACACTCGCCCGGCCGGCTCTGTGCGTCGGACTTCACCTGGATGAACGACCTGGGCGTTACGATCCGCCGGCGGCCATTCGAGCATATGGTCTACCACTTCGTGTTGACCTATTCGAATTGGCAGTGGGCGACGATTTGCTTTTCGGAGAGTTTCGAGAGTCTCAGCGAAGGGTTGCAAGAGTCGCTTTGGCAGTTGGGCGGCGTACCCGATCGTCACCGGTCGGATCGCCTCAGCGCGGCGGTCAACAACCTCTCTGATCGCCGTGAATTCACGTCCCGCTATGGGGCTTTGATGGATCATTACCGGCTGACGGCGGAGAAGACGAACCCCGAGAGCGGCAATGAGAACGGTGACGTCGAGTCGGCCCATCGGCACTTCAAGGAATCGGTGGACCAAGCGTTGATGCTTCGCGGCAGTCGCGATTTCGAGAGTCGTGAGGACTACGCTGCGCTGCTACGTGAGTTGTTGGTGCGGAGAAACGCCGGCCGCAGCAAGCGTTTCGAGGAAGAACGGAGCGAATTGAGTCCGCTCCCGCCTCGGCGGCTGGAGAGTTTCACTCGGGTAGGCGTGCAAGTCAGCCGGGGTAGTCTGATGCGAGTGCAAAAGAACGTCTATTCGGTCCACAGCCGTCTGGTCGGCGAGCATGTCGACGTCCGCGTTCACGCCGACCGCTTGGAAGTCTGGTACGCCCAGCGTCGGGTAGATACCCTACCACGGCTTCGCGGATCGAAGAAACACTGCATCAACTACCGGCACGTGATCGACTGGCTGGTTCGCAAGCCAGGGGCATTGGAAAACTATCGCTACCGCGAGGACCTGTTCCCCACGAGCCGCTTTCGGATGGCTTATGATGCGCTCTTTGAGCGTCATGCGAGCAACGTCGCATCGCGGGAGTACCTGGCGATCCTGGAGATGGCGGCGCGAATCAACGAGTCGGCGGTCGACGATGCATTGCGATTTCTGATCACCAACAACAAGGAGGTCAACCAAGAAGAAGTACGGCGACTGGTGGAGCAAGAGGAAGCGATCCCCTCGGCGACGGACGTCGTGGTGGAGGAGGCTGATTTGGATGGTTTCGATTGGCTACTCGATAACAAGGAGGTTCTCGATGGTTGCGAGCAAGGATGTGAAGAAGACGTTGGTTGGACATCTGCGGGAATTGCACCTGCCCACGTTCCGTGAATGCTTCGAGGCGGCGGCCGGGCGTGCCCTGCGAGAGACGCTCAGCTACGAGCAGTATCTGCTTGAATTGGCCCAAGGGGAATGCGAAGTTCGGCGGGTAAACCGGATCGCGCGGTTCTTGCGTCAGTCGAAGTTGCCGCTGGAAAAGAGCCTCGACCATTTCGATCTCAAACGCCTGCCGGCGAAGGTGTCCCGACAGGTTCGCAGCCTTTCGGACGGCGGCTTCGTGGACCGCGCCGAGAATCTCCTGGCGTTTGGCAAAAGTGGCAGTGGAAAAACGCATCTATTGTGTGGGATTGCCCAGGAACTGGTCCGTCAGGGGCGAAAAGTCTACTTCAGCACATGCAGCCTCTTGGTGCAAGAGCTCTTGATAGCCAAACGCGACTTGAAACTCAGCCGGGTCCTAAAACGCCTCTCCGGCTTCGAGGCCCTGCTGATCGACGACATCGGCTACGTGCAGCAGAGCCGCGAGGAGATGGAGGTGCTGTTCACGCTTCTTGCGGAGCGTTACGAACGCGGCACGGTGATGCTCACCAGCAATCTGGCGTTCTCGAAATGGGAAGCCATCTTCAAGGACCCGATGACCACGGCAGCGGCGATCGACCGCCTGGTGCATCACAGCGTGATCCTGGAGTTGAACATCCCCAGCTATCGTCTGGAAGAGGCGAAGAAGTCAAAAACAACAAAAAGCTCGGCGCTCGAAATTCCTGATCGAGAGCAGGGTTAAGATAGGTAATCTACTGACAAACAAACCGAGGTTCCGCTCCCGCGTCCGCGCGAGACCTTTGAAGGGTCTCGCGGGCCGCCAGCCCAACCAACGACACAAGGGAAAAACAATTGCCGCTAAAGAGGAAGGGTAATTGTCGCCGACCAGGTGGGCACCTAGCGGCGGCCGTAGCCTCCCTCGAGGAGTTCGATGCACCGGACGACGATCTTTCCATCTCACCGAAACCGAACGCCATGATCCTCTACTACCCGCTGTTGGACTTCCTGGAAGGCGGGACCCAGACGACCCCGTTCCTGGAAACGCTAGATGGTGACCGCAGTCTGGGCGAGCGTCTCTCTCCTC
>CBDAFL010000313.1:0-20013 GCA_965195225.1 uncultured Thermoguttaceae bacterium
GATGAGGCGATGGAGACAATCGAACGCGACAACACAAGCCTCAAGGGCGTGTTGCCCAAGCAGTACGCCCGGCCCGCGCTCGATAAGCAGCGGCTCGGGGAACTGATCGACCTGATCGGCACCATCGGACTGGGCGACAAGGAAAACCGCTCGAAGGACATTTTGGGCCGGGTCTATGAATACTTCCTCTCGAAATTCGCCAGTGCCGAGGGTAAGAAGGGTGGCCAGTTCTACACGCCCCGGTGCGTGGTCCGGGTGCTGGTCGAAATGCTCTCGCCCTACAAGGGCCGGGTGTTCGACCCGTGCTGCGGCTCCGGCGGCATGTTCGTGCAAAGCGAGAAGTTCGTCGAGGAGCACGGTGGGCGGGTTGGGGACATTGCCATCTACGGGCAGGAGTCAAACCCGACGACCCGGCGGTTGTGCAAGATGAACCTGGCCATCCGCGGCATCGACGGGGACATCGGCAAAGAGCACGCCGACAGTTTTCGCCGCGACTTGCACAAGGCCCTCAAGGCCGATTTCGTGCTGGCCAATCCCCCGTTCAACGATAGCGACTGGGGCGGCGACAAGCTGCAAGACGACGTTCGCTGGAAGTACGGCGCACCGCCCAAGGGCAACGCCAACTTCGCCTGGGTGCAACACTTCGTCCATCACCTTTCGCCCAAGGGCCGGGCCGGGTTCGTGCTGGCCAACGGGTCGATGTCGTCGAACCAGTCGGGCGAAGGCGAGATTCGCCGGGCGCTGGTCGAGGCCGATATGGTCGAGTGTATGGTTGCCATGCCGGGTCAGTTGTTCTACTCGACACAGATTCCGGTCTGCCTCTGGTTCCTGTCTCGCAAGAAGCCGATGCACCGGGCCAAGCAAACACTTTTCCTTGACGCCCGCAAGCTGGGCAGGCTGATTGACCGGGTACATCGGGAACTGACCGACGAGGACATTGCCCGGTTGGCCAAGACATTCCACGCCTGGAGGGCTGAAAAGAAGGCCGGCAAGTACGAAGATATCCCCGGCTTCTGCAAGTCGGCCACCACCGAGGAGATTGCCCAGCATGGCCACGTCTTGACGCCGGGCCGGTACGTTGGGGCCGAAGACGTGGAAGACGACGGCGAGCCGTTCGGCGAGAAGATGACGCGGCTGACGGCCACGCTAAATGAGCAGTTTGCCGAGTCGCGGAAGCTGGAAAAGGCGATCCGTCAGAACCTCGCCGGCCTGGGCTTTTCGGAGGAACGACCATGACCGATACTACCATATTTCCTCCCCTGTCTGGGTGTGGGCTTTCCTCCAGCGCAACCCTTGATGCTGCAAGCGGTTGTGAATATGCAGGCCCTGTTGGCAGGGCAATTTGTAAGGATTGCTCACAGGTTGCCACAAAGAATCGTGACGCCCGGCCCGGTTTTGTGCTTGCTGAGCCTCGAAGTGTCCGATATACTTCTATTAGTAAAGCCGCCGGGCCTCTGCCGCAAGGTATGCTATCTCTCGGCGGCTCTTTCTTTTCTTGCGGAGGTGGCCGATGAAGTTCGCCAAACCTCCGCTAACGCTTGAGCAACAAGCGGACCGGTTGCTTTCTCGCGGCATGACCGGCGACCGTGATCTTATTATCGCTCGCCTCCAGTCGGTCAGCTACTATAGAGTCAGTGGATATTGGTTTCCATTTCGTAATGCCGATGACTCTTTCAAGCCGGATACATCTTTTGACACTGTGTGGAACCGGTATGTCTTCGACCGCCGTTTGCGCCTTCTGGTGATGGATGCCATCGAACGTATCGAAGTCGCGGTTCGTTCGCAATTGGCCCATCACCACTCGCTCCATTATGGTCCGTTTGCCTACGTCACAGACCATGGCACTCTGCCAAAGCTCAAGATTGAAGAGCATCAGGGTTTTCTCGCCCATATTAAAGAGGAGACAGATCGAAGTCACGAAAGATTTGCCAAGCACTTTCGGAAGAAATACGGCGATTGCCACGAATATCTTCCCATTTGGATGGCGGCCGAAGTAATGACTTTCAGAAGCGTTCTAACGTTCTTCAAAGGTGCCCATCGCAAAGAGAAACGACCGGTTGCCGACGCATTTGGGTTGCCAGATGCCGTCTTTGGTTCCTGGCTGCTCGCGCTCCACACGATCCGCAACATCTGCGCCCATCACGGGCGGTTGTGGAACCGCGAGCTGGGCGTCAAGCCGATGATCCCGTTGGCTGCCGATTACCCCGATTGGCACCGTCCAGTCGTGGTCCACAATAATCGAGTGTTTGTGGTGCTGTCCATGTGTCATTGGTGTCTAAAACGGATTGCTCCCCAAAGTCGTTGGGCCGATCGTTTGGATGGACTGTTCAACTCATTCCCCGACATTCCTCTCCGCGATATGGGTTTTCCAGCCAATTGGGAAGAGTGTCCCATTTGGACCAAGCCGAAGGAGCCGAACAATGGCTGAGCGTCGGCTACGCCCGCAAAACATGAAACAGGCCATTCGCTCGAACCTGGAAGGATTGGGATATGCGGCTGATTGTTGGGTGCCAGCTACACTCGGCGGTGAGATTGATCTGCTAACGGGATTCCCATTCCAGAGCAAGCAGTACACCGAAGCACCCGGTGGAATCCCGCTTGTGCGTGGCGACAACGTCGCTCAAGGACGGCTTCGGTGGGACGGAGTGAAACGCTGGCCTTCGCATAGCCTTGATGGGCTGTATCAATACGAATTACAGGAAGACGACGTGGTCTTGGCAATGGATCGGCCCTGGATTGAGGCTGGTCTGAAGTACGCCGCCGTGTCAAAGCAGGATTTACCGTGCCTTCTTGTTCAGCGGGTTGCCAGATTGCGAGGCGGGCAGAACCTAGATACTCGCTTCTTGCGATACCTCATTGGCTCGCGCGGTTTTACTGAGTTCGTCCTTGGTGTTCAGACGGGAACAGCGGTGCCGCACATTAGTGGCGGTCAAATCAAGGCATTTGAATTCCTGCGGCCTCCACTCGCCGAACAGCGGGGCATAGCCCACATTCTCGGGACGTTGGACGACAAGATCGAACTGAACCGGCGGATGAACGAGACGCTGGAGGGGATGGCGCGGGCCATCTTCAAGTCGTGGTTCGTGGACTTCGACCCCGTCAGAGCGAAGGCGGAAGGCGGAAGGCGGAAGGCGGAAGGCGGAAGGCGGAAGGCGGAAAACACCCCCGGCCTCCCCAAGCCCATCGCCGACCTCTTCCCCGATTCCTTCGAGGATTCCGAATTAGGCAAGATTCCGAAGGGATGGGAGATAATGAATCCCAAGGAATTGATGGGCCTCGTCATAGGTGGGGACTGGGGAAAGGATACACTCGACGACGAATTCACTCAACCGGCATTTTGCATTCGCGGTGCGGACATACCAGACTTGCAGTCGGGTGGTATCGGAAAGATGCCAACCCGTTACGTCAAACCGTCTAGCCTTGAGAAGCGATCTCTCCAACCCGGGGACTTGGCTTTCGAGATTTCGGGAGGAAGTCCAACTCAGTCAACCGGCCGGCCCGTACTCATCACGCCTGAACTTCTTGAGCGTGTGCAACAGCCGATCATTTGCTCGAATTTCTGTAGGCTGATTCGCCCCAACAAGTCCTGCTGTTCGTACTTCCTGTATTTCATGCTGCGCCACTTGTACCACAGCGATGAGTTTCTCCAATTTGAGAATGGGACAACCGGCATCAAAAACTTTGCATTCACCGTTTTCTGTGATAGCTATAAGCTTGTCGTGCCTACCGTGGAAGTCCAAAGAGCCTTTAGGACGAAGGTGGCATCGCTCGTTGCCCTTCGTGGCCGAAACGGAATGCAGACCAAGACCCTTGCCGCCCTGCGTGACACTCTGTTGCCGAAGCTGCTTTCCGGCGAAATCCGCGTTGCCAATACCGAAAGACTTATGGAGGCCGCATTATGAACCTGACTTACATTAAGCCTACACCCATCGCTTTGAAGGGTCATCCCCAGCTTACTGAGAAATGGTTACAGGATCGCATTGCCGATGATCCTTCGATTCTCGGCCTTGGTAATCTGGAACTAAAGGACGTAGAGCGATTACAGCCCAAGGCCGGGCGACTCGATTTGCTTTTGCAAGAGCCTGTGAGTGGGAAACGATACGAAGTCGAGTTGATGCTAGGAGAAGTTGATCCGAGCCATATCATCCGCACGCTAGAGTATTGGGACATCGAACGGAAGCGCTACCCGCAGTACGACCACTGCGCCGTGATCGTAGCCGAGAATATCACTTCACGATTTCTGAATGTGATCGGTCTCTTTAATAGCGCAATCCCCATCATTGCCCTCCAAATGAACGCCATTCAAGTTGGCGACAACATCGCGCTGAACTTCGTCAAGGTTCTGGATGAAGTGGTGTTAGGCGAGGATGACGAAGACGATGATCCAGGCCAGGCCACTGACCGGAAGTATTGGGAGGAAAAGGCGAGTAAGGACACCGTCGAACTGGCCGATGAGTGTCTTGGCATTATTCGAGAGATCAAGGGTGACTTCGATTTGGCATTCAAGAAACAATATATTGGTATCGCGGAAGATGGCCGTCCAAACAACTTTGTCGTTTTCAAGCCCAAGAGACAGGTGTTTCGGATTGAGGCAAGAGTGTCTGACCGCAATAAATGGCAAGAGCGACTTGAGGACGCAGGGTTTGTCGTGCTGGAGGGAATCTCAGTACACAGACGGTTCATTTTTACGGCAACCCGTCAGGAGATAACAGTACAGCGAGCACTTCTGAAGGAGTTGTTTGAAGAATGCCATCAGCAGACGGAATAACTTGAGGTGAGGACTATCCACCAGTTCAACGAATCCGCCGTCGAAGAGGCCACCCTGTCCTGGTTTGCGGGGTTAGGCTACGACATAGCCAACGGCGAGAACATCGCCCCCGAGGGGGTGCGCGCCGAGCGTGAGTCGTTCGGCGACGTGCTGCTTGTCGGGCGGCTACGGGACGCCATCGACCGACTGAATCCGACGATACCAGAAGAAGCACGGGAAGACGCTTTTCGGAAAGTTGTGCGGCTCGACCGGCCGACTTTGATTGCCAACAACCGGGCGTTTCACCGGATGCTGCGGGATGGGGTCGAAGTCGAATATCGGCGGGCTGACGGCACCATCGCGGGCGACCGGGTGGCGCTGATCGACTACGAAGACCCCGACAACAACGACTGGCTGGCCGTCAACCAGTTCACCGTTATCGAAGGGGAGCACAACCGGCGGCCCGACGTGGTGGTGTTCGTCAACGGGCTGCCGCTGGCCGTGATCGAACTGAAGAACCCGGCTGACGAAGACGCGACCATTTGGACCGCGTTCAACCAGTTGCAAACTTACAAGCAAGAGATTTCATCGCTATTCGCCTACAACGAGTTCATGGTGGCTTCGGACGGCTTGCAGGCTCGGATCGGATCATTGACGGCCAACACGGAATGGTTCAAGCCCTGGCGGACGATTGAGGGCGAGGCGGAGACCGGGGCTTTGGTTTTGGAACTGGAAGTTATGATTCGCGGGGCCTTCGACCGGGCGCGGCTGCTGAAACTGCTGCGGCACTTCATCGTCTTCGAGCACGACAAGGACCACGACCGGATTATCAAGATCATCGCGGGCTATCACCAGTTCCACGCCACGGAGCAAGCCATTGCGGCGACGGTGGAAGCGGCAAGCCCGAAGGGGGACAAACGGGGCGGCGTGGTCTGGCACACGCAAGGGTCGGGCAAGAGCCTGACGATGCTATTCTATGCGGGCGAAATCATCCTGCATCCGGAGATGGAGAACCCGACGCTGGTGATGCTGACCGATAGGAACGACCTGGACGACCAGTTGTTCGGTCAATTTGCCCGATGTAGCGAACTACTGCGGCAAGAGCCGGTGCAGGCGGAGAGTGTGGCCCACCTGCGGAAGTTGCTGGACGTGGCCTCCGGCGGCGTGGTGTTCACCACGATTCAGAAGTTCCTGCCCGACGAGAAGGGCGGGCGGATGTCGGCGATTTCCGAGCGGCGCAACATCGTGGTGATTGCCGACGAGGCCCACCGGAGCCAATACGATATGATCGACGGGCTGGCCCGGCACATGCGCGACTCCCTGCCTAATGCGTCGTTTATTGGGTTTACCGGCACGCCGATCGAGAAGGCCGACGCCAACACGCGGGCCGTGTTCGGCGATTATGTGAGCGTGTACGACATCGAACGGGCGGTTCGTGACGGGGCCACGGTGCCCATCTACTATGAGAGCCGGATTGCCAAGCTATCGCTCAAGGAAGACCTGCTGCCGGAAATCGACGAAGAGTTCGAGGAAATCACCGAAGACGAGGAAGAGGAGCGGCGGGAGAAGCTGAAAACAAAATGGGCAGCCCTGGAAGCGCTGGTCGGCGACCCGAAACGGATCGAAGTGATTGCCAAGGACTTGGTGGACCATTACGAGCGGCGGCTTGAGGCGATGGACGGCAAGGCGATGGTGGTCTGCATGAGCCGGCGGATTTGCGTGGACCTATACAACGCCATCATCAAGCTGCGGCCGCATTGGCACGACGAAGACGACGAAAAGGGCTGTATCAAGATCGTGATGACCGGCTCGGCATCCGACAAGCTGGACTGGCAACCGCACATTCGCAACAAGAAGAAACGCAGGGACTTGGCGTTCCGTTTTAAGAACCCCAGCGACCCGTTCCGAATCGTCATTGTGCGGGATATGTGGCTGACCGGGTTCGACGCGCCCTGCTTGCACACGATGTACGTTGACAAGCCGATGCGCGGCCACGGGCTGATGCAGGCCATTGCACGGGTCAACCGCGTGTTCCGCGACAAGCCGGGCGGGCTGGTGGTCGATTACCTCGGGCTGGCCGACCAGTTGAAGCGGGCCTTGGCCACCTATACCGAAAGCGGCGGGCATGGCCAGCCCAGCATCGACACGGCCGAAGCCGTCGCCGTAATGCTGGAGAAGTACGAAATCTGCTGCGATATGATACACGGCTTCGACTGGTCGAAGTGGACCAGCCGAAACGCGGCAGAGCGGATCGGGCTGCTGCCGCCAGCGCAGGAGCACATTCTGACGCAGGAAGACGGCAAACCGCGATGGAGCAAGGCGGTCAAGGATGTGTCGCAGGCGTTTGCATTGTGTGCGGCTTCCGATGAGGCCCGGAAGATACGCGATGACGTTTCGTTCTTTCAGGCGGTACGGGCCGCGATGGCGAAACCGGCCGGAGAGTGCAAGACCGACGAGCAGCTTGACGCGGCCGTGCGGCAGTTGGTGTCGAAGGCCGTTGCGGCGTCCGACGAGGTTATCGACATTTTCTCGGCGGCAGGGTTGAAGCGGCCGGACATCTCGATCCTCTCCGATGAGTTCCTGGAGGAAGTGCGGCACCTGGAGCACAAGAACGTGGCGGCGGAACTGCTGCGGAAGCTGCTGAGTGACGAAATCAAGACCCGCGCGAGGCGTAACGTCGTGCAATCGCGGACGTTTTCGGAAATGCTCAAAAAGGCCCTCTTGGCGTACCAGAACCGGGCCATTGCCACGCATGAAATCATCGACGAACTCATCGCGTTGGCCAAGGAAATGCGGCAGGCCACCAAGCGGGGCGAAGACCTTGGGCTGACCGATGACGAAACGGCCTTTTATGACGCCCTGGCGCAAAACGCCAGCGCGGTTCGGGTGATGGGTATTGACCAGTTGAAGGTGATTGCTTGCGCACTGGTCAGTCAAGTGAGGGAGAGCGTGACGATTGATTGGACGGTGCGGGAGAGCGCGCAGGCGAAGATTCGCGTAATGGTGCGGCGCATACTGCGGAAGTTCGGCTATCCGCCCGACCTGCAAGCGGAAGCCACAAAGCTGGTGTTGGAGCAGGCGGAGGCGTTGTGTGTGGATTGGGCGGCGTAGGGCAACCCTGGATGGTGGACGACCTGTGGGCCGATCGGAGCAAAGGCGCGTGCCTTTTCTTTATGCCGAAGGGCACGGACTGGGGAGCGATTAAGGCAAAGACAATAGGGGACTGACGGAGTAGAATAGCGCTAACATCGGGACGGCCGACCGTACATCGGCCAAGCGGATCGGGGAGGTGCGTGGGAGTTAATCGCCTTTCACCACGTCCGGCTCGGGCCGACCCGAGAACGAAAGGCGAATCATGTCCGATCCTCTTCCTCTCAACTTATTTAAGCTCGATAGCCGACTTCAAGAGATTCTTGGGCTTGTGGATTTGTTTCTAATCGACAAGGTAAAGACGCCCGCAACTGATGTGGCCGAGGCCGTAAATCAATTTGTCACGGACTATAGCCACGACGAAGACGGGCCGTGTGCGCTGTTCAACGAGAACTGCAAGACGGTTTGGAAACTAGAGCGGGAGTTCTGCGGTTCACACATATTGAGGTGTGACGAACTCAACGAAATCAACAAATATAGTGGCCAGCCGCAATGCTGGGGAGGGAGAAAGAAGGAGGCGCTCGGAGCCGTGTGCGAAAAGAGTCTGCGATTCGTGGTGGATAGCATGTGCCCGGTAGACTGGCAGGATCATTCGGAGCAATTGAAAAAGGCATTGCGCCTGTATCTGAGCCTCCGGGGGCACGACGTTGACACTACGCCGCCAGCCGCCAAGCCGGAACAAGACGAAGGGAGGGGCGGAAAGGGCAAGAAGCCGAAGACTCGCAAGAAACGAAGTGAACCCAAGGCCGACAAGAGCATGTTCGATGCGTGGGGCACGGGACAATATCAGACGTTTGCCGCGCTCGCCCAAAATAAAGGCGTATCCAAGAGAGAAGCGAAGTTGGCAATTGACCGGCACCGCAAGCGGCAGGCTGCCAAGGCGACGGCCCCGAAGAAACCCGGTCAATAGCGAATTGCTTAATTCCTTCCAGCCTGACTAGCCTTGTCTTCTCCCTGCAATTCGGGGCCTTCCCTCTCAGTGCGCCGGAATTAACGGCGCGCCGGAAAACGGAATCCGCCCCATTCTTCCATTCCAGCGCGGATGATTGCACTTATGCGGCGGGCACTTCGCCGGCCGCGCCTCGATTCTGAAAGGATCGAAAATGAGTGCTGCTCTCACACAAGCGGAACCTTCCGAAAAGAAGTATTCCGACGCGCACGGCTGCGCCAGCCGCTATGGGTTTTCTTCTCGCCACTGGTTACGGCTGGTTGATTCCGGCCGCGCGCCACAACCGACCCGCTTTGGTCGGCTTTGTCGGTGGTCTCTTTCGTCGCTGGAATCCTGGGAGGCCGATGGTTGCCGCTCCGTCCGTCAAGTGAAAAGTGGTGCAAAATGACTAACGGAGCAGTCGCCACCCCACGAAGCGGACGCCCAAAAAATCGGAGCAAAGGAAAATGCAGCCTAGACTCAATTCGTCGGGGGCCGGTCGCCCGATTGTTGAACCGCACCACGTTTGAGACTTCCCGGCTGCTCGACTTCTGCTCCGAAAAGGAACTGACAGCGCAGACCGGCCACGATCCCGAGGAGTGGCCGCTCGTTATCTTGAAGGAATTGCTGGACAACGCCCTGGACGCTTGTGAAGAGGCCGGTGTACCGCCGACGAGCAACGTAGTGGCCGAGCAAGCAGCCCTACCCAAGAACCTCACCGGGAGCATCCGCAAGGCATTAAAAGCCGATCGCACCCAACCGTGGGACCAAGCGATTTCCGTCATTGCCGCCGCAAATTGTAAAAAACGACGCACCCAAAAAAGCAATTCTGCTTGCTCAAAACCGACCAGAGAGGGCGACGAATGACTACCGCGCAATCTGAAATCCTGGACGCGCCTTCGCCACAACAGGCCAACGCCGACACCGCGTCCAGCCTACAGGACAGCGATACTTGCGGGTTTTTTCAGGCCATCTTTGAAGTCGGTGACCTGATTCTGTTTCGCCCGATCGAAACGTGGGAGGAGGCCGGCCGGAAGAAAAGCAGGGTCGATTACAAGGGCATCCAGTACGCACTGGTTGGCGGAAAGGATCAGACAGGGCAATGGCAAACGCAGCCGCAGCGTCTCATCAATACGGTCAAACGGCACAAGGAGCGATCGGAGCAAACCAAGTGCAATACCTTCTTCGGGGTTTGCCCTCGATTTGGGACCGGAGGCCAGTACGATCAGGCATGGCAGATTCGCGTGGTACGTGTGCTCTGGACAGACATGGATCATTGCACAGTGGAAGAGGCCATCGAGCGCTGCAAGGCCGCAGGACTGTCCGAGCCGTCAATCGTCGTGGCCAGTGGCAACGGCGCGCACCTTTATTGGATTCTCGCCGAACCCTACCTGATAGACGACGCGGGCGATCCGCAGCCGGTTTTCACCGAATTCCTAGACCAGGGCGAGGGCAAAAAGAAGAAGGTCCGCAAGTACATCAAGGGCACCGACAACGAGAAAGTCTACATCGACGGCAGGGACAAGCACAACGCCCCTCCGCTCAGTCCGAAAGCCCAACATATCCAAGACATTCTAGGCGGCATCGCGTCGAAGATCGACGGCGACCACACCACCGACCTATCCCGGTTGCTTCGCGTGCCAGGAACCCTAAACCGTAAGGATCAACGCAACGGCCGCGAGCCGGTCTCCTGTACGCTGGTCGAATGCGATCCGGCCCGCCGCTACTCGATTGGCGAGTTCGCCAAGTATGCCGAGGCATCGCCAGATCGTAAGCTGCGCGAAGCAGTTGACAAGGTGAAGCTGCCAGCGCCGCGGAAGTTGTCGGCACCGAAACTTGACCGATTCAACGAGCTACTGCTGATATGCGATACCGCCAACGTGGGCAGTCGATCCGATGCAGACTTTGCCCTATGCTGTTGGGCCGTCGAGCACGGTGTACCGCGAGAATCGGTATGGAGGGAGGCGCAGAACGTCGGCAAGTTCGGTGAGGCCGGCGAGCGGTACTTTGATCGGACGTGGGAGAAAGCCGAACAGCAGACCCGTCAGAAAATCTTCGACAAGGCGCAGGGCAAGACGCGAAAAAAGAGCGAGCCGAGCGCCGCTATCACGAACCCCGAGGCCCACCCAACCGACGTGGGCAATGCACAGCGGCTTGTCGCAAAGTACGGCCATCTTCTCCGCTACTGTTGGGCGTGGGGTAAGTGGTTGTGTTGGGACGGAAAACGATGGCGTATGGACGAGGGGGGCCACATCCAGCGGCTTGCCAAGCAAACCGTTCTCGCCATGTATGCCGAGGCCGCGGAGTTGGAGGACTATAAGGAACGCGCCGCACTGATCGAACATGCCCAACAGTCGGAAAGAGCATCGCGGATCACCGCCATGATCGACTTGGCACGCAGCGAGCCCGGTATCCCGGTTCTGCCGCAAGACCTGGACTCTGATAACTGGCTGTTGAACGTCCTAAACGGCACGCTAGACCTACGAACAGGCCAGCTTACTCCGCATGATCCGCAGCAGATGATTACGAAGCTGTGCCCGGTCGAGTATCACGCCGACGCCCGTTGCCCAACGTGGCAGGCGACACTGAACGAAATCTTCTTGGCCCGTCAAAGGCTTGTTGACTACTTGCAGCGATTCCTTGGCTACTGCCTCACCGGGAGTGTGGCCGAGCAGATTCTTGCGATTTTCTGGGGCGTGGGGGCCAATGGAAAAAGCACGCTGTTGGACCTGTTTCTGGACCTGTTGGGCGAAGATTACGCGATGAAGGCGCCCACCGACCTATTGATGGCAAAGCGCCAGCAGGGCCACCCCACCGAGCAGGCCGACTTGCACGGCAAGCGGTTTGTGGCGTGCGTCGAAGCGGACCAGGGCCGACGGATGGCGGAATCGCTGGTCAAAGAGATCACCGGCGGTGATAAGATTCGCGCCCGCCGGATGCGCGAGGACTATTGGCAGTTTTCCGCCACCCACAAAATCGTACTCGCGTGCAACCACAAGCCCACCGTTCGCGGCACCGACCACGCAATATGGCGACGGTTGCGGCTGATCCCCTTCGACCGCGTATTTCGACCCGACGAGCAGGACAAGCACCTGGGCCAGAAATTGCGGAAGGAACTGCCCGGGATATTGGCGTGGTGCGTTCGCGGATGCCTCGAATGGCAGAGGGTTGGACTGGGTACGCCGGAGGAGGTTGCGGCGGCAACGTCGGACTATCAGATTGAGCAGGACCAGATCACTAACTTTCTGTCGGAAATCTGCCTCACTGGAGCCGGTTTTAAGGTTCGCGCGGCCGCACTTTTCGAAGCATACCGGGATTGGAGCGGCGACAAGTACGTCACGCAATGCGAGTTCGGCCGTGAGATGCAAACCCGTGGCTTCCCAAAGGTTAAGAGCAACGGGGTATGGTATCGCGGGGTCGGACTTGTGGAAGGGTTGGAACACTTGGAAGGCGATGCAGGTTAATTTCCAGCTATGCGCGTATTTCAGAATCAACCGGCACCGGGTTCCAAGTGTTCCAAGTGTTCCAATGGAGAGTGGGGAAATGAGTACCAAAGCCGAGCGACAGCTTGAAATCGACGCCATGTGGGCATACGTCACGGGCACAACGTGGAGTGACTACTGGAACGCCTATGCCGATGCCATCCGGGCAGTCGAACCCTACAACTTTCGAAGCATACCGGGATTGGGTGGGCTATGAAATCGCTTTACGATCCGTCAGAGTGGCCGTGCAAAGAGGAACCCGTGGGATACCCGCCCCCAAACCAAGCCGAACCAGAGCTATGTATGGACGAATGGGAGGAAGCCCGTAGGCTCGAGCCGGATACCGACCGGCGAGCTATAAGATTCAAGTGGGCCAACTGGCACAGACCCCACCCCCCACACAGGCTGAACCAGAGCTGTGGATGGACGAATGGGAGGAAGTAGATCGGCCCGCGGAGAAACCCATAGACACAGCGTTTATTTCCAGAATGGTGGTGAAACCAAAAACTGAGGTCGAGTGAAAATACCACCCAAAGGATTAGGGGCGTAGCTCAATTGGTTAGAGTATCGGACTGTCGATCCGGAGATTGCGGGTTCGAGTCCCGTCGCCCTTGCTGAGGAACCTTAACCCGCCGTCACGTCGGGTACATAGCGGGTCCAAATTACCCGTGCGGTCGTGACTATGGATCGGACCCAGTGGGCGAAATGACCGGACAGCAGAATCCCAGGAAATAGCGGGCAACGCTGAAAAGAGCCATTCGGCCGATCCGAGATAAATACCTCTACTGAGGAGTATTTGGAAAACACCCCAAAATAACCTCTGTTGTCCGGGTGCGCACTTACGCAACGATAGTAATGTAAGACTCTCTAAACCCCACCGATGCCTTCTCCTCTATGTCTGTGTCTCTGTGTCCACAAGAGGACAAACACTCCAACGCCGGCTGGACCGGCTGTGGCAAGGTTCGAGTGGTTCGGAAACTTGTATCCGTTTCTCTTCCGAACAAGTTCTCTATACCCCATAATCATCGGGGAAAAGCACGTCTGCCGGTTCGAGTTGTGCGGAAGAGCATTTCCGTACCAATACTACGTGTCCGTGGTTTAGGCCGGCTGTCCGTCAGTGTCCGTCACGAATGTCGGTGGATGCGTGGGGTTGTCGGCCAGCGTGAAGCGACTGAATATGATGCTTACCTAGCTTGCCAGACGAAAATAGGCAAAATACCCACGTGGGAACATAATAAGACACGCGGACCGAAAGGTCCACACCCGGGGGTGGGTCGGCTGTTGCACGTAAAGCCTTACGCCATAACAACTTAGCTTGCCAAGTTACCATTCGGGTTTAGGGGGGCTACGCAAAGTACACAAAATAGAGTGCATCTTAGCACTGACCCCTTCGCTATCTAAGCCCTGGCCCCTATCGCTCAGCGCCTCCCCTCTACGCTGCCCTGCACCCTGCATAGTATGCTCTACTCTGTGCCCTAGCTTGTATGGTCGGCCGGCCGGTCTGCCCTGCACCCTAGTCGGCCGGTCAGCCGTACAGCGTACTCCACTCTCTACCCTGCCCTACTCCACTCCCTTCGTGTGCGTGCGTACATGCACGGGCGCGTGACCCTACCCTATGTGCGTGATCGCGGGTGTGCGTACATGCGTGACGTGCGGGCGGGCGGGCACGGGTGCGTGCGTCATGCATGTGCGCGGTTCTAACTACCGCAGGTGCGCGGTTCTATTCTCGTTTTTTGGCGTCGATAAGTTGTTTCGCTTCAACGACTTGCGACTTTGCCAAAGTGTCCAGTTGGCATTTTCGGATTGTATGCAAGATCGCGGGCGTATGCGCGGACAAGTTGGGCGTTTTGGCGTCTTGCCATTCGGGGGGGCTTGACTCGATCACAAAATGAAGTCAGACGCGAAAAGCGGGCGACCGATCGGCGCGAACCGAGCGACCGCCCTGAACACCCTTTACTCTATGGGAGCAAAGCATGTCTGTTTCTACCCTACCCCTCCCGTCCCCCGCTGGCAATCCCGTGGTATCCCCGCACGTTTCGCAAGCCGAGATTCTCGCCGCTGTTGCGGCCGGCACGATGACTGTGGAAATGGCCGCGCCCTTGCTGGCGTCTGCTTGTCGGCCGACCGGCCCTACTCCGGCCGTCCGCGCTCGACGCACTGCCCGCGGTGCAATGTGGTTATCGCTTGGCTATCGGGCGTCCCCTGGTTGTCAAAATAGCATTACCCTGCCCCGTTGTGGTTGGGAAGCTATCGTCAAACTGGTTGGCGACGGAACAATCCCCAACTACTTGGCCGACTACGATGCTATCCCCCTCAGTGCCAACGCAGCGAAAGGGGGTGCAGCATGAGATACCATCTCATAGTCTGGCTCGAATCGTCGGAGTGTTGGCATACTGCCGACACTGTTACCGTTGCCGAAAAGCATCGGCGCGACCCATTGCGATATGCTATCGCGGTTCTACGCAACACGAATCCCCGACTGACCCGCAATGGGCAATGGGCTGTTGTTGCCGACTATGACCTTGCGGAAGCGCTTGCAACCGATCCCCGGCGCAGTTTGAGTTTGGCCGGATAGGCCCCGCCGAAAATCCGATCGACACAACCACCCCGCCCTAATCCGGCGGGGTGTTTTGTTTCTTGTGGGGGCGACCTGCCCGAAAATTGGGCGGGGGCGACTCCGCCGAATCGGCCATCAGTGCGACGGAGTCGCCCGCTGATGCACTTGATCGGCGACCGCGTGATTTTCTTCGCCAAACCGCGCCAAACCGCGCAGAATCGAACCTGGGAGTTTGCCGATGGAATACCGCGACGTTCAACACCACGCAATGGAAATATCATTCCAGTATCGCCGGCCAGCCTGGGTAGTACTCGACATGATGGAACGCAGACTACGCGTATTCTGTGGGCCACACGATGAGTACATCAGCAGTGAACCATTGCGCTATCTACCTATCGAGATTATCCACCCAGACGGAAGGAGAGAGTGCGCTATCGGTACGTGACGCGGGTGCGTGCGGACGGGCGGGCGGGTGCGTACCCAATGCCGCCAGAAACCTTTACCAGTACCCAATGCCGCCAGAGACCTTAACAGAGGCTTTAACCCTCAAGGAGAATCCCATGCAAGAGAAGCAGTACGACATCAGCGGGGCGATCGTGTTCTGGTCGCTCAAGCCCACGTCCTTCAATGCCGTCAAGGAGGCATTCGGAAGGCTGGGGTATGGCGACTGCGTACCCAATCTCAGGACGGACCAATCCGCCCTGGAGAACGCCATTAAGGGCGTGTGCGGCACGAAGAACAAAGCCATTATGAGCCGCAAGCTGCCCAGGAAGAACGGCGTGGAGTTGGTGGAGATCGAGCGCGATGCGGCCCGCAACTCCTACACCACCAGCTTCGGCGCCAAGGTAGTGCAAGGCCGCGTCAAGGCGGACTATGGCTACGCCGACGAGTACCGGCTGACCGAGGAGTTCCTGAAGCTCAAGGCCAGGCTGACTACCACGGCCGTAGGCCAAGCGCTGATTGCAGTGCTGGAAAAGATGGACGGCATGACCGGCCTGAAGCCCGGCGTCTACTACATACCCGAGCATCACCTCAAGGGCTGGAAGGAACTGGCAGAGTTGGTCGAGGGCTGCCAGGAGGGCAACAAGATCACCACCGCTCGGGTGGCAATGGACGAGGGAACCGCTCGGACCATCCGAGACACCTTGACCCGCGAAGTTCAGGAGAAGGCCGCCAAGCTCTTGGATGACGTGTCGAAGGGGACGCTAAACGACAACCAACTCCAATTCAGGGCCGGGCAAGCGCAGGAGTTGGTGGACCGCGTACACCTTTATAGTTCCATTCTCAACGATGGGCTGGAGGGGCTGAAGAGTGTGGCGCAGTTGGCGCAGGGTGCCGCTGCGGCTGCGGTCATGCAGGACTTCGCCCAGGCCGGCGTATGTGTTCAGGGCTAGGGTAGCCCAGTCCGTGCCGTGTGGCTCGTAGCTACACGGCGCGGCAATGGATTACTCTGTTCCGACCGCTGAAAGGAGCTACCCCGATGCCCTACCGAAGTTCTCCTAATCTGATCTTCTGGACCGTGGCGCAGACCGGCAAGGTTACGCCGCTGGTCTCCGGCCCGCCCGGTTGCGGCAAGTCGAGGACCATCGAAGCCTTCGCCCGTGCCATGTCCCGCCAGTGCTATACGCTGATCGGCTCGTTGCGTGAGCCGGCCGACGTGGGCGGATACCCTTACCCCGTCCACGGCGAGCAGCCCTACATGGCCGTCATGCCGCCAAAGTGGGCGCAGGACTGCCAGTATGGCCAATGGTTGCTGTTCATCGACGAGCTAACCACCTGTCCACCGGCCGTGCAAGCGGCGCTGCTGGGTGTGATTGCCGAGAACCGCGTGGGCGACGCCACCCTGCCCGATACCGTGTGGAAGCTGGCCGCCTGCAATCCGCCGGAGTGCGCGGCCAACGGCTCTGAGTTGGAGCCGCCGCTGGCGAACCGGCTGTGCCATCTGACGTGGGAGACGGATACCGATGCGTGGCAGCGTGGCATGGGCAATACCTTGGACTTCCCCCGGCCGAGCTTTGCGACCCTGCCGGTGGACTGGGAGAAGTGCATCGGCCGTAATACCGCAATGGTCGGCGCATTTCACAAACATAAGCCGGGGCTGCTGGAAGCCTACCCAAAGGATCGGGCCAAGGCATCGGAGGCGTGGCCCAGCATCCGCTCCTGGACCAATGCGGCAATCTGTGCCGCGGCGTTGGAGTCGATCGACGCCGAGCCGCTGCTGCGTTATCGGGCCGTCGCCGGCTGCGTGGGCGAAGAGGCGGCGCTGGAGTTCCAAACGTGGGAGCAAGCCCTGGACCTGCCTGACCCGGAAGCATGGCTCGCAACAGCCGGGGCAGCCAGAATATTGGGGACACCGCTCTGCCTGGACCTCCCGCCGAGGTGCGATCAGGTCATGGCGGTGTTGGGCGCACTGGTGGACCGGGTGAAAAACTACAACCTCGCCCCCAACGACAAGCCCACGGAAGGGCGCTGGCTGGCGGCGGTGGATTGCTTCGCCGAAGTGGCGAAGTGCTGGCTGGAGCCGGCCATCGCGGCGGCGGGCAGCCTCTACTTCGCCGTCCCCCATGCGTCGGTGCTCATCAAGGCCCCGGCGGAGTTCAACCAAGTCGTGTTGGAAGTCCATAAGAACGTCATGGCTGCATAGGAGCATTACCCATGAACCGCAAACTATCCGAAGCGCGGATACTGGCCTCTCGGAAGATGCCCTACATGACGCATCAGGTGATGACGCTCATCCCCGTGGAACGGCCAGGGCTGGGGACGATGGCCGTGGACGAGCATTGCCGGCTGTACTTCGATCCGGCATT
The DNA here is from genome assembly GCA_965195225.1 of uncultured Thermoguttaceae bacterium. Lineage (GTDB taxonomy): Bacteria > Planctomycetota > Planctomycetia > Pirellulales > Thermoguttaceae > JAHIKV01. The sequence continues at coordinate 17,672 of CBDAFL010000313.1, forward strand.
CATCGAGGATCGGGACTTGAAGCACTTGGCCTTTGTGGTGTTGCACGAAGCGATCCACGTTTGGAGCAAACACGTCAAGCGGTGTGCCAAGCTCCTGGGCGAAGTGCCGCCAGGAGACCGGCTGACGGTGTGGCGGCACGCCGTCGATGCCGCCGTCAACGACGTGCTGGAGCAATCCGGGATGCGGTGCCCCGATGAGGGAGTCACGCCGGAAAAGCTGGGCCTGCCGCGGAACAAGACGGCGGAGGAGTATTTCAACCTGTTGCTGGAGCGGGATGCGAAGCAAGACGACGGGCAACCGGGCGACCAGAACGGCCAATCCGGTCAGTCAGGCGTCGGCCAACCGGGTCAGTCTAAGCCCTGCGACGAACAAGGGCAGAGTGCCGCCGAAATCGGTGGCAGTAGCATGGACGGCCAACCTCGCCCGTGGGAAGACGGCCCGCCGTCGCAAGAGCATCCCGGCTTGGCGGAACACGACCAGAACCTTGTGGAAGCCGCCGTCGCCAAGGCCATCGAACAGTATCAAGAGCAGCGTGGCCGGGGGAGCGTACCCGGCGGACTGGCTCGACAAGCGGCGGACTTGCTCCATCCCAAGGTGGACCCGGCCCGAGAACTGCTTGCCAAGGTGAAGTACGCCGTGGGCTGCACGTCTGGCTTCGGGGACTTCACCTACCAGCGTCCCAACCGCAGACAACCGCAAGGCGGTGCGCTGCTGCCCGCCCACGTCAAGCCGATTCCCCGCGTTACCCTGATTGTCGATACCAGCGGCAGCATGGAACAAAACGACCTTGCCTTGGCGCTGGGCGTGATCGGCAACGCGCTCCGGTCCCTGCCCGATCCGCGTGGTCTGCGGGTAATTGCCGGCGATACCGCCGTGGCCTGCGCTAAGAATGTCTTTCGGCCCGAGCAGATCGAACTCACCGGCGGCGGTGGCACGGATATGTCGGCCCTGATTGTGGCTGCGTCAGAGGAGCGGCCCGCCCCCAAGGCGATTCTGGTTGTGACCGATGGATACACCGGCTGGCCGCGTGAGCCGGTTGGGCCGCGGGTAGTGGCCTGTCTCACGCAAGCCGGGACTGCCGACTGCGTGCCCGAGTGGATTGATACGATTGTCCTAAACCCAGAGGAGTAACCCAATGCTGGAACATACCGAGCGCGTGGAAACCCTGCTCCGCCAGGGCAAGCGGAAGGAGGCGAAAGCCCTCCACAACCAACACATTGAAAGCCAGTTTGCCAAGGCCGGAAAAGGAGTGGTAATCAATCTCTCCGACCTGATGGCGGGGGCCGAGGCTTTCATCATCGACGACATTGAACGGGGCAAGGCGTAACCAGGAAGGAGTGCCGAGTATGGGATGTGCTATCGAGACACAGAAGCCGAAACGCCGCCGAGAGAGCGTGCCAGAAGCACGCCCGTATAGCGAACTGTCCGAAGAGGCGAAGAAAAGGGCGCGGGACTGGTGGCGGGGGCAAGGCAACTCATTCGACGATTGGGACGCCAAAGACCTGACCGATTGCTTTGCAGAGGAGTTGTTGGAGAAATACGGGATCGAAGTAGACACCTGCACCGAAAAGCTGTGCAACGGCAAGACGCACCAACGCCCGCATATCTTTTGGAGTCTAGGCTACAGTCAGAGTGACGACCTTGAGTTCAAGGCCGGCGTAGACGTTGAGGAATTGGCAAAGAAAGACAAAGGCATCCGGGACATCATGCAAAGTCTAATGCTCCTGGAGGCCGCCGCCGGGTGGGAATCGTCTCTGGAATGGTCCGCTTCAATGGACAAGCATGGTGCATGTGTAGCGTGCTACCCTACACACGACAACCTCAATGATGATGAAGAACGGGTTACTTACGAGCTTTTCCAGGCATTAGAGGAGGAACTTGGCCGGCTCTACAAAACCGCCCGCCATCACCTGATGGAAATAGGCTACGCCGAGGTCGAGTGTCGGGATAGCGACGAGTACATTGCCGAGACGTTGGAAGGCAACGACCATATCCTGTTCGATGAGGAAGGAGACATGGCATGACCCGGCAAGAGCTAATCGAACGCGAAACGCCACGCCCGGAACCACCCTTCGCCCTCGCCAACCCTCCACCCAAGCCCGAGCCGTGGCGCGGAGAGCCTGCGCCCAAACGCCGCCAGAAAGTCCTGCTGACCGGCAAGGACTGTCTAGCGGGGCAAAAGGATTTGTTTGCCACTTAACCCCAGCACCACAAGGAACACCCCATGAAACTCTCAGTCAAGTATCAACCGACCACCTTGGATGAGGTTGTCGGCCAGCCCGCGGCCATTCGCCGGCTGAAAACCTTTGTGATGGAACCGTTCCCCTGCTGCATCCTGCTC
>CBDAFL010000314.1:0-1542 GCA_965195225.1 uncultured Thermoguttaceae bacterium
CCGACCAGTCCGTTACGTTCGTGCGTAGAAGATAGCAGCCCTCGTTGAGCGTTGCCCACTCGCGCCAGGCGTCGTTCTTTTGCCAAGAGATGACCGCACGGCCGCCAACTTCTTTTACGGCGACGTCGTACAGACCGGCGGCTCGTGAGTTCTTTGCCATGATCTTGCCGATGCGACGGTCGATCACTTCTTTTTTCCATTTACGCTTTTCGCAGTTTGCACGGACCTTTTCTAGCGCCTCGTCGATCCGGCGCTCGAAACGCTCGTGCATCGCCTTTTCCTTTTCGCGGCGATCGCGACTGCGGCACAAAATGTACGTTTCCTTGCCGCCGTCGGGCGAAGGACTCATTTTCACTTCCAGACCTTCGCGGACCATCTGCCAGTCTTCCTCAAGCAACTGACGCTCGAACTTTTTAAGCGTTCCTTTCGAGGCGCCGATGATGTAGCGGCGATTGCCCGACTCCATGAACTCGATGTTCGCCTTGCTCATCATGCCGCGATCACCGCACCAGATGCGATTCGCGCGGCCGTAACGTTTCTCCATAGTCGTAACAATCTCCTGCCACGTCGTGACGTCGTTGCGGTTGCCGTCGAAGACTTCGTAGCCAAGTGGAATGCCGTCCCGAGTCACGACCAGGCCGATGCAGACCTGTTTGCAATCACCACGCTTGTCGCGGGAATAACCGCGTTGGGCTTGCGGGTTTCCTTCACAAAGGCCTTCAAAATAAGTCGACGTCACGTCGTACAGCAGCAGGTCGTAATCCAGGTCGAACAGTGTGCCGAGCCGGTTTTTCAGGTGTTTTTCTAGGGCCTCCTTGTGCGGAAGGAGTTTATCCAACGCCCGATACAGTCGATGATGGTTGATTTTGTCCGCCGGAACACCAAATAACTCGGGCAATGCCGTGCTTTTGTAATAATGTTCGGCGATATGCAGTTCGCTCGATGGATTACACAGCCGGCAGATGATAAGAATGAGCGAGATCTTTGCCCAGGGAATGTCTTCTTTACCGCGTGGGATGATGGTTTCAAAAAGTTCATCAAGCTGCAACCGGCGTATCAATTCCATCGCCAGCCACGCTCCGCCGAACTCGAGTTGATTTTCGACCCGAACATTCGCCGTATCGACCTCGACCCACTCGGGCTCGAGCTGGTCTTCGTGATCGAAGAGTTGCAATTGCGAATAGCGCGACTTATTGTCGCCTTCCGCTGCCCGCTTGACACCGGCGCGTTCGGATTCCTTGAGCTTGCCAAGCCAAGCAATCGTTCGCTGTCGCGGCCCACGATCCGTTCGATATGACTCGACCAGCGCCCAATATGCCTGACGTTTCCCCTTGATTTTTCTGTAGCATGGCCTGATAAACATGCCTGAATTATCGGCAATCGAAGCGTCTCGTCAAACGCAGATCTTTCCACTACAACGCGATCTGCTTTCTTTGAGCCCGAAAGCCACCTCGAAATCGCCGACTTCGCGTCAAACCAGGAAAAATACAACCGCCCAGGCACCCCGTTTCAGGCCAAAATAATTTCCGAAAAAATTGCTGT
>CBDAFL010000315.1:0-23937 GCA_965195225.1 uncultured Thermoguttaceae bacterium
TCAACCACCGGAGCAAGACGCTCACCCACGTCAAGGGCCTCGCTCATGAGAGCATCAGGAGTCTTGCTCTCATTGAGATCATCATAACCCAGCACATGCCCCAGTTCATGCATGACCACGGTCAGCAGATCCATTCGCTCACCCACATCGCTATCTGCATCGGTGAACTCAACATCATCCCATGGCGTCTCATCCACGAACCAGCCGTAGCCTGCCGCATCAGCATCGATATAAATGGTGTTGTCGTATGCCAGGCCCAGGGTCAGATCATGGAAATCCACAATCAAGAAGTCCACCGCATTGAGTGTGGCCAGTGTCTCGTTATCAAAGCTGATGGCTTCAGCCCATCGCTGAATGGCCTCATCCACAATCGGAGCCAACACATCCTGGGTTAGGGTGTCGGTTTCAACCGGTTCAACAGGTGCGGTGGCGGCCATAAGGTTGTCGCCATCGTCATTAACAATCGTAACCACACCTACTCCATCATAAATCTCTGCCCCCTCGGGAATAGACAGTATTACAAAGAACCACTCATCAGGTTCGCCAACCTTATCGCCGTTGATGATCAGGGTGTATTGCTTCTGGGTTTCACCGACAGCAAAGGTAATGGTCGTTCCCGCCGCAACATAGTCGGCACCGCTGATGGCAGCCATGTCGCCTATGCCGTCTTCTGTGGCGAGACTCACGGTCACCGGTGTTGCCGCCTCCTCGGAAAGGGTAATCGTTACATTCACCATGGTCTTGTTGCGCTTGTCGCCCTCGACAACCGTGACATCCGAGATGGACAGGCTCGGAAAAACAGGAACCCCGTCATCGTTGATGATGGTCACCAGCCCCGTACCATCGCCCAACTCCACTCCCACCGGATCGGAAAGTTGCACACCAAAGTTCTCGTCGGACTCGAACTGCATGTCGCCATTGACCAGCACGGTGATAGTCGCAGTGGTTTTACCGGCCGCAAAGGTCAGCGTGCCGGACGTGGCCTGATAATCGCCATCCGCCAGGGTGGCGGTCCCGTCGAGGGTTTCAAAATTAACGGTCACCGTCTCACCCAGAGCTTCGGACAGGCTTACCGTGAGCACCGCAACTGCCTGGCCCGAATCGCCTTCGCTGAGAGTAACGTCGCCGACCGACACCTCCGGTACATCCGGTTGTGCAAGATCCGGATCATCAGTGCGCACTGTAAGTGATTCAAAATTGCCGACCCCCTCAAGAATCAGCAGGCCAAAGTTGCCATCGGTCAAGGCGGCATTGAAGCCGTAGCTTGTGACGGGCACGTCGTCGACACTGACATCGATACCTGCACCTTGCAATGTAACCTTAAGTCGGTGTGCAGAAGCCGTGTCAAGGTCGCATGCGAAGGTAGCATCGATGACAGTGCCGTCTTTACTGGTCGCATATCCAATGATCAGTTGATCGTTGGACGGATCGAGCGCAACAAACTTGTAGTTGTCTGCATCATAGCGGTCAAAAACATATCCGGAGATACCATCGGTGGTTATATCTACCTCCATCTCCAGTATGTTATTTGACGAGAGCGATGTGCCGAGATCGATCAGTTGCACTGCGGGACTCTCCTCCATAGCCATTCCGGTCAGGACGCCCGCTGCCTCGTTCCAGTCACCGCTCTGAACCATCCGGATGACCTCTGCCGGTGGAATAAAGTCGTCGGTTTCGTCCAATGTCCAGTCGGGCGGCAGTATCTGAACAGTAAAATTGTCCAGACGCCCGGAAGATCCGTCCATGCCGACGCCCACCATGCCGACGTTAAGCGGAATCGGCTCACCCATGGCGTCGTAACGTGGCTCATAATCATAAGTGAACCAGTTTACTCCAGCAATAGCTACTGTAACATTGTTGCCGTTCACAGCGACCGTCACGGTATAATTTTCGTTTGGTTTGATCTTCACCGGCACGGTCGATTGCTCGACATAGTGCCAGCCGAGTTCGTCGACATACCCCATCTCAATCTTGTTGGTCGAAACATTGATGCCCGCAAACTTGAAGTCGATGTCGCTGTAGTAGTCGAAAATCACATAACCGTTCGACTTCCACCCGCCGGTGGGCTTGTCCAGATTGAAGGTCGCCAAGACCTCGTAGTAGGTCGGCAGATAGTCGTCAAGCGTATAGACAGCAGCGGCGACGTCTTCCGGCGTTTCAGACGAGATGGTCAACTGGCCGCCCGTCGGCGTAAAAATGCCCACGTCCTTGGAGAAAGCGTCCATGGTCCGGTTGTCGAAATCCGCGGTGCGCAGGATATCGCGCCTGCCGCCGGGGATGTTGCCGGCCTGCGGGTCGGTCGGCGGACCGCTCTGATCCTGCCAGAAGCCGTGGTCTCGCTGCGTCACGAGGCCGAGCTCGCCGTAGGGCTCGCCCAGCTGATCGAAAACGTTCGAGTAGCGCGAGCGGTCACCGTTGGTCTGGCCGGTATCAGTGGTCCGGGTCAGGTCGACGCCGTCGCTGGCGGCCTGTGCCGAAAGGAAGTCCCAAAGCTGCGGCGGCACCTGCCGGCTGACCGTAGCCACGCCAAAGGGCGCGAACGGAACAATGTATGAGTTAAACTCACCGAGGTGATCGATGAGGCGGTCGCCGCCGGTGTTGCCGATCAGGATGTCCAGACCGGCGCCACCAAAGACACGGTCCTCCCAGCTCAGGTGGGTTTCCGGCGTGTCGTTGAGCCCGGCATCTGCCTCGTCGGCCGACCCGAACTCACCGTTGTCGTAGCTGGTACCCGGACCGCCCAACACATCGTCGGCGTTCATCAGGTCGTTGCCGAAACCGCCGTAGATGTGATCGCGTCCCGTACCGCCGACGATCCAGTCGTTGCCCATGTCGCCGAAGATGACATCGTTGCCGTCAGACTGGACCGCAACTTTCTCCCCGACGACCGGCGTGCCGTTCGGCTCGAACTCCACATAGCTCTCGATGACACCGTCCAGCTGCGGATCTGCGTTGTCGGTGCCCTCGTTGTCCATCTGATTGAGAAAATAATGTTTTAATGTCTCTGATGTCGTCGGATCGTCGTCGCCTTTCCAGACAGTACCATCGTCATTGAACAGGATCACCCGCCGCGGATCGTACTCGTCGTAGAGGTAGAACTCACCGGTGCGCTGCTGGACGGGGTTCGGCTCGTTCCAGTGGGGTTGACCGTCGGCGTTGTCCTCGTACTCGCCTGAACCGAACAGCAGGATGTTGCCCGGGTTGAACGGGCGGGTGAAGTCGGTGCGGGTCAGACCAATCTCGTTGCCGTCATCGTCGAAGAGCTGGATATAGCTCTCCGGCAGGGCCTCACCGCCAGCGATCGCATCGTCTCCCGAGCCGCCGTGGATGAAGTCATCCGCCAGGCCGCCGAAAATGACGTCATCGGCAAATTGTGGATCGTGGGTGGTCGGATCGGCTGACGCCTCAGGCACCAGAACGGCACCCTCGACATTGTCAAATGGGGTCAGGTCGACCGCCTTGACCAGCTGGCCTTTGATATTGATCGTGGCCTGCTGTACGCGGCCAGGGGTATAGATTTCCTCATTGAGAACGTTGCCCTGGCTGGTGCGGCGGTCGGGATCATTGTTGAGCAGGCTGAAGACACCGTAGAGCTCTTCGGCAAATTCACCGCCATAATCCGCATTACTAACTACCAGGCCCGTGTTGCGGCTGGTGAAAATCCGGCCGTCGTCGCCGATCACGCCATCGATGCCGGTACCGCCCGAGATCCAGTCGTTGCCCCAGCCACCGATGATGTCGTCGCTGTCGCCGTCGCCGAAGGCGATGTCATTGCCGCCGCCCAGGTAAATGAAATCGTCGCCGGTCTCGCCGTGGACTTCATCGTTGCCGCCAATGTCGACCTTAGCGCCCATGCCGAACATGTCACGGAAATCTCCCCCGGCTGTATCCGAGAACAGATCCGATTGATAGTCCGGCCCGCCCGGGGTGTAGTCCAGCAGGCTTACACCGCGTACAACGATCTTCTCTCCGCCATAGTTATCGTAGTCAAACTCGACATACAACGGATCGACAGAATCAACATGTACATCAGTATCATCGACTCCGACGATACGGATAATGTCGGCGTTATCGCCGGCAATGGCATCCGCATCGCGAGAATGGCGATCCGTTTCATCCGTGCCGTCGCCCGGCAAATCTTCGTCATTTCGATCGATCTGGATCCCGGACCCGCCAAAAATCATGTCGTTGCCGTCGGGCCGCATATCGGGATCGACAAGGCTGAAAAAGGTCGATGAACCGCCGACCAGATCATCCTGGCCAAGCCCGCCGAAGATGACATCGCATCCGCCGCCGCCTTCGATGTAGTCCTCACCATCCGAAGCGGCTTCGAAGCTCGGCACTACGGTTAGCGGTCCGATCGGATCTTCAAGACCCATCGATTCGCGGGCCGCCCCTGCATGGGCTTCGGCTGCCACTGCCGAGTCGATTGAACCGTCACCCTGGATCACGTCGTTGCCAAGTTGTCCGAAAATCTCGTCGTGCCCGGCGCCGCCAGCAATATAATCGTTACCGAAGCTGCCCACACCGGCATTGCCGCTATCAATCTCAAAATTGTGAAGGTCGGCATAATCAATCTCGTATTCTGCCCACCATTGTGGCCCGTCAGGATCGCGATAGTCTCTTGCTATCGGGTTGCCGGACGGGTCAAGGGATACCATCAGAATGCCGCTTGTATCCGGTGTGATCTCCCACACGCCCGTTGAAATCTCTACACCATAACCGTCCTCTGCCAGCCGATCGGTCCTCGAATACATCAGTGTTCCCGCCAGGGTCTGGAAACGCAGGCTCTCGATATTGTCGATCAAGTTCGTGTCGCCCGCGGGACCCCTGCGCGTTAGATAGACGTTGTCGCCAAAAATCAGGTCGTCCTCTTGTCTACCGTCGATCATGTCGTTTCCAGCACCACCGATCAGCACATCTGTTACGTCGTCACCATAGATAATGTCATCTCCGCCGTTCTGAAGCTCGGCCGAGTTGATCTCAAGTATTGTCGACAGTTCAGTCGTCTGGATCTTCTGCAGCAGAATCGGCGGCAGATTCGGATCATCGACGTACTGTACTATAACTCCATGGTCACCGAAGATGATGTTCGGCTCGTCCGGGTTGCCGCTACCATTGCCGTCGATAAAATCGTTACCGGCAACCATGTCATCCCGCATAGGAGTCCGGACCTTGACCGGCTTGAAGGTCTGGTCACTGGCCCCGAGCAAAGGATCGATGGTCGGCGTCGGGCTGGCATCCACGGTCGGGATGGTGAGCGCACGGGTCAGGATATCCACGTTGACGCCACTGTCCCCATAGATGTGATCCGTGCCGCCTTGTCCGTAAATGGTATCGTCACCCGATCCGCCTGCCAGGTGGTCGCCCGCCTGGCTGCCGTAGATCAGGTCGTTGCCCGCGCCGCCGTAAGCGGTGAAGCCGACACTCGGCAGGTCTGCCGGGTCGGTAATGTGGGAGAACAGCGCGCTCGCATCAATGATGTCGTTACCTGCATAGGTATAGGGATTGGCCAAGGGGAAGACCCACTCGTTGTCCTCGTTCTCCTCATCCGGTAAATCCGGGAACGGATCAAAAGGTTTGTCTCCGAATTCCTGACCGAGGCGGTCGTAGCTATGCCCGGAATACCATACACCGTCCTGGCTGGTGTCGCCATAAACGACCAGCGGGCTGTTCGGACCGGCAAGCACGCTGGTATCAGGATCAGCACCCTCGGCCAGGCCGATTACGAAATGATCCCCGCCGATCTGGGCGCCTGCGTCAGTTTGGGTGTCGATTCGGTAGACCGTGATCTCGCTTCCCTGATCGATAGCGCAATAGCGGATTGCAGCGCCTTCCAGTGTCAGCGTCTTGCCATCTTCAGAGATCGACTGGATCGTAAAGCCACCCGCGATGCCTTCGATGTATACCACCTGGCCCGCCTCGAACTCTTCGTCGCTCCAGCTACCGCTCTCTCTAATCAGTCGGTTGACAATCAGTTCTGCTGTGATGGTCGTCTCCACCCGTTCCGGTATTGAGCGATGCAGGTCGATGTCCTCGATCTTCAATGCTGGGCCGAAATCATCGCCTGACAGGATCATCACCGCATCGGTGCCCCAGGTGGCGAATTCCCCGGGCGGTTTGGTGATGTCGAAGTCAGTGGCATTGCCGAAGCCTATAATCTCGCGGGTCTCGGTCTCGTCGCCGACCTGAATGAGCTGGCCGACCTCGTAGCCATCGTCCTGCCAGCTGCGGCCGTCTTCACGTGCAAGAACGTTGTAACTCACCAGCTCCTCTGCACCGGAATTGTCTACATAAGTCTTGGTCTCGTAATCGCCGATGGTCTGCACCGGCAGGTTGCCGCCGCCATGAACCATGGTCAGCGACCCGTGCGGACCCTGTACCCAGATGTTCGATGTGACGCTGTCGGCGCTTGCGATCGGATCGCCCAGCACCTTCATCACGCTGCCATCAATAGACAGCACGCGGTACTGCACCGCCTCGTCAAAGCTGCCCTTGTCACCGCCAATGTTGATCAGGTGGCCTTCTATGAAGCCATGATCCTCCCAGTTTTCTCCATCGGTGCGGGTCAGGATGGCGCCGGTCGTGGTGTAGGCCGCGTCGTAAGTGACCGCCTTCAGCACCAGCGGGTCAACAGCAACGATCTTCTGCTCGCCCGTCAGCACCGGGAAGTTCGGACCCGAGAGCACAAGGATCGAGTTGTCATTGGGATCGCGCAGATATTCGCCGGGGTTATCCGGATCGGGAACGGGCAGGCCACTGCCATCGAGATAGACCGCATCCTCCACTGACACGACTGTCCAACTCAAGCCAGCCACACCGTCGATGGTGACAGTCTGGCCGGGCAGGAAGCCCTCGGCCTTCCAGTCGTAGCCCTCCCAGCGGATCGTCGGGTTAAGCGGATAATCCGGGTCTTTACTGACATTGTTGAAGTCGAACACGTTCTGGGCCGAGACGAACGGTGCCGGATCCAATGTGCCCTGGATATCCAGATAGTCGTTGCCCTGGCCGAGCATCAGGTTGACCACCTCGAGGGTGCTCTGGCTGCCATCGGTGCCAACACTGCTTGAACCGAAGTTTACCTTGCCGAAGCTGATGCCGCCGGGGATGGTGATGGTCGAGGATCTTTCTGCGGCTTCGCCGAATAGCGGGCCGGAAAGGTTGTCGAACACCAGGTCATCGGCCATACCGAACCCGCGCAGCGTGGTCTGGTCCATAACGCCGCTGGTGTCGGCCTGACTGGAGTCGTTGTAGATGTTCAGCACGTCGATCTGCTGGCTCTCCGGCGGCTGGGCACCGATGGCGATAAGGAAACCATCCTTCTCGCCCGGCAGCTTGACACCGGCGGTCAGGGATCGGTCTGCGCCTGCCGGTCCGCCCTCAACAGCCAGCGGACCACGAAGTTTCGATAATAAATGTGTGGAGACCGGGAAGATCTTCACGCCTTCGCGCATCGGCGGAACGATATAGTTCACATCCGCCGCCAGTTCCACGGTCTGCTGTTTGTACCACCAGGCATCTGTCGCCGACTCGTCGCCGCCGGTGAAGGTGACCTCAGGTGCGATTCGCACCACGCGCACGTTGTCCGCAGTCCCATCAAGCCAAGTGTCGCTTAGATTGTAAGAGGTCTTGTCGATCTGGACGTTGATTAGCTGGAGCTTGGCGTCCTTGCTGTCGTTGTCGCCACGGATGAGCTGGATCTTGGCCTCGATGTCGGAGTTAGTGCTGCCCACGGCGAGGTCGATGATCCGCACCCACATCCCTTCCAGGAAGTCCTCAGACAGCCAGCCCTCCTGGTCGCCTGTCACACCGCGATCAAGGTATTGACCTGGGAACAGAAGCGGACCGGTTTCCTCGCCGAACGTGACCTCGCCTTCAAAGATGAAGGCGTTGGCCAGATCCGAGAACACGAGCGCATCGTCAGTCTCGCCCGCAAACGTCCAAGAAGGTGTGGAGGTATCTTCGACCAAAGTGATGGTCTGACCATCCACCGAGATTGACTTGATATTGAAGTCGCCGTCGTTGGTGACGACATCGCCAAGCGAGGTCGTTTCGGTCGTCGTCCCGGCGGTTGCCCAGGGATCTGTTCCCACCAGAGCGGTGAGGACGATCTCGGTGACACTTACCAACAGGATCGTGTAATCGCCATTGTTATCGTCATAGTTGCCGTCAGTCGTGGCATCGACCCGGATGGTCTGCCCGGCAACGAAGCCGTCTGCCGTGAAATCGCCAGAGCCGCGCGTCAGCGTCAGGTTGGTGCCGTCGTCGCCGAAGGTGACCACGTCGTCGAAGAGCTCCGTTACCTCCGCGCTGCCACCGATGCGGATCATCTGACCCGGCAGCGGGATTAGCTCGCTGAGCACGGTATCATCGGTGGTCGTGCCGGTGGTCGTCCAGGTACCTGTTTCGACGAGTGTAATCGTCGTGGCAGTCAAGGACTGGATTTCGTAATCACTATTGTTCTCGGAGAAGCCGCCCAATCCTGTCGCATCAACCCGGATTGCCTGCCCAGCGACAAAGCCGGCGGCGGAGAAGTCGCCCGACAAGGTCAGGTTGGTGCCGTCGTCGCCGAAGGTGAGCACATCACTGAACAACTCGTTCTCACCCACGCTCTCACCGAAGAAACCCTCGTCGATGAAGTTGCCCTGATCGGCGCCCGTGCCTCGCGTGAGGGTCAGGTTAGTGCCGTCATCGCCGAAAATGATGTTGCCATTAAACATCTGCGTGGCCTGTAGCCCGCCGATCACGGCGTATTCGTTTGGCGTGATATCAGTGGTTCCGATCTTCACCACATCAGCAAGGCCATCGGTCAGCACGGCCACCCTGACTGTCTTGTCTGGCTCGCGTGTGAGACGAATCGTATAGGTATCGTTCTCACCGCTCCCCGCCGAATCATTCGGGATCAGTTGTGTGCCGGTGCCGCTTTCCAGGACAACGGCGCCAGAGGTCTCGTTGTCGTAGACCTCCACATCAAGCATCTGCAAGCCGGAGCGCAGGTTGGGGAAGAGGTAGTCGTCATCCGTCGTGTCGTCGTTGCGCTCGAATTCAACCACAGCGATCTGCAGATCCTCGCGGACGTAGTCGTCGCGCGCCTCCACACCGACGCGGACAGGATCGTTCCAGTCGCTGTCGTCGAAGGTGACCTGGCCCACCACTACGCGATCATTGACCGCATCGTAGGTCAGGTTGTCAAAAATCGTTAGACGGCCGTCTCCACCAATCCCATCTAGAACCCCGTCACTTTCGAGGTCAACGATATCGAAGAACTTGATCGCCTTGTCGGAAAAGTCATTTAAGACGATATCAACGACCACCTGCATGCCCGCGGCCGGCGCCATGGCCAGCGTGAGCTGGATTTCATCGGTCAATTCGGTCGTGTCGGTGCCTTCGACCACAATGGTGCGGTCGTCTTCGTTGCCGGCCCCATCGACCTGCTTGACGAACACGCCCGGCGTGTCGTTATCGTGCACGGTCACCTCGACGTTGCGCACGTCGATGGCGTCGTACTTCTCGACGTTCGAGATCACCGAGTGCTGGATCACCGTCACGCGCTCGCCTTCCGAGCGCGCATCGTCCGGAGCAAAGACGTAGACAAACTGTTCGTCATCCCAGTTCGAAGTGTCGAAGCGCAGGACCACGGCGCGATCCGGGAATTCTACGTCGGTGCCGTCAATTGTCACAAAGCGCTGGAAGTCACTATTGGAGTTGTCCACATCAGGCAACGTCGGGATAGCAAACGTATCGCCCGATGTCGTCAGCCATATCGTATCGCCTTCGCCATCGGTCAGCGGGAATGGGTTCTCAAGAATGTCGTCCCTCTCCTCCTGCGGTGAGAGGGCCGCGGAGACGGTGACGTAGACGACCTGATCGCCCGTCAGCTCCTGTGCGAGCCGGACCGTGTAAAAGTCAAAGAACTGGTCGGCCGAGCCGGCAAATTCCTCGCGGACCACTGTGCGGCCGAGGCTGGTATCGCCGGAGGCCTCCTCGTTGATAACAACCAGGCCTTCCAGTGCCGTGGAGACGTTGTAGTCGAAGCCGTCAACCACCAGGCCGTTGTAGAGCGGATCATCCGAGGTCACGAGGTGGTCAACCGCACCCGAGACGCCTTCCAGCTCTCGGGTGATGATGTCTTCGGTGACATCGCCGCCCACGTTAATGGTATCGGAGCCGAGGCCGCCGATGACGCGGTATGCAACACCAAACTCGGTGGAAAGGACGAAGAATTCGTCATCGCCTTCAAGACCGTCGACTTCCACCACCTCGACATTGTCGTACCGCACGTTGAGGCCTGCGCCGTAAATGCCGTCCTTGGTGATAACGATATCGTCGGCAAATTCAGTACCGAGGATCACCAGCTTGTCAAATCCCGTACCGCCATCAAGCGAAACCGGTGCATTGATGTTGTAGCGCACTTCATCCTGGCCGCCGCCAGCACGTATATCCGGTGCCTGCGCGATGGAGAAACCGAGTCCGATCTGCGGACTGGCAACGCCTTCCTCGTCCAGCACGATGACGTCGTCAGTTGGGTCTTCGGTGATCGTCAGATCGAGGAAGTTGATCCCGCCATCGTCGTTGGTGTCGAAGACGTAGCCACCCATGCCATCTGAAAGCGCAGCTTTCAGATCGTCCGTGAAGCCGACGTAGTAGTCGCCAGGCTCCGTGCCTTCCTGCGCCTCGAGCTCATCAAAGACTGCGTCGACATTAGGTGCTTCATCAAGGCTCTTCAGAAGAGCCACTCCATCATCGAGATCGGCCTTGTCAATAGCTCCGTCGCCATTGAAGTCGAAGTCGGCCAGAGCCGCCAGTGCAAAGGCACGGACGATGAACAGGTCGTTATCGTCATTGCCTTCCAGCCGCAGTTCCGCCTGGTTCGAATAGACGCGGAACTCGTCATTACCCGTGCCGCCCTGGGCCACCAGCGGTGACGAGGAGCCTGGCGACAGCCAGCCACGCGTCGTCGCCACGAGCTCGGGGAAGACATCCTGCGCGAGCAGTCCGCCATCAGCAACGTCACGCTGCGTGCCGAAGATCTGGCCGATCTGGAACAGATCATCGCCCTTGCCGCCATCGAGCGACGTAATCACCGTCGTGTCGTCAACGAAGAAGGCATCGTTGCCGCCCTGGCCCTCGACAATCAGGCGACCGTTCAGGCCGGTGTCATAGTTGATCCGCTGAACCTCGTCAAATTCTTCGTTGTTCTGGACGACGTCCTGATACTCGGCCAGGTTGCCGTGCAGCAGGGCGACATAGCCCGGCCGGTCCGCTGTCTCGTTCGGCAGGTAAGCCGCCGCACGCATCAGGAAGATATCATCCGTTGTGTAGGTATCTCCGTTTTCCGTGCTGTCAAGACCGAATATCGTCAGCTGGTCGACACCGTCGTCCTCGGCGCCTGTATCCAGTACGTTGATGACATAATTACGCGGATCACCCTGACTGCCGAGTGTGTGGACCTCGTAGTAGTCGGTATCCGCTTGACCGTCGAGGGTCAGGGTGTGCTCGGCCACAGTTGTTTTGTTCGGTCCTGTCTGTGTTGTCGTATCCTGTAAATAGTATACGAAAAATCTGTCTTCACCATCATTTGTGGTGAGAGTAGCGGCGTCGGTCGTCGTATCGGTGGTCATCCAGGGATCCGTTGTTAGGAGGGCCGTGAGCGTGATCGTCGTGGCAGTTACCGACAGGATTTCGTATTCGCCATTGTTGGCGTCAAAGCCATCCGTTGACGTGGCATCAACCCGGATCGTTTGACCGATAAGAAAACCATCAGCGATGAAGTCGCCCGCCGCGTGCGCAATTGTCAGATTGGTGCCATCGTTGCCGAAGGTGACCTCGCCTCTATATTTCGCGGTATTGGCATTCTGACTGCCATAGGCTCGGGTCTTGGAGCCCAGGAAGATGTAGCCGTCGCTGTTTATGGCGGTGCCGCCGGTGGATCCGGTCGGACCACCGAACTGGATGGTATCGACATCGTCGTTACCGAAGATCTGGGTCATCACTCCGCCGGGGCCGCCGTCGGTGTAGGCTGTTGCCGTGCCGATGGGGTTTGTCCCGGACTGGTTGCCGGCCGAAACCACGGCATTGGCGATGACCTCACCGCGCAGGATGATTTCGGTGCCGAAGCCCGCATCCGGGTCGGCGACTGCGCGAACACCATCGACAGCGCTTTCGTCACCGAAGATATCGATATTGCCGTCCGCCAGAATGAAGCTGTTGGCATCAGTTTCGATATCGTCTCCAACAATGAGCGTAATCGAGCCGCTTTCCGCAAAGATCTGGCCGTGATCGATAATCCGTTCAGCATCCGGGTCGCTTTGACGTGTGTCGCTTTCTGCAAAGCGCGCGCTGCCGTTGTCGATCAGCTCGAGGTCTTCGTCGCGATCCTCTGAGCCGGTGACGTCATCTGCGCCGCCGGTCTCACGCACGGTCAGACGAATGTCGCCCTCGTAGGTATGCGCCAGTACAAGCCGCAAATCTTGATCGGTCTCGGTCAGGTAGATGTTGCGGGTCGCCTCCAGAGCGACATCGTCGTCATCAGCGATGTTCAGGCTCAGCCCTTGGGTGGAGCCACGACGCGAATCGATCTCCAGATCGTTGTCGCTGGCACCGATGTCGGCGTTAGTGCCATTGGCGTCAAGATCGATGGTCTTGCCCATCACGTCAGCGTAGGGATAAAGACCATCGGTATGGTCGTCGGTCTCGATGTCGATGATCGATCCACCTACTGTTCTGAGCGAGACATTCTCGATCGAGTGCACCGTGCCAACATTCAGATCGCCGTTGAGCTCGTCGATGAAGATGCCGTCATGCGGGATCGTCTTGGGCGTGGGATCCACATGCTCATCAGCATTGTCGTAGGCGTCAAGCTGCCCGGTACCGAGGGGACCGGTCGGGATAACACGGTTCACGTTTATCTCAAGGAAGTCGCCGGTCTGGCCGATACCACCCCTCGCCTGATCGGACGGAGCATCGAGCGTACCGAGTCCCGACCCGGAGTTCAGTGTGATATTGACGCCTGAGACGTCCACTGTCGGGTTGCCGTCTGCATCGAGGATGCGCCTGCCGGAGTTCAGCGTTACGTTATTCTCGGTCGAATTGATGTGCCCGACCAGCATGTCGCCCGTCAACTCGTCCGCCACTATCGATCCGTTGGTTGTCAGGAAGATCTGCGGTGTGCCATCAGGCGGACTCCCGCTCGCCCAGTCCACATCGGTATTGATGTTGAAGTTAACTGTCGTGCCCGGTACATCGTCGTCGCTTATCGTGATGTGCATGGTCTTGGTGACCGGGTCGAGCGTCCCGTAGGAGATGCTCGTCGTGCGGTAGTTCCGATTCTCGGCTCCGGTATATGTATCTTTCGTATTATTTGGGTCAGTCGTATCCTCATGGCCGATGTCGATATCATCACCAGCGCGCACCTCGACGAACCTGTAGGTCGAGTTCACTTCGGTCGCCACCGTCCCAAGCGAACGCGCGATGAAGTCGTAATAGTCTTCCGCGTTTGCCGGGTCCGGGCTGAAGTGGCGGAAATAGCTTCCGGATCGCGCCTGCAGGTCACCCGGAACGTCGAAGTCCGGCGGATCGAAGGTCTGCACCGTCACTCCGTTGATGTCGGACGGATCGTTGCCGGCCTTGGAGTCGTTGATCACGACATCCACGTCATCACCCGCCGTGATCCGCTCGATTTCCACGTCGAGGACCGTGTTGCCGTCCGGATCCAGCGTCCGGTCATGCAGCGTGATATCGAGAACCGCGTCCCCTCCTGCATCAGCAGTCAGAGAGACTTCCTGCAGCGTGATCGGGTCGGTGAACTCCACCGCATGATTGATGCGCAGCAGCTCGACCGCTAACGCTTTGCGGGCCTGCGAACCCGCAGCGCTCTGGTTACCGATATCGCCCGAAGCGTCCACATCAAGCGTATTGGTACGGATCAGACCCTCGTCGAAGATTGCCGGCGGCAGTGCGCCCGTTTCGGCTATTACAGACGCGTCCCGCTCATTCACGCGGATATTACCGCGCTGGTTCTCGATGATCGTGTCGCCTAAGGTGTTCTCGATGCCGCCCAGCAGGATGATATCGCTGTCGGCGACATTGACCGGGTCGTCATTCTCGTCGAGCCCGTTCAGATTGCGGATTTCCACCTGCGTCCGCGGGTAGAACAGGTTCAGATCGAATTCGAAGGTGTTGCCGACGGTATCGGGCAGCTGATTGGTATTGCCCGGCGTACCGGCGCCGTCGTACTTGATGTCGTCCACCTGCACGTTCACGACCGCCGTTCCGTCGATCGCGTCGATGTGATTGATGACAAGATCCCAATCGGACTCGTTGATTATACGGACATCATCCCAGGACCGCTGGCTCTCGATCAGACCCTCGTTGCCCCAGATGCGACCTACTGAGCCGTAAGCGCTGTCATGGCTGGCATAGAAGGTCGCATCACCAGCCTGGTCGAAGATGATGTCGTCGAGGATGACCTGCTTGTTGACCATCGACAGCTGTTCCCCGACAACCTTGGGCGTGTTGACGCCGAGGAAGTCGATATTGGTCAGCTTGGTGATGTAGCCGTTTTCGTCGATCACCAGTTCGGGGTTTGGTTCGCCCAGCAGAATGACATGGGCTTCCCAGAAGATGTCGCGAGTGAGGTTGGTCGACTCGTTTCCGCCCCTGCGCGCCGGGCCGATATAGACACCGCCCGGGCTCCGGCTGCGCGTGTTGCTGATGTTGAGGTCGAGTGCGTTCACGTCGAGATCCGCCGTCGTCAGGACCGCTTCCCAATGGCCTTCGATCTTGACGTCGTTGGTGACTTCGTTCGTGGCGTTCGCGCGAGTCGAGCCGCCGATCGCATAGAGCCGCGATTTCGCCTTCGCGTAGTTGTTCGTCTGGGAATAGACCGCCTGAACGAGGATCGAGACGTTGCCGGTGATTTCCGAGCTGTGGTCAAGCACGATCTCGTTGTCGCTATTGATCGTCGCCGTCGAGTAGGCGTTGGCCACACCGCCGGCGCCACCGGCCGTGGTATTGGTGTTCGCGTTCGCACGGTTGCGGGTGACGTCGGAATTGATCACCACGGTGGTACCCAGAAGATCCGCATCATCCTGCAGGATGATCTCGGCGCCCTTGAAGTTGGCTGCCGCTAGAACCTGCGCCGTTGCGTTGACGCTCGTGCTGACTCCCAGGCCGCCGCCATAGGCTTCGGCTTTGGCGGTAGCATTGTTGTCGACCTTGTTCTCGACAACGAGCGCATTGCCGGCCGTCAGGTCGCCGTCGATCGTCTGCTTGATGCCGAACCGCAGGGTCGACGTGGCGTTGCCGTTTGCGCCAGCGCCCAGGCCACCGCTCGTGGATTCGCCTTCGCTCGAGATATAAGAGTCGAGCATCCCGGTCACGGTCAGATCGGTGGCCGCCTCGATTTCGGCATTCTGGCCGATCGTGATCAGGCTGGTGTTGGTGCCGGTCGCCGTGGCTTCCGAGCCTTCCAGCGAGATGCCGCCGCCGCCGCCGCCGTCGGAGACCGCGACCGCGGACATGCGGCCGTCGGTCTTGAGCGTGACATTCTCGCCCTTCAGCATCGCGCCGCCAGCGACGGTCAAGTTCGTGGACACCGTATGGGTCGCGGTGGTCGTGGCATTCTTGTTGTTCCAGGCGCCGCCGCTGGTGCCGCCGGCCGAGCCGGTGACCACGCCGTCGGCAGAATCAGGCACGTTGAAGCCCGCTGCCCCGCCAACCCCGTCGAAGATGCCCGAGATCGAGTTGCTGGTGACGTCATAGACCAGGGTCTGGTTGCTGCCCGGGCCGTAGTCCTTCAGGTCGATACTTTCCTTGACGAGGGTATGATGGCCGGTAGCGACCGTATTGCCGTTGAGGTCGAGCGCGATCGGCATGCCGTCCATCGAAGTCGACAGTTTGTAGCCCGCGCTGTCTTTCTGAACCACGTAATAGGCCTGGCCCGGGGTCAGATTGTTGAGCGTCTTTTCACCCACACCAATCAGCGAATGGGCGTTGAAACTATTGGAATAGGGCAGGTCGATGACCTGCGGGGGGACATAGACGTCCGGGTCCGGGGCCGTGTCGATGAACCCAACCGTATCGCCTGGATTCGCCGCCAGTCGAATGTAGTTGGCGTCGAAGTTATAGGCTACGCCGACAGCTCCGGTGTAGCTGCCACCGTTAATGACGTAATACGTGTGGCCGCTGATGAGCCCGGTTATGGGTGTGCTGTCGGCGGTGTAGATCACCGCCTCGCCGTTCACGAAGCCGTGGTTCGACAGATAGATCCGGCCTACATTGGTGGAGTCCTGGACTGCGCTGAAATTATTGGGATCCGGGTTCACAACGGCGTCCACGAACATCGAGACGAAGGTGCCCGGCTCGGCCGGGCGGTAGGTCACCACGTCGTTGTTGTTGAAGGGCGTGCTGCCGTTCAGAATCTTGTCGTTTGCATCGTCGATCATGCCGCGCGTGAAGGTATCCGACTGCTCAGTGAAGCCGATGGTCTGCAGCTTTATCGTGTTCTCGTCGATCACCTTGACCTGATACTTGGTGCCGTTCGACAGCCCGTCGATCACGTCTGCGTCGTTCGAGTTGTAGATCACCTGGTCGCCATCCACGAAGGTGTGGTTGGGGATGGTGATGGTGTCGCGCAACACGCTGACATTGCCGGCGCCGAATTTCGCGCCCAGATAGGTGGTCTCATCGTCCCGAACGACGACCGTGTATTCCTTGTTCGCGACCAGCCCGCCGCCCGTGGAGCCGGTCCAAGTGATGGTCGCGCCATCGGTAAGCTTGTGCGGCTTACCGAAGTCGATGTAGTTGCCGGCGGCGCTCGAATCTTCGACCGTGCCATCGGACACATCGCCGCCGTCGCCGCCATGCTGGGCGGTCAGGTTGATGTTGCCCTGCGCCTCGACCCTCTCGGTCTCACCCACGGTGAAGTTGACGGTTCCAGTGGCACTGGCGTCGGTGGTCACCGAGCTGCTGCTGATGAATCCGCCGCCGCTGGCGCGACCGCTGGAATCGGCGTCTGTCACCAGTTTGACAAGACCAATGATGTCGCCGCCGACGCGCATGATGCTGCCCGTGCCGCCGAATGTCGCGTTCAGCGTGTGGATCGTGGTCGAGTTGACCTCGCCGTCGCGGAAGTCGCCGCCCAGCGTACCGCCATTGGCAGCCATGACCGAGGTGGTGGCCGACAACACAAGCGCGTCGAAGTTGATGTCGTTTGCGGCGCTGTCGCTACCGTCGTCCACATCGCCTTCGAATTTCAGAGTGGTCGAGCCGTTCGTCGTCACGTTCGCGATGACGTCCTGCACATTAACAAAGCCCGAGAAGCCGCCGGCAGTCGCGCCGCCATAGGATTCATTGCCGTGACGGGCCGAGATGTTGATGTCCCCGGATGTGGAGGTCAGAGACAGATCCTGGGCCACGGAAAGGTTCAGGGACGAGCTCGAGTTCACGTTGATCTCGGTGGCCGACACACCGGCCAAACCCGCGCCGGTCGTGTTGTTGGCATTGCCGATAGCGCCAAAGAGTTCCGTGCCCGACGGAGCACCGTCTTCCAGTACCGCGCGCAGGAAGGCACCTTCGCTGTAGTTCAAGAGAGCAGCGATGTTGACGCTCTGCCCAGCATCGATCGACCCGCCTTGACCGGTCGTGAAATCGATCATCGGGTTGAAATTGGCGAAGGTGTTGGAATCGCTGACCGCAAACCCGGCAGCGCCGGTGACGGCAGTCGCGGCACTGATGGCCTTGCCGACAAGCTTGGTCTGCATGTCGAAGTCAGTCGCCGAAGTGACATCGACATTGCCACCGATCCGGCCAAAGACCTTGGCTTTGTTTGTCGCCCGCGTGACGACACTGCTTATTGAAGCACCGATGCTGAGCGACGTCGCTTTCGCCGTCGATGTAACGTTCGAGGTCAGGTCAGCATCCAGATCGATCCCGCCGCTCGTCGTAGTGATGACGGTCGTGCCTTGAGAGCCGTCTGATGCCTCGGCACCGATTCGGATCTCGGCGCTGCCGGTGTCCTTGGACGTGACGTCCAGAGCCGTGATCGAGGCCAGACCGGCGACGCCGGTATTCAAGGCAGCAGCGTTCGCCGTGTGAATGCCTTTCGCTTCGAGGTCGATGCTCGCGGCCTCGATCTCCCCGTCCTCACCGATATAAGCACGGGTGTCGCCGGCAAGTTCCGTCACGACAGTCGCGGAAGCGAACGAGACGCCCCCGGCGATCCCCAGACCCTGAGACTGCGGCGAAGAGGTGGAGGTGCCGGTGGCGGTCATGTTGAGCGCGCCGTCCAGCATCAGGTCGACGTTGTCGGCAATGAAGACCTCGGTGTCATGCGCCGCCTTGGCGGTGATGTTGGTGGAGGTGACAGCCGCAAGCCCGCCCACTTCCAGGCTGTTCACATCGGCACTGACCGTCGTATCGGAGGTTGCGTTGAGGGTCACGTCGCCGGTCGACGTCACCTCGGTGTTTTCGCCGATATATGCACGCGTTCGCGATGTCACGTCGGGGCGCGAAAGCGTGTGCGTGCCAGCCGGAAGCAGGCCAGTGAGATCGATGGCGATTCCGTTTTCGGCTTCCTCCGCCGAGGTGGCCAGTTGCACGGAGCCAGCCTCGCCGCCGCCGATCACGTAATAGGTCTGGCCGCTAGTGAGCCCGCCGACCGCGCTGCCGCTAGAGGTATAGACCACCGCCTCGCCGGTCTGGAAAGGCAGCCCGCCGTAGTCCACCACTAGCCGGTTGGGTGCATTCTCGATATCTATCACACTGGCAAAGTCGCCGATGGTAGCGATGACCCTCATATCGGTGACCGAAACGAGGCCTGCACCCGAGGCAGCGTCGATGGCGGCATTCGCCATGGACGCCCCGGTGGCCGTCGTCGCGGTCCCTGTCAGGTTCGCACCACCCAGATCGATGACCGAGTTGCTGCCCACGAAGGTCTCCGTGATCCGGTTCGCCGCCGCGCGGGATTCCAGATCGCTGACACCGACGAGACCGCCGAAAGTGGTGCTCTTTACGGTGGAGTTGGCCGCCGCTGTCGTCTCGGCGGCCGTGAGGTTCACAGTCCCCGCCGTCAGATCGGTGTATTTGCCGATATAGGCGCGGGTCTTGCCCTGCATGTCCGCGACCGCCGTGGTGATCGACACACCCACGAGACCCGCAATGCTGAAGCCTTCGGTCACGGCGCGCGCTTCGGTACTGCCGGTCGCCACCGCGTCGATAGTGCCGCGAGCCGTCCCGTCCTGGTTCAGGATGTCGATATAGACCAGCGACGTCTCCGTCGCATCGTCGTTCCGGCCCACATACGCCTCGACGTCATTCGAGGTCAGCGCGGTGGGCGTCAGACCCGCGACAGAGGCGCCAGCGGCAACCGTGACGTTGAAGAGCTTGGCGTCCGCCAGCGCATCGCCGTCCGCGGTCAGGTTTAGGTCGGTGACCCGCAGGTCCGCCCCGTTGCCCGCATAAGCCCGCGTCTTGCCTCCAGCAATGGCGGTCGGTTTGTAGAGGCTGACAGCCACGAGGAGCGATCCGCCGCCGCCCTCGGTCCGGGCGATCGCGTCGATGTCGCCGCGTGCCGACACGTCGACCGCGTCCGTGCCGCCGGTTACCTTGACCACCGCGTTCGGGTCGCCGCCCGCTGTCACACCATCGGCCGCACCGATATAGGCCTCGACGATGCCGTTAGTCTCGGCCACGGCCTCGAGATCCTGCACGGTGCCGACGAGCGAAACGCCTACCGTGAACGCCTTGGCCTCAGCCTTGTTGACGACCTTGTCACCTGCAGAGATCAGCTTGCCTGCGCTTACATCGAGCGTACCCGCAAGCAGGTTCACGCCGTCGCGCACGAAGGCCGAGGTCTTGCCCGCGACCGTCGCCGTGGGCTTGTAGAGGCCGACCGAGAGGATTCCGCCCACATCCACGCCAAGCAGGTTCGCGATGCCGTGCATGTTGCTGTCGGCCACGACCGTGATCGCGCCGCCACCGACGTTGACGTCGGTCATCACGTTCGTCGCGGTCTGGCTGCTGCCCGCGCCGATGAAGGCTTCCACCACGCCGTTTACTGTCGCGTTCGATGTCACATCGCTGCCCGCGACGAGGCCGCCGATGGTGATGCTGGCACCCTGGACGTCCGCCTTCATCTCGGGCGCATCGGCGAGGATGGCGAGGCCGCTGGCGTCAAGGTCGACGCCCTGTCCAACATAGGCGCGCACTTTGCCGGTCACGGTGGCGTTCTGCTCGATCAGCGACAGCGTGACGAGCGAAAGGCCCACGTCAACGACGGTGGGTTTCGCCAGCATGTTGCCGATGGCGGTGATGTTCACCTGTCCGTCGATATCGACCACGCCAATATTCATGGTCGAGGGGGTGACGCCGGAGGCCGAGCCCACATGCGCGTCGACCGTACCGGTCACGTTTGCATTCGCCTCGATGGAAGATGCGGAAACCACACCGGCCACTGTGAAGGCCATGGTGTCGGACACCGAGTCGTAATCGCCGTCTGCGTAGACGTCGAGCGTGTTGGCCTCGAGCGTGCCACCCTGCCCGACGAAGGCGCGGGTCACGCCCGCGACATCAGTCAGCGTGTTGAAGATGCTGATCGCCGCGAGGCCGCCAAGGTTGCCGCTGAATCCAGCATCGCCAAAGCCCGCGGTGGCGTTCATGTCCGACCAGGCGTCGATGGTCACGACGCCCGAGATGTCAGTGATTCCCGCGCCGCCGGTCACCGGCCCGTTGAAGGGCGCGCCGAGATAGGCCTCTACAGTGCCGTCAACCAGCGCATTGGACTGCAGCACCGAGACCGAAGCGAGCCCGCCGAGGCTCAGCATGAAGGTCGTGGCAGTGGCGTTGTACTGAACCCGGTCGAGCGAATTGCCCGCTTCGATGGCGAGCGACGCGGCCGTCATCGTGACACCATCGCGCACGTAGGCGCGGGTCTTGCCGCTGAGTTCGGCCTTCGGCTGAGCGACGTTGACCGTCAGCCCGAAGCTCGCGCCGACCAGGAAAGTCTCGGACACCGCATCCATGGTGGCATCGGCGTCGACCACGACGACACCGTCGCCCAGGTCGCCGCCGGAAATCGTCAGCGACGGAGCTGCGCTCGCACTGGAGCCCCGATCGTTCTGGGCGCCGATGAAGGCTTCGACTTCGCCGGTCACCTTGGCCAAGGACTGCAGGATGCTGATCGACGCAAAGCCCGAGATCGAGCCCGAGCGGACCTTGGCGGTTGCGTCCATCACGTCGCCGTCGGCGGTGATGTCGAGCCGATCCGCTACAAGCGTCGTGTTCTCACCCACATAGGCACGCACCGCGCCTGACACATCCGCCGTGGGTAGGAGCGCATTGACCGTGACCCCGAAGGAGGCGCCGATGCCTTCGGCCTCGGCCACCGCAACCTGGCTGCCGTTCGCGTCGATGAGCGCACGACCGTCCACGCCGTCCGCATCGGTCAGAGTGATGACCGTCGGCGCGCCGCCGGTCGGCGCGGCGCCTGCTCGCGTTCCGGTGAAGGCCTCGGTGCGGCTATCGATCGTGGCGTCGGCGATAGTGACGTTCAGCGAAAGCGCGCCGCCGATGGCGTAGAATTCGTTTAACGAATGGGCGTCGTCGTCCGACGTGGCGATGACGTCCAGCTCACCCGCGTAGACCGCTGCGCTCTCGCCCACGTAGGCTAGCGTATCGCCGACAACGCTGGCAGTGGACTTGGTTACCGTCGCACCAGCCAGAAGTCCGAAACCGCCGGCCAGACTGTCGGCCCGGGCCTCGTAGGTGGAATTGGCCAGGACGTTGAGCTTGTCGGTACCGATATTCAAAACCGTGGTTGTCGTCGCGGTCGGGTTTACCACCTCGGACGGATTGAACAACACGTTAGACGCTGAACTGCGGATTAGCTGGTGGCTGGCGCCGCTGCCTGTGGATGTCAGGTCGATCGCAATACGGCCGTTTAAGTTGTCCTGATCCTCAAGAGCCAGGATGTTGTTGCCGCCGTCGCGCAGGATTTCGGCCAGCTGGATCTGTCCGTTGTCGCCTTCGATGACATAGTACTGCTTACCATTCTGCAGGCCGCCGATAGCGGACCCGCCACCCGTCGAATAGGTGACTATCTCGGCGTCTTCCCACGGGGTCGCCTGATCGCCCACTGTGACGCGGTCAAGACGCGTGTTCAGGCGGGTTTCATCGTCCGCATTGCGGCCGACGAAGGCCTCGGTCACGCGGTTCACCTGCGCGTCCATGATGGTTATCGCGCCGGCAATTCCGCCGACGGCGATGGAGTCGCCGTCGGGCAAGGCGTGTGCAATGCTGTCAGCGGTAATATCGGTGTTTCCGCCAGCGGTCACCTGCGTGTTGCCATCGATATAGGCACGCGTTGCACCCTCGATCTTAGCGACGACTTCTACTACGGAAATCGAGAAACCCAGCGACGCGGCGAAGCCCTTAACATGGGGCGTGGCAGTGTGATTACTGTCGGCATCGACCTTCACCGCACCGCTCGCTAACAGATTCGAGTCGCTGGCGAACGCCGCGACGTCCGAGCTGATGATCTCCACCGCCCGCACGCCAACCGCCGCACCGCTGATCAGGCCGAGGCCTACCGCCGATGCGTCGACGTCGGTGACCAGGTCGCCGGCACCCTGGGTGCTGTCGGCATCGATCAGCAGGTCACCGCCGCCCGATTGCACTGTACTGCCCTCGACCGATGCCGTCGTCGTCGAGGTGATAGTGTTGCTCCCCAGTGCCACACCCGTGGCCATTCCGACAAATGATCCAGATAAAGATAAGGCGTTGACATTAGCGGTTTTAGTGACCTGGTCATGGGCCTCAATCGTCATCAGTCCGGCAAGCGCGCGCGCATCCGAGCCATTGCGAACATATGCCTCGGTGGTACGGGTCACGCTGTTGGTCGCGCTGGCTCCGGCGCCGGCGGCCGCGCCACCGAATCCGATCGCTGCCGAGATGGCGTAGGCATCAGGCGTGGTGATGAGCCTGCTCTCTGAACTGGCCGAGACGATGAGCGCCCCGTTAGTCGCGCGCACATAACTGTCGTCGATCCCAGCGCTGGTGAGGCCGGCTAGGGTATTGGTCGCTACCGCCGCGGAGATCGCAATCGACCCGGCCGCGAAACCGGCCGCGACCGAAACCGATGCCGCCGTCGCGTCGGCAGTGCTCATGATCGAGTCCGTTGCGGTCAGGAGCACGGAATTATCGGCTGTCACACCCTGTGATTCATCGTTGGATGCGAGAATGTCTGCCTGGACTGTCTGACCGATGATGTTGGTAACTACTGCACCGGCACCGGCGCCTCCCATCGAGAAGCCCGCTGCCGATGTCAGGGTAATGGCAACACCTTTACCGTCCGCCGTAATCTCACCGTCGGCGAGCGACGTCAGTTCTACGTTCAGGCCCGCGTCTACTTCGCTGTCACTGATGCGGGTGTGCACCGTGCCGTCCAGCGAGACGGACGCCTCAGCGTACGCGACCGACAGCGCCAGGGACGCGGCGCCTGCGAAACCACCACCTACAGCGACGCCGGCTACCTCGTTGGTGAACGTCGTCTGGTCCGTTGCGGTGAGCAGAACGGAGCCCAAGGTAGCGTCCACATCGGAACCGCCGGTGATAAGCGCCTCAACCAGGTTTGTCGAGGTCACGTTCGATTTCGCACCAGCGGCCGCGGCATTACCGGAGAATCCCCCGGCGCCACCGAAGGAGACTCCCACGGCCACACCGTCGGCGTCAACCGAGCCGTTGGAGAGTGCCGTCAGGGTAACATTGCCGGTTGCGGCCGTTGCTTCAGAACCGGAGATTATTGCCTTAGTGGTCGTACCGAAATTTATCTCGCCTATTGAGAGAGCCAGTGTCAGATTCAATGAAACTGCACCCGCACCTCCGACGGCGACAGAGACCGCCGTCAGCTCCGAATCTACCGTCGAGCTGTCGGTCGCCGAG
>CBDAFL010000316.1:0-1905 GCA_965195225.1 uncultured Thermoguttaceae bacterium
GACTGAATTTATCGCGTGGATGGATGTGAGTGACGCCAGTTTTAGCGGCCTATTGCCCCTTGCATAGCCAATGAACAGAGGGCTTCTAACCCAACTTCGCCAGTTCTGCTTGGAAATTAAATTTTCCGAAAATATTTCTGGTTAAAACGGGGTCGCTGACCGGGTGTAGTTTGCCTGGGTTCACGTCGAGGGGGCGGTTTGTGGTGTGAAGAAAGATGAATCGCGATGTAGTGAAGACTTTCCGGCTTGATCGGCCCTGATTTCTTCGTAGAATTTGGGCATGTTCATCAGGCCGTGTTACCGAAAAAAGAATGGCAAGAGCCACGCCTACTGGGCGTTGGTCGAATCGTATCGAACGGATCGCGGGCCCAGGCAACGCGTTGTCGCCTATCTGGGGCAACTCAAGGATGCCCAGCGGCGTGGCGTCAAGCGGGCAGCCGAGGGCAACAAGGGATCGCCGTTTCGGCAGTTGCACCTATTCGGTCACGACAACAAGCCCGAACCCGAGTGGGTCGAGGTCGATACGGCCAACGTGCGGGTTGAAAACCAACTAGATTTCGGTGGGCCATGGCTGGCGATGGAACTGATGCGTAAACTTCGATTAGACAAGCTGCTCGAAAGCGTTATGCCGTGCGGCGGGGAAGATATCCCCTGGGCCAAGATGGCGTTGGTGCTGGCGATCAGCCGGTTGTGCAATCCGTCCAGCGAACTCTTTATCGCGGAGCATTATTACAAAAGCACGGCGATGCCCGATCTGTTGGGCATCCCGGCCGAGAAGATCAACCAGCAGCGGTTGTATCGAGCCTTGGACAAGCTGTTGCCGCACAAGGAGGCGTTGGAAAAGCATCTCAAGGACCGGCTCGGCAGTCTGTTCGATCTGGAATACGACCTGCTCTTGTACGACGTGACGAGTACGTATTTCGAGGGCCAATGCGAAGCCAACCCCATGGCCCAGCGTGGTTATTCGCGGGACAATCGTTCCGATTGCAAACAAGTCTGTATCGGACTGGTGGTTTCCAGGTGCGGCATGCCGCTGGGATACGAAGTCTTCCAGGGCAACCGCAACGATGTGAAGACATGGCGGGAAATTGTTACGACCATGGAAGCCCGATACGGCAAAGCCGACCGCATCTGGTGCGGCGACCGCGGTATGATGTCCAAAGATAATATCGAATTCATGGAGTCGGAAAACCGCCGTTACATCATGGGCGCGTCGAAGGGCACGCTGAAGAAGTTTGAACGAGAGTTGCTGGAAAGCGACTGGCGCGCGATCCGCGAGGGGCTGGAAGTCAAGCTGTGCCGATCGCCGGACGGTGGTAAGGAAACGTATATATTGTGTCGTAGCCGTGATCGCCGCGAAAAGGAAAAGGCGATGCACGAGCGATTCGAACAGCGAATCGACGAGGCGTTGGAAAAGATCAAGGCGAGTTGCCAAAAACGCAAGTGGAAAAAAGAAGTCATCGATCGTAGGATCGGCAAGATCATGGCCAATAACAGCCGGGCGGCCGCACTGTTCGAGGTCAAGGTAAAACACCTCGGCGGCCGCGCCGTCGTCTCGTGGACGAAAAACGAGAAGTGGCGAGATTGGGCCACGCTCAGCGAAGGTTGTTACCTGCTCCGTACAAATGTGAACGACTGGTCCGCCGAAGATTTGTGGCAGGCATACATCCAGTTGACCGAGGCCGAGGCGGCATTTCGGATACACAAGAGCGACCTGCGGGTGCGCCCGGTCTGGCACCAAAAAGAGGATCGCGTACAGGCCCACATCTTGATCTGCTTCCTGGCCTACGTGTTGTGGAAAACGTTGCAGCAGATGGCCAAGGCTGGCGGCTTGGGCGACGAACCACGTCGGATTTTCGAGGAACTCGGCAAGATCAGCCTCGTCGACGTGGTGCTACCAACCCG
>CBDAFL010000317.1:0-1926 GCA_965195225.1 uncultured Thermoguttaceae bacterium
CCGACGGCTCGCTCGGCATCTTCCACGGGCCGAGGAAACTGGCAGTGTACGACCCGACTGGCAACCTGATCGGGAACATGCTCCGGGCGACCGCGTAATTCCGCCGCCAACCCCGGAAACGAAGAAAACCCGGCGAAACCCCGGGCTTCCTTCAATACGAAAAAGCGGACAACCTATTAGCTACAAAACCGGACAGTTCTACTTGACGCCAACAGTAAAAAATCGCGAACCTAACGCTCAGGCTAAGCTGCGGGTGCTCATGCCTCATCAATGGCGAGCCGCCAGCTGCAAGCGGTTGATCCTGTTCATGCCCCCCTCCCCCTCGTGGTTCCGAAGGGCCTGTCGGGATACCCTTCAAGGGAATCCCCGACGCGAAAGGAGGAGAGCGGATGCGTTTCTACACCCGGCAGCACCAATATTACTGCGGGATCGACCTGCACGCGAGGTCAATCTACGTGTGCATTCTCAACCAGGAGGGCGCGGTCCTCGTCCACAAAAATCTCCGAGCCAAACCGGACGCCTTCCTCGCCGTGATCGCCCCCTTCCGGGAAGACCTGGTGGTCGCCGTGGAGTGCATGTTCACCTGGTACTGGATCGCGGATCTGTGCGCCCGGGAGGGCTTGACCTTCGTGTTGGGCCATGCCCTCTATATGAAGGCGATCCACGGAGGCAAAGCGAAAAACGATCGCATCGACTCCCACAAGATCGCCCACCTCCTGCGCGGAGGGAACGTGCCCTTTTCCTACGTCTACCCCCAGGCAATGCGCGCCACCCGCGATCTGCTCCGCCGGCGCAACTTCCTCATGCGCAAGCGCGCTGAGCTTTTGTCCCACATCCAGAACACCAACTCCCAGTACAATCTTCCCGACTTCACCGGAGCCCTCAGATACCCGGCCAACCGGGAGGACCTCTCCGAGCGCTTCGAGGACGAAAGCGTCAAAAAGAGCATCGACACGGACCTCGCCCTGATCGACGTCTACGATAAGCACCTCAAAGAGGTCGAGCTCTACCTGACCCGCCACGCCCGGGTGGACAATCCCAACAGCTACCACATCCTCAAGACCGTCCCCGGAGTGGGGCAGATCCTGGGTCTGGTGCTCCTCTACGAGATCCACGACATCGCGCGATTCCCCCGCGTGCAGGACTTCGTCTCCTACTGCCGGCTCATCCGGTGCACCAAGGAATCGGCGGGGAAAAAGTTGGGCACCAGCGGCAGAAAAATCGGCAACGCCCATTTGAAGTGGGCCTTCTCCGAAGCAACCTGCCTCTTCCTGCGGAAAAACGGGGCCGCGCAAAAGTACCTCGCCCGACTTGAATCGAAGCACGGCAAGGGGAAGGCCTTGGGGATCCTTTCCCGCAAATTGGCCACCGCCGTCTACTACATGCTCAAACGCCAGGAGGCGTTCGATATGAGCAAGTTCTTCGAGAAATAAAGCTGGGGCCGGGCGCGTGACCCCGATGTCTAACTGGGACGCCATGGGGAAAGCCTCACCGGGCACGAAGCCACAACCCGTTGCATTTTCGAAGTGCGGATCGTGCATAGGCGAAAGATTCCCGAGCTCCTCCGCGTTGATTGGACACGCGTCCGGGTCCCTCTATAGCGATGCCGGAAGAAGGTTCCACCACGTGTGCTGCCCCTTCCCCGAGCGACTCACTAACTGGAGAAGCCAGAAAAAGGCTTCAACCCGACGGTTGACACGCCGGCACAAGGGCACGGACCAGTTTCTAGGGCGCTGAGCTATCGAAGGCAGGCTCAGCAATAGACCCTCGATAGATGTTTGGTGCAGACACGTGCTGCACCCGCATTGGAAACCAAGACAGACCACGGGCAACCCTGGCGGGCATCGTTTCGAAGGACGAACCGAGGCAGAACGAAAACCTCGGACCGGGAAATCTTTTTGTCTTGACGGGAGGGGGTCATATAGA
>CBDAFL010000318.1:0-25976 GCA_965195225.1 uncultured Thermoguttaceae bacterium
GCGCAAGCGAGGGCAACCCGTTGTCCATCCCTCGCTTGCGCTTCGGGCTAGTGTTCGACTGGTGAGAAATGCGGGCTAGGCTTTTCACGCCGGCTAAACAGCAATGGCAAACAGCCTTGCGTTTCGGAAGTGTAACGAGACTTCCAGGAAAACATCTGCTGTGCTAGAATCGGATGGTGATGAAAAAGAAGGCGTCACGATCCCAAACCACGCGTCCTTCGGCCGGAACGGGGCCAAGGGAATACCACGCCCTGTCCCAGCGGATACTCCAGTCGGCGAACAGCGATATTTCACACGCCGATTTTTTGCGGGAAATCACCGGCATGTTGCTGGACTTCTCCGAATGCAACGCGGTCGAGCTGCGCGTGGAAAGAGGGCATCAGAGCTTCCGTTGCGAGGCATTTCGCGACAGGGCCGAATCCGCCGACGTGGAATTCCAGTGGTGCTTGCGCCGAGACGGCGACGAGCCACTCGCGCACGCGACGGAAAATGACCCGGCGAAGGAACAACATGAACCGCGAAAAAGCACGGAGTTTCCGTCACTGATCGCCATCCCGCTGATTGTCGCGGAAGAAAAGATCGGCCTGTTGCAATTTAAGGCTCGCGGCAAGGACTTTTTTCGGGCGGCGGATACAGGATACTACGAAAACGTCGCGCAAACACTTGGGTTGGCGCTGATTAGCCAGCGGATGCGGGCGTCGCTGCGCGAGCGGGTCAAGGAGTTGACCTGCCTCTACCACATGGCGCAACTAATGGAGCAGCCCGCCATCCGGCTCGAAGAAGTCCTGCAAAGCATCGCGGCTCTGTTGCCGCCCGCCTGGCAGTATCCCGAGGCGGCGGCGGCGCGGATCGTGCTCGACGGCGAGTGCTTCTCGACGGAGGGTTTCAGCGAGTGCGTCTCCAAGCAAACCGCCCCGCTGGTGATCAAGGACCAGACGCGCGGCTGCATCGAAGTGGGCTACTCGGAAGAGAAACCGGAATTCGACGAAGGGCCGTTTCTCGAAGAGGAACGCAACCTGCTCGACATTGTCGCCCGGCAGGTTTCCTCGCTGATCGAACGGCGTCAGGCGGCCGAGGACCGCAAACGCCTGCAAGTCCAACTCCGTCACGCCGACCGGCTGGCCACGATCGGGCAACTATCGGCGGGCGTGGCGCACGAACTGAACGAACCGCTGGGCAACATCCTGGCCTTCGCCCAGCTCGCCCGCAAAGAGCCGGACCTCCCCCAGCAGACCGCCCGCGACCTCGACAAAATCGTGACCACTTCGCTGCACGCCCGCGAGATCATCAAAAAACTGATGCTTTTCGCCCGGCAGATGCCGCCGCGAAAATCGCGGGTCAGTCTCAACGCTTTGGTCGAGGAGGGGCTGTACTTTCTCGAATCGCGCTGCATGAAGGACGGCGTGGCCATCCAGCGGCATCTTTCCCCGCGGCTTCCCGACATCGTCGCCGATCCCTCGCAGTTGAACCAGGTGTTGGTGAATCTGGTGGTCAACGCCATCCAGGCGATGCCGGGCGGAGGCGTACTGAAGATTTCCACGCGCGAACTGGACGATTGGGTGGCTTTCTGCGTCGAGGACAACGGCGTTGGAATGCCCTCCCGCGTGTTGAAGCGGATATTCGTCCCCTTTTTCACCACGAAGGACATACACGAAGGGACCGGACTCGGGCTGCCCGTGGTCCACGGAATCGTAACCTCCCACGGCGGAACGATCGAGGTCGAAAGCGTACCGGGGCACGGCTCCAAATTCGAGGTCCGATTGCCCCTGGCTAACGAGGAAGAGGAAACATAAGATGTAGGAGGCGTCTCCAGACGCCGGACGAGGTTGAACATCGACCTCACGATCCGACCCCGCGGCAGACCGCGAAAAAACCAATCCATCGAAGCAGGAAAATAGTTCCAACACCTTTTTTTCGAGGAGGCGCCCATGTGCATGCATAACGCGCGGCATCGGCTGCTATCGCTGACGATATTGGCGTTGGTCGGAGCACTTGCCAATGCGGCTTCCTATGCGGAGGAAGCCGCGCTGACCGACGAAAGCCCTGAGGTCTTGAAGGCCATCGATCGCGGCGTCAAGTACCTGGAATCCAATGGTGCAAGCGACAGCCGGCTTGGGGCCTGCGCGCTGGCCGGCACGTCTCTGCTGACGTACGGCAAAAGCATCCACCATCCCATGATCGACCATCCCATGGTCGCCAAGTGCGCCGCCAATATCCAGGAGGCGCTGGGAGACCATGATATCGAGGAATTCGGCAAAACGACTAAGTTCGACATGTACAGCACGGGTATGTCGATCATCTTCCTCGTCGACCGTGCCCCGGGCAAACACCGTGCCGATATCGAGTGCCTGCTGAGGTATCTCCGGAAAATGCAGAAACCGCACGGCGGCTGGGGTTACTCAAACCTCGAAACCGGCGATACTTCCATGACCCAATACGGGGTGCTCAGTTTATGGAAGGCCAAACACGCCAAGTTCAACGTGCCCATCGAATCTATCGAGAGGGTTACTCTTTGGCTTATGCGCACTCAGGATCCCAGCGGCGCATACGGCTATCAAGGAAAAATCGGAGAAAACAACAAACTGATAAAACAAAGCGGGGTAAAGCAGAGCCTGGCCGCGGCCGGGTTGGGGAGCCTTTATATATGCAGCGATATGCTGGGCATGACGAAGAAGGTCGAACGGCGCGACGACAACGTGCCTCGTGCGCTAAAGGAAGTCAAGCCGAAGGAAAACAAGCCAGGAGCGCCAAAGGTCAAGACTTCGATCGACTCGCAGTTGGTCCACGCGGCCGAAGGGCGAGGAAACCAGTGGTTCGCCAAAAACTTCACGGTCGACCAGGGCCAGTACAACTATTATTACTTCTACGCCTTCGAGCGGTACATGAGCCTCCGGGGGCGTTGCGAGAAGATCGACAAAAATCCCAAGTGGTACAGCGACATCGCCGCTCATTTGCTTGAAAAACAGGCCGAGGACGGTAGCTGGAAGGGCGGTTGCGGCGTGGTCTCTGATACGTCGTTCGCCGTGTTGTTTCTGTTGCGTTCGATGGAAAGGACTCTGACGCCGATCCAAAAACTCGGCGGCGGCCTCATGTCCGGTAATAGAGGTTTTCCCGAGAACACCAAAGGGGCCATGCTCAACGCCGAAGGGAAAGTGGTGGATCCTAAGTTGATAGCCTCGGCGGAACGACTGTTTACCGATATAGAAAAAAACCCGTCGTTGGAAAAAATCGACGAATTGGCCGGCCTGATAAAGGACTTGCCGTCCGATAAGCTCGCGGAAATGATGAAAAAACACGGCGACGTGATGCGCCGACTGGTGAGCAACCGGTCGCCCGAGGCCCGACTGGCTATCGTCCAGGCCCTTGGCAAGTCCCGGAACCTCGACAACGTCGAGGTCTTGTTATACGCCCTTACCGATCCCGCGCCGAAGGTGGTCCGCGCGGCCAACAAGTCGCTGAACCGCATCCGCCGCGCCCCGGACGCCTTCGCCCTGCCCGAGGGGTTCACCGAGGAAGAACGCCGTGCAGCGATTAACAAATGGAAGGCTTGGTATCGCTCGATCCGGCCGGACGCAAAATTGGAGTGGACGGAGTGAAAGTGAGGAGGAAAAAAGGCAGGAAAATAGTTCTGGCACCTTCCCCCTTTCTTCCTGAGAGGCAAGTGATGTGATAATCTCAAAAAAACATCAACAGCAAAGTTTCATTCCTGAACACGGGCTAAATATTCTGCGTGTTTGTCCACATTGTGGAAAGTGGTTTGCTCTACGATGGCTGGCTTCACGGAAGGAGCAGAATTACGATATCGTTGTTTATAAGTGCAAGCGTTGTCACCACGAGACGGAGTTTCTCAAGGGACCATCGTCTCCATGGTGGTTAAACATAGCGGCTAAAGAGGAGGGAAGGGAAAGGGGGGAACCGAAAAAGGGATCGTGAGTCTTGGGGAAAGGTGTCGAAACTGTTTTTGGCGGGTGATCGTTGCTCCAACGGCCATTTTTCAGGAAAATAGTTCTGACACCTTTTTCGCGGGCGGCGTGACGCCGGAGGAAATCAAACTGGTGGAAGGCGCGGGCAAATGAAAACTCTGCAAGATTGCTTCGGCCACCAAGTCCGGCTTACGGATGAACGCCTGACGCATATCCTTGAGCATCCGGAAATGAAAGGCATGGGTGCGGAAATCTAGCGGGTGTTGCGCCGGCCACAGTTGGTGCGCCGCTCGCGTTGGGACGCCGCGGTGCGGCTGTTTTACGAGTTCTATGCGCAGACGATTGCAGGTGGCAAATGGCTGTGCGTTGTGGTAAAATATGAGGAGCACGATGCGTTTGTGGTTACGGCCTACCTGACCGACAAACCGAAAGCCGGAGAAGATTTATGGCCGACAAAGTAAAAATCTGGTTCGATGCGGAAGCGGATTTCCTCGAAGTCCGTTTTTCCGATGCCCCAGGTTATGAGAAGGAAACCCAACACGACGCCGTGATGGAGCGTTTGGACGCGCAGGGTGATGTAATCGGCTTCAGCGTCATGGGTGTAAGCAAGTTCAAAAAGGACAAGCCGCTGGAAGCCGATCTCGTCCCGGCTTGAATTTTCCATTCCCACCGCTACCCCCGGGCAACAAAAGCCGGTGGGGGAAAAGGTTCCGAAAAAAGGCAGATGAGCGAAAAATCCAACAAAGATACAATCCTGGTCGTGGACGACGTGCCCGACACGGTTGAAGTCTTGCAACGGAACCTGGCTTCGGTCGGTTACTCGGTCTACACCGCGCCGGGTGTGGCCGAGGCGCTGGCGATTATCGAAACCACGCCCGTCGATCTGGTCGTCACCGATTTCAAGATGCCGAAGATCAGCGGCATGGACCTTGTGCGCCACATCCGCGAGAACCACAAGGACATGGAAGTGATTATGATTACCGGCTACCCGTCGGTGGCCGGGGCCGTGACGGCGGTCAAGACCGGCGCGGAGGAATATCTGGCGAAACCGTTTACCGATGCCGAATTGTTCGCCGCGGTTCGTCAGGCGCTGGACAAGCTGCGCCGGCGTCGGCTGGGCGGGCCGCAACCGCCTGGTATTCCGCCCGCCTCGCACGGCCTGATCGGCCAGTCGAAACCGATGCGCAAGGTGCTGAAGATGATCGGCAAGGTGGCCTCCAGTTCGGCCACCGTGTTGATCGCCGGCGAGAGCGGCACCGGCAAGGAACTGGTCGCCCGAGCCATACATTACTGTAGCCCCCGGGCCGCGGCGCCGCTGGTGCCGATCAACTGCGGCGGAATTCCAGAAAGCCTGCTGGAAAGCGAACTGTTCGGCTACGTGAAGGGGGCTTTCACCGGCGCCACCGAGTCGCGGGCAGGATTCTTCCAAACCGCCGACGGAGGGACCATCTTCCTCGACGAAATCAGCGAAACCAGCCTCAATATGCAGGTCAAACTGCTGCGGGTGCTGCAAGACCGCGAGGTCTACATGGTCGGTTCGACCCGCAAGCGAACGATTGACGTGCGGGTATTGGCCTCGACCAACAAAGCCCTGCCGCGGTTGGTCGAAAAGGGGCAGTTCCGCGAAGACCTCTATTTCCGCCTGAACGTGGTGAGCATCGAGCTTCCGCCGCTGCGCGACCGCGGCGACGACATCGTGCTGTTGGCAAACCATTTCTGCCGAAAATACTCGCAAGAGTTGGACAAGCCGCAGCCGCAATTCACCGACGAAGCCCTGCAAGTGCTGAAGAATGGCTACTCTTGGCCGGGCAACGTCCGCGAACTGGAGAACGTCGTCCACCGTCTGGTGGTGATGACCGAGGGAGAGCGGATCGACGTTCCCGACCTGCCCGCCCTAATGCGGTTCTCCATCTCTCGCCAAGGAGATCTGACCCGCACTCTGGCCGAAGTCGAGACGGAGTACATCCGCAACGTGCTTTCGAGCGTGGGCGGCAACCGGACCCGCGCGGCGGAAATTCTCGCCATGGACCGGAAGACGCTCCGCGAGAAGCTGAAGAAGATGGGGAAAACGCCTTAATTCTCCATAAAGCCGCGACCGGTGATTTTTCTCCCGCCGGGGCGTTTCTCCCCATAACGACAGCCGTCGTTGTCATATTCATGCCATCGTGGATCGCAGGGGCAATCTGACCCCGACACCGGCATTTCCCCGCGTTTTCACGTCGTTTAGACCGGCCGGCGAAAAATTTTCCGCCGCGCGAATCCATTGGCACGCAAACTGCACCTCCTCGCGGCGGGGAACAACTGATTCCCCAAAAACCTCGATCGGGAGCGTGTCCACCGGGGGAAGGCGGCTCGGACAGACGAGACGCCAGCGCGCTCGATCCAGCAATCAATGGAGAACATTATGGTCGGAGAATTCCTGGACCTCTGCAACATCTGCGTACATGAAGACGGTTGCATGAACCTGGGCACACCGGCGCGGCCGAAGCTCTTCTGCGAACAGTTCGAGTTGGAGACGTTGGAGCCGGCGGCATGGGAGGACGACGCCTTGTGCGACGGCCCCGACAAAGCTGTCGAAGAAGGCAAGTTCCGCGGCTTGTGTTGCAATTGCGAAAACCGTCATACCTGCAAGATCAGCAGGCCGGAAGGAGACATCTGGCACTGCGAGGAGTACTGCTGACATGTCAATTTGCGAAGTTACCGGCAAAACCGATTCTTCCGAGGTCGTGCCGCATCTGAGCGAGCAAGACCAAGACGACATTTGTCGGGATATTCCAGCCATTTTGGCGAAGCATCGGGGCGAGCGCGCCGAGATGATCGCCATCCTGGAAGACATCCAGGCAAGGTTTGGCTATCTTCCGGAAAAAGCGTTGCGAATGGTCAGCGAGCGGACCGAACGTTCCCTGGTGGACATCTACGGCATAGCCACGTTTTACCGCCTGTTCAGCCTCAAGCCCCGTGGAAAGCATCTGATTTGCGCGTGCATGGGGACGGCGTGCCACGTCCGCGGGGCGGCCGGCGTGGTCGACGAGCTTGAGAAACAACTGGGTATCGAGGCCGGCGATACGACCTCCGACGGCCAATTCAGCCTGGAGACCGCCAATTGCCTTGGCGCATGCGCCTTGGGGCCGGTTGTGGTGGTCGATGGCCGCTACTTCCCGAAAGTACGCCGTCGCAAGGTCCGAGCGCTGCTCGATTCGGTGGAACAGGGATTCCTGCCGACCGAGGTGGAACGGGCGCTGTTCCCCGTCCGGGTAAGTTGTCCGCACTGCAACCACAGCCTGATGGACTCGAAGTACGACATCGACAACCGCCCGTCGATCCGCGTCAGCGTGCTGGCCGACGGCCGTCAAGGGCGGCTACGGTTGTCATCGCTGTTTGGCAGCTATCAGATCGCCCCCGATTGGGAGATCCACCGCCAGAGCGTTGCGCGGTTCTTTTGCCCCAACTGTCACAAGGAACTTATCAACGGAATGCTGTGCCCGTTGTGTGAGGCGCCGCTGGTTTCGTTGACTGTGCTGGGGGGTGGAGCCATTCAGTTTTGTTCACGCCGCGGATGTGAAAAACACCTATTGGACTTAGTTTGATCCGCGGGGGTGGCACGGGCATCTTGCCCGTGTTCCGGTCAGCACTGGCGAGACGCCAGTGCCACCCAATGCCAGCGACCGCTAAACGAGAGAGTGCCACCCAATGCCGGCGGCCGCTAAACAAGAAGAAACAACCTACCCGAGAGTAATGAGATGACGCGCCTGTCTTCCTGTGTCGAGTTAAGGCAATTGGGGAACATGCTTCGGGCCGACGTGGATCCCAACGCGCTGCGGATCGTGATTTGTGCCGGCACCGCCTGTCGCGCGAGCCGCGCGGCCGACATCATCCAAGTCGCACAGGGATATATCCTCGAAAACGGGCTGGTCGGCAAGATCGCCCTGAAAACGACCGGATGCCACGGCTTCTGCGAAATGGGGCCGTTTCTGCTGACCGAGCCGCAGCAGGCGTTCTACGCACAGGTGAAGGTCGAGCACATCCCGCGGATCATCCGCGCCGCGCTCGAGGGCCGTTACGTCGAGGAACTGCTCTACCGCGATCCGCGCACCGGCGAAGTCTGCCGGAACCGGAACGACGTTCCGTTCTTCAAAAACCAGCATCGCGCGATCCTGGATATGAACCAGAAGATCGACCCGACGCGGATCCACGATTACATTGTCGAGGGGGGCTACCAGGCCATTGAAAAAGCCCTCTCGTCGCTTGGCCCGACGGGCGTGGTGGAGCAGGTCAAACAGTCGGGGCTTCGCGGACGCGGCGGCGGCGGTTTTCCCGCCGGTCTGAAATGGGAAATGCTCGCCAAGCAGCCCGGCCCACGCGGAAAAGTCATCGTCTGCAACGCCGACGAAGGCGACCCCGGCGCGTACATGGACCGCTGTATCCTCGAAGGCAATCCACACAGCATTATCGAGGGTATGGTCATCGGCGCTTACGGCGGGGGCGCCAGCGAAGGCATCGTCTACGTCCGCCACGAATATCCGCTGGCGATCGAGAATCTCAATTTTGCCTTGCATCAGGCCCGCGAG
Organism: uncultured Thermoguttaceae bacterium; assembly: GCA_965195225.1. Lineage (GTDB taxonomy): Bacteria > Planctomycetota > Planctomycetia > Pirellulales > Thermoguttaceae > JAHIKV01. The sequence goes on from CBDAFL010000318.1 coordinate 8,492, forward strand.
TACGGGCTGCTGGGCGATAACATCCTCGGCGAAGATTTCTCGTTCGACATCCGCGTGGTCCGCGGCGCCGGGGCGTTCGTCTGCGGCGAGGAAACGGCGCTGATCCGGTCGATCGAAGGCAAGCGCGGCGAGCCTCGCCAGCGGCCGCCCTATCCCGTGCAAAAAGGCGTCGATGGCAAACCCACTATAATCAACAACGTCGAAACCTGGGCAAACATCCCCGTCATCATCCGCCAAGGCGCCGAAGAGTTCGCCAAGGTGGGAACGAAAAAGAACTCCGGCACCAAAATCTTCAGCCTCGTCGGAAAAATCAAAAACACCGGCCTGGTCGAAGTACCGATGGGAATCACCATCCGGGAAATCGTCAACGACATCGGCGGCGGGCCGGCCGGCGACTCGCCCATCAAGGCCGTACAGACCGGCGGTCCCTCGGGCGGTTGCATCCCCGCCGAGATGTTCGACCTACCCGTCGATTACGACAGTCTGGCGGCCGCGGGGTCCATCATGGGATCCGGCGGGATGATCGTCATGGACGAGAACACCTGCATGGTCGACGTGGCAAAGTATTTCATGAACTTTCTCAAGGAGGAATCCTGCGGAAAATGCTTTACCTGCCGCAAGGGAACGCAGCGGATGTACGAGTTGCTCGAAGACATTACCAAGGGCCGCGGAACGCTCGAACACCTCGATCTGCTCGAGGAATTGGCCAAAGTGGTCAAAGACACTACTCTCTGCGGACTCGGCCAGACTGCCGGCAACCCGGTGCTCAGCACGCTCCGTTACTTCCGAAAAGAGTTTGAGCGGCACGTGATCGACAAGCGGTGCGACGCTTTCGTCTGCGGCGATCTGGTCGGCGCGGCCTGCCAGACCGCATGTCCCTTGGACACCGAGGTCTGGCGATACGTGGCCCTGCTGGAAAAGGGACAATACGAGGAAGCCTACCAGATCGTACGCGAAGCGAATCCCTTTCCCTCGATCTGCGCGCGGGTCTGCGACCACAGGTGCGAATACCGCTGTCAGCTAGGCCAAAGCGGGGGCGAACCAATCGCAATCCGAGCGCTCAAGCGATTCATCACCGACCGGGTCGATCCCGGCGTCTACAAGCCGCCGCGGATCGAGCGACCAGCGAAAGAATCGATTCCGGTGGCCGTCGTCGGCGGTGGACCGGCCGGAATCTCCGCCGCCCATTACCTCTCGCTTCAAGGTTACAAGGTTACGCTCTTCGAGGCCGAGGACGCGCCGGGCGGAATGCTCACCGGCGGTATTCCCGCTTACCGCTTGCCCCGCGACCTGATCGAAAAGGAAATCGCCTCGCTGTTGGGAGAAGATATCACGGTCCGTTGCGGCGTCAGGTTTGGGCAAGACATCGCGCTAGACTCGTTGACGGCCGACGGATTCCACGCGGTCTTTCTGGCAATCGGCGCCCATGAGAGCCGGCCGCTGGGACTAAAGAGCGAAGACCTCGACGGGGTATATCCCTCGATGCGGTTTCTCAAGGCGTTCAACCTACGGGGAGAAGAATTGGCCCGCGGACACGTGGGCATCGTCGGCGGCGGCAACTCGGCCGTGGATGCGGCGCGGGTGGCCATCCGGCAGAAAGACGTGGAAAGCGTCACGCTATTCTACCGCCGCACCGAGCAGGAGATGCCCGCCTACGAGGAGGAAATCGAGGCCGCGCGCGAGGAAGGCGTGAAAATCGAGGTTCTCGTATCGCCGCAAAAACTCTTTGCCAAGGACGGACGGTTGGACGGCATGGAATGTATCCGCAACCGGCTGGGGAAGCTGGACGCCAGCGGCAGACCGAGGCCGGTGCCCGAGCCGGGTACCGAGTTCGCCGTACACCTGGACACCTTGATCGTCGCCATCGGCGAGCAACCGGCCGGCGAAATACTCGCCGCCGCCGGCTTGGAACTGAACAAAAACGGCTCGATCAAAATCGATCCCAAGACCTTCCGCACCAGCCGCGACGGGGTCTTCGCCGGCGGCGACGTAGCCACCGGGCCGGCCACCGTGGTCGACGCCATCGCCACCGGCAAGGAGGCCGCGGAAGTGATCGGCCGCTATCTCCGCGACGAGAGTCTGGAGATTCCTCCCGAGATCAAACTGCCTCGGGTATTTATCGAGCCGGCGGTGGTCGACGAGGAACAGCAGGAAACCGCCCGCCGGGCGAAGGTCCACTCGATTCCGCCGGAGGCGCGCCGGAAAAACTTCGCCGCGGTGGAAAAAACCCTCTCGGAGGAAGAAGCCGTCGCCGAGGCGCAACGCTGCCTGCGATGCGACTTGCAGTTTACCTGCGACGAAAACGGCGTACCGCTTGAATCTGTTGCCACAGAAGAGAAATCCGCATGATTAACTTGACCATCAACGAATGGGGTGGCACGTCCCTGGGCGCAGCGAAGGGCGTGATGGGCCGAAAATGCCACGCCCTTCGCTGCGCTCAGGGACGTGCCACCCTACGCTACTAACGAGAAATCCGCATGATTAACCTAACCATCAACGGCCTGAACGTCTCCGTGGAAAAAGGGACTACCCTTTTGGAGGCGGCACAGTATCTTGGCTTTCCAATTCCCACGCTCTGCCACATGGAGGGGCTTTCGCCCTACGGCGCGTGCCGGCTGTGCGTGGTGGAAATCGGTACGGAACCGAAGTCGAAACTGGTCTCCTCCTGCACGTACGGGGCCGAAGAAGGGCTGAAAGTCCGCACCGCCTCCCAGCGCGTGTTGCAAGCGAGGAAGATGATTATCGAGCTGCTGCTGGCCTCGTGTCCGCAGTCGAAGACGATCCAGGACCTGGCATCGGCGCACGGCGTGCGCCGGCAGCGGTTCCGGCAGGAGCACGAGAACTGTATCCTCTGCGGCCGTTGCGTGCGGATGTGCGAGGAGCAGATGATGGCCAAGGCCATCGGTTTCACGCACCGCGGCTCAAAACGGGCGATCGGCACGCCGTTCGACGTTAAGTCGGACGTCTGTCGGCAGTGCGGCGGCTGCATCTACGTCTGTCCGGTTTGCGAGTTGCGATGCACGTTCAACGAGCCGGAGAAGGCCATCTGCGGCGGCTGCGCCAACCTGACGCCCCCTTGCGTCGAGAAACAGAATTTCAGCGACATGATGTGTTACATGGACCCCTGCGTTGCGTGCGAAATCCAAGACCGCAACCATAAATAATTTTTCAGGAGCAAAACAAACATGATTTCCACGTATTCCAGGGTAAACTCCTCGGCGGCGACATTGACGAAGAACCGGACGGAAGACTCGGTAGTGCCCGCCTCGGGCATGTGCGTGACTTGCGTTGACGGCTGCATCGGCATGTGCGAGATCGGCAAATCGGCCTACCGCGGCCACGAAGTGATCTATCCGCAGCCGTTCGGTGTCATCACCACCGCGGCCGAAAAGAGCTATCCGGTCGATTATTCACACTTCAACATCATGGGCACGGCCGTCGGCGCCCACGGCATCGAGGCCGACAGCGACAAGGCGATCTTCCCGGCGGTCAATCTCGAGGTCCGCTTCGGCCACGACCAAGGGCTGAAGTTCCACCGCCCGTGGATCATACCCGGCATCGGCTCGACCAACATCGCCAAGAACAACTGGGAAGGGCTGGCAATCGGCTCGGCCCTGGCCGGCACCGGCCTGACGATCGGCGAAAACGTCGCCGGCATGGACCCCGAAGCGGTATTCAAGGACGGCCGGGTGGTCGATACCGTCGATCTGAAGCGCCGCGTGAAACTCTTCCAGGACCATCAACGCGACGGCTACGGCGCGATCGTCGTGCAGGCGAACATCGAGGACACCCGGCTCGGCGTGCAGGAATACGCCATCGAGAAGTTGGGCGTCGAGTGTGTCGAGATGAAGTGGGGGCAAGGGGCCAAGAACATCGGCGGCGAAGTGAAGGTCCGCGATCTGGCCAAGGCCCAAATGTTGCACAAGCGCGGCTACCTGGTATTGCCCGACCCGACCGCGCCCGAGATCATCGAGGCTTTCAATCGCGGCATGTTCAAGGAGTTCGAGCGGCACTCGCGCGTCGGCATGGTGTCCGAGGAATCGTTCGCCCAACGCGCCGAAGAGCTACGCGCCGCGGGTGCGAAATACGTGTTCCTCAAAACCGGCGCATTTCGGCCGGCGGACCTTGCCCGGGCGGTGTTGTTCGCCTCCCGCTACAAGATCGACCTGCTGACGGTCGATGGGGCCGGCGGCGGGACCGGCATGAGTCCCTGGCGGATGATGAACGAATGGGGCGTCCCGCCGGTGCATCTCCACTCGCTCTTGTACCGCTATGCCAAGCAGTTTGCCGATCGGGGCGAGCACGTGCCCGCGATTGCCGTCGCCGGCGGGTTCACCTTCGAGGACCAGATTTTCAAGGGGCTTGCGCTCGGCGCGCCGTTTGTCAAACTGGTCGGCATGGCCCGGGCGCCGATCGCCGCCGCAATGGTCGGCAAGACGATCGGCAAAACGATCGACGAGCAGCAGGTGCCGGTCTACGTCGAGCGGTTCGGGGTATCGAAGGACGAGATTTTCGTCACCGCCGGCGCGTTGCGGAAGGAGCTGGGCGACGCGGCCTTCGAGCAGATCCCCACCGGCGCGTTAGGGCTATACACTTACTACGAGCGCCTGGACCAGGGCTTGTGTCAGTTGATGGCCGGCAGCCGAAAATTCGCCTTGGAGCATATTTCGCGCGACGATCTAGCCAGCTTGACCCGCGAGGCCGCTGAAATCAGCGGCATCCCCTACATCATGGACGTGGACAACGAGGAGGTCGAGCGGATTCTGGCCGGGTGAGAGCAGTAGGGTGCGTCCCCGACGCACCGTTACTTTTGATTGTGGGGCGAAGTGGTGCGTCGTGGACGCACCCTACTGCCTCGCTGTCAGTTATACCGACGGAATAGTCCATCCCAACGACGGTTGGAGGAATGTAGAACAGGAATGCTGTTGTTGGGACATGTGTGCGCAAAGACGACGAGTAGACCGCAGTCCCCCTTTCCTCGTGGATTTTTCGTATCCACCTGCTTGCAGTACTTGAGTAATGCTTCTTTCTCAGTCCGGCTGAACCTCGTACATCTGCCCGCAAAGACATTGTCTGCTTCGGTAAGCGAAAAATGAGGCACAACTTGCAAATCGGTCTTGTCTCCTACCCGCCGGACACCATGTTCGCAAGCAACCACCACTACTAAGTAAACTCGTCCCACTTCAGCCAGAAGCTCACCATATTGCTCAGACCATGAGTCGCATGCCTGGTCACCCGTTCCAACAAAATCGTCGACCAGGACTACAGTATCTCCACGGCTGAGTCCCTCGCGCAGAATGTCGCTTCGGTAAATAAAGAGATCGTTATATTTCCTCCCGGCAAGATTGTTGGCATGCCGGAATTTGTGCATCATGGAGTCCCCACTTTCGCCTGCGCTAGCTGAGTAGGGAATGAATCGCCATTGCCCTCGCCTTCTCTTCGGGTCGAGATGCCATCCCTCAATGCCGTTGAGCACAGATCGGAATGCTGCCGCAATCCGATCGTGCGAGAAAAAATCCACACCGTCCAAGACCCTTGCTGCGATATTTCGATCCTCTGCATTGAATTGTTGTATCCACTCGCGAATTCGCTCCTCCCCTACGCTATGGCGATAAGCCGAGAAGTCGTTCACCCAATGCCGGATCTGTCTCGAGTCGATCGGTGTGTTTTGCTCTGCAGGTGTCTTCATCACTTAGCTCTCCGGCCCGCCTCGCCAAGCTTCTTTCTGACGGTGGCCAGCAAAGCCTCCAGCGTCTCCCAGAGTGCAGTCTCGCCGTAGTAGGTATCGACATCCAATGAATCCAGTTCAGCAATTAGTTTGTCCACTCTCGTACGCATAGCGGCGGCCCCGGCCGCGGCAGACGCAGAGCTGATTTGGAGATGGTCTATGGGCAAATCGGCGTTTTCCGTGAACTCGTGCAGCCGTCGCGAGATTTGGGTGTCCTTCTTGGCTTTTCGAGCATTGTTTACGTGTTCCTTGATGAGTCGGAAATCCGTTACTGACTTGAGTTTCTTCGCCGAGTACCGTGAGAGCATTGCATGGGTAAATTTGTCTTTTGAATACCAATTAAGAGAGTTCACGAAGCGGTCGTTTCTCACAACGTACATTTCGATGAAGAAATCAGCCTTAATCCGCTTCTCTGGATCGGGATCGAGCATCATGTCTTGATATTTTTTAGGGTAATTCAGCAACTTTTTGCACCGCAGCACAACTGCTTGATCCAGTCCCGTCAGTTCCGCAAGCTTCCTGTCATTCTTTTCCTTCATTTCCTTCATAAGGAGTTCTAGCTTGAGAGCAGTCGGCATTAGTTCCCAGTCTTCACGAAGCTTGTGAATTTGGAACATCGTCACGATGTTCTGAACCAGCGTGGGCTCCTTAACCACATTTACGGGGATTTCCTGCAACCCCAGCGCTTTCGCACAGATCCATCGTCGTTGACCATCAAGGATAACGTGGTACTTACGCTGTGAGTCAAAGTAGACTGTGAGCGGAACCAGGATTCCTACTTTGGCAATAGATTCTTCGAGGATGCCAAGGGGCTTCCTATCAAACAAAAGACGCGGGTTGTGCGGGTTGGGATGTAACTTTTGCGTTTCGATTGTCTCGACGCCAACCTGTTGCGGGGCGAAACGTCCGGCTCGTTTTTTTTTCATAGGGCAACACCTTCAAACCACTCGACGGCTCCGGTGTGTGTGCCGGCGATAGGTGATAACGTTCCTGCACACTCTTCAAGGCTGTGCAGAATCCATGTTCGTGATTAACACCTCATACGCGTTCTTCCGAGCACCGGAAAACCCCGCTACGTGTCGTCGAACGCGCATGCGAAAGGAGTTCCAGGGGCGCGCCAACTCACGCGCCTCCTTTGAGTCGGCATACGACACTAAGAAGTCGGCTCCTCGTGCATCAATTTTCACCAAGTGCTCCGCCAGCCGCGTCAAGTCACAAGCGGAAAACGGTTTAGCTCCGTATTCCTTGAAGACCCGACGAGCAGCCACGGCGTAGGGCGGGTCCATATAAACAAAGTCACCCTTCTGGACGTAGCGAAGTGTTCTTCCAAAATCCCACGCTCGCAATTTCACATGATTTAACACTCGGGCAGAGGCAACAAACTCTTCCCGCGAAACAAATGCGCCGGCTCGCGATGTGGCGAACGGCACATTGAAAAAGCCTTTAGTATTAGTTCGATAAATTCCATTAAAGCAATTGCGATTCAAGTACACGAACCGGACAGTACGCTCCATGGCGCTCAGACACTTTGGATCGCGGGAGCGTTGTGCATAATACACAGCTTTTGTGCGAGGCAACGCCACGACGCCATCATAAACTTTTTTGGGGTTCTGTCGGACCACTTCGTAGGTCTCTATGAGTTGCGAATTCTTGTCCGCAAGAATGGCGTTGCTCGGCTGAATGGCGAAAAAAAGACACGCAGATCCCGCAAACGGCTCCACATATCGCAGATGGTCGTCTCGCCAGAATTGCGAAAGGCGAGAGATTTGCTTACGTTTGCTTCCAGCCCATCGAAGGAACGGTTTCACCAGCGCCATGATCGTCTTGCCAAGTGTTGTGCTCGTAGTGGGAGGAAAGGGAACAGAATTCCGTAATTCCTAACAATCACATGGAAACAATACTTAATTCGTGATCGTACGCTTCTATTCCATCCCGATTTTCGTCATCTCGACATATTGCTCCGCTTTGGTGCGGATGAATCGACCAATGGGACAGGCAGTAGCTTACAGAATCATTGCGAGCTAGTCAACCTCCCTCTGTGTTACTGCAACTACTTCCCATACGCCCGGCCGCTGGGGCCGTCCAGACGGACCCAGAAGGGATGTTGTCGGTCGCCGCGAGTGCGAACGTCTTCCAACAACACGCGCAGGTTCGGGCGGATTATCTGATCGTTGCCGTTGAAGCGGCGGCCGTTTACCGTGACGATCGACCGCCGGTCGAAATCGATCATCTCGGGCGAGAGCCACACGGTCACTTGGGTTGTGCCCGCGCGGACGTTGATGCCGTTGGTTTTGTTGAGCGTGGCCTTTATCTGGACCGGCTGCGCTCCGGCCGGCGGGGGCCAGTTGACCGGATCGACCCGCGAGCGCGGCGGCAGTCCCCGGACCTCGACCCACCAGAAGAAATTGTCCCAGGAGCGCATCGACACGCAAGCGAACTTACGGGGAAAGAAATCGCGGCGGAAGCGGCCCATCCAATCGAAGATACGCAGAATCTCGTCGGAGAAATCCTCGTGTCCCCGACCGCGAAACTCGACCACCGTGGCGTCGAAGCCGCGACGGAGGTATCGGTCCAGGTCTCGGGCGTTGTCGATCAGTTTCCGGCCGTCCAGCTCTCCGGCCACCACGTAGAACGGGACGTATCGGGCGTTCTCCCAATACAAATTGCAGTATTTCGCGGACCGGGCCACGATGGGGATCACGCCCGCCCAAAGGTCCGGATGGGCCAGGCCGATGTCCCAGGCCGCGTCGCCGCCCATCGAGTGGCCCGATAGATATACCCGGTCGGTGTCGATCGAGAACCGCCGGCAGGCGTCGCGGAGCGGGTTGAGCACGGCGGCATGCTCGCGGGCCGAGTATCCGTACTTCTTCTGATGTTCGACGGTCCACGCCGGCGCGATGACGATGTATCCGTAGCGGCTGGCCTGACCGGCGCGCATGCCACCCTTACCCCAATCGCCGGCCCACCAGTCGATCTGCTGTTGGGCAGTCGTGCCATCGCCGTCGAGAGTGACGATCGTCGGATAGTGCCGATACGGATCGTATTCCGGCGGCAGTTGCACGTAGTACGTCACCGGCTGCTCGTTGGTCAGCCCCGGCGCTTCCAGTTTGTAGTAGCCCGGCCTGTTGGCGGTTGGCTTGGGCATGGGGACGGGTGGCTTCATGTGAGACAGCAGCTTGGCCACCGTGGCCGGAGTGCCGGCCGGCTCCTGCTTGATGTAGCCGAACGTCCGCTCGCGATCGGGTGAGGATGTTTCGTTCAGATAGTCGCGGATCAGGTTGCGGACCTTGTAGGCGGAGATCGCCTCGGGCAGCTTTTCCGTGGCGCCGTCGGTCCCCAACAGCCAACCGCTGATGGCCAGCGCGATCTTCTCGGTGTCGGGCATTTTCGGGTCGTCGACGTTCTGCATGAAGGCCGCCATCCGGTCCAGCGTGTCCGCGCTAAGCTCGACGGCGATCTCGTCGAGGATCGGCTTGAGGTTCTCCTTCGCAATGGTGTCCTTCAATCGCGCCGTAAGGGCTTTCAGTTGCCTGATGATCTCCTTGTATCGGGCCAGGCGGGTCTCGTAGTCCTGGATCATCTCGCGGATGGATTGCAGGATTTCGCCGCCCACGCCCTCCGAGGGGAACTTATTGAGCAGTGCCCAAACGAAGCGGTGCTGGCCGGCGTCGCGTCGCAGGCGGAGTTCACGCGCCATCCGCGTGGCCGAAAGCTGCACGATCGCCCGCATCGACGGGGCCAACTGCTCCTCCAGGTCTTTTCGGTCGGGGAACGCCGCCAACAAGTCGTCCAGCGCCTGCTTGGCCTCCTTGTACCGCTCGCATTGGAGATAGAACCGGGCGATCTTCTTGTAGTGCTCGACTTTTTTCGGGTCGATCTGCTTCAACAGGATTTTGTGCAGCGTGTCGCGGGGTATGCTGCTGGTGGCGATCCGCATGTCCCAGACGTGCGAGATGCCTTCGACCTTCGTCCAACGGGGCGTCAACACGGTGATGCCCTGGATAATGTTTATTGGGCCTCGGCGGGTGTTCATCGTGAAGATGCGCCGGCCGTACTCGTCGAAGGGCTGAATCCGCATCGGCGAGCCGAGGGTGCGGATGGCCTGACCGCCACGGAGTGCCCGCTGACGGACGTTGAACTTCTCCTCGACCTGCCGGTTCTCTTCCTGAACGACCTCGCGGACCAGCCGGTCGGAGACGAAAGTCCGCCGCAGGTCGTCGTCCACGAGGAGGATGTTTTGGATTGGGGCGCCGCTGTCCGCCTGGATCGGTTTCGGCAATTCGGCCAGACCGGCGACCCGTCCCAGTTTACCCCGCAGCGCGCGTCCGTCCTTCAGTATTACCTCGGCGGCCCGCCCCGCGCCGATCGGGCCGGCGGTCCAGACCAACACGATTCCGACCCAGACCAGCGTGAGTTTCCGGCCGACGGCTTGCATGAGCGTTATCTTTCCCTGTTCAAGACTCGGCAATCATACCACATTGTCGTTGATTGCGGAGGGAAGTCAAGTTTGCCATAGCCGGGGGCTAACAGCCTGTTGAAAAAGTCGGATTTGGGAGTTTGGGTGCCACTGCTGGCTTGTCGAGCAGTGTTTATCCGGGAGTTTCCCCCATGCACTGCTGGACAAGCCAGCAGTGGCACCCTTTTTCAACGGGCTGCTAACAGCCCCCGGCCATTTGTGCTGAAATGACGTGCCACCCCGCCAAAGCCGGAGTCGTTGCGAGACCCACGTTTCTCTCGTTCCGTTCGGGGGTGTGTTTTCTTGTCTGCTCAACACAACTTAACGATCCATTCTTACGCGTGTTTTGCGAGACATCTTCCAGCCAGACAGTTCCGTGATCGGCTTGCCTTCTACGGTTTGAGCCAGAAAACTCTCGATGTCTGATTTCCGATTAACAATAGGCACTGGGGTTTCCTTACTGTCCAACATCGTGAAGTGCGCTGAATGAATGTAGGGCTGACCATGCGATCCCGTTTCGAGTCTGATTTCGTGCAAACCTTTTTTCAGAGGATATTTCGCGCTCTGGTCACCGTGTGAAAGGCCCGTGAACATCCCGTCGATTTCAACACGAAATCCCTTCGAAACAATTAGGTACTCGCCATCTTTAGGAGCGTAGATGTACCCTTTCCCAACCCAAGCAATCTCTGTTTGATCGATTTTGCCGGCCATTGTCCTTCTGGTCTGTTCCGTATATAGGTTGCGCACTGGCTGGCCGACGAATGCAAACGGATGAAGTTTCTGCTTGTGCCACATGTAGTATTGCCCGAGGACGCAAGCGTGGTATTCTTCACGCTCTGGATTGGTGCCAATCTCTTTGAGGGCCAGGGCCGCATCGGTCTTGATATTTGTGGCTCGTCCGTCACGGTCGTTGGACATGGGGCGTTGTAGGATTGGTGGCAGTCGGTCCGCGCCGGCGGGATTGCCGAGCAGCCCCAATCCGATCGCCGCCCCATCCTGCACCGTTTCATTCGGGTGTTTGAGAAGTCCGAGCATAGGTTCGACAAATCGTTTGTCTCCGGAGTGTCCCGCCAGACGGCACAAATGGGCCAGGCCGTCCGGGTCTTTGGCCTGCTGGAATAACTGCTCGAACCGATCCAAGTGCGTTTGGAGGGCGGTCGCGCGGATCTCTCCCCGCCGAATGCGTAACTCCTCGTTTAACCGTTCACGCGGCATGACCTCACGGTGGATATGATCATCCAGCAATACAAGGCCGCATTTCCATGTGTCCGTGTCCTCCGCCGCTAGGAGTTGTTCAAATGAAAACAGAGGGGAGCGGTTCATGAATCTGCCCCAATGACTTCCCATGGGCCCACCAATATGTATGGTTTTCAGGCCCAGCAGCAGATACTTTGGGCTTCGGGCGTCGAGAGGCTTGCCCAAATTCAGCACGAAGCCGGATGAGGTGTGGATCTCCTTCCCAACCATGAAAATGAGATTGCCCGTGGCGGCAGCGACAACTGAATGGTCTTCGTCCAGCAGCACCGCAGTCGGCACCGCATTAAGCTCATCCCAATGATTTCGGCTGACGATTTCGAGATTGGCCGAGAGGTTGCCGTCTTCACCTTTCTTAAGAAAGACCGAATGAATTCGCGTCTTGCCGCTTGCATCCGCCGGCACATTGACAGTGAATTCCTCGTTCCATCGGCAAGGATAGGTCGATACTTCGAGCTTCTTCGCGCCCGAAGGAAGTGAGCCTGCGGCCACCTCACTATTACCATCACCAGTGCCAGTCCGGCTCAGCGTCCAATACCGGGCATGTTTGAGAACCCGAGATTTGCCCAGGTCCACGGTAATGTGCCAGGTCTTAGTCGTCTGGTCGACAACAGCCCACGATTCCTGAAAGGCCGTAAAGCTCTGATGCTTGAAAGGGAAAGCGTGCTGGATGATCTCCTCGACCAATGGCTCCTCGGGATCATGAAGACTCTTGCGATCGCTGATTCCGGACCAGTCAAACGGCCCAAGCTGTTCCATCAGCGTGACCTTTACACACCGTCGAAGCTCGGAGGGTTTCTCTCCGTCGATCAAGACACCTTCGACACGGCCTCGTGGCAACCCATTCGCAAGGAGGGAGCGGTCGAACAGCCACACTTTGCCGTCGACAATCTGAAAGCAGAAATCATATCGCGATTGTCCGTCAAGGATTGCGATCCGTAGCGGAGCGTGTTGTCCTGGCCGGACTTCGACGTAGTCGAGAAAACGGATTTCTGCTCTGCCGTACTTGGCTACTAACGGTCGCATGGTCTCCTTGTCAACCACCAGCAGACCATGTTTTCCAATGCCAGTACGAAATGCATACCAGGAACTCGTGAAGCTGTGTTTCCCTTCTCCGGTACTATATTTATATCCGGAACCCGTGATTCCGTCACCCCAGATAAGTCTGAATTCTGGCCCGCTGATGGCCATCACAATCACTTCTCTTTGTCCCAGTACTCCTTCAAACAACAAGGGGGCGCGGTATTCGTCCGAAGACCTTATAAAGGTATCCAGACCCAAAGTCAGGGTGACTCCTCGCTTGCAGTCCGCATTCCCGTCATGCGTTGAATAACGGCGCGATGGGTATTTTTTGAGGGCGTACGATACCTCGGGCAGTTTCTCCAACTCGGGCGACAGCCAAATCTGATTGTGGGATCGGATGTCGTCCAAAACTTGGGACGCTTGCCGGCTCAAAGCAGCACCCGCCAGGGGAACCTGAAAGGTGCTTACAGGCTGCCCTGATTCATCGAGCAGGGTCAGGTAAAGTCGATTGGGGGAAGGTCCCTTCTCATCGATACCGGCCACGTCGATCCGGGCAAGGAGATTTCTCTGGTTGCCAATCTTAAAAAGGACTTCTCGCACACGGAGCCCAGCGTCTTCCGACACACCTTCGTCGAGCCGGACTCGTTTGCCCAACTGGAATGGGTGCAGCGCGAGAGCACACGTTTTGGGTTGGATCGCGTCCTCGCAAATGACGTTGATCGTGCCGCTCACGTCGTCGAAGCCGGCGTCACTGCGACGCATGACTGTGCGACCACCCTGGAGCGTCAATTTGATGCCACGGGCGCCCACAGGCACCGCCCGGCCGGTGATTACCATCTTTGTCCAGGTGTTGGCAGTGGTCGCCTTGTTGCTGGACAGCGAGTCGCCGATTTGGTTTCCACCCGAGGCGGCGTCGAAAAAGCTGATTTTCATCATCGCGAAGTCGTTGTGCTTGGAGCTCTTGCCAAAACCCCAACCACAGAAGCTGACTGAAGCGTTGCCTTTGTCGATCGTCGAAAAGAAATCGCTAATGTCCAGCCGCTGGCTGACCCCCGTAGGATTCGGATCACCCTCATAACTGCCGGAGTTCATGCAATCGACGAAACATTTGCCGCTGTGGCCAACCTCGGGCGCCGCGGGGTTATTCCAGTCGTCGTCGACAACTCGGACCGAACTACCCATCGGGAAAACAGTCCACCCGCTGAAATCGCCGGTCTCGAAACTTGGATTGGCAATCGGGATGGGTGTCGCCGAAATGGCCCTATGCGAGTCAACTTTCTCACCCCAAACCACGACTCCTCCCGACCAATTCCCCTGCGGCACGACAACTTGCTCGGCGGCTTTGAGCGATTTGCGAAACACGCGCATGCGGGTCTTGCCTTTGTCGGTGTAATAGAACGAGATGCCGGTGTCTTCCCAGCCGGTCATGTCGATCCCCGACTGGATCGTGGCGGTGGCAACGTACAGCACGGCGTCACGTTTTGCCTTGACCGAGATCTTCGCCCGCACGCCGCCGTTGGTTCTGGTGAACTTGCAGCCCGCGAACTTTTCCGGCACGTCCTTCCAGACGTACCTGCGGTTCCCGTACGCCCGTGCGTCGTTCTTCAAAACGGCCGGCTGGAAACCAGTTCCATGGATTGTGAAGTCGCCGGTCTCGATCGTCAATTCTTTTTTGGGAGGGGCAGGTGCGGCGGGCTTGCCTTCAGCGATTGTACGCGGCTCAAAACGCAATTCATGGAACACGACCGAGCAACTGCGGCTCGGTGTTAGGGCGAAGTATCCATAGTAGGCTGGATTGTTGTGTCCAATCTCGGCAGGCTCGCCGTTTACCAGTCCTTTCGCAATGCCATCTTCGATCCAGAACTGCACGTCATACCTCTTGCCCGCGGCAAAGCGAGTGACAGTACCCCTGGGTGCGAGGTCACGGGGCCTGAGGCTCAGGCCACATGAACCACGTTCCACTGTGAACGACGCGACGAACTTCTTGGTAAATACATCCTCCTTGTGGAAGAGGATCAGCTTGTGTTCGTATCCCCCGTCTATGTCGCAGGAAACGCGATATCCGCCGCCGACCTTGCTTACGTCGAATTGGTTCCGGATATTGTTGTCCCAAGTGCGGTTTATGTAGTCGAGAAATCCGGCGTTGGAAAAGACTCCTTTGCCTTCCGGCAAGAGGCAATAGGCTTCCAGTTCGACGACATGGAACACTGGATTTATGCTGTTGTAGAGTCCGCGAATTTTTATAGTTTTCACGGGCCGGGGCGGGAAGCTGATAATCTGCCAACTCTTCCATTGCCCCTTGCTGCGGTCCACCAACGGTTTGTACTCTTTGCCGTCGGCGGACGTCTCGATGGTATAGCGATAGTAGCGGTTGTCGCCGTCCCAGAGCTTGAGACGGATTTTATGCAAACGATAGACCTGGTCCAGTGTTACGGTCCATTCGCACGGCCAGGGGCTCCATGCATACCCAGTCGCGGTCCTTGTGTTGCCATCCAGCAAAGCGGCATGGTCTGCGCGAACACCGGATACCGTCGCTCCGTTGCTCGCCAAAGCCACGTTACCCGGCTTGACGATGCCCGGGGTGGCGGGAGAGTTGTCCGGGATACGCTTCAGCCGCCAGAGATGGACGATTCCGTCGTGACTTACCGATTCGCTCCACACCATCGTCGACGTACCTTCTTTACTATTCGACGAGGAACATTTCAATCCGATCCTTATGGCTTCCCAACCCCAAGCGGACGCGGGCAAGATCACGTCGAATACTCCTGTTGTCCCGGGTTTGGCGCCGAGGCGCGCCATGCCCGTGCCGCACCAACCGATCGGACATTCGTGCCATTGCCCATCGGACTTATACTCCACCGAGTAAATAGGACTGATACTTCCAGGTTTGAGAGGAGGATCAAAGGAATTACGTGCATACCCGGTATATTTCACCTCATTGCTTGTTGGATTCTCGAACGTACAAGTTGCGGTAATGTAGGAGCCGTGTGGGGATCGTTTCAACTCGACGCGGTTCACGGACACCTTTGGCACGGGGGTTAGGGGTTCGCTTGAGAACGATATCTCGACGAACCAGATCGCAAAGGCCAGAATCAACGTTGACCGAGTGATGAATAACCGACGCATTGTGCATCTCCTTATTTCACTGTGGGTTACGTATGCTAGACCGCGATTCGTTGCGAGTAGGTGATACGAAAGGCGCGAGGCATCTTGACTGCCGCCCCGTATTGCAGGTTAGACGCACCGAGGATCAGGAAAGTTCTGCCGGCCGGCGTTTTTTTGGCCGACGGCTTGCATGAGCGTTATCTCCCTCTGTTCGAGACTCGGCAATCATGCCACATTGTTGTCGATTGCGGGGGGAAGTCAAGTTTGCAAGGAGGCTGGAGGCGGCAGGGTGGCACGTCCCTGAGCGAAGCGAAGGGCGTGGTGGGCTGAAAATCACGCCCTTCGCTTCGCTCAGGGACGTGCCACCCAACGCCGCTAACCGCAGTATCACCGGCCTTTGGTGATGGAGAAGTCCGTGATGGTAGTAGTGCCGCGTCTTTTTCCGAACAGGGCGATCCGCCCTTGGGAAGCCCGACTGGTTCTACGGATCGAGTGAATCGGCTGGCCATCCAGTGCAAAAGCAACTCCCTTCTCATCCACACGAATACGCAGCTGGTACACGTTGTCCTCCCCAGAGGTAATTTTTTTGGCAAATTCCTGTTTCTCACCGGGCCCGAGAATAGTCAACTGCTCATTCTCAAGTACGAGACGGTAATTCAAAAAGTCCAAACGAACGTAGTTCGGAGAGCCTTTCACGTTTTTTTGGGAGAAAGAAATCTCAAAAGGCACCTGTGGCATTTCTCTGTACATCAACCTCGGTGTCCGGCCAAGACCGCGAACACTGCGACCAATCAGCGATTTGCCTCTCAATTTCCATTTGCCGGCTAGGGCAATCCAACCGGGCGGGTCCGACATGATTTGTCGAGGATCGCGAAAGGGCGGTCGTGGCTTGGTATTGTCAACGTGTTTCTTAACCGCCTCGACCGCGGAAACGTGCTGGGATCTTTCGGAGCACAAACCGTACATACGACAGATATCGAATAGATCACGTCCCAATGCCACTTCACACAGCGCGGCACTCACAGCAGCCTTGGAAAACCCCGCCGTCGTCATCGCCTTGCGGACCGACTTCTCGTGGAGCGACACAAATCGCAGAAACTCCAACCCTCCTTGGCTATAACCATAGACGTAAATACCGGTGTAGGGGCGCCAAGTTTCTTCCCTTTTGATCCCGTTCATTCGATCCATGAAAAACCACATCGAAATCTGCCCGGTGATATGTGTGTTGCCGGCACAACGGGTAGATTCGACGATCAGTTCGTGGAGTCCACCGTGATAGAGTTCAAAGTTGTGTCCCAGTTCATGGCCGAAAACATGGTCCAACACCGGCACGTCTTGGTAAAGCAAATTGGAAGGAAAGGTAATTCGAGTGCCATAATGCGTGGCTGAGGCTCCCCCGCGCCGGACCGGAAAACGCAGCCAGGTTCTGGGAACCCCACTCTTCGTTCGTTTTGAAAGCTGACGCATCCGGTCTTCAAACTGATCCGCCTGCTTAAGGAAGTTGACCATCGGGCTTTCAAGTACCGCCGGCACGCTGGTCCAAAAATGGTCGCTGGAGAGAATCGTCATCTGGTCGGCGGCAAAACGATTTTGTGGTGAAAGCGTTATTGGAAGTTTAAACGTCCACTCGCGCACGGCGTCCCTTGTCTCTCCCGGGCTAAGTCCTTTGGGAATTCTGAACAACGTTCTACCGGGCGTCATTTGCTTGGCGGGGTGCATCTTTCCGGCAGACCAGAGTCCGGCGTGGCACGGCACGCCCTTGCCCGTTCTTGTAAGAAATCTTCTAACTGGACTTTTGCAAACTAGGCTAACCGTATTTTAGCGAACACATGGTCAAGATCCTTTTCGTGTTCCCGGACTTGTTGGACGACCCAGGTGAGGGTGGCGCGGAGCGTCTCGTTCAGCATCGCTCGGCAGGC
>CBDAFL010000319.1:0-40542 GCA_965195225.1 uncultured Thermoguttaceae bacterium
GATGGCCCGCCGCAAGCCATTCTCTGTTTTCGGTACCGCGATCAGATGGACGTGATTGGGCATCAGGCAATAGCTTCAAATCTCGACCCCTTCCTCGCGGCACCACTCGGCCATCAATTCCAGATAGGCCGCATAGTCGCCGTCGTTGAAAAAGTCTCTTGTCGGCGGTTCCCTCGCTGCGTTATGTGATGCGGCAAACCAGGAATCACCAACCGCGCCAATCTTGCCATGCCCGGGAATTATCAGTCCTCGCACTTCTTGTCAATAGTTAGGTATTGTGTCCCCAATGGCCCCCGGCGGTTATTCGCAGCCTATGGTCGATGTTGCCTAATTGTGCCGGGTCACGACCCGGCCTACAAAATTCTAGCCGAGCTTCGCCGCGCACTTCCGCAGGTATTCGATGCTTTCCCGCGCCAGCCGCTCTGGGCCGGGGGTGTAATCGAATACCTCGACCGATACCCAGCCGCGATAGTCGATCTCTCGCAACGCTCGCAGGATCGGCACGAAATCGAGCTTGCCAAACCCAGGGCCGCGAAGGTTCGGGTCGTTGACGTGAAAATGGACCAGCCACTTGCGATTCGCGCGGATCAGCTCCGGGATCGGCGTTGATTCGGACGACATCGCCTTGCAATCGAGGATCAGCCGGCAGCGGGGCGAATCGACCAGCTCGATCAGTTTCACGCCGTCGGCCGCGGTGGTGATGAAGTTGGTTTCAGCGGGGGCCAGCGGTTCGATGGCCAGCGTCACGCCGGTCTTCTCCAGCGCGGGCATCGTCTCCCGAAGCACTTCGGCCGCGTGCTTCATCCCTTGTTCTTTGCTCATTCCGGGGACGAGGTCGCGCTGCTTGGGCGAACCGAAGATCAGGAACTTTCCGCCCAGATCGGCACAGAAGCGGGCCAACTCGCCTAGATATTTCGCCGTGTTGCGGCGGACCTCGGCGTCGGCCGAGGTGAGGTGGAAGCCCGTGGTCTTGGCCAGCAGCCAGTGCAGGCCGACGATTTCCAGTCCGGCTTGTTGGGCCTGACGTCGCAACTCGGCCCGGCGTTTGGCCGGGACGTCGGTGACGAAATTGGAGATTGTGAACGGTGCGATCTCGACGCCCGTGTAGCCGCACTTGGCCGAGAACTCGCAGACCCGCTCGAACGGCCAGTCGCCGAAGGTCTCGTTGCAGATCGCATACTTGAACTTGGCCGGCGGCCGGTCATCCTCGCCCAGGCAATTTTTCACGGAGGAGGGGAGCAAGTTCATGGCTGCGCCGACACCCGTCGCCATCGCGGCGCGGGAAAGGAGCCGGCGGCGGCTGAGAGGCAAAGTGTTTGATGTTTGCATTGGTGTGTCCTTTGTAATAAAGTTGCCCTAACGTTCGACCGACCGAAGTTTCGGCAAGGCCCTTTTCAGTTTTTCGATTCCGGCTTCCGTGACTTTGGTGTCCCTGAGCTCGAGTTCTTCGAGTTGGCTCAGTCCTTCGAGGTGTTTCAGTCCGGCGTCGGTAACGCCGGTGGTCCAGAGGTCTAGCGATCGCAGTTGGGTCAATCCTTTGAGGTGTTCCAGTCCGGCGTCGGTCACGTCGGTGAAACCCAGTTCGAGCCGGCGAAGTTGGCCGAGTCCTTCGAGGTGTTTCAGTCCGGCGTCGGTCACTCTGGTGCGCCAAAGGACGAGCGTCCGCAAATTATCCAGTCCGGCGATGTGCTTCAGTCCGGCATCGGAGATGACCGTATCGCCCAGATCGAGCCGGCGGAGTTGGCTCAGCGGCTTGAGGTGTTTCAGTCCGGCGTCGTTGACGTCCGTGTGCCAAAGGATGAGCGTCCGCAATTGGCGCAGTCCTTTGATGTGTTCCAGTCCATCGTCGGTGATTCGGTTGCCCAACAGGTCGAGTCTGGTAAGTTGATCGAGTCCTTCGAGGTGTTTCAGTCCTTCGTCGTTGACGGCGGTGTATCTGATGTTGAGCCGTCGCAGTCGGGGCAACTCTTTAAGATACGCCAATCCGTCGTTGGTGATCTTGGTGTGTCCGAGGGTGAGCGATTCGAGTCGGTTGAAAACTTTGAGCCGTTTCAGCAGCGAGTCGTCGGCCGGACGATTTCCCAGTTCCACTCGGAAGACGGGCCGATCCAACCGCTCCTCGTCGCGTGTGATAATTCCGCCAAGTTGTTTGATTTCGTCGATCATCCGCTGCTGTTCCGTCCGCTGGTCCGCCGTGCAACCGACCAACAGCGAAACGAACAGGAGCGAAGAAGCGAGTTTGGCGAGGAAGAAATTATTCATGTCGTTGACAGGCTCCCCGATTCTTGGCCCAGTTTTTGGGGTCCACTATACATTTGCTACCTCGCGAAACGTACCTCAACGAGGGTTAGGTCGTCTTCAAACCGAATGGCGTTGGAATACCTCAGCAGTTCCTCTTCCAGAGCAGCCATGTCGATGCCGCGTTCAGGATAGCCTTGCTTTCTCAAAATGGCGACAAGTCCATCGATGTTGAGCATCTTCCCATCGGCGTTCTGTATCTCAATGGCGCCATCACTGAAAAGCAGGAGGCTGTCGCCTTTCTGGATATCAACGCTGACTTCCTCGTATGGGGCGTCGTCCATAATCGCCAGAGGCAACCCTGGACTCTCGAGATATGCGCAAGTCCCGTCGGCATGCATAAGCACAACTTGCGGACCTCCCGCGCCGGCGAAGCGAAATGTCCGGTCGTTCAGGTCAACAAGAGCACAAACTGCCGTGGCAAACGACTCGTCCGTTTTGGTAACTCTGGCGAGTTCATTGTTTACCGTGGCTGCGAACTCAACCGGGTGCTTGAGGAGGTTGCAGTATCGCTCCCACAATTGACTAAGATGCATCGTGTAAAGGGCCGCGGCGATGCCGTGCCCCATCACGTCGGCGAGCATTATCGCATATTGGTCGTCGCCGAGCTTCTGGATTGCGTAGTAGTCCCCGCCGACGATTGAGTGGGGAATGTAGTGTGTCGTGAACGCAATACGAGCATCGTCGGGCATATCATGTTGGAGAGCGACATGCTGAATTACTTTCGCTCTCTCCAGGTCGTGGGCCATTTCGGAGTCATCCCGGAAGGTCTCTATCCCACCGATAACCTCTCCGGCATCGTTGTGGATTGGGGCGACAGAGACTTGCGTTGGTACGCGTTGCCCATCTTTCTTCTGAGCGTACACAAAAAGCAAACCTTTGCTGCGGGTGTCGGTTACCATCGACCGGTGCAAAGGACAATACTCTTTCCCGCAGAGCAAGTGGCCGTCCTTGTCAATATGGCAGAGAACGTTATCGAAGCAATGCGTTCCGACGACATCCTCTGCGCTCCAGCCCGTAATCCGCTCGGCAGACTTGCTCCAGTAGATGATCTTTCGGTCTAGATCACATACATAGACTCCATCGCTCAACGAATCGATGATTTCCTTGATGTCCAGACGAGCTAGGTCTTCCATGGCAGTCCTCCCGGTAAACGTCATGAAAAGCGTGGCCCTGAGGCACGTTGCAGGCCTTCGGCCACCCGCCACTATCCACCATCAAAGTCCCTTTGCCGTCAGATAGCGTTCGGCGTCCAGGGCGGCCATGCAGCCGCTGCCGGAGGCGGTGATCGCCTGACGGTAATAGTCGTCGGCTACGTCGCCGGCGGCGAATACGCCCTCAACGCTGGTATAAGTCCGAGCGGGCGTGGTCCAGCGGATGTAATTCTTCTCGGTCAGCTCCAACTTGCCATTGAGGAACGCGGTGTTCGGTGTGTGTCCGATCGCCATAAAGACGCCGGTGACCTCTTTCGTCAGGTCCGGTTGGCCGACGGTGCTTTGCAGTCGCACGCCGGTCGCGCCATTGGCGTCGTCGCCGAGGACTTCGGCCAAGGTGCAGTTCCAAAGAATCTCGATTTTTGGATTATCGGCCGCCCGCCGGGCCATGATTTTCGACGCCCTAAGCTCGTCGCGGCGATGGATCATGTAAACCGTGGAGGCGAACTTGGCCAGATAGTCGGCCTCCTCGACGGCCGAATCGCCGCCGCCGACCACGGCCAGCGGTTTATTGCGGAATCGCGGCAGCGCGCCGTCGCAGACCGCGCAGGCGCTGACGCCTCGGTTCTTGTATTTTTCCTCCGAGGGGAGCCCGAGGTAATTCGCCCTGGCGCCGGTGGCCACGATCACGGCGTGCGACTCGTGCGTCGCGCCGTCGGAGGCGGTAAGGCGGAACGGCCGGCGATCGAAATCCACCTCCACCACGTCGTCGGTTACCACTCGGGCACCGAAGTTCATGGCCTGTTGGCGGATGAGCTCCATCAGTTCAGGTCCGCCGACGCCCTCTTTGTTGTGCGGGGGCATCAGACGGCGTCGGTCCTCGGCCACGGCGGAGTCGAGATACGCGCCGAGGTCGCCGGCGGGAAAGCCGGGATAGTTTTCCACTTCGGTGGTCAGGGCCAACTGCCCCAGCGGCAGAGTGCCGGCCAGGCGGTTTTCCTCGGTGATGGCCCCCTCGACGACAAGCGGTTGGAGCGAGGCTCGGGCGGAGTAGATGGCCGCCGTCCAGGCGGCGGGACCGCTGCCGATGACGATTACTTTTTCGGGCACTTTGTTATCCTCTGGCATGACGGGTTCATTCGACGAAAACCGGGTGGCACGTCCCTGAGCGGAGCGAAGGGCGTGTTTTCTCGGAGCCACGCCCATCACTTCGTTCTGGGCGTGCCACCCAACCGTTGAGTTATTATATGATGTCCGGTCATCGCGTCCACCCGGTGGCGGTTGTGGAAACCTGATCTGCGCGTTATGGTTGCGGTCGGGCGGCGTCGCGGTTGGCCGAGGCCGTTGCGTGGAAGGGAGGTCGGGGAGTGTTGGATAATGCGGCCTTTATAGCCATCGGGTCTTTCGCCGTGCTGGCGGCGGCGTATTTCACCTACGGGCGGTTCATCGCCCGGCGGGTATATCGGCTCGACGCGGATCGGGTCACACCCGCCCACTCGATGCGCGACAACATCGACTACATTCCCACGCGGATTCCGATCCTCTTCGGCCACCATTTTGCCTCGATCGCCGGGCTGGGACCGATCCTCGGGCCGGCCATCGCCGTAATTTGGGGCTGGGGGCCGGCCGTGATTTGGATACTGGTCGGGTCGATTTTCATCGGGGCCGTACACGACCTGGGCGCGTTGACCATAAGTCTGCGCTATCGGGGGCGTTCGATCGGCGAGGTCTGTCACCATCTGATGGGCGGCCGTGCCCGGATTCTGGCACTACTGATCATCTTCTTCATGATGTCGCTGGCGATGGGCGCGTTCTGCAACATCATCTCCAACTTGTTCGTCAACTTTCACCCCGACGCGATCATTCCATCGTTCGGCCTGATGGTGGTGGCGATCGGCGTGGGTGTGGCGGTATATCGGTTGCGGTTCCCGCTGGGCCTCACCACGGCCGTCGCGTTGGTGTTGTTCGCGGGGTTGATCTTCTGGGGCGTCGAGCGGCCGGTCTGTACGTATCAATGGTTTATCGAGCCGGACACACTCGCCGCCCTGGAGAAAGCGAAGGAAGCCGCGCCGGCGCCGGGCGTGCCGGCGTTCGAGTTGCCATACGGGGCCGTGGCGGCCGTGGAGTACCTGAAGGCAGTCGGGGACGATGCGGCGGCCGCGGACGTTCTCGCGGTCGCCCCCGATGCGCGGTCTGGCTGTATCGGCATCGCGCAGCTTAGCTGGATCGCCGTACTCTTGTTCTACGGTTTTCTGGCATCCGTGCTGCCGGTGTGGCTCCTCTTGCAGCCGCGGGACTACATCAATAGCTTTCAGTTGTATTTTGTGTTGACGACTATGCTGCTGGGGATACTGATCGCCGGGTGGACGGGCGCGGCGGTGAACCACATTGAGGCACCGATGGTTCATGCGGATGTTCCCGGCGCCCCGGGGGGAATATTTCCGTTCTTGTTCGTCACGGTCGCCTGCGGCGCGGTCAGCGGTTTCCATTCGTTGGTCTCCAGCGGCACGACCGTCAAACAACTCAACCGCGAGAGCGACGCCCTGCCGATCGGATACGGGGCGATGCTCGTCGAGGGGGCGCTGGCGGTGTTGGTGATTCTCGCCTGCGCGGCCGGGCTGGGGGCAACAAGCTGGGCACCGGGCGGAACGTATTCCTCGTGGAAGGGTATCGCGGGCGGTGAACTCAGCGCCGTGGTCCGCGGCGGAGCAAACTTCCTTGCACAACTCGGGATTCCCACCTCTCACGGCAGCACCGTCCTGGCGGTCACGATCGTCGCCTTCGCCATGACCACGCTCGACTCGGCCACGCGGCTGCTGCGGTTCAACGTCGAGGAGATGGGCCGCGCATTGCGGATAGGACTGTTGGCCAACCGCTACGTGGCCTCGGCGGTCGCGGTCTCGGGCATCGCCTTCTTTGCCCTGGTGCCCGCCGGAAAAACACTCTGGATTCTCTTCGGTATCACCAACCAACTGCTGGCCGGGCTGACGCTGTTGGCGGTGAGCGTTTTTCTGTTCAAGCTCCGCCGGGCAATCGTCTACACGATAATCCCCATGACGATCATGCTGGTGTTGTCCGTCTGGGCCATGGTCTTGAGCTTATGCAAGTTTTTGGAAAAAGAGCAATGGTCGCTGGCCGTTGTCTCGATCATTGTGTTGGCGATGTCATTGTGGCTGGCAGTCGAGGCGGCGATCTCGTTCAGCCGTGGACGTGGCGGAATTGATCTGGACGGAGAACCGCAACCCGTTCCGGCCGAGGAGCAGGCGGCCATCGACGCGGCACATTTGGGATGATATCGGGACATAAATCCGCGACCACCGCCAAGCGGCTTTATGTGTTTGAGGAAAAAACATGAATCAACAAAACAGACCCAAAGAGGCCTGGGGCTCGCGTCTGGGCGTGATTCTGGCGGTGATGGGCAGTGCCGTGGGGCTGGGGAACTTCCTTCGCTTCCCCGGACTGGCGGCGCAGTACGAGGGCGGGGCCTTCATGATCCCCTACTTCATATCGCTCCTGATTCTCGGGTTGCCGTTGGCTTGGGTCGAATGGTCGCTGGGACGCTACGGCGGATCGCAAGGCTACAACTCCACGCCGGGCATATATCGTGCGGTCTGGAAAAGCCGTATCGCACCATATTGCGGCGTGCTGGCGATCATCATTCCCGTGATGATCTACATGTTCTATGTCTACATCGAGGGATGGTGTTTGGCCTATTCGCTACGATACCTGTTCGGGGAAATGAATCTCGGTGATAACCCGAAGGTATACGAGAACTTCTTCAACAATTTCGTCGGCATGAACAAGGACGGTGCGGCGATATCGTCTCCCGGAGGTTGGCCGCTTGGGTCGGCCGTTCTGTTCACGGCGGTTTGTTTTGTGATCAACTTCATTTTGATCTATCGCGGTTTGGCGAAAGGGATCGAGTGGTTTTGCCGCTGGGCAATGCCGCTGTTGATCGTCTGCGCTATCGTCATTCTGATCCGTGTGTTGACTCTCGGGACGCCGAACCCCGAGCTGCCAGAGCAAAATCTGACCAACGGGTTGGGGTACATGTGGAACCTTGACGTAACGAAAGAATCGTTCTGGTTGTCGTTGTGCAATCCGCAGATGTGGCTGGAGGCGGCGGGGCAAATCTTTTTCTCCCTTTCGGTCGGTTTCGGTATTGTCATCACCTACGCCAGCTACATGAAAAAGGACGACGACATCGCCCTGTCGAGTCTCACGGCCTCGTCCGGTAACGAATTCTGCGAGGTGGTTTTGGGTGGACTGATTATCGTGCCAGCAGCGTTTATCTTTCTCGGCAAAGAGTTTTTCGCCAAACCGCAGGACACATTTTCCCTCGGGTTTAAAACCTTGCCGAATGTTTTCAATCAAATGCCCTATGGGCATGGGCAGGCGGTCGGTTTCCTGTTTTTTTTCCTCTTGTTCCTGGCGGCGGTGACCAGTTCGCTGTCGATGTTGCAGCCGGCAATCGCTTTGCTGGAGGAAGGACTGGGATTGCGGCGCAAGGCCTCGGTGGCGCTGCTGGGGTTCATCACCGCTGTCGGCACTACCTTAGTGGTTTTCTTTTCAAAAGACCTTGCGGCCATGGACACAATCGATTTCTGGATCGGCACGTTTTGCATCTTCGTGTTGGCGACGTTCCAGGTGATTTTGTATGGTTGGGTGTTGGGCGTCGATCGGGGGTTCGAGGAGCTTAACCGCGGGGCGGAAATCCGTATCCCCCGGTTCGTCAAATTCATCATCAAGTACGTCTCGCCGACGTATCTGTTGGTGATTTTCGGTCTCTGGATAAACCAGCAGTTCTTCATGACGCCGGCAGACCCTACAAAGTTGACCTGGCCGCAGAAGATTCAGCAAAGCTCCGTGGTTCAAATGACGCTGGGGTTCATCGTCGTCGTTATCATCCTGTTTTTGTTGTTGATTGCCCAATCCGTCAGACGCTGGAGAGCGGCGGAACGGGCCGAAACGGAGGCCGCGCCATGAACACAGGCGGATGGATCGTTATGATAATCGCCGTCGGCGGCGTGACCGGGATGTTGTCATGGTGCATCTACAAGGTCGTCACCACACCCGGCTCCACCGAACACTTGCATTCCACGGCCGACATCGAATCGCCCGACATCGAAGAGGACGAAAAGCTTGATTGAGAAGCGCCGCTGGAAAGCTGTTTCGGCAATCAGAAACTCAATGATTGCAGCTTTGGGTAATCGCCCGGGGAGACGATTTCCTTCAGTTCAAAGCCAAGTTGATGAAATCCGCCGCCGATGGGGCTAAGGTGCTTCGCCTTGGCGTGAATGTAGGTCATTTCCCCCTCGAAGCGGAAACCCAATACGGCATCGTCCATCCCGCGCTGGTGATCGAGCACGACCGCCACGCCGGTGGACGAAAACTCCTTGGTAACGGCCATAAACGCCTGGCTTACCTGGAGGGCCTTGCCTTCCAGGGGAATCACCATCACAACCACCGTCATGTTGACCCGGCTGTCCCGTCGAGGCCCCTCGATCAGCGATTTCAATTCCGGGCAGTTGTTGTTGACCAACTTAACAACGAAACTCTTGACCCGGGATACTTCGTTTTTCGTGAACAGCGGCATGGATGTTTTTTTGGATTCTCTGGGAGTCGTTTAGCCCAACACTACTTCGTCAACAGCAGTTTGCCGGGCGATTGGAGATAGTCGATAACGTCGTTGAGGAACCGGCTGGCGGCGGCGCCGTCCACGACGCGGTGGTCGAACGAGAGACTTAGCGGCATCTTCAGCCGGCCTTCGATCTTCCCCTCGAACACGGACAGCATCCAGCGCGAGCGGCCCAGCAACAAGATGGCCACCTCCGGATGGTTTATGATCGGTGTGCTGTAAACGCCGCCGACCGCACCCAGATTGCTGACGGTGAACGTGCCCCCGCGAAGCTCGTCGACCGTGAACTCGGCCGAGCGGGCACGGGCCGCAAGCAGCGTCAGCTCGCGGGCAATATGCAAAATGCTCATCCGGTCGGCGTTTCGCATTACCGGCACGACCAGACCGCGGGGCGTATCGACCGCCACGCCCACGTTGGCGTACTGCTTGTAGACGATCTGGTCCTTTTCCTCGTCGATGCTCGCGTTCAGCAACGGATGCTGCCGCAACGCCAACGCCACCGCGCGGATGACAAACGGCATCGCCGTCAACTTGATCGTCGGGCCAAGGTACGCCGGCGGGATGGTTTTCCGCATTCGTTCCAGCTCAGTCACGTCGGCGTCGTCGAAGTTGGTGACGTGCGGGATGGTGCTCGCCGAAGTGACCATTCGGGCGGCGATGGTGCGGCGGATTTTCGACATCCGCTCGCGGCGGACCGGGCCGTAGGAATCCTTGCTCAGTTCGCCCGGCGGGACGGCCGGCTCGCGGCTGCCGCGCTGGGCGGGGATACCCGCAAACGGCGCGTCCTCGGCGGCACTGGCGGACAAGTCGCCAGTGGCGCCCGCGGCGCGGACGTCTTCGACGGTAATCCGTCCCCGCTTGCCGGTGCCTTGCACCTGGGCGAGATCGACGTCCAGTTCGCGGGCCAGACGCCGGGCCTCGGGGCTGGCCGGCGCGACCGACGGTTGCGGCTTTTTGACCGCTTGCGGCTTCGCAACCGTCTCGGCTTCGACCTCGACGGTCAACAGCGGTTGGCCGACCTTGACGGTTTGACCTTTGGCGACGTGGACCTTTGTGACCTGGCCGGCCAGGGTGCAGGGGATTTCCAGCACGGCCTTGTCGGTCTCCAGTTCGATCACCCCGTCGTTGGCGGAGATCACGTCCCCCTCGCGTACCAGCACGCCGACCACGTCTCCGCCAGCGACATTTTCGCCTATTTCGGGCAGTTTGAATTCTGCGTTCATAGCCAAGTTTACACCATAATTAGGCGCGGCGAAAAAACGGTTTTTTCGTTAATGCCGGACCATCCAGCGCAACAGAACGACTGCGGGAATCGAGAGCACGACGTTGCCCGTCCAAAAGGAGATCGGCGGCAACGTGCCGGAGGTCGAAAGATCCTCGCCGAACATCAGCAACGGATAGTAGATCGCAAGGATCGGCAGGAAGCAGACGAAAAAGTTAGTCAACGCGTCGGCGTGACGCCAAAGCATGGCCACCGGCGTGCCGATCAACGCGAAGCAGAGACAAGTGAACCCGTTCGACCAACGGCGGTACGGCTCGGTTTTCAGGCGTAATATCAGATGGCGATACTCGGCGATCTTGTCGGTTTTCGCGGTTATCTCGGTGGCGTCGGTTTTCGATTCTGGCGTTCCCAGGGCCTTGTTCGCCTCGCGGAGGTTTTCGAGCTGCCGCAACTCGACCTCGGTATTGGCTTGCTCGGATTTTAGTATTTCGATCAGGCGGGGTATGCTTCCCAACGAGACCCAATCGCGGTGGAACGGCGGCATCGGCGACACGACGATCGGCACGGTATACTCTTGTTCGTCGGGAAACGACATCCGCATTTGCCCCTCAATGTCTACTTCCCCCTGTCGGCAAATGATTCGCAGCAACTTTGCCTCCCAATCGGTGTGCAGCTCCGCCTCGGCGGCGTTAATTATGATCCGCGGTCGGCCGGGCTTCTCCTTCAACGTGATCGACGGCCGGATTAGCCGCCGGCCGTCGACGCTTTTCACGGCGATGCTGAATTGGTCGCAGTCGTACGAACGCTTCTTCTGTAACATGCCGTAAGCGATTTTCTCGATCGACTCGTATGCGATCCGATGTACGCTGGGCTTGCACCAGGTGGCGGCGATCTCGTACATCCAGACCGTGCCCAGGCTGAGGAACGCGGCCAGCACCAACACCGGCCAAACGGCCGCCATCGGACTGATCCCCAGCGACTTCAGGGCCACGATTTCGTTCGCCCCGGTCATCCGGCCGAACACACTGCTGACCGAGTAGAGCATGGCGGCGGGGATGGTGATGCCGAGCATCTCCGGCAGCGTGAAGGGCATGGTCCGCAGCATCACCATCGGCGGCAAGCCCCGATGCATCCCCTCTTTTACGCCCATGCCGATGGTGACCATTAGCGTCAGCACCGCCAACGCCGCCAAAAAAAACTTAAGAACCTCCCAGACCAGATGCCGCGTCAAAATGTACATGGATTGAATTGTGTGGGGCGAGCGGGTAGGGGTCAAGCTCAGTTGATCGGGCAAAGGGGAATACCGATGTGACAAAATCCAAAAACCCCCGCGACTGCGGTCGCGGGGGGTGTGGTTGGGGTGGCAGTTGTACTGCCACCCCGCCATGGAAGAGCAGGGATGGCAGTACAACTGCCATCCCAACGAGAGTTTAGCCGCCGCGTCGTGCGGCAATTGCTGCCAGACCAACACAACGCATGTTGACCATCCCGCCCATCCTTACATGTCGTGGTCCCTTGATATTGACCCGTTTTGGTGCAATAGGTATTCTCCGCTCCATAAAACCGCCTCTCTGAACTGCGGGACTCGCATGGATGTGTATTGGCTTTCGGTCTATCTGACCCTGTCGGGGCTGGTGATCGTCTGGTCGCTGCTGCTGGCGTTACAGACTTGGGAGCATCGCCGCTACGTGCGGAGTTGCATGCGCGACATTCATCGGCACCAGCCGACCGGGCGCGTGGCGCTGTTTGCCCCATGCAAAGGCGTCGATCTTGAACTGGAAACAAACCTTCGTGCGCTGTTCGAGCAAGACTACGATAATTACGAGATAACGTTCATCGTCGAAAGCAGCGACGATCCGGCATACCCGGCCATCCGTCGGGCGATGGCCAACCATCCTTGGGTGCCGGCGCGGGTGGTCGTTGCCGGACGGGCCTCGGACAGTGGCCAGAAGGTACACAATCTCCGCGTCGCCACGGAGCATATTTCGCGGCGGGTCAAATACATTGCGTTCGTCGATTCCGACGCCCGGCCCAGGCCCGAGTGGCTGCGGATGATGGTCGCGCGATTGAACGAGCCGGGCTGGGGCGCCGTCACCGGCTATCGTTGGTTCACGCCCAAAAGGGCAAGCGCGGCCAACGCCTTGGTCTACAGCATGAACTGCGACGTGCTGTCGCTGCTGACCCGCAGCAGCCACTACCTGATCTGGGGTGGCTCGTGGGCGATCCGCCGCGATGTATTCGAGGCCGTCGGATTGCGCGAGGCATGGCAGGGTACGCTCAGCGACGATCTGGTCGCCAGCCGGGTTATGCAACGCCATCGGCTGCCGGTCCGCTTCGAGCCGGCCTGTGTGGTGGCCTCGCCGCTGGACGAATCGCCCGGCAAAGCGCTGTCGTTCATCCGACGCCAATATCTCATCGCCAGACTGTACACGTTCAACTGGTGGCTCTTCTCCTTGGTTTCGTCCACGTTCACGAGCCTTGTCTGGCTCGGCAATTTCGGCGTGTTGGCGTGGAGTCTGTTGACCGGTTCGCCGCCGCCATGGATTCCGCTGGCCGTGGCCGCGGCACTCTATATAGTGACGGTCTACCGAGGCGCGGTGCGTCAAAGCCTGGTGAAAACCTATTTTCCACATTGGGAAAAGGCCTCGCGACGGATCCAGCGATTTGACATTTGGGCCAACCCGCTGGTGGAACTGGTACATTGGATCGGCGTGGTCAGCGCTTCGGTCGGACGCTGGGTCAACTGGCGCGGCATCCGCTACCACGTCCTCCCCGGCGGAGAATTGCAGAAGATCGTCCGCAACGACGGCGAAGTAGTACGACCGGAAGAAGCTCCGCTGTTTTATCGCAAGGCGGGATAAAGCTGCCCCGGGGGGGATGGTCACGCAAATTGACTTGAAAAGCAAACTGCGGCAAACGTCTGGCATGCAACGTGCCGCCCCAAATTGCTTTCCGGGAGTTGTTCTTTCACGCCCTAAATTGAGGCATATTCCGGATGCGGGTCTGGTAAAATCGCGCCCCTCTCCTTTCCTTCGTTCTCCCCTGGGGACGATATATTCCCGAAAAATCCCATCAATCCCTCACTTCAAGGTATTGTAAACCCGCGTTTGCTGTAGTAAATTAGGCAAAGTGGTAAGGGTAACTGCGGTAGGGTTGACGGCGTCCTGATTCCCGATTTTCCAAAGGAGGCAGCGAATGTGTGAGAAAGCAATCTTCGGCGGGGAAAAAACTGCGCCCTTTTTCCAGACAAAGTGGCAGGCGGAACGGATTGGGGCGTTGAAGTTCCGCCCGTCCATCCGGCTGGGATTGCTGGCGGCAGCCGTGCTGCTTTGCACACCACATTCGGCTCAGGCGGCCACCGTGTACTGGTCCGTACCTACCGGCGATTGGTCCTTGCCCGACAACTGGGGCGGAACCGAGCCTACAGCCAGCGACGATGCCGTCATCAATTACGGCACCGCCAACGTTACCCAGTCGGGCGAAGTTTGTGCCTACCTTTATCTCGGCGACTCCCTTGGAAATTCTGGCACGGTTCAAATGACTAGCGGATCCCTCCACACAACCAGACAGAAGATCGGCCACTCCGGCACGGGCGCGTTCACGCAGTCGGGCGGAAACAACACCTTAGATTACAGTTTATACCTCGGCTACAACTTCGGCAGCAGCGGGACGTACAATTTGAGTGGAACGGGGTCGTTGTTCGCCAATTCTGATGAACGCGTCGGCTATTACGGCACGGGGACGTTCACGCAGTCGGGTGGGACCAACACAATGTGCAAAAATCTCACACTCGGCCACAAATCCGGCAGCAGCGGAACGTACATTTTGAGCGGGGGGTCGTTGCACTCCTATAACTGTCAACACATTGGCCCCGCTGGCACGGGGGATTTCACACAGTCGGGTGGGACAAACACCATAGAGTACAAACTCTACCTTGCCTTCGACCCCAGCGGCATCGGATATTATACCTTGAGTGATGGCTGGTTGTCTATCAAAGCTGGGTTATATGTCGGTTACTCCGGCACGGGGACGTTCACGCAGTCGGGTGGGACCAACGTACTCAGACCCGATAAACCGCTCAATCTAGGCTACTGGTCCGGAAGCAGTGGGACGTACAACCTTAATGGCGGGACACTCATCCTTTCCTCTATTAGCAGCGGTTCTGGAACCGCTGCTTTCAACTTTGGCGGCGGAACGCTACAGGCTTGCGGTGACTTCACTACCACGTTGCCCATGACGCTGACCGGAATCGGCGGCAACGCGAACATCAATACTGCCGGTTACGCGGTTACGCTTTCCGACCAACTATTCGGCACGGGCGGACTGAACAAGCTGGGTGCCGGAACGCTGACCCTCTCCGGCACGAATATCTACACCGGCCTCACGACGATCGCCGTCGGCACGCTCGCGCTGGGCATCGACGGATCGCTTGCCAGCAGCGTCATCGATGTGTGCGGCGGCGCAACGTTCGACGTTTTGGCCAAGCCCGGCGGCTATCACCTCCTCAGCGGGCAAACCATAAAAGGCAACGGCACGATCATCGGCGACATCACGGTCGACCCCGGTGCCGATTGGGCCCCGGGAAGTAGCATCGGCACGTTGAGTTGCACCGGAAACTTGACCCTCGGCGGCAACGCCAGTTTTGAGTTGGGCACACCCGGCACAAGCCACTCGTCTCCTGGATTGAGCGACCGGACGGTTGTGCCCGGGAACCTGGTCTTGGGCGGCGCCTTGAACCTTCTGGATAATGGCGGGGCCAACGGCCAAGGTTCGGCCGGCGCCGGCGCCTACAAGCTCCTCACCTGGAGCGGCAGCCAATCCGGCACGTTTGATTCCGTTGCCGATCCGAGTTCAAGTCTCCACGCCAAAACCGTGGTGGACGGATCGGACAAAGCGGTGTACGTGGAACTGTACCGGCTGGCGGACGCCGCGCCGCAGCCGGTGTATCTGGGCACGATTCACGTCGGCCAGTCGTTTGCCACGCAGGCAATTACCATCGGCAACGCGGCAGCCAATGACGGCTACTCGGAAAAGCTCAATGCCGGCATAGGCGGCCTCAACGGCGGCGCCACGGCCGGCGGTTCGTTCGTCCTCTTGGCGCCGGGCGAGACGGACAACACCAGCCTGATGGTGGGACTGGGCAACAGCGACACGAACGTTGCCGGAGCGAAAAACGGCACGGTTACGCTCGCGCTGGCATCCGACGGCACGGGCACCAGCGGTTACGGCGCCACGGACTTGACCTCATGGACGGTCGACGTGACAGGCAAGGTGAACTTGTACGCCCAACCGCGGTTTGCCAACGCCGCCGGCGACGCCGTGTTGACCATGCTTAGCGAGCAGCAATATACGCTAGACTTTGGCGACTTGCCGACCGACGGCGGCGAGAAGTCGTCTTGTTTCCAGCTGACCAACTTGCTGCTGGCCGAGGGCTATCAGGATGTGCTCGGCGGGAGTTTCACAGTGGAAGAGGTGACGAATTTCACATTGTCCAAGTTCACGGATTTCTCCGACGTGCTGCCGGGCTATAAGAAAAGTAGCGACCTGGGAGTGACCTTCGATCCCGATCAACCGCTCGGCGTCTACAGCGAAACGCTGACGTTGACGCCCTATTGGAGCAACGAAAGCGGCTGGGGGAACCTTGGTGAAATACAACTCACGCTCATCGCTACCGTCGTTCCCGAACCTTCCACGTTGGCGATATTGATTTCGGCCGCCGCGGGACTGCTGGCCTTCAGCCTGTGGCGATGGCGAAACTCGCTCGCCTCCGCCGCCTAAGTTGCTCTATCAAATCCCCGTTTGGTTACTTCCACCCTTTCACAGTTTATAATCCCTTCTCGTATATCCGGTACGTCTTGTACCGTTTCGCGCCGACGGCCTCAATCGGGCGGTTCACCAAATCGTTGTCCTCGAACGTCCAGCTTAACTCGGCGCCGGTGTAGCCGAGCACGTTTTTGCCGTGGTCGAGTGTGCGAAGGATCAGCATCTCGGCTACTCCACGGCGGCGATACTTCTTCAACACGTCGAGCACGACCATCCGGGCCGTTTTGATGTGGCGCTTGCGACGCAAGAGCCGCAACAGTCCCAGCGGCAGGCCCCAACTGGTCAACCGGCCGTTCAGCGGGCGGATGGCTTCGTTGATGTCGGGCATGGTGATGGAGAACCCGACCGGCCGACCGTCGATCTCGGCCAAAAGCACTTGATCGGTAATGGCCATTTTTGACAGCCGTTTGGCAAGATATTGAAACTCGGCCTCCGTTAGTTTGACGAATCCCCAAAGGTCGCCCATCGCGGCGTTGAAAATCTCCCGGCAGCGGGCCATCTCGGCCGCGAAATCGTTGGTGCGGAAAGAGCGAATCACCACGCCGCTGCGCTTTGCAATTCTTTCGGCCCGCTTCTGCCACCGGGAGGCCAGATCGTGCGGATCGACGAACCACCAAGCGTAAAGATCCCTGGCCTTCCGCAGCCCCCACGATTCGAGCAAGTCCGCATAATACGGCCGATTGTGGTTCATCATAATCCGCGGCGGAGCATGGAAACCCTCGATCAGCAGGCCGCAGGGGTAGTTGGTCGAATAGTCGATCGGGCCCATGACGGTCGAGCGGTCGCGTGACCTGAGCCAGCCGGCCGCCGCGTCGAGCAGGGCATGGGCAGTGGGCCGGTCGTCAACACACTCGAACATACCGAAGCAGCCCACGTTGGTGTCGTGCTGCTGGTTGTATCGCGAATCGTCGCTGACCAGGATACGGCCCACGCATTGATCGCCGCGAAGGGCGATGAACTTCGTTGCTTCGCCGTGTTTATAGAAGGGGTGCTTGCGACGGTTGAGGAACTCCTTGACTTCCACCAGCAGGGGCGGAACCCAGTGTGGGTCGTCGGCGTAAATTCGCCACGGCAGCCGAATGAAACGGTCGAGATCGTGGCGGTTGCGGACCTCGCGGATTTCAAGAGGGGCGGGGGGCGAGGGGCAAGGGGCGGGGGGCGAGGGGCAAGGGACGGGGGAAATACTCGCCGAACTGTCCCTCGTCCCTCGTCCCTCGTCCCTCGTCCCTTCTTCCAGATCGTACAGGCGATAGGTGTTGGTAATCTTCGCTCCGCCTTTTTTCAGGCTGCCGTAGGAGAGAGAGTTCGATTCGAGAACCCAGGAGAACTCGGCCTCCTCGATGCCCCATTCGATGGCCTTGGGGACCAGTTGGTGCAGCAGAACGAGACCGACGCCCATCCGCTGATACTCGGGCAACACGTTGGTGCTGATCAGGCGGATGCGTTTGATCGCCTGACGGTTCCGCAGCAAATGAATAAAGCCGAAGGGGAACAGCCGGCCGTCGATCTTCTTAATCCGCGGATTGTAATCGGGCAGGCCGAAGGAGGCGCCGACCACGCGCCCGTCGATCTCCGCCACGATGGCCATCTCGGGGACGATTATCCGTCGTAGGCCACGGGCCATGTGGCTAACTTCCTCGGCCGACATCGGCACGAATCCCCAAGTGCCCACCAGCGATCGGTTGTAGATCGACAGGAATAACTCCACGTCTTGTTGAAACCGGGAGGTGTCCAGCGTGCGCAGCTTGACGTCGTACCGTTCGATGATCTGCTCGGCAATGGGGCTGAGCTTTGCCGCGATCTTAGGCAACATATCGATTTCACCCCAGAAAGCGTACAAGTCCTGGGTCTTGCGAAATCCGTGGTTTTCGATCAGCCGTTCGTAGTACGGCGGATTGTAGGTCATCATGAACGTCGGCGGCGAGTCGAACCCGTCGATAAGCAGCCCCAGTTCGTAGTTCAACGAGGGGTTGGTCGGCCCGCGAAGTCGATGGATGTCTTGGTCGGCGAACCAGCGGCGCACGGCGCCCAACAACCCGTCGGCCGCCTCCTGGTCGTCGATGCAATCGAAAAATCCGAAGAAACCACGGCGGTCGTCGTACTGATCGATGTGTCCCTGGTTGAGGATTGCCGCGATCCGGCCGCAGACCTCATCGCCGCGATAGGCCAGGAACGTCTGGATCGTGTTCCGCACATAGAAGGGGTGCGGACGGTAGCCGACCAACTCCTGCTGGTTCCCGCGCAGCGGCGGAATCCAGTTGGGGTCGTCTCGGTAGAGCGTCCAGGGAAATTCCAGGAACTGCTTCTGCTGGCGGCGGGTTGCGACGCGCTCAATCGTGAGGTTCGACATGGAGGCCGATTCTACCGGACAAGGTGCGAAACCGCAAGCAGCGCCGGTTGTTTAGCTG
This sequence comes from uncultured Thermoguttaceae bacterium, assembly GCA_965195225.1. Taxonomy (GTDB): domain Bacteria; phylum Planctomycetota; class Planctomycetia; order Pirellulales; family Thermoguttaceae; genus JAHIKV01. The sequence continues at coordinate 18,544 of CBDAFL010000319.1, forward strand.
CCGCCGGCACGGCGGCTTGTGTCGGGTGGCACTGGCGTCTCGCCAGTGATAAGTTGAACGCGGGCAAGATGCCCGTGCCACCCGCCGCTAAACGGATATCCAGTTGGGGCGGCAGTTAAACTGCCGCCCCAACAATCGTTATCCGCTCTCGGCGGCCTTGCCGACATTCGACGCTGGCTTATCCTCCGCGTCGCGTCGGCCGGCGGACTCGGCCGTGCCGGGCACGATCCGCGCACCGGGTAAATTGGCGTCGATCACCTCCTTCAACTCGTCGGCGCCGATGACTTCCTTCTCGATCAACCGCTCGGCCAAGGCCACCAGCGCCTGGCGCCGATCGCGGAGGATGCTGCGTACGCTTTCCTGCGATTCGTCGATAATCCGCGAGATTTCCTCGTCGATCTCCCGGCAGGTCTGTTCGCTGTGCGTCCGCTCACGTGGAAAATCCTCGCCGCCTGCCAGAAAAATCGAGCGGCGGCTCTCGCGGAAGTTCACCTTTCCCAGCCGGCTCATGCCGTAGTCCATGACCATGCTGCGGGCGATATCGGTGGCACGTTCCAGATCGTTTTGCGCGCCGGTCGCCACGTCGCCGAAAATCATCTCTTCGGCCATCGTGCCGGCAAGGAGCGACTGGATGCGGCTCTCCAGTTCCGCTTGGGTGTTGATATACCGGTCCCCCTCGGGGCGAGACATTGTGTATCCCAACGCCGTAGGGCCTCGGGGAATGATCGAAACCTTGTGGACCGGGTCGGAATTCGGCAGGCTGTAGGCGACCAGCGCGTGGCCGCTCTCGTGGTAGGCTATGCGTTGTTTTTCATCCGGATGTATCACGCGCTGGCGCTTCTCCAGGCCCGCCACGACGCGTTCCACTCCCTCGTTGAACTCGATCATGGTGACGGCGGACTTGCCTTCACGGGCAGCCAACAGGGCGGCCTCGTTGACCAAACTCGCAAGATCGGCCCCAACAAAGCCGGGCGTGATTCGGGCGATTTCCTTCAAATTGATCGACTCGTCGAGCGTCACCTTGTCCACGTGGACCTTTAGTATTTCCTCGCGTCCGCGGACGTCGGGACGGTCGATCAGCACGTGGCGGTCGAAACGCCCTGGGCGCAACAGGGCCGGATCGAGCGTTTCGGGGCGGTTCGTGGCCGCCATCACGATCACGCCGCTGTTCGAGATGAAACCGTCCATTTCGACCAGCAGAGCGTTGAGCGTTTGCTCACGTTCGTCGTGACCGCCGACCATGCCGGAGCCGCGAGTTTTACCCAGCGCGTCCAACTCGTCGATGAACACGATGCAGGGGGCCTTCGTCTGGGCCTGTTGAAACATGTCGCGGACCCGCGCGGCGCCCACGCCGACGAACATCTCGACGAAGTCGGAGCCGGAGATGCTGAAGAACGGCACGTCCGCCTCGCCGGCGACCGCCTTGGCCAGCAGCGTCTTACCCGTGCCAGGAGGGCCGACCAGCAAAACGCCCTTGGGAATCCGGCCACCGAGAACCTGATACTTCTCGGGCGAGCGGAGGAAATCGACCACCTCGCGCAGCTCGTCGACCGCCTCGTCGATACCGGCTACGTCCCCGAACGAGATGCCGAGGTCTTCCTGGGCATAGAGTTTACCGCGGCTGCGTCCGAAGGCCATCGCCGATCCCGCGCCTCCGAGCCGGCGCATCATGAAGAAAAAGACCACCATGATCAGAACCATCATGGCGAACATCAGCCCCATACTGCGCAACCCGCTGGGCGCTTCCTCGGCGTCGATGTTCGTAAAACCCTTCGCCTTCGCCAGATTGAACAATTCGTTTTTGTCGTTTTCGAGTCCCCACCGCGGGGTATAAAAGGGAACGTTCGGTTTCACTTTTTCGCGTTTGTCAGCGGGCGAGATTACCTCGCGGGTCACGGTGCCGGTGATTTGTTGCGGGCCGAACTTCAGATCGTCCAAGTGCGAGTAGAAGACTTCCGTTTCCTTGCCGGCCACTTTTTCGCGCACGTCGATGGCGCCTTCCGGGCCTTGCTCGATCAGCCTTTGCAAGTCGACGATTTTCAATTTGACACGGCCGCCGGTATCTGTCAGGCCGTACAGGAACAATGCCCCAACGGCGAAAATGAGCAGATACCAGGCGACATTCATGCCCGTTGAGAGGGGCTTGCGCTCCGGTGGGGGTGTTTTTTTCGGGCTTTGTTCATCGTTCATTCGCGTAGTCCTTCACGGAGCAATGCCGCCGAGCATATCACATCCTACTATTGTACCATGCCCGGCGTGCGACGGCTTGACCGATTATGCGGACGAGGATAAAAAGAGGGGGTTATGGCACTTATCACATTAAGGGTGATCGACGGGGCCGACCGGGGCCGGGTCTTTGCCGATGCGCCCACCCCCCTGACCATCGGCCGCGAAGAAGGCAATCCCATCCAACTGAACGACGACCGGATCAGCCGCTTCCACCTGAAAATTCAGGAAAGCCAGGACAAGGTCGTGCTGACCGACCTGCAAAGCACCAACGGCACGAAGGTCAACGGCGAGCCGGTGCAGCTTTGGGTGCTGCGGCCCGGCGACGTGATCTCGCTGGGGCATACCGTGTTGGTCTTCGGATCGCGAGAGCAGATCGCCCAGCGGCTGGCCACGCTGAGGGATGAAAACCTTTCGGCCGGTGTGACGCTCGACACCGACGAGTTTGCCGAGGAGCCGAGCGCGGCTTCGTTGGACTTCGAGTTGAACTTTGCCAATGATCCCGACGCGGAAGTTATCCTGCACACGCTTGCCCCGCCCGAGTTGCCCGAGGGGCTAAGCCCCGGCCAGGCCGCACAAATGGCCGAGATTCTGCAATACCTTCATCTGCGGATGCGCGGGCTGATTCAATCCGTCCACTCGAAAGGCAAAAGCGATCGGGTCACCTTGGAGCAACACAAGTGGCAGAACTTAATCGACTTGCAAGACCTGTTGGCGGGCTATCTGCGCGGAATTGGCGAGCCGAGCGAGTGACGGAATTGATAATTTGTTTCTTCCGTCAAGTCCTCATGGCTATCGAGAGGTTGGAAGATGAACCGCGGAAAGAATGACCGCTACACGCCTGGGCGGCTTAATGCCCGTTGGCACGGCCTGGGCGAGCAAGCGGCGGCTTGCCCTTCCAGCCGTTCGACTTCCTCTTTCGCACCATTGCGGGCGTGTTCTTTTCGATCGTGTTCATCTATCGCGGATTTGGCATCGCCGCCGGCAGCCACGCTGCCTACGACATCCTGGTGGGCGTGTTTTAAGCGTCTTGTCGAGAACGTCACGTTGTCAGACAGTACTACTTGACAGGCTTTTTGGGCCGCAAAAATTGAGCGGGTGTTCCCGGATACCGGGTGAATTCCTCGGTCCCGACCACTTCCTTGAGCTTTTCACGGAGCGAAGCAAGTTCTTCGTAGTAATAGCGATCGAAGAAGCAGAGGTGGCCGTCGTTGGGATCCCATGTCAATCCCTCTTCATAGCCGATCTCCGTGCGGGGAAGCCGCACTTCGTTTCTGAGCGCGGCGTCAATGTGCTCGGCGGTGGGCGCCTGTCGCACATAGCCCGGCTTGCCGGTCGAGCCCGTGTAGACCCAGTACCCCACGGCGTTGCTGATGTTGTAGCCGCTTACCGTCCAGCGGAGGAAATCGTCCAGTTTTAGGCTGGCTCGGCCCGCTTCTCCGCGATAGATGTAGTCGCAGTAGGTGTCGATAAAGGGGCAGTAGATGCGGTTGCTGCCCAGCGGATCCCTGGTGCAATGGCGAAAGAGGATGCGATCGTCGCCCAACATCCGGCGCGTCTTGCGAACGATTCTGTACGACGTGCGAAAATCGTTACTGACCCCGTCATAGTACAATCCATCCACCTTGTACTCGTCCAGCGCGCGCCTGATCTCCCCGAAGAAATCCTTGCCGGAATAATAGAAGGGGCTGTAATAAGGGACCAGCTTCATGCCGTTGCGATGCGCTGTATCCCGCATGCGGTTGAACTTTTTCAGGTCTTCGGCGTTCTTGAAAACGAATCGGGGAATCATCCAGGGCGCCTTGTCGCCGCCCGGCCAAAACCAGGAATGAACCACTAAGACCTTGCAGAACTTCGCCGTGGATCGAATCAGGCCGTCGCTGGGAAAACAATAAGGTTCTTGATTTCCTTCGTGAGCGATCAGGTTGCCGTAGGCGCGCTCCCAATTGTACGGCCGCGGCGGAAAGACCGAGAACCAGATCTCGTCCCCTTTCTTCACCTGGTATTCGAGTCCCCAGTTGCTCTGTTCAAAGTCGGGGGTCCGAGTTTCTTTCTTCTCGACGGGGTAGACGCCGAAGCCGCCGAGGCCGTCTATGAAGAGCCACTTCCCATCTTTGCCCGCGTAGTACGCGGGCTTGAAAAGCCCTTTCAAGCCGACCTTGAAATCCTTGTTCGCCCTCAAGATGATTAGGGAATCTCCTTGGAGCGTCAGGCTTATCCCTTCCCCGGAAACCACGCATGCAAAGTCGTCGCGCTTCTTGATACTCAAAGGCAAGAGTTCTTTGGGCAGTTCGATCCGTGCAATCTCGCGGCGGATGGGGATTCGCTGGAAGCACCGTACGCCGCCGTTGTTTCCCAGGAAGAACTCGGTGCCCGTGGTCGTCACCGCAATTCCGGTGTCGTCCTGGTCCACCTTTTCGATTTTCATTCCCAGAAGAATTTTTTGGTCTTGGCAAGCGGCCACCGCACTGCCGACGAGCAGAACAAGAGCAACGACCGAATGGAGGGGGCAAAACAAGTGTGGCACCGCTCGAGACTCCTGATTTTGGTGTCCGTCATATCGTCCACGGGGCCCGCGTCGCCCGGCCCAACATTCCACCGGCCTCGGGGTCGTCGAGCACCCGTTCCTGCTTCGGATCCCAGCGGATCTTTCGCCGCAGCTTCATGGCGATGTTGCCCAGGTGGCACAGGCTCGCCGTGCGGTGTCCGGCTTCCACCGGCTCGACCGGATCTTCACGCGACTTGACGCAATCAATGAAGTTCCGCACGTGATTGTAAGACCTCGAGTGCTTCCGCACGTTTTCCGGCTGATCCTTGCGGCCGGCCGCAAGGTGGACCTCTTGGGGGGCGATTTTCGAGTCCTTCAGCGATTCGGGCGAAGTCCAAAATCCTTCCGGCGAGAATTCGACCCAACCCTCGGTCCCTTCAAAGCGGACGCCAAGGCCCCGCTTAGTTGTCTTGCAGATCAATTCGACGCCATCGGCGTAGCAAGCGCGAAAAGCGACCTTCGTGGCCGTGGTAAACAGGTCTTCGGGCAGAGGCCACTCCGCGCCGATATCCTCGAACTCGACCGGCCCGTCGTGGTCTGCGCCCAAAGCCCATTGTGCCAACCCGTTGCTGTGACAGCCGAAGTTCGTCGTCTGCCCGCCGGAATAGTCGAGAATGAAACGGAAGCGATAAAGACAGCGGTCCTTGTGATAGGGTGCCGAAGGGGCAGGGCCAAGCCACATTTCGTAATCGAATCCCTGCGGCACGGGCATTGGCTTCCAACCCGGCCCGGGACTCGGCACGTTGTTCTCGGCAACCTCGGTGAAGACCCGCTTGAGTTGCCCGATCCGCCCGTTGCGGACCAGCTCGCAAGCATGTTGGGCGACGGGGTCTGAGCGGAATTGGCTCCCGGTTTGTAAAATCCGTTTGTGTTCCCGCACCGCTTTCACCATGTCCTGGCCTTGTCGAACGCAGAGCGATAGCGGCTTTTCGCAGTAGATGTCCTTGCCCGCCCTGGCCGCCATCACCGTCATGATCGCGTGCCAATGATCGGGCACGACGATCGCCACGGCGTCCACGTCGGATCGTCCGAGCAGCTCGCGGAAGTCGTTGTAGGCGTCGCAGCTCTTGTACGCCCCGGCGTCGGCCTTTTTCGCGTAGTAGGCGTTTACCGCGTCTTGCCCCGGCTTGCGGCCGAGGAACTGGTTGGGCGAAAGGTATCCGCGGCTGGCCGTGTTTACGTCACAAACCGCCACGACTTGCACGTCCTCCTGTTGCAGGAACATGGACAGGTCGAGCGTACTCTGGTTTCCCATGCCGATTACCCCGACGTTGATTCGGTTGCTCGGCGCCGCAGCGCCCAGAACCGAGGAAGGCACCAATTGCGGCACAAGGCAAGCGCCCGCCGCGCCGCAGATCGTGTGCTCGAAGAACGCCCGACGGGTCACACGGGCGCGGGTCGATTTCACCTGCTCGCTCATTCGCTCGGTTTCCTTTATTGCTTTTCAACGTGCGGAACGACACTACTGAATGGTCAGAACTTTTTCCCGTCGATCGTCATGCCATCCTTGCGGTTGCCCAGATAGGAATGAACCAACGGGTCGATCGTGTAGTTGACCATCCGCACCGAGCCGTCACATAAGGCCATGTGGAAGCCAACGGCGTGTGCGCTGCCGAAACTGTCAAACAGAAAGTATCCCGCCTGATCCTGCATCGGCGGCGCATCTACCCACGTGCAGCGGTGGTTGTCGCTGTTCCAGCCGCCGAACAGGCTTTGATTGTCGGTGGGGTCCGTGCCCGTGAAGTAATAGTCGGGGTTCAAGTACTTCTCCCCAACCATGTAGGTATTGCTCGTGCCGTCGCTGATATCGGCCATTATGATTTCGCTCCGCCGGAACGTGATGCCCGTAAAGTAATTGGCACGATACGGGTAGTCGACGCGATTCCACTGATGGTTGGGGGAATCGCCCTGCGCGTAGGACACGTAAACATAGAGCCATGTGGGGCCCTGGGGGGCATCGCCGCTGTTGGCGGCATAATCCCCGCGGGCGACCACGGTGACCGGGTCGCTCAGATAAGCTCTGTCGAGGGCTGGGCTACCACTGGAGTTGTAGTCCGCAGGAACGACTGCGAAGAGCATCGTGGGACGGCGAGTCGGGCAATTCATGACTGTCAGTGGCGTCATGATCCGTTGTTTGTTGGCCACCCGTTGTGCCGGACTGTCCAGTGGCGCGCCCGCCCCCAAGTCATGCAGGGTTTGTTGTTCAATGAAGGGGAGGATGTTATAGTCCCAACCGCCGGGCTGCCGCTTGTCGAAGCCGCGGTCCGGGTCGCCTACCATGTGGTGCTGCCAACCGCCGGTGGGAAAGAACTTGTGTATTTCCTCGTGCTGGAGAAAGCCGAGGCCGATTTGCTTAAGGTTGTTTTTGCACTGCACCTGCCGCGCCGCCTCGCGGGCCGCCTGAACCGCCGGCAACAACAGCGCGATCAAAATCCCAATGATCGTAATCACGACCAAAAGTTCCACGAGGGTAAAACCGCGAGGGGATTTTAGGTGGTGGACGGTGGATGGTGGATTTGAGTTCACGATATCTTCCTTGTCACTAACCGCGTAGGTTGTGCTTTAGCACAACCTACACGAGTTGAAAAACTTCGGACAACGGATTTTGGATGACGGATGCGCCTGCCAAACACATCCGCCACCCTCCATCCAACATTCCATGTTGGGGTGGCAGTTTAACTGCCACCCCAACGGGTTAACCACTGGCCACCGACCACTGGCCACTAAACTCTACTTCCGCTTCCTCCACGCGTAGCAGAGCAGCCCGATCAGGCCGGTCGCCAACAACGCCAGGGTTCCCGGCTCGGGAACAAGGTAGTAGTTGTCGACATAAGCGTCGATGGCAGCAGCGCCACTCAGGCGCACGCCTAGTCCGGTGACCTTATACTGCCCCGAAGTCAGTGGAATGTTCAAGGCTTTGTCGACTATGGTGCCATCCTGGACCCAGCCCGTACCCGACGTCAGGTCTCGGTAGTAGAGGGTGCCCTCGCCGCCGGTCGTGGAGAAATCCATGACCAGTTTGACGTCGTACCAGTGACCATCCACCACTGTAGCGTCACCCCAGGATTCTCCGTCGCTGGTGCGAAGATACCACTGATTTGTGCCCGTGCGGTCTATCCCGAACACCCCGTGTTTGTAGGACACGCCTTCCCATCTGGCACCGACGGCGATGTTTTGATACTCGTCGCTTGGCGCGAGGTAAAACTGAAAACCCTGTGTGACGCTCGTATCCGCGCTCGTGAAATACATCGGCGCGGCTAAGTCACGATAGTTGCCGATGGCCACTTGGGACGAAATAACCTGATCATGGCAAGCGGCCATACTAGAGTTCTCGTCCGCCCCCACAACGGAAGCTACGGCAACATTCCCCCAGGTGCCCTCAATGGGCCCTGACCAACCGTCTTGACCCGAGATTGAACCGGCGTTGAGGTTGTTGAAATCGTACGACCACAAGTAACCGGCCTGCGCGGGACATGCGCCGACCAACAGCACGACCATCGCCACCGCACAACTCACGGCCCATCCGCTCATCATATTTCTCGTCTTCATCGCTATTCTCCAGAATAAAGAATGTTGCGTAACCGCTCGCGGGCCGGCGGCGACGTGCCGCCAAAGTTCTTCCCGCTGCCGCGGTTGTCCAAGTTTGCTCATGGTGCTACAACCGCCATCCACCATTTTTTACGGACCATTCATGGCTGGGCCTCCTTTCTCCGTCTTGAGATACGTAATCGACAACTCCTCGAATCGGACCGTCATAGTGTCGCAGTTGCCGGTGCCGACCAGCAAACGGCTGTTGGTCGCGTTCAGCAAGGGCGGTCCGGCGGCCAACAAATGGATTGGCCGGCTGACGAAATCCGGTTGGAATTCCCCCTGGAAGTCGGCATCCACCGCGAATCTCACCGACTTGCCGGTTTTGCTCATCCGGAACCGGTGCCGACCCGATCCCAGACCGCCCAACGGCACCACTTCCGCCACGGTTCTGCCGAGGTCGCCCCTTCCTTCCACAGCCGAATCGGGGTGGCAAAATCGCATGAAAGCCCGCCCCTCGTCGGCGACGAAGTCCAAAACCAGTCCGCAGGCAACAACGTCCCAGTAATCGGCGTTGGGCACGCCGTCGCCGAGGCCAAAGAAAATGTGGTGGGGAGCGGGGGTCCCGGGCACGTGGGCCGGGCCGTCCAAGTGCATTTGGAACGTCGCCTCGAACACGAAGTCGCGGTCGCAAAAGTCGGTAGCCGCAGTGCGGATGTAGCCGCGAGACTCCTTGAAATCGCCCGTGGGCGGCTGCTGGTACACGGCCGCTCCGGGCACAATTGCGTATCGGCCCGGCGGCATCTGATCGAAAGCGGCGCCAAGCTTAGCGTCGGTGAACTTCTCGACAATCCGGACGATCTCTGCGGGCTTGGGCCGCGGCATCGCCCGGACGAAACCCGACGGCGCCTTCCCGGCCGCGTAGCGGATGATCGACATCTGCTCGGTGCCCTTGGCCCTTTCCACCCGCGCCGATTCGTTCTCACGCAACACCACGTCCTGCCCGCGACCTTCGTCCGAGACCACCTGCACCTTCACCAAGCCGCGGAAGACGCGCGAAGTGGTGGCTCCCTCCTCGCCGACTTCCACGCCGAACTCGGTACCCAGGTCGGTAATGACGGCCGTGGGAGTGCGGACGGAGAAGAGGGGAGAGACAGGGAGACCGGGAGATTGGGAGACAAGGAGATGGGGAGACGCGGCATTAGCCTTATTTTCCTTGTCTCCTTGTCTCCTTGTCTCCTTGTCTTCCTCCACCCGCGCTGTCAGCTTGCCTAACGAAAGGTAGCCGCCGGCGGTGGATTCGACCTCGTAGGTGCAGGGGCCTTCGAGGATGACCTTCGCGCCAGAGTCGTAGGTGATTTCCATCAGGCCGGAGTCGAGGATGTATTTTCTGCCTAAGGGAACGTGGGCGAAGCCCGGCGGCGGCAGATAGCGGGGATCGTCCGACCACTTTACATCGACCATGCCGGTGATGCGGCCGACGAACACCATCTCCTGCATGGCTTCCGACGGGGCCGACTGCGACGGCGCCTCGGCGATATGTTGGTGATGGGTAATTTTGTACGCCCAAAACCCCAGTATCGCCACACCCATGATTACCGTGGCGACCATGTAGGAGAACGCCCAACTGCCGACAAAAGGAGTAGTGGGTAGTGGATAGTTGGTAGTGGATAGAGCGGGGAATGGGGGTTCGGGGTTCGGGGTTCGGGACCATTGGCCTGACGGCGGTTCAACTGCCGCACCAACGGAGACATCAATGGCCGGTGAACCGGCCATCCCTCGTTCCTTGCCGACCATCCCTTGCCCAACCTCGCCGGCGTTGAGCCATCGCAAGCCGCCGCAGAGGGTGCTGTAGCGGATGTAGAAGCGGCGGACCTCGGCGTCGCCGGTCACCAGCGTTTCAATCCGCGTCAGGCCGTCATCGTCGATCGCACCGTCGCGCATTTGCCACAGCAACTGATCGAGTTCGGCGATTTTGGGGTTCGGCGCGTCCATCGTCATCCTCTGTCTCGCATCTCCCGCTCGATACATTCCAGCAGTTCCCGATGAACTCGGGTGAGCATTCGGTAGACGGTGCTCAGCGGCCGGCCCACCGCGGCGGCTACCTGACGGGTGTCGGCGCCGGGTGTGTAGCGGCGGTCGATCAACTCGCGGTCCTCGGGGAGAAGTTTACGGTAGCAATCGGCCAAAGCGAGTATCTCGCCGTCCAGCGAGTCGGACATCGTCGCCATGTCCGCTTCGACCGCGTCGAGAAAGGCATCGCTGAACGGTCGCGGTCGACGCCGCTTCGAGTCGAAATAGCTCAACGCCCGGAATCGTGCGATCCGGCAAATCCAGGCGAAGAAATTGCTGCCGGGCTGAAACTCGTCGAACTTTTCCCAGGCGATCGCGCTGGCCTCCTGAAACACGTCGTCCGCGCCGGAGTCGTGTCCCATCAGGGTGAAAATGTAGGCGTACAGCCGTTGCGTACAGCGAGTAAACTCGCGGACGAACTCGTCGGTGCGGCTGCTTTTCGACATGATTTTTCCTGTGGGACAGGTTGCCAACCGGTCCTGCCAGTCGCGCGGGACTGACTCCCCACGTAACACGGCGAATACGTGCTTGGAAGAGAAGATTCGCCCCTTCCTGTATTGTAATTCGATTAGGGCCGTTTTTTTCTCACGGCCCTTTCCATTTGGGGGGTGTGGCGTCGTTGACAGCCGTCACGGACGCCTCTACAGTGATTTGTGATAGACTTGTTGCGGGTTTCTTAGGCAGTATGGAGGGTTATCGTGGCCGAAAAGCCGTGGGGTGGGGTGTTCGAGCGGGCGACCGACCATCGTGTCGAGGAGTTCACCGAGAGCGTGAGCTTCGACCGCCGTCTCTATGCGCAGGACATCGACGGCTCGCTCGCCCATGCCCGGATGCTAGCCAAGGTCGGCCTGATCGAGCCGGACGAATGTCGCCAAATTGAGCAGGCACTCGAGGAAATCCGCCGCGAAATTGAGCAGGATCGCTTCCCGTTCAGTGCGGAGCTAGAGGACATCCACATGCACGTCGAGCGGGCATTGATCGACCGGCTCGGCGACGTGGGCCGCAAGCTCCACACCGCTCGTAGCCGAAACGATCAGGTCGCAACCGATCTGCGGCTCTGGGTCCGCGGGGCGATAGATCGGCTTGACAATAATATAGTTGTCTTGCAGCGGGCGTTTGTCGGCCGGTGCGAGAAGGACGCCGGAGTGATATTGCCCGGCTATACCCACCTCCGCCGTGCCCAGCCGGTGCTGGCCGCGCACTACTGGCTGGCCTACTGCGAGAAGCTTCAGCGCGACCGGTCGCGGTTGGCCGACTGCCGGCGGCGGACGAACGTGTTGCCGTTGGGCGCGGCCGCGCTGGCCGGTACAAGCCTGCCGATCGACCGGGACGACGTCGCCGCCCGGCTTGGATTCGACGAGGTAGCCGCCAACAGCCTCGACGCGGTGAGTGACCGCGACTTCGCCCTGGAGTTCGCCTTCGCCCTGGCGTTGATCGCCGAGCACCTCAGCGGTTGGGCCGAGGAGTGGATACTCTGGTCGACCGAAGAATTCGGATTTCTGAAACTGTCCGAGGCGTTTTGCACCGGCTCGTCGATCATGCCGCAGAAGATCAACCCCGACGTACTGGAGTTGATCCGAGGCAAAACCGCTCGGGCGATCGGCAACCTGCAAACGCTGTTGGTTCTGGTCAAGGGTCTGCCGTTGAGCTACAACCGCGACCTCCAGGAGGACAAGCCGCCGCTGATGGATTCGTTCGACGCGGTCAGCGCGTCGCTCGATGTGGCGGCCCCGCTGGTCGACGGCGCGGAGCTGGATCGGGCGGCAATAGCCGCGCGGCTCGACCGCGGGCATCTCGACGCCACCACCTTGATGGAACATCTGATTCGACGCGGATTGCCGCAACGGACCGCACACGGACTGGTCGGCCGGCTGGTGCGCAAGGCGATGGACCGGGGCGTGCGGCTGTCCGACCTCTCGCTGGACGAGTTCCGCGAAGTCCACGCCGATATCGACGAAGGCATATACGAAATACTTGGACCCGAGAAGGCCGTGGCCGCCATTACCAGCCACGGCTCGACCGGAACCGCGCAAGTTGAGGAACAAATTCGACGTTGGAAGGAACTACTGTCAGTGGAAAGTAAATAACAATGTCCTGTCCGTTTAGCGGCCGCTAAACGTGCGACATTATGACAATCGACTGAAGCCGCCATGAAATTTTCATCTCAATCGACGGTCTTGATCTTGGCAACGATTTTGGTCTGCGTCGCTTCATTGCCGGCCGTGGCCCAGCAGGCGGCGCCCAAGGACGCCGCCGTGGCCGCAATCCTGGCTACCAAGCCGACCACGCCCGCCGAATGTGTCCGCGCGGCGAAGATTCTCTTCGAGCTTGGCCGGCCGGAACTGGCTAAACCGTTCCTGAATAAAGTGATCGACGCCAATCTCGATCGAGGGCAGTTCGCCGAGTTGGGCCGCGAGGTCGGCTCGACGACGTTCATCGAGCTGGCCGGCCGCGAGGCGCTGTTGCCCGAGGCCCGGAAACTGGCCGACGCTGTTGCCACGGCGATCCGCGCCGAGACCGAGGACGCCGAGCGAATCGACTCGCTAATTCGGCAACTCCAGGATCCGTCGCCGGAGAAACGTTTGCGGGCGGTCGTCGGCTTACAGGAGGCGCGGGACGCGGCCATTGTCCCGTTGATTGCGGTGTTGGCCGACGCGGACCGCTCAGAGGAGTACGCCAACGTGCGGGCGGCGCTGGTCGAAATGGGACGCTCGGCCATCGGACCATTGACGGCCATCGTCGGTCGGGCCGACCCGAAGCTCAACGTCCAAGCGATCGAGGCGCTTGGCGCGACCGGCGACCGGAATGCCGCGATTTGCCTGCTCGCGCCGTGTCTTTCGGACGACAGCGACGAGAATGTCCGAGCCGCGGCCGCCAAGGCGTTGAGGCGGTTGGTCGGCGGCGTACCCACTCGGGTCGAGGCGATCGGAATGTTGACCGATGCTGCCCGAGCGTATTTCGATCGCAAGCGGCCGGTCGAGGGAGCGGATGATGGGAAAGTGAAAGTTTGGCGATGGGACGAGTCGAAGCGGCGGTGCGTGCGCGTAAGTGTCTCGTCGGCCGACGCCGCTCTGGCGCTGGCGGCCCGCCTGGCGCGAGACGCCTATTCGCTTGCCCCTCACGACCACCAACTCCGCCTGCTGCACTTGACGGCGATGCTTGAAGCGGCGGTGTACGAGAACGGATTGGACCGGCCGTTGGACGAGAAAAACCCCGCCATCGTCGAGGCCGAGCGGTTCGGCGTCGAACCGCTCGCTGAAGTGTTGGAATCTGGGATGGCGCAAGGGCACACGGCGGCCGCGGCGACCGCGGCGCGGTTGTTGGGGCGGATTGGCACGGCCGACGAACTACTTGGTCAGGCCGCCGGGCCGGCTCCGTTGGCGGCTGCGTTGCGAAGCCCCGACCGTCGGTTGCGATTGGCGGCCGCCGCGGCGATCGTTCGATTGCAGCCGGTCCGGCAGTTTGCCGGCTCGAGCCGCGTACCTGAGGTGTTGGCGTTTCTGGCGTCCAGCCGCGGCGTGCCCAGCGCGCTGGTGGCGAGTCCCAAGCTGGAGGAAGCCCGCGATCTGGCCGGCCGGCTTGCGGCGGCCGGTTACCAGGCCGATGCCGTGCTGGTCGGGCGGGAGTTGCTGCTCCGGGCGGGACAATCACCCGACTGTGAATTGGTGCTGATCGACGTGACGATCGACCGACCGACGGCCGACATGCTCGTGCAGCAATTGCGACACGACCCGCGCACGGCGTCGTTGCGGGTCGGGGTGATCGCCCCCGCCGGCCGCTATGAAAAAGCCGAGCGCATCGCCGGCGACGATCCGTTGGCCAAGGCGTTTGCCCGGCCCCGCGACGATCGGGCGTTCAACTGGCAACTCGAACAGTTGGCGGCGTTGGATGCACGGGATTTCGTCGGCTTCGAGGCGCGGCAGCGACAGGCGGCAGAGGCCCTCGATCTGTTGGCCGCACTGGCCCGAACGTCGGGGAAACTCTACGACCTGCGGCGGGCGGAAGACGCCGTAATCGCCGCGCTGGCGAATCCGAATCCGACCATCGCCGCCAGAGCGACCGCCGTGTTGGCCGAAGCGAACTCCGCCGACGCGCAACGGGCGTTGGTCGAGTTGGCTTGCCGTTTCGCCCGGCCGCTTACGCTCAGACAGGCCGCGGCCAAGGCTTTTCTCCGGAACATCGAAAAGCACGGTTTGCGGTTGACCACCAAGGAAATCCAACGCCAGTACGACATTTACAACCAGAACGAGAAGCGTGACGTTCCCACGCAACAAGTGTTGAGTTTCATCCTCGACTGTATCGAAGCGTCGTCCCCGGCGCCGCTTCAGAAGGATCAATAGTACCCGCGATTGCGAAGCCGCAAGCGGCAAATCTCCCAGTTTCTAATCCCTAATCCCTTTCCCTCATGTCTCGTTTGCCGTCGAGCATTGATCCCGAACAGACCGGACCGCCGATCCCGGGGCTGATCGGCGCGGGGCCGGCGATGGAGGCCGTGTACCGGCTCACGCGTCGCGTTGCCCGATCGAACGCCTCGGTACTGCTGTTGGGCGAGACGGGGACCGGTAAAGAGTTGATTGCCAAGGCGATTCACCGGCTCAGCCCTCGCGGCAGCGGCCCGTTCGTCCGCGTCAATTGCGGCGCACTGGCCGAAAGCCTGCTGGAAAGCGAACTGTTCGGACACGTCCGCGGGGCATTCACCGGCGCGGTCGATCACCGCACCGGACGGTTCGAGGCCGCGCATACCGGAACCATCTTCCTCGACGAGATCAACTCGACAAGCCCCAAACTCCAAGTCAAGCTGCTCCGCGTGCTGCAAGAGCACGAATTCGAGCGGGTCGGCGACACGCAGACCATCCGCGTCGATACCCGAGTGATCGCCGCCAGCAACCGCGACCTGTTGGAGGAGATCGAGGCCGGACGATTCCGCGAGGATCTCTATTATCGCCTGAATGTAGTGACGATCCACCTGCCCCCGCTTGTCGATCGTCGCGAGGACATTCCCACGCTGGTCGATCACTTCCTGAAAATCTACGCGGCGGAGAACTTTCGCGACGTGCCGCGCGTCGATCCGCAGGCGATCCGCGCGCTGCGGGATTACTCCTGGCCGGGCAACGTCCGCGAGCTACAGAATTACATTGAGCGGGCGGTGGTGCTCGCGACCGGCGACGAATTGACAGTCGATCTGCTGCCCGAGGCGGTCACCGACGGCAAACCTCGCCGGATCGGCCGCGCATCGGACCCCGCGTTGCTGGCCGCCGAACTG
This sequence comes from uncultured Thermoguttaceae bacterium, assembly GCA_965195225.1. Classification (GTDB taxonomy): domain Bacteria; phylum Planctomycetota; class Planctomycetia; order Pirellulales; family Thermoguttaceae; genus JAHIKV01. The sequence goes on from CBDAFL010000319.1 coordinate 34,182, forward strand.
GTCCGCCGGGGGATCGAGACCGCCGGCCCGGATGCCGACAACCTGCACGCGGTCGTTGTCGATCGCGTGGAGCGGGAGCTGATTGCCCAGATGATGGCCGCCTGCGACGGCGTCCGTGTCAAGGCCGCCGACCGGCTGGGCATCAACCGCAATACGTTGCATAAAAAACTCAAGGATTACGGCTTATAGGAACGAGGAAGAGACTTGTCGGCAGGAGGACCAGTTATGGTGTTGCGGATATACGTTGATACTTCCGTGATTGGCGGCTGCGCCGACGTCGAGTTTGCCGAGGATTCCAGGCGGCTTCTTGATATGGCTCGGGCCGGCAGATTGACGCTGCTTGTCAGCGACGTGGTGGTGCGGGAACTGACCGATGCACCGCAACCCGTCATGCAATTGTTCAAGGAACTGCCCGAATCAACCGTTGAAGCGGTGCCTCTGTCCGAGGAAGTGCTGCAACTAAGAGACGCCTATCTTGTTGCGGGAGTCGTCGGTCCTAAATGGATGGACGATGCTACGCACGTGGCGGCGGCCACCGTCGCGCAAGCCGACGCGGTGGTCTCCTGGAACTTCAAGCACATTGTTCGTTTAGACAAAATAAAAGCGTATAATGAGGTCAACCGAAAGATGGGGCACGGTGTTTTAATAATCCTCTCCCCAAAAGAGGTGGTGTATGACGACGCCGATGAAGACCGAAAAGACGTTTGACTGCGTGGAGTTCAAACGCCGTACGCAATCGGAGATATTTGAACACATCCACGGCATGACTCACGAGCAGGAGCGAGCCTACTTTCAGGAGCAGGCCGAACGTGGGCCGTTGGGCGATTGGTGGAAGCGGGTCAAGGCGGCAAAGCAAAGAGAGAAAACCACATGACTTTGCCTAAAGCCAACGATATTTTGTGTTCGCGTTGCCATCAGCGTCTCATGGCTTGCGAGGAATCCTTGAGCGGTGAAATCGCATGTCCGCACTGTGAACATATAGTTCTTATGGCGGCTACAACGTCTACAAGCAGACATTTGTCCGCGCGCGAGGTATACAACATCGTCAGCGATATTGTCACGGGTGTGAATTTCCGGCGGCGAGACAACTTGCTTCAACTCGCTGTGATTGGCGTCAGCCTATTACTCGGAATCGTAATTGGTGCATTCGTTGTTCAAGACCGCTGCCTGGGGGCTGTTGTTGGTGGCTTCATCGGCCTACTGGTTGGGTTGTTTGGCAGCGGAATGTTCCTAATGGTGTATCGACTGGTTCGCCACCTACTTGGGAACCACCGATAGGCATCCGCATCCAACGGCCAACCGCCGACTAATCTGAAGGCTGATAATCCCATGCTTTCCGGCGTAACCACCATCTGTTTCGCCGCCAGCTACGCCGTGGCGTGGACGCTGGAGTTGTCGCGGCTGATGTTTCGCAGCCGGGTACGCGGGCTGGCGATGATCGGCTTCGCCGGGGCGGGACTGGTGGCGCACACCGCCTTTCTCTATTATCTCGCCGTGCGAGAGGCCGGCGCTCCGCTGTCTAGCGAGCGGGATTGGTATCTGATGGCGGCCTGGGCGCTGGTCGCAATCTACCTGTATCTTGCCGTGTCTCGCCCGAAAACGCCGTTCGGCCTGTTCCTGCTGCCGCTGGCCTTGGCGCTGATCGGCACGGCAACCTTCCTGGCCAAATCGCAACCGATCGACCGCGAGTCGGCCTCCAGGGTTTGGGGAACGATGCACGGAATGGCGATCGTGCTGGCGGCCGTCGCCGTATTGGTCGGGCTCGTCGCCGGAATGATGTACCTCGGCAAGGCGTGGCGGCTGAAACACAAACGGCTCCCCACCGGCGGCCTGAGCCTGCCAAGCCTCGAATGGCTCCAGTGGACCAACGGTCGGGCAATCGTCGTCGCCGTGGTGATGTTGGGTATCGGAATCCTCTCGGGCATGGTGCTTAATCGGATAAACATCCGCGACCCGAGTGCCCGGCTCGATTGGAGCGATCCGGTCGTGATCGGCACTTGGCTGATGTTCTTCTGGTTGCTGGCGGCGGCGGTGCTCGTGGCGGCGCATCGCCCGGCGCGTAAAGGCCGCAAGGTGGCATATCTCACCATCGCCGGTTTCGTGTTCCTGGCGATCGTGTTGGCCGTCGGGCTGTTGATGGAAACGAAGCATTGGGGACGGGGAAAAAATGATGAATGCAGAATGATGAATGATGAATCACGGATGCCAACCTCACTCATTCATCATTTCCCGGGAGGTCCGCCATGCTAGTGCAGGTCGTCGGTTGCAGCCATCACGGCACGTCGATCAAGTTGCGGGAGCGGCTGGCATTCTCGCCCGAGCAAACTCGCGAGGCGCTGGACCACTGGCGGCGGGTGTTCCCCGGCGTGGAGGCCGTGCTGCTGGCGACCTGCAATCGGGTGGAGATATATGCCGCCACCGAGAGCCGGCCCGAGCCGTCGCTCGATCAGGTTGCCACCTTCCTGACGCGATTTCACGGCATCGAACCGGCCGAAGTGGTCGAACATCTTTATCGACACACTGACGAGGAAGCGGTGCGGCACCTGTTCACCGTGGCCGCCAGCCTCGACAGCATGGTCCTCGGTGAATCGCAAATTCTCTCGCAGGTGAAAGACGCCTATCAGACCGCCACCGAGCAGGACAACACCGGACCGTTGTTGCACACGGCGTTTCAGTCGGCTTTGCGGGCGGCGAAGCGCGTGGCCCAGGAAACGACCATTCGCCGGCGGCACGTTAGCGTACCCAGCGTGGCGGTGGCCGATTTTGCCCGCGCGGTTTTTGAACGCTTCGACGATAAGCAAGCGCTGGTGATCGGCGCCGGAGAAATGGCCGAGGAAACGCTCCGCTACCTGCGCGACGAAGGGGTCCGGCGGGTGACGGTCGTCAACCGGAGCTTCCCCCGGGCGGTCGAACTGGCCGAGCGCTGGGGCGGCCAAGCCCTTCCCTGGGAAGAACTGCCGCAGGCGATGGCCGACGCCGATCTGGTCGTCAGCGCCACCGGGGCCGACGAGCCGGTCATCTCCGACGAACGGTTCGTGGGAATCGAGACCCGCCGGCCGTTGGTGATCCTCGATCTGGCCGTGCCGCGCGATTTCGATCCGGCCATTGGCCGCCGCGCGGACGTGTATCTCTACTCGATCGATGACCTGCAAGCGGTTTGCCTGGAAAACCGGCGTCGGCGCGACAAGGAATTGCCGGCGGCCACGCACATAATCGAGCAAGAGACCGCCCGCTTCATGGCCGAGATGTATCACCGCGCGATCGGGCCAGTGATCGAGCGGCTTCGGCTCGGTTGGCAGAAGCCGAAAGAGGATGAGCTGGAGCGGTTGCTGAGCCGATTGCCGGAGTTGGACGATCGCGCCCGGGAGGAGGTACGTCGTTCGTTCGACCGGCTGGTGAACAAACTGTTGCATCCACCGTTGGAATCGCTCCGCGACGAATCGCGTGCGGGCGTACCGCGCGGGTTGCTGGACGCCCTGGCAAGGCTTTTTCAGTTGAAGGATTAGCAGTCCGTTGAAAAAGGGTGCCACTGCTGGACAAGCCAGCAGTGGCACCCAAACTCCCAAAGCCGACTTTTTCAACGGGCTGTTGGAAATACCTTGTTTCCACGCTACGTGTGGGAATACACGCCCCGAAACGCTCCCTTTGGGCAGTTTGGCCAACTTCACGGAGTCGCTTCTATTGACGGCCCACCGTCGTACATGATAGTCTGAATGGTTTCGCCTTTCCGCAAAGGCGCCCAACCGACGGATCGCAAGTTATGCGACGCAACGACATACGCAACATAGCTATAATCGCCCATGTCGACCACGGCAAGACCAGCCTGGTCGATTGCATGTTGCGCCAGAGCGGGCGATTTCGTGAAACGCAGCTTACCGGACAACAGATACTCGACACGAACGAGCTGGAGCGGGAACGCGGGATCACAATCCTGTCGAAAAACATCGCCATTCCATACCGGGGCGTAAAAATCAACATCATCGACACGCCCGGCCACGCCGACTTCGGCGGCGAAGTGGAGCGGGTGCTGCGGATGGCCGACGGCGCGCTCGTGCTGATCGACGCCGCCGAAGGCCCCATGCCGCAAACCAGGTTCGTCCTCTCGAAGGCCTTCGAGTGCGGGCTGCGGCCGATCGTTGTGGTCAACAAGATCGACCGCCCCGACGCCCGGTCGAACGAGGTTCTCGACGAAGTCCTCGACTTGTTCTTGCAACTCGGCGCCGACGACCTGCTGGCCGACTTCCCGTATCTCTTCGCCAGCGCGAAGTTGGGCTACGCCACCACCGACCCCGCGCTGAAGACCGACGGCGTGCAGCCGCTGATGGACATGATCCTGGAGAAAATACCCGGCCCCGAGGTCAAACTGGACGAGCCGCTGCAAATGCTGGTTACAACGCTCGACTGGTCGGACTACGTGGGGCGTATCGCCATCGGACGGGTTCAGTCGGGTACGCTGCGGAAGGGGCAAAACGTGGTGTTAATGCAGGCGGAAAATCGCGTCACCCCGTCCAAGGCCGTCTCGGTATACATCTTCGAGGATCTCGGCCGAAAGGAAGTCCACGAGGTGGACGCCGGCGATATCTGTGCCGTGGTGGGACTCGAAGGGATCGAGATCGGCGACACGGTCGCCTCGCCACAGGCGCCTCGGGCAATGCCGCGCGTAACGGTGGACGAGCCGACCCTGCAAATGACCTTCGGCGTGAACACTTCGCCGCTGGCTGGCCACGAGGGAAAATTCCTTACCAGCCGCCATCTGCGCGAGCGGCTTTACCGCGAACTGGAGCGGAACGTCGCCCTGCGGGTCGAGCCGATCCCCGGCACCGAGCAGTTTGCCGTTTCGGGGCGCGGCGTACTGCACCTCTCGATCCTGATCGAGACCATGCGCCGCGAGGGATACGAGCTTTCGATCGGCAAACCGCGGGTGATTTTCCGCGAAATCGACGGACAATCGCAAGAACCGTTCGAGTCGCTCGTGGTCGAGGTTCCAGCCGATCGCACCGGACCAGTGATGGAACTGGTCGGCGCGCGGCGCGGCCAGTTGGTCGAAATGACCGCACACAACGAATACAATTTTTTGAGCTTCTCGATTCCGGCGCGGGGATTGATCGGACTGCGCACCCGGCTGCTGAACGCCACCGCCGGCACGGCAGTGGTCCACCACATCTTCGAGAAATACGCCCCGGTGGCCGAGGCGGTCCCCGGCCGGGCAACCGGAGTGCTGGTCTCGATCATCGCCGGCGGGGCCGTGGCATTCGCCCTGGACGGGCTGCAGGATCGGTCCGAATTGCACGTCGCGCCCGGCGACGTGGTTTACGAGGGGATGATCGTCGGCGAGAACAGCCGCGAGGGCGACATGAACGTGAATCCCACGAAGGAGAAGAAACTGACCAACATGCGTGCCGCCGGGCACGACCGGAACGTGTTGCTCAAGCCCGCCCGACGGCTCTCGCTCGAAGAGGCGTTGGAGTTCATAGCCGATGACGAGTTGGTCGAGGTCACGCCGAGTCAGATTCGGTTGCGAAAGATTCTTCTGAAAGAGACCGACCGTCGCCGCGCCGCCCGGCAGGCAACCACATAAAGCCGCGACCCTATGTCGTTCTCGTTCCCACGCTCCGCGTGGGAACAAGAGTATTGGGCGGCTTTGTGATACCAATGTTGTCTTCGGGCAACACCATGTATCGGCATAACCCGAACACGGGAGCGAATCGAGCAGCGCAAGTTGTACGGCTACAAGTCTTTGCGCCTCCGCCGCCGGGTTCCGTTGCTTTGGGAACGGGCTTTGCTCATGCTATCCCCCATGCACGCACGAGAGCTTGTCGAACTGGCCGGGATGGTTGCAACGCACTGCACGGCGTTGACCGACGGTTGCCGGCGGATTCCCGCCGAGTGCATCGAACAATACTGGACCTGCTCGAAAGTACGGCTGGACCGCTGGGCACGGACACTAAAGAGCGACGATGTTTCCCGTCAACAACTGCGAAGCACGATCGAGGAGATTATCGCCGGCGAGGTTCTTACGCGGATTTGGACCGCCGTGCTTTCGGCCTACGACCGGCGGCAGGGGACCGACGAGGCGGAGCCGGTCGCGCGGAGCGTGTTGATCGGACACGCCGAAGCACGGCACCGCGCGCTGACGATGTTGTTGCATGTCTCGAAAATCGACGCCCAGGCCGCGGTCGAACTGAACCGCCTCCGCCGACATGCGGAACGTTGGACCGAGCTGCTGATCGAGGAGGTCGAATCGCCGGAAACCTTCTTCGCGAACCATCCCGCGGGCCGTTCCACCGATAAGTTCCAGGCGCCGTTTTCGGCGGCCAGCCCGAACCCGAACCCGGACCTCAACGCGCGGATCGCCGCCAGC
>CBDAFL010000320.1:0-9919 GCA_965195225.1 uncultured Thermoguttaceae bacterium
CTCCACAATCGCCGGCATTTTCGGACCCTCCGTGGTCATCCCAACACGCCCAGCCGTCCTGCGCCGGGCCGAAACACTGACATTAAACCCGAAACACCCTATCTTTCCAACGTCATTTGAGAGTTTGCAAAAGCTCAGTTCATAATGCAGATATCACACACGTTGCCGACGAATAACCACACACATCCAATACATCATAAACGTAGGTCAGTTCCTCTTCTTCCCAACCCAAACAATCGGGAGTGTCATCGTAAACTTTCTCCCAGCGACTGTTATTGCCGCCACAAATATCTGTTGTCCATAATATCCGAAGTGTCAGCACTTTGTTGTACAATCGCAGGTTCAGTCTTGGGGCTTGGAAATTACAAGGCTCTACCTCGCAACGGCAATCAGAAATATCGTAATCCCAATAGCACCAATTAGGACCAGTGCCCCGCCAAGTCAAAATAAATGTATCGTTGAGGTCTGGGCAACAATTGGGACAGTACCCGCTATCACCAGCACCATCATCAACTCCCGCAAGAGTTACCATAACTTCTTCTGGTGCATTGTTTCCGCTGCCAGAACACCAGTCGCACTCAACTTTCCTTCCCCTGCAACAGCACGGATACCCCGGCATGTACCGCCAGGAGTCGTATGGCTTCCGTGGCCCGCGCAGCCCGTACTTGGGAAGCCAGAGACCGGAGTCGGAACGCTGGTAATCGTCGTTAGGTTTGCGCTTGCTCATATCATGCTCCGAAAAAAACCCGCCGGGCGAGTGTCGTCACCCGGCGGGCCTCAGCAAAAGTCGGGCTACAAGCCCTCACTCAAAAGGGTTTCATTATTCAGCATCGCCGGTGCTCTTCACCGCGCCAGCCGCGTCGATTTGGCAGACGCCGAAGTCCAGGTAGCCGCGGAACTGAATACCGAGCGTGTTGAAGTCCGCATCGGCTTGTTCGATGGTTGGGGTTTCCTGGCCGTTCAAGTAGGCAATGCCGAAGGCGGCCACGTCGCCCGGGTCGCCAAACAGATACCAGCCGGTCGCGGAGTAGCCCGGATAATTGGAGTTGCTCAAGTACGGCGACACCTGGGGCTGATACTTGCCCTTGTAGCTGTTGCTATCGGGAACCGCCACGTCGCCACCGTAGACCACGTTGGTTGACGCGAAGAGTTGATCGGCCACGGCCTCCAACTCCGGCGGGCAAGCCAGATATTTCGGAGTGATGCTGATGGGGTCGCCGCGGGTGTCGACCAGCTTGCGGAGCGCTTCGACGGCGGACCCCAGGCCGACAAGGTCGAGCGGATCGTCGATCAAGTTGTTGTTGTCGCCATGAAAAAACGATCCGGTATTGGCAAGAACCAACATCCAAAATAATTGCTCCAACTTGACCGCCGCGCCGCGACCCAATAGCCGTGGCACTTCGTCAAACTTGCCGAGTAAGTCCGAACATTCTGGCATGGGTCGCCACCTTAAACGAAAAGCTCGATTCCCCGAGGCTTCCGTGTTTGATCTCGCCGGCGTTGCCGACCTCATCAAAAGTAGCGTCTGCCGTCAAGCGATAGCCGGTATGATCCTTGAAGTCGTTTGCCGTCAGCTTGCGGGCAATCGTTCGGGCAACCGATGGCGCGGCCCGATAGGATTCCGTCGAGATTTTGTTGGCGACGTTGCTCAGGATTCCGGGGATGGTATTCGTCGAAAACGCCGCGCGAATCATCGAATCCCGACCAGCCGGAACCTCGACGCCTTGCTGCTGCAATCCAGCCCGCATGATGTCATGCAACGAGTTCAACCGCAGTCGGCGCGCCTGAACCGTTGCCGGTTCGCCCAACGCCTTTACGGAAAGCTCTTCGTGTCCCAAGTGCAAAAGTAGGCTTGCCTGGAGAACGTCGCCGTTTTCTGCGCCGGTGTCATGGCCGCTGCTGTGGATCGCCGGTGCCTTCGGCCGCTCGGCGCGGATCATTTTCAATTCAGTGTCGCGGAGCTGCGCCTTGAGAACTTCGCGGTCGAAGTCGGCGAAGCTCAACTTGCCGCCCAACGCCGCGTGCAGGAACCGCTCGGTTTGCTGCCGGATGTTCGACTCGGTGAAAGTCGCCCCGTTCCAGCGGGCCAAGATTCGCTCTGAATCGGTCAGGCCCTCGCGGTCCCAAGCCGCTTTCATTTCGTTGGGGACTTCGGTGGTGGTGGTTTCGTCACTCATCTTTTTTCCTTTCACAGATTTACTCACCGCAATCGAAACCGTCGCGCTCGCGTCCGCTCCGATCGCAACAAGAGAAGTTTCTCGCAAAGTGCCGCGCTTCACAAATACCATGCCGCCGCGCGGTGCGGTAATGGTCCGGCCGTTTGCCGAAACCTTGTTTCCTTCGTGGACGAATTCGCGCTCGAGGGGTTGCACCCCGACCGACGCGGAAAATGAAACGCCGTCTTTCGACATTGCGACGATCCGCTCGGTCAACGGATTCGCCCGCGTCAACGTGCCGTCAACCCGCAAGTCGGTTTTCGTTTTCGTCGCGGCGCCGGTGCCAAGAAGGCCGTCGATGCTGTCCCGATGCTCTGCCAAAATCTGCACGGGGTGGGATGCGTCCAGGCCGGTCAGGTCGATCATCGTAGGTCCGAAACCGGGGACCGTCATCACGTCGCCGCCGTAGGCGAAAATCGAAACGCACGGAGGCTTCTGGTCGCCGCCGGCTGCGGCCTGAATCTCGACTTGCCCGCGTAGCTGCAAGAGGTCAGTCGGCATGATCGGCCCCTTGGATCATGGGCAACGGCTTGCCCTCGAGCGCCCGGCTTGCCGTGTTCCAGTCAAAAAAAGGAACAAGGTCCAGCGTCAAAACTGGCCTGATTTCTTGGGCGCGCAGCGTTTCCAGCACGTCGAAATACGGCCGCTGATATTGCTGGCAGAGTTGGGCGGGGCTGGCGAGGTGTTGGGTTTCGCTCATTGACTTTTCCTTTCGATTTTTATTTTGACCGATCACGAGGAAGATACAATTCCAGTTTTCCCATTGTGGGAAACAATTCACTGACGGATGATGTTCACCCGCTGCCCGCAGTTTTTGCATCGGCTGTGTCGAACCGTCACGATCTTATCGCGCCGCGTCGTATGGTTGCCGCGAAACTCCAAGCCGCCGCAACGCGGACAACGGGGGAGACGCACATAGACGTGCATCGGCTCGTTGATGTCCTTGGGCAGGGTCGGGGCGTCATTCATCGGCTTTTTCCTTCCGCCGCCTCGGCTGCCGCAAGTCGAGACTCGCCGACAAGGGACATTGGCCGATCTCGCCGGGGGTGGTTGGTGAAGCCGATCGTAGTCGTTGCCGTGCGGCAATCGTTTCGTCGTGATACTTCCGCCCAGCAGGTTCCGACCATTCCGGCAGTTCACGGGGCAGGCTCGGGGCCGGTTGCTTCGCCGCCGCGCGGCCCGCCTTTGTTGCGCTGTAGCACGCGCGCCCGTGGATGTCGGAACTGGATTCGATCCAGCCGCGACACAACGACGAAGCCAACAACAGCGAGATTTCCCACGCCTCGTTGGCGTCGGCCTTGGTGTCGCCGGAATAGTTGCTCACACCCCAAAGCCAGAACTCGCGGCAGAGGCTCTGCCCATCGTCGGCCTTCGCCGATAGCTCGATTATCTGCCGCAGAACGCGGTGGGATTCATCCAGGCCGGGGAGTCCGCAGAGCGATCGCACACCGACTTCCCCCGCCTCGGTCAGTCGGACGCCTACGCGGCGCTTGTCACCACAGAGAACCAACAACCCGGTCGACGCCAATTCATCTACGGTCCGCTGTGAGGCTTTCCGGCGGGCTTCACCGCCGCCGCCTGTGCTCGACGTCACCCCACCCTCGGAAAACCGTTGTCGGGCCTCCCAGATATTGCTCGGGGCCGGGGGTGTCCAGTCCGCCGCGCGCATCGGGCGGAAAATCGCGTCGGTTTGCGCCAGGATTCGGATAAGCTGTTCGTCGGTTTCATTCATGGTTTTTTTATTCCAATGTCCCAGCGGGAACAAGTTGCCCCTTTGGATAGTTCCCATATCCAGATGACTCTGTACCCTCATAAAAGAACCTAGACCCCCCGGGGGGCATCATAGCTTTGCCCCTTCCCTGTGCGACGGCCAGCAGCAGTTGAGCGAGATTGCGCCGTCTCGAAGTCGATCCGCGATTGCCGACCCCAGGCGTTGCGAAGCCTCTGGTCCATCGCCCACGTTCATCGTCGCCCAGGTCACCTTCCTGCCTCGATAGCGCCCGTCGACGATCGCAAACAGGGTCGATGCTTGGAACGGCGTAAGTGAACCAACCGGCGGGATGGGGTCGCTCAAATACAGCACGGCTGGGTGGATGTATCGCTTCACCAACTCCTCTTCGGCTTCACCCATGCCTTCGCGCATCGAACGGTATAGCGTGCTGCCATCCACCCACTTGATGCTCAGTTCATTTGCAATCGCAATGCGGGCCAAGCCAACCAATAAATGATCCTTCCCCGTGCCGCTGGGGCCGTACAAGAGAAGCCCCTGCCCAGCGCCTACGCGCTCGAGGATGTCGTCGGCGTACTTTTCCAGTTGCGTCAAGACCGTGCGTTGTGCGGCGGCATGGGAGGCCGTGTCGTCGATTGTAAAGTTTTGGAGCGTACAGTCGGCATAGCGCGAACCCATCGGGCCGGTCAGTCGGCGCCATGCCTCCCACTTGCGTTTGTTCCGCTCCTGCTGTCGCTCTGCGGTAAGCTCACGGTCGCGTGCCGCCTGCTGCTCGGGGGTCGGCTCGGGGAGCAAGAGAAGGTGGCTCGCGGCCGCATCAAAGGTGCTGGTCATTTTCTCCACGTCAAAATCCTCCAACGATCGGGACGGTGCTCTTGTGGTTTGGGTCGTACCGTTGCCCAGGGCCGTCGGCGTAATTACTGGCCGGCTTGCCGTTGCCGTTTTTCGACGCCTCGAAAATCCCCACCCAACCGGATTCGATGCTTCCGTCGATCGCGGCGACGGCGCGGTCCCGGCCCCACGTCGCCAGCTTCCTGAGTTGTGCTTTAGTGGTGCTGGGGGTGAGTGGTCTCCGAAGTTCCTTGCGGTAGGCCGTCCATCGGCCCCATGCTTCCCGGAAAGAATCCGAATCCAGTTCCTTTGGAATCTTAGCCACCGCGGCCGTGCCGCGCGCCTTGGTTTGGTTCTTGTGTTTGGTTCTTGCGTTTGGTTCTCTTGTTTGGTTAGAGTGCGCGCCGTGAACTGGTTGCGGTTCATTTAGTGAACTGGTCCGGTTCACCTGCTGAACTGGTGTAGTGCGCGCCGTGAACTGGTTCACCTGCTGAACTGGTTCACTTGCTGAACCCGTCAGTATTATGTATTTACTCCCCACTCCCTTGCCGTGTTCAATGGCAATTTCCTTGGCTTCTTCAAGCACCCGTAACGCGCGGGTTACGGTGTGTCGGGCCAAACCAGTATCTTCCTGGAGTGCGTCGATCGAAGGATGGCAATACCCTGATTCATCCGCTCGATTGGCAAGCGCCAGCCAAACCGCGATTGTGGGGGCCGAAAAGTGCATCATCCGGGCAAGAAACCCGTTTTTGATGTGGCCCACAATGGTGTTTTTCGGGCGATCTGCCATGCTAGAAAAAATCCGTTATTCCAGGGGTTTTCCTTCGTCGCCGCACAACTCGGGGCTGCGGTCCGGCGGCTCGGCTGGCCTCGAAGGCGGCCAGGTCGGCGGGGGAGATTCGGTATCGCGGCCGGCCGCCGGTGGTGGTCGCCGTGTTGATCGCGCGAAGTTCACCCGACCGAATCCACGTCAGGATTTTCGCGGCGTCCACGCTGAATCGGCGGGCAATTTCGGGTGGGGTGAGATATGCGGAGGCTATTTGCATGGCGCGGCCTCCGCTGCTGGTTGTTTTCGAGATTCGATATAGCAAGCCAGATCGGTCGGGTCGAATCGGATTTCGTCGCCAGGCAACTTGACGCTCGGCAACTCGCCGTGCTTGGCAAGTTTCGCCACCTGCCGTGGCGTAAGGGCCAAGATTTCGGCCGCTTCAGAATCGGTAATCAAACGTGTCATGATTTTTGCAGCATACCGCCGCAAAAAACACGCTCAATAGAGAAAAGCGCCGCTGTCCACTTTTGTCCACTTTTGGTCACTTGTGGTCGGCAGGCAGGGCATCTACGTCCACTTGGTAGCTCTTGTCACTCAGCTTATTTGCGCGAATCCTGCCGGACTTTACATGGCGGATGAAAGTTTTTGCACATGCATATCCAAACACCCGTGCCCATCGGCTCGGCGTATCGTGCTTTGACCATTTCACCTTGTCTGGTCTGGTCGCCGTTCGCTTGTCAATTCCATCGCACCGAAGGTAGGCTTTGATTTTCTTCGGCCGGCCATCCACCCATGCGCGCCATGTGCCGTTTTTTGCGGCTTGGTTGTAATCGTGTCCGTCGGCCGTAAGTCGAATAGCGACCACATTGGCGCGCTTCAGAAGATTCTCTTTTGGCTTGCCGTCTCTTGCTGTCCAGGCCGCGGGGACTAGCCTATCGAGTTCCTTCTCCAGCAGCGTCCACCACGGCCCGCCGCCAACATAGCGACACTTCGGCATTTTCTTGTCGCCCATTTCGACAGTGACGACGATACGGACTTCCAACAGCCCGCTGGCGGATAATTGATTGACTGCCTCTTCGGTCACCCCTTCTGTTTCTTTGGCGTTTACTCGTCGCCACGCGGTAGTGGTCGTCGATCCCAGCCGGGCAATTCTTTCTGCAAGATGAGTGTGCATGATCTTCCCCTTTCGTTTCCGGGCGGCCAGCAGGCATCCGCGGAAGGGGAAGCAACCACAGACACCCGCCGGCCGATTCGCCGCCGTCACGGCACCCGGCAATGCTTAATCTACTTGTTTTCCTCCGAATCGAACAGCCACCGCCGCACGTGCTCAGTGACGGCCAACAGCCGGTCGTCGTCGATTCTCTCCCTGTATCGGGCACTCATATCGGCGCCGCTTGGCGCGTGCCCCATGATCGCCTGGACGGCTGCAAGGTCGTTTACCCCTTCGCCGATGGTCTGGAAGCCGTGGCGGATGCTATAGAAGCCCCGTTTCGGCTTGACCTTTGCGGCAGTCAACACGCGGGCAAACTCCCCGGCCACGCGGTAGCCGTTTGCGGCAAGGTAGGATTCGCCGCGGGGGCCGATAAATACGAGGGCCTTGTGTGCCTTGTCTTTGGGCTTCGGCCGTTGGGCGATCGCGGTCTGGATAGCTTCGACCGTTTCGGGCCAGAGTGGGATTCGCCGCTCGACACCCGTCTTGGGCCTCGGATAGACCATCCAGCCGGTTTTCAGATTCACGTCCCCAACCGTCAGGCCGGCCACGTCACTATTCCCCAGGCCCCCGTTTGCGGCCAAGAGGATCATCGCCCGCATGTTCGGCCCGGCGACGGCCAACAGCGCCCGCAGTTCTGCCGCCTCGAACATCCGAGGGCCGGCCTTTGCCCGATTCTGCCGCAACACCTTGGCGGAGGGCTTCTTGAAGTCGGGGCCGAACCGGACCGGCTTGTCGAGTAGCCCCGCCTCGAAACCGTACTTGAAGATGGAGCGGATCCGCTGGATTTCGTTGCTCAGGCGGATCGGTCCCCACCGCTTCGCTATCGACGCCCGAAGCCGGCGGAAGTCGTCGGCAATCAGATCACCAACGGGACGCATCAAGCCGAACGCCTTGACCAGCCGGGCACAACTGGCGTGATACTCCGCGAAGGTCCGCTCGGTAAGCTCCCCAGCCTCCAAGAGTGCCTTCTTGTGACTCAGGAAGCCGTTCGCCAGTTCCCGTATCGAAGTCCCCTTGGCGTTTGCTCTCGGCGGCAGGCCGGCCAGGAGGGCGTCCTTCTCGGCAAGCCAGCGCTCGAGGGCGGCTTCGCCGTCGGGATCGGTGCTCGCCTTCCCGAAGTAGTGCATCTGGCCGCGAATCTTTTTGCACCATCGGTCGGTCTGGTGGACGAATAAGGGAAAGTCCTTGCGGGGCTTTCGGGCTTTGCTCCCCGGCTTCCCGGTGGTATTCTGGGGCATGGGCATTTTCTCTCAGAATGGGCTTGCGGGTGTCAGCATTGGGTGTCAAGTGTATTTTAGCAAGGCCAATGAAAACGTCAATACCCTTGTTTTCAAGTGTTTCGGATGGGTGGCCGAGTGGTCTAAGGCGGCGGTCTTGAAAACCGCTGTGGGCGAGAGTCCACCGGGGGTTCGAATCCCTCCCCATCCGCTTGTTCGCCGGTGCGGTCTCGCTAATCGCCGTACTTTCTTAGCGTACTCACGAGTTTGTTCCGCCGGATTCCCTTCTCCACGAACACCACGCCTTCGTACCTAATGGCAGCTATGAACCAACAGCCTGAATGCTCGAACGTACCTTCCGCAAGTTACACCCAACGCTGGCACGACCTGGCCGAACGTGTGCTGGGCGATCATCGCCTGACCGCCGAAGAAGGGTTGGCCGTTCTGCAAAGCGACGACGAAGAGTTGCTCGATCTGTTGGCGGCCGCCTATCGGGTGCGGCGCCACTGGTTCGGCAATCGGGTGAACTTGAACTTCCTGATGAACGCCAAGAGCGGCCTGTGCAGCGAGGACTGCGGCTACTGCTCGCAATCGCGGGTCTCAAAGGCCGAGATTGACCGTTACGGATTGGTCTCGCCCGAGCAAATAATAGACGGCGCGAGGATGGCCGCCGAGCGGCAATCAAAAACCTATTGCACGGTCATCTCCGGCCGTGCCCCGAGCGATAAAGAGATCGACACGTTCGGTCGGATCGTGCCTCAAATCAAGGAGCAATTCGGACTGAAAATCTGTTTGTCGGTCGGGTTGCTTTCTCTCGAACAGGCTCGGCGGCTGAAGGACTGCGGCGTCGATCGGATCAACCACAATCTGAACACCAGCCGGCGATTCTATCCGAAAGTCTGCACCACACATTCGCATCAGGAACGGCTCGATACACTGCGGAACGTGCATCAAGCGGGACTGGAGATTTGTTCGGGCGGAATCGTCGGCATGGGCGAGGAAGACAAAGACGTAGTTGAACTGGCGTTGACGCTCGGCGAGTTGGAAGTCGAGGCCACGCCGGTAAACTTCCTGCTGCCGATCGCCGGCACGCCGTTGGCGGAATGCCGCCGGCTAGACCCGCGCTACTGCCTGAAGGTGCTGGCATTGTTCCGGCTGGCCAATCCCCGCGGCGAGTTGCGGATTGCCGCCGGCCGCGAGGTTCACCTGGGGCCGTTGCAACCCCTGGGCCTGTTTCCGGCCAACTCGATCTTTGTCGGAGATTACCTTACCGCCGAAGGGCAGCCCCCCGAAGAAGACTATCGGATGATCGAGGCGTTGGGGTTTTCCGTGGGGCGTTGACCCGAGACGGCTTTTTTGGCATAATGGCGGTTCTTTACTTTGGACACAAGGAGCCACGTGTGAGCAGCAGTGAACGCCAGCGAGAACTCCGGCGCCGCCGGCATCGTCGAAAGAAAGTCTCCATCCTCGCCCGAAAACTGGAGAAAGCCACCGTCTCTGAGCGCGCGATTATGGCCGGCAAGCTCCGCGCCCTGACCCCCGGCGGAGGTATCATCGCCGAACGCTGGGAACTCGAAAAACGATAGGGCGGCTTCTATTTCCCCCCCGCGAGTACATGGCGGGGAGGGACTGGTTGTGCGATTATTCGTCCCGGAGGGACGTTTGGCAATAGCCCAGCAGTTTACTGCTGGGAAGATGGGCAGCCTGGAGGAGCCAAGTCCCGTAGGGACGGCCGAATCGTTGGCGCCAGACACGTTTCCAACCGTCCCTACGGGACGAGCAGATTCCGTTCCCTCCTTTCGACCCAGCGATAAACAGGATTATGCATCCGCTAGCAACGATAGCAGAAAAACACTTGCCACAACGGAGCTTGTCATGCCAGTTCAACAATTTTCATAAAAATCTGAAATGATGATCATCACAACCGTTGACGTAAGTCCCTAT
>CBDAFL010000321.1:0-1126 GCA_965195225.1 uncultured Thermoguttaceae bacterium
TGTGTTGGTCTCCGTGGGTGGTGGTAAATAATCCTTGAACGCCTCGGCCGCGGCTTGCAATGCTGCAGCAATCTCCGGCGAGGCCGGTTGATGATGCTCGCGCAGTGCGCCGGCTGTTGATCGATCGCGTCCCTGTATGCCGTCGGTCATCACGGTCGAACGAATGTCGATCAACACGCTGGTCGCCACGGCCGCCTCTCGCTTAGCCACTCGGGCAATTGCGTTGGCACTGTCGGTTACGCCGATCACCCCTTGGTTTGCCAGCTTCGTGCCACTAAGGACTTCAGCGGCCCCAATCGAGTCGCCTAACTCGAAAGTATTTGGGGGGCACTCAAACTCAAACACGCCGGTGGTGGCCACGCGAATCGCCTCGGTGTCGCCGGCGCGGCTTCGCTGCATGGCAACGCCCAGAAACTTGTCGGCAAACAGATCCTGGTTGACCGCCAGGGGTCCCTGGTGGACTTGGGAGGATGCCGGCTTGGCGTCATCAACGTCCTGCCATAGCAGGTCTCCGATTTCAACCACGGTCATCGCATCGACCGCCGCGATCATAGGATTCGTGTCGCCCCATCTCCATCGCATTTTGTCGCTCATCACTTCACCTCGCCTAGTTTGGCCTTACATTTGGTTTGCGGAATCGCCCAGTGGCAAACCGGACACACGATATGCATGGATTCGCAGCCGCCGTCCGGGCCTTTGAACTCGTTCCTCCTCGCTTCGATAATTGATTTACAGTTGCGACATTCGCCGACCATTAGCGTTTTGGGGCCGACAACTATGCCTCGCTTGAGTACCTTTGGCATCACTTCACCTCCCTAGTTCGTCGCTCGTTATCCGCCGCCTCGTCCTTATGCGCGAGCCATTCCGGGTTGTCCGGGTCGGCGCCGCAGATCGTGCAATAGTGATCGCTCGGGTCGCCGCGTGGCGTTTCGCCGCCACAGTATTGGCAGATCATTGCGATCCTCGGCGAACCCAACGGCCCTCCGGACCGAAAGACAGATGAGCAGCGCTGTTTATGTAGTCGCGAACCTGATTCTCTGTGACATCGGCTACCTTCGACAATTCGTACGGCGTCGCTTGCCCGTGTCGCTGGAGAAATAGACCGATAGCCCCAACCATGAACACA
>CBDAFL010000322.1:0-26289 GCA_965195225.1 uncultured Thermoguttaceae bacterium
TTTGTCATGCCAGTTTAGCAATTTTCATAAAAACCTGGAATGATGATCATCACAACCGTTGACGTAAGTCCCTATTTTTCAACACCAATATGATAGCAGTGATAGCATTTGCATAATCCTGTGAACTGCTGGGCTATTGTCACCCGTCCCTCCGGGACGAATCACCGCACAACCATTTGTGTAAAACAACGAGGTGAATACACCGGGGCTAAATGCCGCGCTACCGAAAATCCCGTACGGCTTCGTAGAGGGCCAGCAGATTTTCGGCCGGCGGACCGGCCTGGACGTTGTGGACCGTGTTGAAAACGAACCCGCCGCTACGGCCGAAAATCTCGATCCGTTCGCGGACCTGCTCTCGAATTTCCTCGGGCGTGCCAAAGGGGAGCGTCTTCTGCGTGTCCACGCCGCCGCCCCAGAACGTGATTTTATCGCCAAACTGATCCTTGAGCGTCCGCGGGTCCATGCCGGCGGCCGAACACTGCACCGGATTGAGGACGTCGAACCCGGATTCGATGATGTCGGGCAGTAGGGCGACGATCGAACCGCAGGAGTGAATGAACGTCTTCCATTGCGTGTGTTGGTGGACCCAATCGTTCACTTGGGCGTGGAACGGCTGATACAGTTTTCGGTAGCTGGCCGGACTGATGAACGGCCCGCTTTGCGTGCCGAAATCGGTGCCCGTGAGAAACACCACCGAGACACGGTCGCCCACGGCGTCGTAAATTTTCGCCAAGTTTCCCAGGGCGATGTCGCACTGGCGGGTGAACAACTCGTAGATGTAATCGAACCGGGTCACCGTGCTCATATACCACTCGGCGATGTCGCGGATGCCTTTGGGGTTCCGCAGCCAGGGGGCGGGGACCAGGGCGATGTCGCCGAAGGCCGTGCCGCCGAAATTGGCCGCGATCGCCCGATCGCTCTCGCGATGCAGCCGGTCGGCCTCGCCGGCGAAGTGCTGGAGCAGATCGTCCGTGATCGGGCCGAATTCCTCCAGGTTGTCCTCGACGTTGAGTTTTTCGTCGTCGATCGGCTGTTGGCGGACGATGGAGTCGAAGTAGAGCCCGCCCTTGGGCATCCGGCCGCTGGGGGCCAACGACCGATCATTCTCGGGATACATGAGGATGTCGCCGTTCGGTTCCGTCTCGGTGTTGAATCCACCGGGAACCAGCACTGGTGTGCCGTCGAAGGTGGTCCACGGCTTCCAATTGTCGTATCGGAATCCGAAGAACGACTTGGCGCCTCCCAAGCCGACGGTGTCCACCCCCAACGCGTCGAGCAGATCGGGGGCGATTTCGCCGAGCATCTGGTAGGCCTCGACCACTTTAACCGGCGTACCCGGCGGATCAAGTTTCAGTGCCTGACGGAGCCGGTACACGCTGCTGACGTGCATGCCCGAGGTCGGAGTGGCGCCGAGGTCCAGGGGAACGCGGTCCGGCTGTTGGTGTTTCAGGGCGGTTTCTACGCGTTGACGGGAATTCATTGGATAGTGGAGTGGTTAGTGGTTAGTGCCGATGGCAACCGTTCACAGGGGGCTGTTAGGGAATATACATCGACCACTTAGTCGAGATGGAATTTATGCGTTCGGAAGCCGTATATCGCGATTACGATGAAACAGACCAGCGGCAGGACGAACGAGGCGTGTACCGCGGGCATCGTGAGCGATCCGATGCTGATGTTTTTCAAGTCGATTATGGCAGCCTGAAGCGGGGGAAACACCGCACCGCCGAGAATGGCCATGATAAGCCCCGCGGCGCCTATTTTGGCGTCTTCGCCCAGCCCCTTCAGCGCTATCCCGTAGATCGTTGGGAACATCAGCGACATGCAGGCCGAGGTGCCCACCAGGCAATAGAGTCCGACGATGTTCTGGATGGAAATTGTGCATGCGATCAAACCGATGCCGCCGAGGGCCAGGATCATCAGCAACGCGCCGGGCTTGATATACCGCAGCAGGAACGTGCAAATGAACCGGCTGGTGCAGAAGATGACCATTGCCACGATGTTGTAATACTGAGAGCGGACTTCGGCCTCTTGCACTCCCATCCCGTAAGCCGGCGACGTAAAGAGCCGCGTACCGTAATGGATGATGAACGTCCAGCACATGATTTGCGCGCCGACGTAGAAGAATTGAGCCAGCACGCCTTCAATGTATTTCTTGTTTCGCAGCAACCGACCGAGCGAAGCCCCCAAATTTTCCCCCTGCGTTTTGTCTTGGGAGCGAGGCATTTTCGCAAGGGCGATCAGAACGAAAAACACCAGGATTATAATGCCGAGGCTCACGTAAGGCGTCCGAATAATAGACAGATCGCTGACGGTGACCTGCCTTAGCTCGTCGGCAGTCATCGCCGCACGTTGTTCGGCCGTGGCGGAATTCATTTGGGCTATGATCAACTGTCCCGCGACGAACATGCCCATCAGCGAGCCGAACGGATTGAACGCCTGCGAAAAGTTCAACCGTCGTGTGGAGGTCTCCTCTGAACCCATCGACAAGATGAACGGATTCGCGCTCGTTTCGAGAAAGGACAGGCCGCAAGTCATGATGAAGAAGGCGATTAAAAACGGCCAGAAAAGTGTCGCTAGACTGGCCGGAATAAAGAGCAATGTTCCGGTGGCGTACAGCGCCAGACCGGCGAGAATGCCGGCCTTGAAGGAATACTTTCTAATAAATAGGGCGGCGGGAAACGCCGCCATGCAGTAGCCGCCGTAAAACGCGAATTGAACCAACGATCCCTTGAACGCGCTCAACTGAAATATCTTCGGAAATGCCTTCACCATCGGATTGGTGATGTCGTTGGCGAATCCCCACAGGGCAAAGCAACAGGTAATGAGAATCCACGGAAGAAGCACCGCGCTGGATACAACCGGGTCGACATGGCGCTTTGCGCCGGCGGGGGCAGCGGAATTCGACATGAAAAAATCCTATCGATTGGATGACCAGTTTTCGGATCGGTGGACGCAAGGAATGCAGAAATTGTAAACGCGGCCGGAAACCCCGTCAATATGCGGCGTGTTCCAGGGCGGCGGCCACGTAGGCCTCGACGTTTTCGGTCGGTGTGCCGTATTCGAGGAAATCGACCGGCTGTAGAATGAAACCGCCGCCCGGCTTGCCGGCAAGGATGGCTTGTTCCGTCGCCCGCCGCACCTGATCCACGGTCCCCTTTTGCAGGACGTTTACCTGGTCGATGCCGCTGAGGATGACGTAGCGGCCGTCAACGATGGATTTTGCGTGGGCAAGGTCCGCGTCGCCCAGCGGCGGCGGCGAGAACGGCTCGACCACCCGTACGCCGAGGTCCACGTAGGACTCGGCCAGATTCATGATCTGGCCGCAGTTGTGGTACATTGCCGGCGTGCCGTTTTGCTGCACGAAGGAAATGTATTCCCGCTCGAACGGGAGGATGTAGCGGTCGTAAGTTTTTTTGCCGAGGAAGCCGCCGGGGACGTTTCCGCCCACGCAATGCACGTCCACACCGGCCTCGTCCATTGCCCGGGCGTAGTCCAGAATCCGGTTCATGGCGAACCGCATCAGGCGTTCGTAAAATTCGTAGTCCGTCAGGAAGAGGCTGTACAATTCGTTGTGGTCGATCAGCAGCGAGGCGTTGTTGAACGGTCCGTGTGGCGACCACGAGCCAAGGATTCCGTCGTTGCCCAGCGCCTCCTTGATCCGCGCGACGCGCCGCTTGGCGTTTTGCCTGAACGACTCGGGCATGGGCGGCTCGTGCTTGACGGCGATCTCCAGGTCGGCGGGAGTTTTGATCGGCTTCTTCGTGCAGGCGTAGACGAAGGTGCCCGGCCGCTGCTGGTTGCGCGAGAACTCTTGCGTGAGCGTGCCGTCGGGAGTGCGAATGGTCGATTTCCAGACGGTCGTGTCGCCGCGCTGCGACTCCTCGGTGCGGACTTCCCAACGGTCGGTCTGCTGCGAGACGTTCAGCCCGCCCATGTGGATCGAGAGCGGATCGTTCAGCCCGAAGAGCATTCGGACGAATACATCAACGCCGAACTGCCGTTGAATCTCGATGACTTTCAACTGCAACGTCTCGAAATCCCAGGGATCGACGTCGGGATAAAGTTGGTTAAGGAAATGGCCTTGATCGCAGATAAATAGCGTCACGGGCACTCGATCCGGCATTTTGCCGTCTAGGGCCGCCAGGAATCGTTCGCGCGAGTTCATTTTGGGAACCTTGCGATTGGGGTGTTTATGTATCGTTCCAGGCCAGAATGTCCTCCTATTGTAAATAGTTTTTGTTGCGACAAGTAGGGTGGGACAAGCGAAGCGCAGTCCGAATTCCCTTGCCGCGGCCTCTTGTCAAACACCGCCGTTTGCGGATAGTATGGGCGAAGTAATTCACCATGCTAAAGGAGCAAATGAATGGCGATTCCTTCCGAACCGGCCCCGTTCCGCCCCCAATACAACATGAGATACGTCTGGGCGATTTCGCTCGTGGCAGCCCTGGGGGGGCTGATGTTCGGCTACGACTGGATCGTCATCGGTGGCACAAAGCCGTTTTACGAGCGGCTTTTCTCCCTGACTACCGCCTGGAAGCAGGGCTGGGCAATGGCCAGCGCGCTGCTCGGCTGTCTGATCGGGGCCGTGCTTTCCGGTGTGCTGAGCGATCGCTTCGGTCGCAAACGGCTCTTAATCCTCGCCGCGCTGGTGTTCGTGGTCTCCGCGCTGGGCACCGCGATGGTCGACGCATTTTGGGCGTTCAACTTCTGGCGAATCGCCGGCGGGGTAGCCATCGGGATGGCCTCGATCCTCTCGCCGATGTACATCGCCGAAGTAGCGCCCGCGGCCGTCCGCGGCAGATTGGTGGCCATGAACCAATTGACCATCGTGTTGGGAATCCTGTTGGCGCAGGTAGTAAACTTCGGCATCGACCAAATCACACGCAACGCCGATGTGAAAATACTTGCCGAGGCCCCGGTTTCCGAATCGGGATGGAACGCGCCCCGAGTCGCTGAAGAGCTTGCCTGGCAGGTCAAGGAAAAGGATCGCCGGCGGTTTATCGAGGAGTTCACCGATCTGGCCGCCCGCCGCTCGGGAAAACTGGACTACGAAGGCACCGTCGCAATCGTCAAGGAAATTTATTCGGAGCAGGCAAAGGCCCCAGTCAACACCGACGATAAACTGGTGCTGGAAGTGGTCGGACGCGAAATGACTCCGCTGAACGTCACGTCCGGTTGGCGGTGGATGTTCGGGGTGACCGCCCTGCCGGCGTGCTTGTTTTTCGTCTTGATGTTCTTCGTCCCCGAAAGTCCTCGGTGGCTGGTCAAAAACGGCCGCTCGTCCCAGGCCCACGTGGTGCTGACGCGGATCGGCGGCCGTGAGTTCGCCGATCGGGAAACGGCCAGCATTGAGGGGACGCTGGTCGGCGAGATCGAGAAAGTGAACTTTCGGGATCTGTTGGAGCCGAAGCTGCGGTGGATTATCGCCGTCGGCGTCATTTTTGCGATCCTCCAGCAATGGTGCGGCATGAACGTGATCTTCTACTACGCGGCCGATCTGTTCCGCGACGCCGGGTACACGGTTTCCGCCGCTCTGATGAACATCATCATCATCGGAGCGGTGAACCTTACGTTCACCGTGGTCGCGCTGGCTTGCGTCGATCGCTTCGGCCGACGGATCCTCATGTTGATCGGATTCGCCGGTCTGGCCCTGATCCACGTCTTGATCGGCGCCAGTTACATCACCGGCCAGGGCGGCGTTTTTATCCTCGTGCTGACGCTGACGGCGATCGGCATCTACGCCCTCTCGCTGGCGCCGGTCATTTGGGTAGTCCTCTCGGAAATCTTTCCGAACCGGATACGCGGCGCGGCGATGTCCATTTCAGTATTCTCCCTTTGGTCGGCGTGCTTCATACTGACCTTTACGTTCCCCTTGTTGGTCGAGAGTCTCGGCACCGGTTACACGTTCTTGATTTACGGCGTGATCTGCGCCGCGGGTCTGTTGTTCACCGCCCGCTGCCTGCCGGAAACCAAAGGAAAGACCTTGGAAGAGATCGAGAAGGAATTGGTGGACTGAAAGCCCCGCCGTCGGGTCGTTTGGGAGGAATTGCCATGACATCTTCAGTGGAGCACCGTGACGGCAGCATGGTTTATGTATTCCTGCTGACCTTGGTGGCCGCGCTGGGCGGACTCCTGTTCGGTTACGACACCGCGGTCATCTCCGGGGCCATCGGTTTTCTCTCCGAACACTTCGAGCTCGATCCCCAGTTGTGGAAGGGCTGGGCGGCGGCCTGCGCGTTGCTCGGCTGCGCGCTGGGGGCCGCGATGGCCGGCGCGTTAAGCGACCGCTTCGGACGACGCGGAGTGCTGATCGCCTCGGCCGTGCTGTTCTTTGTCTCCGCGGTCGGCACGGCGCTGCCGCGGACCTTCACCGAGTTCGTTTTCTTCCGCGTTATCGGCGGGTTGGGCGTCGGCGCCGCTTCGATGACCTCGCCGATGTATATTGCCGAAATTTCACCCGCGCGTATCCGCGGGCGGATGATCTCCATCAACCAGTTCGCCATCGTTACGGGAATTCTAGCGGCCTATTTCCTCAATTACTTCATCGCCGAATACGGTGCCTTCGCGGACCGGAGCGGCGGCGCCGTGGACGGTTCGTGGAACGTTTTGTACGGATGGCGGTGGATGTTTGCTTCCGAAACATTGCCGGCCACGTTGTTCTTTGTCTTGCTGCTTTTTGTGCCGGAAAGCCCGCGATGGCTGGTCAAGCAGAGCCGCAAAAGCCAAGCCCTGACGGTCCTTGCCCGCGTGGGCGGCACGCGGCACGCCCGCAACGAAATGACCGAAATTCAGGACGCCCTGGCGCGGGAGACCGGCTCGATAACTCAACTCTTCAAGCCTGGCATGCGCACCGTGCTGCTGATCGGCGTCACCCTGGCGGTGTTGCAACAGGTCACGGGAATCAACGTGTTTCTGTATTTCGCGCCCGAGATTTTCAAAAAAATGGGATCAGGAACCAACGTCGCCCTTATGCAAACCGTGCTGGTTGGGGCAGTAAACTTGGCTTTCACCATCCTCGCCATCTGGACGGTCGACCGGCTCGGTCGCAAGCCGTTGATGCTGGTGGGCGCCACGGGCATGGGCGTCTGCCTGCTGGCGATGGGATTGGCGGCCTATTGGCAACGCACCGAGGTCTGGACAATCACCTTTATTTTCGGCTATATCGCTTGCTTCGCCCTTTCAGTGGGGCCGGTTACCTGGGTGATTATGGCGGAAATCTTTCCCACTGGCATCCGCGGCCGGGCGATGGCAATCGCCACGGTTTGCCTTTGGGTGGCCAATTACCTTGTGACCCAAACGTTCACCCTCATGGACGAGAGCCAGTGTCTGGTCGAGCGGTTTAACCACGGATTCCCATTTTGGATATATGCCGCCTTCTGCGCCGTCAGCGTGGTCTTCGTCTGGCGTTGGGTGCCGGAGACCAAGGGCAAAACGCTTGAAGAAATCGAACGGAGTTGGTTGAAGGACAAGGGGTGAGTGTCACGGCGCCTACCCGCATTTCTCACCAAGGTGGGGCAGACATTCCTGTCTGCCCGAAAAATCCGGTAAACAGGGCAGACAGGAATGTCTGCCCCACCTGACACACTGTTGTCGATTGCCCCCGTGTGGTAAGAAATGCGGGTCTATCCTCCCACGACCACCACCGTCTGATTCAGTGCCGGGGCCGTCGGCGGAAACACCAACGGCCGGCCGCCGACCGTGGCCCGAACGTAATACTCGAAGTCGTCCTTGACCGCCTCGGGCGGCAGCGTGACCGTGTAGACGCCGCGAGCAACGTGCTTCAGCGGGACTTTGGCATATTCACCCGGCCCCAGCGGTCGCCAATATAGTTCCGCCGCTTGCGGCTTTTCTCCCAATACGATTACCGTCAGCTTCAGCGGCTCCCCGGCAACGAGGCTGGTGCGGACTTCAGGCACGAACAACCGCGGCGGGCCGGCGTATTGCTTCGACGGCATCGCATCGGCCGGCAGATCCTCGCCCAGCAGCTTGGCCAACTCCCGACCGGGATCCGTTAGCAACACCGGCAGCGTCTGTTGCTGCCAATTGCACACGTTGCCCATCTCCCCGGGGTTAGTGACCGTGGTCAACAGATGCCGATGAAGCTCGGCAAACGCCGCCACCAGTTCCTTCCGGGCCGGCAGGGCCAACTCCCGGGCAAGCTCCTTCCGGGTCTCGGGATTCGTTTCCGCCTTGGCCTTGTCGAGAGCGGCGTTGAACCGGCTCCAAACGCATCGTACTTCGGCGATCGAACGTAGGTAACGGAAGTTGTTCAGCCAGTAGTCGAATCGTTCGAGGTTGCCCGGCCCTTCGATCCGTGGCCGTAGTGCCGCCAACTCGTCGACGAAGGCGTATTCCTTATGCACCTCGCGCCAAGGACGGTTGTCGGGACGGATAGCTCCCGGCCCTTTAAACCACTGCGCCGGTCGCGGCAAGTTGCCGTCCAGCCGGGTGAAGATCGCGGCAATCGGTTGGGCCGCCTCCGGGCCGAACTCAGCGCGTGCCCAGTCGGCGTAGAAGTCGGCCGCCGGCGCGAACCTTGGCTTTCCGTCGGCGTCCGGCCTTGGCTGACCTGTCCAGCCCGTCTGGTCCCATGCGGCCTTGGCCAGCGCGGATACGTTTGGTGCGAGTATTCGTGTGCGCCAGTGGATTCCCAATAGCCCCGTGCAGCCGTATTTCAAGGCGTCGGCGGCGTCGCGGCGCATGCGTCCGGCCCAAAGCTGCGGCGCGGTCATCGCGGGATCGTCTTCCAGCCAGGGGACGGCCCACTTAGGCCGCCCCTTGATCTTGGCGAATCCCGGCTCGACCGGCGTCTTGCCTACCTTGCGGTTGATGCAACTCATCGGCATGTCCTTCGGTAGTAACTCGTCGAACAGCGCCGGGCTTTGCGGCGGGCCAAGCACCCAGCCGCAGGTGGCCAGCGTAAACGGCGGTTTGACTTTCTTCGCCGCCGCGATCGCCGCGCGGAAATCGGCCGCCACGGCGTCGATCTGCTGCTGCTCCACCGCCTTCAGCAGCAGCGTGTTAGTCGTCCACGTCCAGCCCTCCGACGTCCAGAGCCAGTAGTAGTCCAGCGGATGAATTTTGGCGATTCGCCGGAACATCCCCTCGTAAACCTCTTGCACCACGGCCGGATCCGTCGGGTTCTTGCCCGCCGCCTGCAGCCGCTCTTTCACCGACGTGGGAATCGTCAACGGCGTTTCCGTGCCGATGCAAGTCTTGATGCCCATACGCCGGGCGAAAGTAAACACGTCGTCGAGGAACTCCCCCATCCGGTCGAACAGGGCGTTGCACTGCTCGGACGACATCTTCGTCCACGGATAGGTGTGGCGCATGTAGTCGGCGCCGTAGTCGTCGCGGTCGAACAGGTCGGCGGCGCCGAAGACGTAGTCGCCGGTCTTTCCAGGACGATACGCCCACGAGCCGGTAAGGTTGCCGGCGGTGAAGTGCCGAGAGGGATAGCTCGCTTTCACCTTGCCGTCGAGGGCGATCTCCTCCGGCGGGCCAATCCACACCAGAGGCTCCGGCCCCACGCCGCCCTGGGGATAGCAGTGCAGCCCAAAAAAGTTCATCCCCAGTTTCGGCAACTGGCCAAGGACGGCCTTGTATCCGTCGCGGGTCCACCAATCGGGCCCCTCGGGGAAATCGTGAAACGGCTGTATGCCGCGCAGCGCGAACAGCGGCTTGCGGGTCTCGTCGAGAGTGGGCATCTCGAGCGGTATCCGCCTATCGGGCACCATGTCGCCGTGCAAGTAGAACCGCACGCCCAGATGTTCGGCCAGGCGATACGCGCCGTAGAGTGTGCCGATTCCGTCGCCGCCGGCGACCAGCAGCACGGGCCGTCCGTCCCGTGGGAGCGTCTTGAGGATGTATTGCTCCGCCGCCAACTCTTCAACCCGCTTTTTCAATTTCGCGTCGGACAGGAGGTTTCGCACCACCGGCCGGTCTTTCGCGCCGACCACAATCGCGCCGCCGGCGGCTTTTATGTCGGTTGTGATCGGCAGCAACTTGCCGGTCCGCAGGTAGACGTAGCGACGGACCTCCTTGGCGGCCAGCCTTTCGGCAAACGAGCCGCCACTCACCGCAATAATAGTCGCCGGTGTCGGCGGTTCCGCGCGAACCGTCGCGACGGCCGGCGCGCACAGCAGACAAAACAGCAATCCTCGGTGGAGCAGCATGATGATTTCTCCTGTCGCAAAGAGGTGAACTTGCGGCGTGATGAATTACGCGGAGGGCTACAACGGAGTGAAAACCGCAGTATAGCGGCCGACGAAGGGACGGTCAACCGAGGCCCCGCGACGGCCACTTATTGTTTTTTCAGCCATCGATCGATCACCGCCGCGCCGACCGCGTCTCCGAAAACGTTGACCGCCGTGCGCTGGCGGTCGAGAAACCAGTCGATCGCTAGAATCGTGCCGATGCCTGCCGCCGGCAAACCGACGGCCGCCAGGACGATCAGCAGCGTGACCAGCCCCGCCTCGGGTATACCCGGCGCTCCGATGGCCGCCAACGTGGCCGTCAGAAAGACGACGACCAGCGCGGCGCCGCTCAGCGGAATGCCGGCCGATTGGGCAATGAAGATCGCGGCCGTGGCTTCGTACAGCGCGGTGCCGTCCATGTTGATGGTCGCCCCCAGCGGCAGCACGAATCCGGTCGCCCGTTGCGATACTCCGGCTTCCTCGGCGCATTCCATCGTGACCGGCAGCGTGGCCGACGAACTGGACGTGCTAAGGGCAGTCAACAGTGCGCGTCCCATCGTGTAGAAATACCGCAGGGGGTTGCGCCGCCCGAGCACCAGCAGCAATAGACCGAGCACGACCGCATGGATGGCCAGTCCGAGCGTGACGGTCAGCACGAACCAGCCGAGCCGTTCTCCTTCCACCGCCAGCGCCTGGCCGCCGCCGCTGAGGACGATCCTCGTGGCGATCAAGCCGAAAATGCCGACCGGAGCGAAGAAGAGAACCAAGCGAACCACCTTCATGATGGCCTCGTTCGCGGCCCGGAAGAAATTGACGGCCGGTTTGCCCTTCTCGCCCAAGGTGGTCAAGGCGCCTCCGAAGAGGAGCGAAAAGAGGATCACCGCCAAGATGTTCGTATCGCTCGCCGCCGCGAGAATGTTTTCTGGGATCAGGCCGCTGGCTGGGTCGTCCGGCCGGCCGCGGATCACTTCCAGCACAGTGCCGACAACCGAGGATTCCTGCCGGCCGAGCAGGCTCTCGTCGACGTAGGCGAAGGTATCGTCCATGCCGACGCCCGGCTGAATGATCTCGACCAGAGCAATTCCCAACACGACGGCCGCCGCGCCGGTGATCAGGTAGTAGGCAAAAGTCCAGAGTCCCACCTTGCCCATCCGGCTCATGTCGCCCAACGAGGTGATGCCGCAGATCATGCTGGTCACGACCAGCGGGACCACGATCATCAGCAACATTCGCAAAAAGACATCGCCGCAGAAGCGGATCACCTCGAAGGCGTTCCGCGCGAACCCAAGCTCGGCCTGTTCCGCCTGGCGTCTGAACTCTTCGCTGCGTTCGATCTCTTTTTGCACCAGTGGTATTTGACCGCGCAGCCGATCGGCTTCCTTCTGGTTGCCCGCCTCTTCGGCTTGCCGGGCGAATTGCTCTTTCTGCCGAACAGTTTTGTCCAGTTCCTCTATAGCCCGGTCGGGCCCGCCCGAGGCCATCCACATTGTCCGTCCCCAGACCACCCCAACGCCGATGGCCAGCAATACGCCCGCCAGAATACTCACAAGCCCCAGCGTATGTCCCGACCGTGCCGGTTGTTTTTCTATCGAGTCCACGATGTGTATGCTCCCATTGAGCTAGCCGGCGTTTCTCGCCGGTCGAACACCAACCCAAAGCGCAAGCGTTGGTTGGTCCGCTAAAATCGCATGATTACGTCGCAATTCAACAGGACTTGGTTGGAGCGGGTTCCGTCGCCGAAGGGAGAATAGCCGGACGTGCCGGTCCAGTCCCAACG
Organism: uncultured Thermoguttaceae bacterium; assembly: GCA_965195225.1. Taxonomy (GTDB): domain Bacteria; phylum Planctomycetota; class Planctomycetia; order Pirellulales; family Thermoguttaceae; genus JAHIKV01. The sequence continues at coordinate 11,974 of CBDAFL010000322.1, forward strand.
CAGTTCCGAACGGACGATCAGCCGGTCGCTGGGCGCCCAGTTCACTCCGGAACTAAGCCCGAAATAATCGGCGGTCCGGTTTGCGCCCGGTACACGGGCGCCCCCTTCGTCGCGGAACCACTCAAACCTCATTCCCGCCTTCCAGCGGTCGTTGATCGTGTAGAACAGGTAAGTGTCCAATCCGTACCATTTTGCGGTCGAGCGGTCGATACCCGCCCCCGGCTCGCTGCCGTAATCGTGCTGCAAGACGCACTCCCAACTCCGCCCGAGTTTCTGCTGAAATACCAGACTGTAGACGGAACTGACGTTGGTGCTGGGGTCTGCCTGTTCGCGGGCGGCGTCGACGCCGAGGGCGATTTTCGTCCGCCGGTTGCGGCTGGCCCAATTGATGCCGCCGAGGAACCCCATGTCGTTGTTGTTGTCCTCCCAATTGTTGAACCCGCGCGTCATGCCGGCCTGGATCGTGAAATCGCCCAACCTTGTCTCGCCGAGAAATCCGGTTTCGGTGAACGGCTCGTATTGAAAGAGGTAGGAATGAGAGTAGAAAAAGTTTTTGGGCGCTTCGACGGACTCATAGCCGAGGATCGAATAAAAATGGCCCAGCTTCATGTTCAGGCCGTTTCCCCACGGGGCATGGACCTCCATGTAGCATTGCGGCATAGCCAGGCCGTAGCGTTGGGCGTTCCACTTAGGCGAAAGGTCGCCGCGGACCTCCAGCCCTCGGGCAGCGACGTAAATCGAATCGGTGCCGTATAGCAGGTCCACCCGTCCGCCGACGTCCCAGGCACAACCTTCCGAGTCCACGTCGCGCACGAGCCGCATGTAAAGCTGGTTGAGTTGGTAATCGTTCGAGCGGTCGTTGAAAGTCACCGGTCCGTTGGTCCGGTTTCGCGGGCTGAGCGTGTTGAGCGTGAATCCCTGGTCGAGCCATCCCTCCCAGCAGACGCCGTCTAACCATCCGCGGAAACCACGGCGGCCGGGGCAACTCCCGCAATCGTAACCGCACGGATCGCCCGCGCCCTCGTCCGAACAAAATGCCTCGCCGAAGTCTTCGTCGTGGCTTATGATGTCGCGCCGTTCAATAATTTTTTGCGGTGGCGGAGGAGGCGGTTTGGGAGTCTCCTCGACCGGCGGCAGCCCGGGTATGCCTTCGCTGCTCGGCCGCGGCACCGGCCCCGCGCTTTCGTAGGCCGGATCGTAGGGCAACACTCGTGGCGGAGGCAGCGGCGCGTTCCACACCCCCCCTGCCCGCTCGCCTCGAACGAAAACTTCGTTCCGGAGGATCGCTTGCTTCACCTCGTCGTTTCGGCCATCGACGTCGAACATCGCGCTGGCCGGCGTCGCTGCAATCATCCATAAGGCCATCAATCCGGCAGGGCCTACCATCGAATATCTCCTTGCTTAACCTTTTTTTGCCATCGGGAGAACCAAAACGGCGTGTGAAACCGCCGTCAAGACGTGGCTGGACCGATAGACCCTAACCCGATAACTCGGGTTCCCTCTCTGTTATCGCTATTTTCGGCTGGAGAATCGTGTGAACTTCTCCCTTTTAGGAAAGATTTTCCGATTCTCCGGGTCATACCAATTGCGCAAAGCAAACCCCACCAATAGCACCTCAAGCTGGCGTTGCACGTGGCGGCGCGTTAAACTGGCGGCCTTCGGTTATCTAATCCCCAATCCATTGCTCCCATGGAATTTGAACGGCTCGGACCTTACCAGATTGTCGGCAAACTCGGTCGCGGCGGGATGGGTACCGTGTACGAGGCGGTCCATCGCGAGACGGGCGAGAAGGCCGCGGTCAAACTACTCTCTGCCGCCTTGGCGCAAGAAGAGGGGTTCCGGGTCCGCTTCGAGGCCGAAATCGAGACCCTCCGCAAGCTAAACCACCCGAACATCGTCCGGCTGTTCGGCTTCGGCGAGCAAGAGGGCCATCTGTTCTATTCGATGGAGTTGGTCGTCGGCAACAGTCTTGAAGAGGAATTGCGGCAAGGGCGACGTTTCGACTGGCGTGAGGTGACGCGGATCGGCATCGAGACGTGCCGTGCGCTCCGCCACGCCCACGACCGCGGCGTCATCCACCGCGACATCAAGCCCGGCAACCTGCTGCTGGCCGCCGCCGACGGCAGCGTAAAACTCTCCGACTTCGGCATTGCGCGGCTTTTCGGCTACACTCGTTTGACCATCGTGGGCAACGTGCTAGGTACGGCGGAATACATGGCCCCGGAACAGGCCGAGGGTCGGTCCGTGGATGCTCGCTCCGACCTCTACAGCCTTGGCGCGTTGCTGTACGCCCTGCTTGCCCGCCGGCCGGTGTTCCGCGGCAAATCGCTACCCGAGTTGCTGCACAAACATCGCCTCGAGCAGCCGGAGCCGGTGCGAAAACATGCGCCCGACACACCAGCCGAATTGGAGCACATCCTCGGCGAACTGCTGGAGAAAGACCCCGGCCGGCGGATATCCAACGCCGATATTCTTTCCCGGCGGCTCGAGGCGATGTTGCATGCGCTCAGTCTCGGCCCGGAAACGTTGGCGGCCGACCCCGGTTGGTTCTTTACCCAGCAATCGGCAGCCGGGTCGGAGTCGGCCGGCACAAATCCGTCGGTGGACGACGTCCCGGTCACGCAAGAGCTTACTCCGGCCGGAGGCAATCGGGGCGCTTCGATACCGCCGAAATCGCTGCCGACCGGGTCAGCGGCGCCGCCCGCGGCCGATAAACCGCCGCCGCCGGCCAGCCGTTTCGTCGAGGTTAGCGAGGACGAGTTGGGGCAAATTGAGGAAGACGAGCCTCGACCGGCGATGATCTCGTGGCAGACTGGGGCTTTGGCCGGCGCGCTGCTGTTGGTCGGACTGACCATCTGGTGGTTCCTCCAGCCGCCGACGGCCGATTCGCTCTACAACCGCATCAAAGCCGAAACCGCCGGCGGTTCGATCGCGTCGATCGTCCGGGCCGATGGCGATATCCGCGAGTTTCTAAACCGCTACTCAAACGACCCTCGCGCCGTCGAGCTGCGGGGTTTTGAGCGGGAAATCGACCTCCACAAGTTGGAACGCAAGTTCGAGCGGCGACTGAAGGGCCTGGGGGGCGCCGACAACCTGCAACCCATCGAGCGGGCCTACCTCGAAGCCATCCGCTACATCCGTCTCGATAAGGAGTTGGGCGCGACGAGGCTTCGGGCGATCGTCGATCTGTTCGGCAGGCCGGGGGACGACGCCGAACCCACCGGGCAGTGCCTGATTCTGGCGCGACGCCAGTTGGAAAAACTCAAAAAAGAGACCGGGAAATTCGTGGCCGAGCAACTCGACCTGCTCAACGAACGCCTCGACGCCGCCGATGCGCTGTTGACGAGCGATCCCGATCGGGCCAAGGAAATGTATCGGGCGGTAGTGATTCTCTACGCCGAGAAGCCCTGGGCCGCCGATGCCGTTCGTCGTGCCCGCGACGCGATCGAGGCACCATAGAGCCGCGACCGTTTAGCGGCCGCCGGCACGGCGGCCCTTGTTCTGCCGCAAGCCGCCGTGCCGGCGGCTGCTAAACATATGACATTGAAAAATTGACACTCAACAGCCGACATGCTTGCATGCCGTTCACGCGGCAGGCCGACCCGCCGCGTAGGCGAGGCTCTCCAAAAACTTCTTCGCCGTAATGTACTGCTGAGCCGGAACGTCGCCGATGCCGTCCTTCAGCGTGGCGATCATCTGGTCGATCAACTGCGAGGTCTCGCTGAAGTCCTCGGCGCTGAGTACGCCGTTATAGGCGCGGGCGGTGAACATGCTTTGCAACTCGGCTCGCTGCGCGTCGAAACCCTTCGCGGTCAACAGCATCGGCCAACGGATCTCGCCCGTCACGGCGTTCAGTTCGCTACTACTCAGGGACTTGGGTTTTCCTGCCTGGGCATAACGGATCCAATCCTCGGGATTGCCGCGGCGGCGTTTCAATTCGGCGTCCCGGTGCTGTTTGTTGATGTCGCGCATCTGGAAATACGTGCTTGTCCACTGCTCTTTATTCTCAATTTTCTGTTTCTGGGCCTTGCCGAGATTGATCGCGGCCTCCGAGGTTTTAAGGTTGTATTGCCCCTGAGAGCGGATCACTTCTCCCATTCCTCGGGCGGCTCCTTCCGCGGCGGTCGAGGAATGGTAGGAGTACGGAGATCCGCCGTAGTAAGACGGAGGATGATACGGCCGCGAACGGGAGCCGCCGCCCGGCGCATACGTCCGAGCTTGAACGAACGCCGCCGCGACCACGATCGAAACCAACACATAAAGCACGGTTTTCATGGCATTGCTCCTTGATTGGCCGAACCCGTTCCCGTACACTATTACCGGATGGGGCTGAACTAGCGGAAAATCCTGTTTTTCAATCGCACCCTGTTGAGGGAGCAAGAGTCTTATCCACGACACTAGTCATAATATGCAACCCCTAGTGTATGTCAATTCCCCCCCTGGTACAATCAGGTGTCGAGGGATTTTTCGATCCCACGGAAACTAACACAGGCATCAAGGGGTTTTTGAATTTCCCGAAAATCAACCAGAAAACCAACCATCGCAAAGGAAATGAATCATGTCCAGAGTACTGATTGCCGTCGCGGTCGGGTTATTGTCGGTAGGATCGGCCTTGGCCGGCACGGACGTTACCGAATTGCTCAAGGATTTGAAGTCTGGCGACCAGCAAGTCCGCCTCCAAGCCATCGACTCGCTGGGTGAGGGGGGCGAGGCCTCGCTCGAAGTCCTCCAGGCCCTGAGCGAGCAGTTGCGGGACGATTCGCCGATGGTTCGGGCGCACGCCGCCCACGCCCTTGGACGCTTTGGTCCGTCGGCCCGGCCGGCCATCGATGCTCTGGCCCCGTTGATCGTCGACCCGGATGCGCGGGTGCGGCGGATGGCGCTCCGCGCTTGGTCCCGTATCCGTCCCGGTCCCAAGGTGTCGATTCCGTTGTTGGCCAAGGTGCTGGAGAAGGCCGATCCGGCTGCCCGTACACACGCGCTTGCGATTCTCGCGGAGTTTGGCAAGCCGGTGGTCCCGGCGCTGGTGGAAGCCTTGAAAAACAACAAGGTGGCCTACTGGGCCTGCCTGGTGTTGGCCGATATCGGTCCCGACGCCGCCGAAGCGGTGCCGGCGCTGACCGAGTTGATCCAAACCGCCGTGAAGCCGGAGGTCCGACGTGAAGCCGCGCTGGCCCTCGGCGCGATCGGCCCGGCGGCCGCGACGGCCGTCCCCGCGCTTGTCAAGGCGCTCGACGACAAAGCCCCCGCGGTCCGTTGCGGCGCGGCTTTTGCCTTGGGCAGAATCGGCCCGGAGGCCAAGTCGGCCGAACAGGCGTTGACCAAGTGCGGCGAAAGCACCGACCCGTTCCTGAAAACCGTCTCCACTTGGGCATTGGCAAAAATCGAACCGCGGGATGAAGCCCGGAAGGAAAAGGCCGTTGCACTACTTTCGACGGCGTTAGGGAGCAAGAATCCGCGGGTCCGCCGCTTGGCGATGCGGGGTCTGGTCGAGTTGCAGCCGGCTCCGGATTCGATCCTCTCCGCAATCAAAAACGCCAATATCTCCGCCAAAGACGACATCGTCGAGGAATTGCTGGTCGTTGCGTCCGGGTTGGGTAAACCTGCGGTCCCGCTGCTGATCGAATCGCTTCGGATCGATCGTGTCTGTCCTTTGGCCGCATCGCTTTTGGGTCGGATGGGACCGATGGCGAAAGAGGCCGTGCCCATGCTGGCCGACATTGCGGCTAACGACAAGAGCATCGCCGCCCGATGCGAGGCCCTGTTGGCCTTGGGTGCGATCGGCCACGACGCGCCCGAGGCCGTTCAGACGGCGGCCGCCGCTCTGAATGACCCGGAAGAAGACATCCGCTACGCCGCCTGCTATGCCCTGGGAAAGATCGGCAAGCCGGCCGCCGTGGCCGTGCCCGAGTTGAAGAAGATGCTGACCGACAAGGACGAGTTCATGGCCTTGGCATCCGCCTGGGCGCTGGCCAATATCGAGCCGGCTTCCGCCGAGATCGCCCAAGTGTCGGTTCCGCTGCTGATCCGCGGACTGAAAGAATCCCAGCCGGGTGTCCGCCAAGAGGCCGCCATCGCGTTGGGACGCCTGGGGCCGCTGGCAAAGGACGCCGTCCCCGCGCTGAAGGAGGCGAGCCGCGACAAAAACGAGATGGTCCGCGACACGGCCGCCGCCGCGCTGAAAAGCATCGACCGGTAAGGACCGGCGAATCAATAACTGTCACTTTCGACTGGGGGTGGCACGTCCCTGAGCGTAGCGAAGGGCGTGGTTTGGTCGTGTACCACGCCCTTCGCTACGCTCAGGGGCGTGCCACCTAAATTCGACAATTATTTTCCCTAAGGCACGGAGGCGACATGACCGATCCACAATGGAAACTGTTGCTGCGGACGATCGACGGCGAGCCGCTCGATCCGCCGCCGGTGGGATTGATTGTCGATAGCCCCTGGCTGCCGGGATGGGCCGGGGTCTCGATGCTCGATTACTTCGACGACCAGCGAGTCTGGCTGCAAGCCAACTTTGAAGCCGTGCGGCGGTTCGAGCAAGTCTTGATGTTGCCCGGCTTCTGGGCCGAGTACGGCATGTGTACCGAGCCTTCCGCCTTCGGGGCGAAGTGCGTCTTTCAAGAAAACGACTTCCCCAACGTGGAAAAAACGCTCGCCGACCACGCCGCGATCGACCGGCTTAAAAAGCCGAACTGCCGCACCGACGGACTGCTGCCGTTTACGATCCGCCGACTGCAGCGCTGCCGGTCGGAAATCGAGGCGGCCGGACATCGCATCCGCTTTGCCACGGCAAGGGGACCGTTGAACGTTGCCTCCTTCCTCATCGGCCACACCGAATTTCTCATGGGCATGAAAACCAACCCCGAGGAAACCCATCGGTTGCTGACGATCGTGACCGATTTCCTCGTCGAGTGGATCGGTTGGCAAATGGACAATTTCGATTCGATCGACGGGATGCTCGTCCTGGACGACCTGATCGGCTTCATGGGCGACGCCGACTTCCGGCAGTTCGCCTTGCCCTACTTGAAGCGGATTTTCCAATCGCGGAGCGTCTCCGTCCGGTTTCTGCACAACGACGCCGCCGGCCTGATCACGGCGCGGCATCTCGACGAAATGGGCGTCAATCTGTTCAATTTCTCCTTCAACCACGATATGAACCAGATGCGAGAGGCGGCCGGACCGTCGGCGGTCCTGTTGGGCAACATTCCGCCGCGCGACGTGCTGGCAAATGGAACGCCCGACGAGGTTCGACACAGCACGGCCGCGATGCTCGATTCGCTGGAAGACCGTCGCCGGGTGATCGTCTCCTGCGGCGGCGGTGCCCCGCCCGGCGCCCCCACGGAAAACATCGACGCCCTTTGCACGGCGGTCGCCGGGGCATAAAGCCGCGACCAACGGTCGCGGCTTTATGTTCATTATTACGCGAGAAAAGAAAAAGAACATGGAACTCTCGCCTTCAATCTACGAACACGCGTCGGCCGTCATCGGCCGGACTCCCTGGGAAGTGTCGCGCGACGAAGGGCTGCTGTTCGACGCCCACGCCGCCGCTTATCGGCTCTATCGCCACGTACCGATCATGCCGGGCATCGACATCTACAACCTCGAAGCCGAGGCCTACGGCGGAGTGGTCGAGCAGCCTGGAGGAGTCGGCATTCCGGCCATCCCGCGTCCGATCTGCAAGTCGGCGTCCGATTTGCTCGAATTGTGTTCGTTTGACCCGTGCCGCGACGGGCGGATTCCCATGGCCATCCGTGCCGCCGCGCGTTTGGCGGCCGAGTTTCCCGAGGCCCAGGTCCGCGTTCCAGTCAGCGGCCCGTTCTCGATCGCCAGCAGTCTGGTGGGTTTCGAAACGCTGTTGTGCGACGTGATGGACGACACGGAGTCGGTGGCCGCGGCGCTGTTGCATCTGGTTGACGGCCAGGTTGCCTTCGCCGAGGAGATCAAGCGGCATGGGATAGACGTGGCCTTCTTCGAGTCGGCGGCCTGCCCCCCGCTGTTATCGCCGGCGATGTTCCGCCGGGTGGAATTGCCGGCGTTGCGGGCGGCAATGACTCGCATAGCCGACGTGCTCGGCCATTCGGTCCCCTGCATCATCGGCGGCGACACCACGCCGATCCTCGACGCCATGCTGGAGACGGGCACCGGTTACGTCGTAGCCCCGCACGAAACCGATCAGGCCGCGTTCATGAAGAAAGTTTGGGACCGGACGGAAATCCACGTGCGGGTGAACATGGACGTCGAAGTAATCTCACGCGGCACTTGGGACCGCATCCGCGGCGAGGCCGATCGTGTCGCGAGTCTGGTCGAAGGCCGGCCGAACGTCTGTCTCGGCACCGGCGCGTTGCCCTACGAAACCGTGTCGGAAAACGTGCTCCGGCTCCGCGAATACGTCGAACAAATGTAGCGGATTTTCGTTGCGCGCCTCTGTTGCAGGCAATGAGAACATGGTGTATCATACAGTCACCCTCCATTTACATCCCGCCGTGTGTTTCACTCGTCCGACGGGTGAGACGCAATAGTCCTTTCTTATTGGGAGCAATTTACATGGGCTATTCCTCCAATAAAGTCTCGCGTAGAAGGTTCATTCGCGACGGCGCTGCGTTGACCGCCGTCGCGGCCGCGCCGTATGTGATTCCCTCGGGCGTGTTGGCCGCGGAGGGCCGTCCGGGGGCTAACGACCGCATCGGCATCGGCATGATCGGCGTCGGCCGACAAACGAGGGTCCGCAACACCCCGCAATTTCTCAAGATGCCGGACGTGCGGATCGTCGCCGTCTGCGACGTCGATTCCTGGCGGTTAGGCAATGCCCAACGGCAGGTCGAAAAGTGGTATGCCAAAAATAAACCTTCCGGCGCCTATCGAGGTTGTCGAACCTATGCCGACTTTCACGACATGCTCGCCCGCGAAGACATCGACGCCGTGATGATCTCCACGCCCGACCACTGGCACGTGCCGATGGCCTTGGCGGCGTTCGAGGCGGGCAAGGACGTCTCGTTGGAAAAACCCGTCACCCGCACCATTGCCGAGGGACGCAAGCTCAGCGACATGGCGGTGAAACGGAATCGCGTTTTCCGGGTGGACAGCGAACTCCGCTCGCACCGGCACATCGTTCGGGCGGCGGAATTGATCCGCAACGGGCGGATCGGCAAGGTCCACGCGGTAACGGTAGGAGTGCCGGGTAGCGATGTCGGCTGTTCCCCGCAGCCGGAGATGCCGGTACCCAAGGAACTCGATTACGAGCGTTGGCAGGGGCCTGCCCCGCGGGCGCCATACACCGAATACCGCGTACACAAGCCAAATGCCTATGAGCGGCCCGGCTGGATGCGCCACCTGTTCTACTGCGACGGCATGATCACCAATTGGACCACGCATTGGAACGACGGGGCAATGTGGTGCGCCGATCTGGAGCGCACGGGACCGGTGGAGATCAAGGCCACCGGTTCTTACCCGCCGCCGGAGAGTTTTTGGAATGTGCTCTTGGAATTTGAAGTGAAGATGCGTTTTGCCAATGGAGTCCGATGGCTTTGCCACACGGAACGTCCGTATTTCAAGATTGAAGGCAGCGAAGGATGGGTATATGCCGATTACAAGAAGCTCCAAGCCGAGCCGGCGTCGCTCCTGGACTCGGTGATCGGGCCAAATGAGATTCGCTTCCGGGTAAAGAGCGACAAACGGGACTTTATCGATTGCGTGAAGACTCGCGAGGAGACCCTCGAGCCGGCCGAGGTGGGCCACCGCGTGACTTCGCTCGGACACTTGGGGCACATCGCAATTCAATTGGGCCAGAAGCTCAAGTGGGACCCGCACCAGGAGCGGTTTCTGGATAACGATGCCGCCAACGCGATGATTGACCAGCCGGTTCACTCACCCAGACCTGGCTAGAATCCCCCCTTTCACAGGAGCAATCCGTCGTGGACTATTCCAATAAAGTATCGCGTAGGAGGTTCATTCGCGACGGCGCTGCGTTGACCGCTGCCGCCGTGGCCGCGCCGTATGTGATTCCCTCGGGTGTGTTGGCCGCGGCGGGCCGACCGGGCGCAAACGACCGGATTGGCATCGGCGGGATCGGCGTCGGCCGCCAGGGGAGCACGATGGTAAAGGTCGCCTCCTGCTCGAAGGACGCCCGAATCGTCGCCGTCGCCGACATCAATCGACCCCGCGCGGAACAGTTCGCCGCGAAGATGAAGGCCGAGCCGTACTCGGACTACCGCGAACTGCTGGAACGCAACGACGTGGACGCGGTGATTACCGCCACGACCGACCACTGGCGGGCGCTGACCTGCATCCACGCCTGTCGGGCGGGCAAGGATATCTACGCCGAAAAACCGATGAGCCACACCGTCCGCGAGGGGCGGCTGATTGTTCAGGCGGTACGCAAACATCGGCGCGTGCTGCAAACCGGCAGCCACTGGCGCTCGTCGCCGCCGAACCACGCGGCCTGCAAGTTGGTCCGCGACGGGCGGATCGGAAAGATCGACGAGGTCGTCGCGTACAACTACCCCAGTCCTTGGGAAGGCACCTTGCCTGCCCAACCAATCCCCGAAGGGCTCGACTGGGACGCGTGGTGCGGCCCAAACGAGATTGTCCCCTACCACATCGACCTTTACACGCCGAGGGCGAAGCCGGGTTGGATTTCCTTCCGACCATACTCCGGCGGAGAGATGACCGGATGGGGCGCGCACGGGCTGGATCAGGTGCAATGCGCCATGGGGCTGAACGATACCGGACCGGTCGAGGTGTGGACCGAAGGGGGCGAGTTTAATCCGCCCACCTACACCAAGTCCGAATCTCGCAAGCGGGGCGAGGCGATTTGCAGTGTGCCGAAGGTGTTTTTCCGCTATGCGGACGGATTGGTCCTCAGATTGGACGATGGCCCGCCCAGCGGCGGCAGGTTCCTCGGCCAGCAAGGAACGATCTCCATCGACGCGGGCAAGTATTGGGCCGATCAGCCGGAGATTATCGGAGAGCCGGTCAAACCTTGGCCGCTACACCGAATCAGACTGGCCCACGTGCAGAACTGGCTGGATTGCATCCGCAGCCGCGAGAAACCAATCTGCGACGTGGAGATCGGCCACCGTTCGGCCACGATCTGCCACCTGGGCAACATCGCCCGCTGGACCGGCCGGAGACTCCGCTGGGATCCGGTCAAGGAGATCTTTCCCGACGACGCCGAGGCCAACGAGTTCCTCGATCGTCAGCGGCGAAAACCGTACGAATTGCCGGAAATCGGCTAGAGAGCGTCCTGGAATTGTTCATTTAGCCCCGGGTGAATACACCCGGGGCATTGTGCGTGAAATGTACCCGCCACTCCCCGCCGTGTATTCACGGCGGGCTAAATGGAATTATTCCCGGATACCCTCAGTTAAATCCAGAAGCAAGAAAACCGTCCGCACAGGCGCGTTACCCTACGAAACCGTGCTCCGGCTACGCGAATACGTCGAGCAAATGCAGCGGATTTTCGTTGCGCGCCTCTGTTGCATGCGGTGAAAAATAGATGTACCATATCATCGTCCTCTATCTACATTCCACATTCCACCGTGCGTTTCGCTCGTTCGGCGAGTGAGTCGCGGTAGTCCTTCCTTATTGGGAGCAATTTCCATGGGCTACTCCTCCAATAAAGTCTCGCGTAGGAGGTTCATTCGCGACGGCGCTGCGTTGACCGCCGCCGCCGTGGCCGCGCCGTATGTAATTCCATCGGGTGTGTTGGCCGCGGCGGGCCGACCGGGCGCAAACGACCGGATCGGCATCGGCGGGATCGGCGTCGGCCGGCAGGGGAGCAATGTGGTGAAGATCGCCTCCCGCTCGAAGAACGCCCAAATCGTCGCCGTCGCCGACGTCAATCGGCCCCGCGTGGAACGGTTCGCCGCGAAGATGAAGGCCGAGCCGTACTCGGACTACCGCGAACTGCTGGAACGCAACGACGTGGACGCGGTGATCACCGCCACGGTCGACCACTGGCGGGCACTGACCTGTATCCACGCCTGTCAGGCGGGCAAGGATATCTACGTCGAAAAGCCGATGAGCCATACCGTCCGCGAGGGGCGGCTGATTGTTCAGGCGGTACGCAAACATCGGCGCGTGCTGCAAACCGGCAGCCAGCAGCGCTCGATGGCCGCCAACCGCACCGGCTGCGAACTGATTCGCAACGGGCGAATTGGAAAGATCACGAAGATCATTGCCCACAACTATCAGAGCCCTTGGGAATGTGCTTTGCCGGCCCAGCCCGTGCCCGAGGGGCTTGACTGGGACACGTGGTGCGGCCCGAACGAGGTCGTCCCTTATCACATCGACCTGTACACGCCGCGTGCGAAGCCGGGCTGGATATCGTTTCGCCCCTATTCCGGCGGAGAGATGACCGGTTGGGGTGCGCATGGGCTGGATCAGGTGCAGTGGGCGTTGGGGATGGACCACAGCGGGCCGGTCGAGGTGTGGACGGAGGGTGAGAAGTTCGCCCCGCCCACCTATACCCAACCTGAGTCGAGGGATCGGGGCAACAAGATGTGCGGCAAGCCGAAGGTGTTCTTCCGCTATCCCGGCGACATCGTCGTCGAGTTGGGCGACGGCCCGGGCGGTGGTGCGATTTTCGTCGGCGAAAAGGGCACGATCACCATCGCCCGCGACCTGTGTAAATCCGATCCGCCGGAAATCGCCAAGGGGCTGACTGGGGATCGCGAAAATCACATTGCCCTGCACCTGCGGAACTGGCTGGATTGCATCCGCAGCCGCGAGAAACCAATCTGTGACGTCGAGATCGGCCATCGCTCGGCCACGGTCTGCCACCTGGGCAACATCGCCCGCTGGACCGGCCGGAGACTCCGTTGGGATCCGGTCAAGGAAGTTTTTCCCGACGACGTCGAGGCTAACGAGTTCCTCGATCGTCAGCGACGAAAACCGTACGAATTACCTGAGACCATATAGATCATGACAAAGAAAACCATCCGCACAGGCATTGTCGGCTCGGGCTTTTCCGCGACGTTTCATTTCGAGGCGCTGCGGAAGGTCTACGGGACCAACGTCGAAGTGGTCGGAGTCCATTCGCTGGACCGCGACGGCGGCAATGCTTACGCCCAAAAGCGAAACATCCGCTTCTTCGACCACCTCGACGCCCTGTTGGACGAGGTCGATGTCATTCACGTCTGCACGCCGCCTATGGCCCACGAGCCGGTCTCCATCGCGGGGTTGCGACGCGATAAGTTCGTCATCTGCGAAAAACCGCTGACCGGATATTTTGGCGACGGCTCGGAGGATTTCCATTGGGAACGGGCCGACATGACCGTGGCGCGCGAGGCGGCGCTGGCCGGCGTGCGACGGATTCTCGACGCCGAACAGGCCAGCAAGGGGCAATTGCTCTACGCCGAAAATTGGGTCTACGCGCCGTCGATCCAAAAGGAGCGTGAAGTCCTGGAAAAGACCGGCGCACAGATACTCTGGATACACGGCGAGGAGGCCCACAGCGGTTCGCACTCGGTCGATTACGCTTACGCCGCCCGATGCGGGGGCGGAGTGCTGATCGGCAAGGGTTGCCATCCGTTGACCGCGGCGCTCTATCTGAAACGTGTCGAGGGCCGCGCCCGCGACGGCGTCCCGATCCGCCCCCGGACCGTCTCCGCGCGGACGCACGCCATCACCCGTCTGCCCGGCTTCCGCGACGAAGGACACATCCGCCGCGACTATTACGACATCGAGGATTTCTCGACCATTCACGTCGAGTTTGACGACGGCACGATTGCCGACGTGTTCGCCTCGGACATTGTGTTGGGCGGCATCCACAACTGGATCGAGGTCTCGGCCAACAACCACCGCGCTGTCTGCAACATCAACCCGAACACCGCCATGCAGACCTACAACCCGGTGGAAAAGAACTTTGCCGACGTTTACGTGCTCGAAAAGATCGGCACGAAGCAAGGCTGGGCCTGCACCTCGCCCGACGAAGACTGGTTCACCGGCTATCCGCAGGAGATCGAGGCTTTTTATCGCACGATCGCCTACGGCGAGCCGGCCGAAAGCGACAGCCGTCTGGCCGCCGACACCATCTCGACGATCTACAGCGCATACGTTTCCGCGCAGCACGACGGAACGGCAACGCTGGTCGAGCAAGGAGTCGAATCTTAGAAACCCTTTTTCAACGGGCTGTTAGTCCCGTAGGGACGTTTGACAATAGCCCAGCAGTTTACAGGATTATGCAAATGCTATCACTGCTATCATATTGGTGTTGAAAAATAGGGACTTACGTCAACGGTTGTGATGATCATCATTCCAGGTTTTTATGAAAATTGCTAAACTGGCATGACAAACTCCGTTGTGGTAAGTGAT
>CBDAFL010000323.1:0-7123 GCA_965195225.1 uncultured Thermoguttaceae bacterium
CTTAAAACCAGGGCTATTCATTTTGCTTTGGCGACCGCGCTTTAGGCGTAACCCCAGTTCAACCTCAGGTTGATCAACCTGGTATACCGGGTTAATCAACCTGGATGCGCCAGGTTGAATTGGCCCCGAAAAACCAATTAAGCGCGCAAAAACCGGTTTGGACGCTTTTCTGGAAAGTTCGCGCAAAAATCCGCCCGGGTGGCACGTCCATGAGCGAAGCGAAGGGCGTGGCTGGCCGTTGGACCACGCCCTTCGGCGGGTAGCACTGAGGAAAAGGGTTGAGGTGGTGTGCCACTGGCTTTGCCAGTGCCGGGGTGGGTTGATGTTCCATTGTGTTGTGGTTAGAAGGAGGGAATGGCACATCGGAAGACGGTGCGGCATTTTCACGAGGTCGGTCATCTGCACGAGTTGACCTTTTCGTGCTATCGTCGAATGCCCTTGTTGACCTTTTGGCACATAGCGCATAGCGGGAGAAATTGGCGTCGAAGCGGCCGTCGTCCGAGAAGTTCCAGAGAAGGCACTGGCAGAGCCAGTGGCACACTTCCACAGTGCCACCCGCCGGTCGGTCGTATTCTCCGCCCACGGAAAGCAGGTCGCCCGCCAAAATTACTCAAACAGCCATAGCTGGTGCGTGTCCCCTGAATCACTGAATCAAATCAGGTTGACCAAGCAAGAAGAGCTGGAATAAACTGCGCTAAATGTGCGGCACTGGCAAAATAGCACCATTTGTTGATTTGATCATTGTCAAATAATATTTGATGAAGGTACATTCAAAATTGTAGCCTGGATTGGCACGGGGGTAATTATACATGTCTAATAATGCTACTAATCATTGCGAGGCAGAGTGGCGAGGAATAGGAGCCAAGATCGGTGCTGCGATTCGAGTCGCTTTTCCTGTTGGTCCCTTAGCCCAGGAGTATCTACACAATCTGATTGAAGATACCTGCGAAAGTACTCCGGATGATGAGTTGCGAAATTTTTTGGAGATGCTAAGGAATTTCAACTGGATCAATGTTGAGTGGCAGTATCATTGGGATGTATTACCCTTGCTGCCTAAACGCGTTTTTGACTACTGTCTCCCCGGAATTATGTACTGGCTTCTAACAGAGAAAGATGCCATGCAAGAAGTTGCGGAGTTTCTTGTGGAATATCACCTTGCCCCACTGTCAGACAGAGGTGTATTTGACTTCTCCTCTTTCAACAATGCCCAACAAAAAGTAATAGCGGATTATTTAGATTGTGCCTTATGTTTCCTAATGACCAGTAATCTCGACGTGCAGCAAAGAGTTCAAAAAGTTATCGATACTCTGAGAAGGGGAGTTTTGGGGTCACCCATAACCGCCGCTGAGTCAAGGCCCAGTTTTTCGGATTTTCCAAAATAACAACAACTCCGGAACGGAGAGAGGCTAGCCGGGGGTCCAGGGTGTGGCAAGAGAATCGGGGGACACAATCAATCCTGTTCGGCACGATTGTTGCTAATCGCAAGTCGTGGCGGCTTATCGTTTTCTTATATTGCCCAGTCTCGCCTTCTTAGTGGAAACAGTTCACGGTCATTGCTGGAAACGCCTTTCCCAGATTCCGCCGTCGAATACTGTTGAATGCAAGCAATCGTCGTGCCGAACAGGATTGGGACACAATAAGAATCGGGTGTCCTGGTCCAGCGAGTCTTGACAACCGATAAGAAGTAGCCCTGTTTCCCGCAGAATGGCGGGAATACAGGCGTTAAGCGAGACGTTTTCCGAGGGCGTTGCGTGAAGTGTGGCTAAAACCGGCTTGTTCTTTGGCGAGTTAAGATGGAAACCGGTCGTCCGAGCATCTTCCGCGCGCACCGGCATCGCGGCGGTCTGTGAAACAGCCGTTGTGCTGCTCACGCGGCGCGCTTCAGCCGCACGATCGGCAGGCGTTTCCTTCCACGGTAGAAGCTGACTTCCAAAGTCAGCTTCGCGCCGGGGCTGCCGCGCACCAGTGCCCAAGGCTTGGCGCAAGGCGAGCCGTGCGGCCAGTGCTTGAAACCGACGCCGAATTGGGCGAAACCGCCTACACCTACGACGCCGCCGGAAACCTGCTCACGCTGACCGACCCGGAAGGCAACACCACCAGCTACGTCTACGACAACCTGAACCGGCTGGTGAAGACGACGCTGCCCGATCCGGACGGCGGGGGCGCACAGACAAGCCCCGTGACGGAGTACGTCTACGACGCCGCCGGCAATCTGGCCGCCGTAATCGACCCGCTGCAAAACGGCGGGTGGCCGCGGTCCAACAGACAATGTCTCAAGAAAATAGTTCTGACACCTTTTTCATCCCTCCAAGTCCTTGCCGTAGTCGGGCGGGAAGGGATTGAACGACTCGTCGCCCTCCTCCGCCCGACCGCACTCCTTCAGCAAAGAATCGCCACCGAATTGATTGATCCAGTAGTTGACGTCCTCCTCCAACAGCGGGACCGGGGGTCGGTCGGGCGTCTCGGCGCCGGCTTGGGCACGCTGCCGCCGTGCTCGGACAAGTTCGGCGTACCAGACATCGCTGGCGACGGCCTTGGCCTTGCGGCGTCGGGCGGCGCGTTGGATGCGGCGGTCGCCGGATACCACCACCAACCGCCGCGGGGCCGATTCCGTGCGGATCAGCTCCTCGATCTGCTCGTCGGCCGATTCATACTTCTCGGCGAAGCGGACGGTGATGCCCCGGTGTTGCACGACTCGCGGCAGTCCCCGCGGCGCGTCGTGGGCGTCGAACACCACGGTAGTCCGGGGCAATTCGCCCGGGTCGAGCGAAGCGGCCAGAAAGTTCAACATCGCCAGCCGGCTGCGCTCGAGGCCCCCGGGGCCGACGCCACGTCCCATGATGCCGGAGGCGTGAAGCAAGTTGTAGCCGTCGATCAGTAGAGGCATGGGGAGGAGGGATTGGGAATTGGAGGGGGATAAATCACCATGTTTGGCCGATATTATATTGCGAAACCGCAAGCGGCTTAACTGGCCGGTTCACCGGCCAGCCCTAATCCCTTTGAAACTTCACTTGGCCGCCGACTATCACCGCGTCCGCCCGGCCGGTCAACTCCCAACCGGCAAAAGGCGTGTTGGCGCTCTTCGAGCGGAACTTCGCCGGATCGACCGTCCAGCGGGCGTTAGGGTCGATTATCGTCACGTCGGCCTCCGCGCCGATTTGGAGCGTG
Source organism: uncultured Thermoguttaceae bacterium (assembly GCA_965195225.1). GTDB lineage: Bacteria > Planctomycetota > Planctomycetia > Pirellulales > Thermoguttaceae > JAHIKV01. The sequence continues at coordinate 3,169 of CBDAFL010000323.1, forward strand.
CCTTTGTCGAGGCCCAAGATTTGGGCCGGAGCGAACGACATTTTCCGAATCGCCGCGGGCCAGTCGAGATGGCCCGGCTCGATCAGTTTGGCGACGACCAGCCCGAGAGATGTTTCCAGGCCGACGACTCCGAACGGCACCCGGTCTATGTCCTGCATTTTCTTCTCTTTGGAGTGCGGGGCGTGGTCGCTGGCGATCGCGTCGATCGTGCCGTCGCTCAAACCTGCAATGACCGCCTCGACGTGCTCCCGACCGCGCAGCGGCGGGTTCATCTTGAAATTGGCGTCGAACGTGCGGAGCGACTCGTCGCAGAGCGAGAAGTGGTGCGGTGTGGCCTCGGCGGTCACGCGGACGCCGCGTGCCTTTGCCCGGCGCAGTGCCTCAACGCCGTTGACGGTCGAGACATGCATGACGTGCAGTCGCCCGCCGGTGTCCTCGGCCAGCGCGATGTCGCGGCTGACCATCACGTCCTCGGCCGCCGCGGGTATGCCCGACAGACCGAGGAGCATCGAGGTAAGCCCCTCGTGCATAACGCCGCGCTGCGAAAGCTCGCGGATTTCGGCGTGGCTGAGGACCGGCTTGTCGAACATCGAGCAATACTCCAAGGCGCGTCGCATCAGCTCGGCGTCGTGTACCGGCGATCCGTCGTCGCTGAAGGCGACCGCTCCGGCCTCGACCAACTGTCCGATCTCGGCCAGTTCCTTTCCCTCGCGATTTTTGCTCACGCAGGCGGTCACGAACACGTTGCAATTGTCGGCCCGCGCGGCCTGATCGTGGATGAACTCGATTACCCCCTGCGTGTCGATCGGCGGATCGGTGTTGGGGATGCAGGCGATCGAGGCGAACCCTCCGGCCAGCGCGGCAGCCGTGCCGGTTTCAATGGTTTCGTCCTCCTCGAAGCCCGGCTCGCGCAGGTGAACGTGCATGTCGATCAGGCCCGGGGCAACGATCTTTCCCGAGGCGTCAATCGCCGTTTCTCCCCCGCCGGGCACCGCGTCGTAGGCGGCGATCCGACCGTCGGCAATCAACAGGTTCGTCACGCGATCCATCTCCTGCGAGGGATCGATCACCCGGCCGTTTTTGATAATTATCGAGTGCATGGGGGGATCGGGGTTAAGTTTAGGGATTCCGGGGCGTTGTTGCCGAGAATATGTCCCACTCGGCCGCCACACGCATTTTAGCACCCCACGGGCCGAAAAATCAACCGTCCACTTACTTCATCTTCGATGGCAACTTGATCGTCCGGCCCGCGACCATGAAGTTTCCCTTGCCGAGATGATGGATCGTCCGTGGACGTTTCTTCGCCGGGTCGATCCATGCCTTGAGGACTTCGAGGATGAAGAAGCAATACTTGTTTGCCATCCGCGTATCGACTACTTTACATTCGAGGTTGGCGTAGCACTCGGCCACCAACGGGGCCTCGATCAGCGAGCCGGGCACGGGCGTCAGTCCAAAAACCTCGAACTTGTCCACCTTTCGCCCCGACGTGTTTCCGCACCCAACCACCTTCTCGGCCAGTTCGACGGACGGGATGTTGATCGCGCACTGCTTCGTCGCCTTCAATGTGTCGAAGCTGTGGTTCCGGTTGCTGACGATGCAGCCGATCTGCGGCGGCTCGAACTCCATCATCGTGTGCCACGACAAGGGCATCACATTCGGCCGTCCCTTCCGTGCGGTCGAGAGGAGCACAACCGGCCCCGGCTCGAGCAGTCCGTAAACCTTCGACAAAGGGAACGAGCGTTTCTTCATCGGTTCGCCTCCCGTTGTTCACGACTATTTATCTCGCGTCTTCGTCAAGGCGGAGGCCAGCAATCCGCTTGGAACCGCGATAACACTGATCCCCAAGAGCAGGACGACAATCGTGAATATCCGGCCCCCGACAGTAATCGGTATAGCGTCGCCGTAGCCCACGGTGGTCAACGTAACCATTGCCCACCACATGCAATGAAAGATCGAGCCGAAAGCCTCGGGCTGCGCTTCTCTCTCGAAAAAGTATATGCCCACCGACGAAAGAAATATCATTAAACCGGTGGCCATGAGATATAAGAGCAATTCCTCCTTGATGTCGAGAAAAGCATCCTTGAACCGTTGCATCGCTTTCATGTACCGCAGTAACTTGAATATCCGGAAAAGCCGGAAAAATCTCAGGATGCGGACCGCGCGAAGATCGATTCTCGGCGAGATATAGGCCGGGATATAGAATGGCAGGATTGCCGATAAGTCAACCAATCCGTAGAAGCTGAAGATGTACTTCAGGCGGTTGTCCGCAACGAGTATCCGACATCCATATTCAATGGTGAATATGGCTATCGTAATCATTTCCACAAGGAACAGCCAGTATTTTGCCGCCTGGCTCAGATTGGGCAACGTTTCGATCGTGAAGCTAATCAAAGACAGCACAATCAGGGCTTGAATCGTAAGATCGAAAGCCCTGCCCGCCCGTGTGTCAGTGTCTTCGATGATCTGTTTAAGTGTCATGGTTGTGAAAGCATCAGTGCCCGACAACCCCTGTTGCCGGAATCGTCGGGCACCCGGCACCCCTCTCTCTTCTCTTTTCTCTCTTCACTCCTCGACTCCGCCGTTGCCCGGCACCGGGAACTGCTTGCACATCTCGGCTACCTGTCCGCGTATGCGCTCGGCCAAAGCCTCGTCGTCCGGCGCGCGGAGGACTTCGAGAATCATGCCGCCGATCGTCCGCATCTGGTCGCAGCCCATGCCGCGGGTGGTCAGAGCGGGCGTGCCGACGCGGATACCCGACGGGTCCATCGGCTTTCGCTGGTCGAAGGGGATCATGTTCTTATTTACCGTGATTCCGCAGCGTTCCAGGGCCTGCTCGGCCTGGCCGCCTGTCGAACCCAACGGGGTGACGTCGGCCAGGATCAGGTGGTTGTCCGTCCCGCCGCTGACGAGTTGCACACCGCCGGACACTAGGGTCTCGGCCAAGACCTTGGCGTTGTCCACGACCTGTTGGATGTATTGCTTGTAGTCGGGCTTTTGTATCTCGCCGAAGCAGACGGCCTTGCCGGCGATTACGTGCATCAGCGGCCCGCCCTGGACGCAAGGGAACACACCCCGGTTGATCGCCTTGGCGTACTCCTCCTTGCAGAGGATCAAACCACCGCGCGGGCCACGGAGCGTTTTGTGAGTGGTCGATGTAACGTAATCGGCCACCGGTACCGGATCGTCGTGCAGCTTGACGGCCACCAGACCCGCGTAGTGGGCCATGTCCACCAGCAGCTTCGCTCCACACTCCCGCGCGATCTCGGCAAACCGGCCGTGCGGAATCTCGCGCGGATACGCGCTGGCCCCGGCCACGATCATCTTCGGTTTATGCTCGCGGGCCAACGCGGCGATCTGATCGAAGTCGATCCGATGTGTGTCGGGCCGGACGCCGTAGCTGTGGAAGCGGTACGTTTTGCCCGAGAAGTTCAGCTTCATGCCGTGGGTAAGGTGTCCGCCGTGTGCCAGGTCGAGTCCCAGCACGACGTCGCCCGGCTCGAGGATCGAGAGATAGACGGCCATGTTGGCCTGGGCGCCGGAGTGTGGCTGGACGTTGGCGAAATCCGCGCCGAAGATTTGCTTGGCCCGGTCCCGAGCAAGATTTTCGGCCACGTCGACAAACTCGCATCCGCCGTAATAACGTCGCCCCGGATAACCCTCGGCGTACTTGTTCGTAAGCACGCTGCCGACGGCCTGCATGACGGCCGGGCTGGTGAAGTTTTCCGAGGCGATCATTTCCAAGCCGTCCCGCTGCCGCTTGATTTCGCCGTCAATCGCGGCCCACACTTCCAGGTCTTGTCGTTCAATAAAGTTCATTAGGCTATCCTGTCGAGAGAAAAAACACTACTCGCCAAACACAACTTGTCGGCCATTCTCGACGATCCGGGCCGGTTCGTCAATCGGAGGGGGCGAATACGGCAGGGGGGCACGTCCCTGAGCGCAGTGAAGGGCGTGG
>CBDAFL010000324.1:0-2681 GCA_965195225.1 uncultured Thermoguttaceae bacterium
GCCGCCCCGGCAGTAACAAAGATCGCACTTACTGGCATGGGCGGGCTGTATGCGTATGGTGCCGGGAAACGAATCCTCGCACCAATCGAAACCGACGTCGTGACCACACACGAGGGCGTACCTTCGATGGCAGGCGGCGAGAGTTGGCACACCACAACCGAACGCGTCACACAAAAGAAGACGTTCCCCCAAATGATGCACACCGCGGGCGGGATCTTCAGTGGCGAGATTCTACCGATGGGGGTGGGTGCCCGTCTTGCAACACATCCGCCGCCGGTACCGAAAGTGAGCTATGATCCATCGTCGGGGATCGCAAGACTCCGCATCGGGAAACAGTTCGATGTAGCAGTCGGAAAAGCATATACAACATATCAGGGTGGCAGACCGACCCGCTATCTTCCAAGCGCAAGGGTTGAAATAGCCGGGCGAAGCCGAGCAATCGGTGGTGAAATCGCAAAGCCGCCGGTCGATTTTGCGCAAACGAGTTATCGCGGACTAAAACTTAAGAGCACCCCCGAAGTCATAGCACTAGAAGCGAAGATGCGAACGCCGGAAGCCATAGAACCGCCCCGCGTCACTGGACACCCGCTGCCGGTGTATGAATCCACGTACAAACCGCCATCAACCGAACTGATATTAGGGGGGCGACGTCCGCTAATACCGACAAAAGCACCGGTCGAACCTGCACCAAGCCAGTTCGCGGGACGTAAACCGCCCGAATACACCCCGCGCAAATATGTGATAACCCGCAACGCAGACGACCTCGCACTTCAAATGTCATCGCCGCGGCGCATTAAGCCGGGCGTCGCACCATCCCCCGTGACTCCGGTCTCGCCACACCGGGTTAGCCAGTTCCAAGTAACCCGTGCGCCGAAAAAAACACGGATCGCGGCAGAGGACGCGGCAATGAAAGCCAGCAAGACCGCACGATTAAGGGCAAAGAGCGCAAAAGCACTCGCTGAAGACATTGCGAGCCGCCCGGAACGACTGCGAGCGCAAGCAGAAGCCCATGCGCGACGAGTCGAAGATCGGGTTATCCGTGAACGGGGTGATGCAGCCGCACGGGTTCCGGTCGTGCCGCTGCTCACCCCGGGGAAACGGTTCCGTGTGACGAAGAAAAAGGGGTCGCTCGGGCTGAAACAATCAGAAGCGGCGCAGACCACGATGGTTGATGTAGTACTTGCACCACGAATCGCAGCACAAGAGGCGACGGCAGCCGCACGAAGGGCACGGGACTGGTGGGCGCGACCGAGCGGACCGCGGCAGGGTGTTCGCGGACGACAAAAGCTCTCGCCGGCAATGATGCAACTCATGCGAACCAGCCAAGTCCAGCGAGTGTCGCAGGTGCAAACACAATACCAGCCGCAGGCAGTAGGGCAAGCATATAAACAAGCGTTGTCACAAGACGTTTCGCAGACACAGAAACAAGACCAAGCGCAGGTGCTATTGCCGATTTTCGGACAAGCACAAGCACAGAGAATCGCACAAGCCCAAAAACAGTTCCAAGTACAGCGGATCAAGACGCCGACATACACCACACCGAAAACGCCACCGATCACACCGACAAAAGCAAAGAAGAAGCTGCCACCGGAACCGAAGCCAAAACCGTTCGTACTTCCGAAGATCAAAGCCGACAAAGCCAAAAAGAAGCCCGCCAAAAAGAAGCCGGCAGAGGTGGACTACTGGCAGATCAGGAACCCAATTGCGAGCATCGAACAGATGATGTTCGGAGGCGTAAAGCGATGAAACCCATAACAACATTGATATTGCTGCTCACGCTCGCATCAGTGGCAGCAGGGAACGACGCGGGCACATTGTCCGTAACTACAGTGCAGGGACAGATCGCCGCGTCAGGAGCCACATGGACGGCAGGCGAGACGTCCGTATCAGGGCTATCAGACGAAGAGAAACGCGACCTATGCGGTGCGTTCACCACTGAACCAACCGGTGATGCGTTCACTGCCCCGGTCGGCGCGTGTGTGCCGGATGCTTGGGATTGGAGAGACGTTGGCGGCGACGACTACATGACGCCGGTTAAGAATCAAGGATCGTGCGGAAGTTGTTGGGCGTTCGGTGTGATTGGGGCGGTTGAAGCACAGATCAATATTGGGAACGACAACCCGGATCTCAACCCGGATCTATCAGAACAGCATCTTGTGTCTGCATGTTCGTACGCGGGCGATTGTGGTGGTGGGCGGCACACATCGGCGTTGGGCTACATCGAGCATACTGGAATACCCCGCGAGACGTGTTTCGCGTATCTCGCAGAGAACTCACCATGTGACCCATGCGACGATTGGGATAATGCATCTCTGCGGTACTACATCAGCGATTATCAGCGGGTTGGTTCGACAACGCATGATCACAAATACGCGATCTGGTCACGCGGTCCTATTGTGGCGATCATGGAAGTACCGTATGATTGGTTCTATTACGTTAGTGGTGTGTATTCTCCGGTGTGGACTACATTAGGCTCTGCAAATCATTGTATTGTGGTCGTCGGCTGGAATGACACCGAAGGATGTTGGATCGTTAAGAACAGTTGGGGCGAGCATTGGGGCGAGGATGGATACGGACGGATCGAGTATGGTGTGCTGGAAGATTATCGCTCCGGATACGCGATTATCGAACCAAAAATACCGAGCGCACCTGTGCCGGAGCCGTCGAGTATGGCGATGTTG
>CBDAFL010000325.1:0-2355 GCA_965195225.1 uncultured Thermoguttaceae bacterium
TGCTGGGCCATCTACCCGGGCAGACGCCCGGTCCAGCTCATGTGCCCGACCTGCTGTCCAATCCCCTCTACCCCGACGGCGAGATTCAGCCACAGCCCGAGCGCAGTCCGGCCGACCGGCTGCCCGGGCGGCTCGAGAAGCGGATCGAGGAGATGAACCGGCGGCTCGAGGAGCTGCGCAAATCGATGCAAGATCTGCGGAGAAACCCTCCCCCGCAAGAGGAGCCGGCCGAAGGAACTCCCGACGCCGCATAATCCACACGCAGCCCCCGGCTGCAGCGGCGCACAGCAGGGCGGCTCCGGGACACCGGGGCCGCCCTTTCTGATGCGCGGGGGAGGGTTACCTTGAGACTTGCTGGGTTTTTATCGGCCTTTGTTTCTGGGTCTTCGCCAGAATCTGTGGGTCAATGGAGAGCGTGTTGGTGATTTGAGGTCAGGTTTTCTGAGGAATAGGAGGACAAAAAGAATGGATGGGGGAAAGAAGGAGCCCCGCCACCGCGCGATGGCGGGGCTGGCGGATATTCTTCCCGCCCTCACCTCGGCTATCCCTTGTGGGGTTGCTCCTCAGCAGGGCCCCACTCCGTTTCACCGGGCATTCTCCAGTATAACAGGTTGGCGAGCAAGGGAAAGTAGTGCATCCTGTGGGATTTTCGGTAAAGATGGGTTTGTAACAACTCGCCTTCCCGGAGTCCCACAGCCGTGCAACTAACAACTATCCTCAATCGCGTCGAGTATTTCAAGTCCTTCGTTTACGGAAAAGCCAAATGGGGGGACGACGCCGATCGGCCGACGATCGAAGTTCAGATCGAAGCCCGCCGCAACGGGCGACCGATCTGCTCCGGCTGCCACCACCCTGCGCCGGGCTACGACCGATTGCCCGCGCGACGTTTCGAGTTCGTGCCTCTCTGGGGGATCGCGGTGTACTTCGTATATGCAATGCGAAGGGTCAAGTGTCCGACCTGTGGCGTGAAGGTCGAAAAGGTTCCCTGGTGCGACGGCAAGAACCAATTGACCACGACCTATCGCTGGTTCCTTGCCGGTTGGGCCAAGCGGCTCTCGTGGAAAGGGGTCGCGAGTGCCTTCGATACGACCTGGCAGAACGTATTTCGCTCGGTAAAACACGCGGTTTCGTGGGGACTGGCTCATCGCAGCCTGGAGGGCATCGAGGCGATCGGCGTGGACGAAATCCAGTGGCAACGAGGCCACAAGTACCTGACGCTGGTGTACCAGATCGACGCGGAGTGTCGACGCCTGTTATGGGTTGGAAAAGACCGCACGACGAAAACGCTTCTGCGGTTCTTCCGCATGTTGGGCAAAGAGCGTTCAGCCCGGCTGCGTTTCGTGTGCAGCGACATGTGGAAGCCGTACTTGAAGGTGATTGGCAAGAAGGCAAGCCAAGCGATCCATGTGTTGGACCGCTTCCACATCATGGCCAAGATGAACAAGGCGATCGACGAAGTGCGTGCGGCCGAGGCCAAGCGGCTGGAGCGCGACGGTTACGAGCCGGTGCTGAAGCATTCCCGTTGGTGTCTATTGAAGCGGGAGGAGAACCTCACGGAAAAGCAAGCGGTGAAGTTGTCGGAGTTGCTTCAGTACAACCTGCAGTCGGTTCGCAGCCGCCTGATGCGAGAGGACTCCCAGCGATTCTGGGAGTACTTCTACCCGGCCTGTGCGGCGAAGTTCCTGGACGAGTGGTGTACACGGACGATGCGTTCGAAGATCGAACCGATGAAGAAAGTCGCCAAGACCTTACGCCGGCACCGTAACTTGATTCTCAACTGGTTCCTTGCGGAAGGCGCGATTTCGGCGGGAATTGTAGAGGGGCTGAACAACAAAGCAAAACTGACTATGAGAAAAGCGTACGGTTTTCGGACGTCCAAAGCCATCGAAATTGCCCTATATCACCAACTCGGAGACCTCCCCGAGCCAGAATTCGCCCACAAATTCTGGTGAGGAGGCATTTAATAACACCGCGGCATGTGATGCGGCCGGAACATTCTATGTTGCCGCGGGCAGCAACACCAACAACGACGGCAAGATCTACAAGTGCACAAGGGACGGCGCGACGACGGTCGACATAACGCCGTTTGCCGCCGGCGTCTGGCAGACCGTCGACATCCACCCTCCAGACCAGAGACTCTGGGCGCAAACCGACGGGTTCGCACACGCGTTTTCAGCCGACGGTGGCAAGACCTGGAAGCAGACGCCGGGAGGCAGTTGGGTTACCGGCACCAAAGACGTCCCTTGGCACTCGGCCTCGAACAACACCACGGGAATGGTCCGGTTTTCCCCGAATACCCCCGACAAGCTGTGGATCGCTTACGGCAACGGCGGCGTGGGATACTGCACGAGTCCT
>CBDAFL010000326.1:0-9831 GCA_965195225.1 uncultured Thermoguttaceae bacterium
TTTTTTTTCAAGCAGAAGACGGCATACGACATTCTGACATGTGACTGGAGTTCAGACGTGTGCTCTTCCGATCTTACCACGCCCTTCGCTGCGCTCAGGGACGTGCCACCCTTGCTGGAATTTCACCAAGTTATTTCTTCCCAGGCCCTAACAAGCGATTCGTTGGCACGTCGGAGATCAACTATCCGTCTCTTCTATCCGGCTTCTTCATGCCGCAACTGTGCAGGGCCAGCACACTCCCCAGGGAGACCAGGGACCAACCGAGCCAATCAGGGGGGATAATGACCTTCTTGGCCGACGAGTCCTCCGATTGCGTCAACGTCTGGGTGGCGGCGCCGACCGACGCCAAAGGATGGTCGGTCCGCTCGGCGAGGAATTGCGTGAACTTCGGGGTCAACTCGATCGAGTCGACCATCCGAAACTCCCCCCCCAAGAGCAGGCACAGAAACCCCGCAAAAAAAAACTGATTGCGTGAAATGTCCATTATGGGAACCTCCTCCACCACGTCTCATGGTCTCATATTTTGTATCGAGCCTAGATCGGGGCGAGCTTCAGCCGACGCCCATGCGTACGGGATATTCCGTATCACCCGAGCAGATTGCAATGGTTCTCGCGAATGAAGCGAATCCGCGGGCCAGCCGGAGGCATCTCTCTTGCCGTATCCGCCGGTTTTTGATACCGTCCGACGAGTTTTCCCGAGGATGCCGCGCGCCGAGAAGGTCCATGATAAGACAACGATGGTTATGGTTGGGACTTTTGAGCGTGGCGGCGGCGGCCGCTTGGTCTCATGCTCAAGACCCGGATGAATCGTTCAGCCGGCGATTGTACGGGCCGGAAATCTGGCGTTTGCCGCCGGTGAACGATTTTCCCGTATTGACGCCGTCGGGCGGGCCGGATATCGCCTTCCAGACCCCTACGGCTTTGGTGGTGCCGCATTACGAGATGCTTCCCGCGCCACGGCCGGAGGCCGCCGCGCCGGAGGCCGCCCCTTCGACGGGCGAAGTCCCCGCGGCCCCGTCCGATGTCCCTGTCGGCGAAGAGCGTTTCGATGTGAAACCCGAACGGAAGAAACTATGGAGCGGAAGTTTCGACCTCGGACTGGACGGTTCGGAAGGCAACACCGAGACGTTCAATTTCCGCTTCGGAGTCCATACCCGACGCAAGACCGAATATAATGTGTTGACGCTGGGGCTGGACTACAACAAGCAGACATCGAAAACGGTCCCCACCGAGGACCGTCTGTATTTCGACGGCCGCTACGAGCAACTCTTAGGCTCGTCGCGGTGGTCGACGTTCTTTCACGAGACGATCGAATACGATCAGTTCCAGCCGTTCGACGTGCGCGACACGTCGGCCATCGGCGTCGGTTACCGGATAATCGACCGGGAGAACACCACGTTTATCGGCCGGTTGGGCGGTGGTTTTTCCCACGAGTACGGCGGGCCGGAAAACGGAAAATACTTCCCGGAAGCGGTGTTCGGTCTCCAGTTTGAACGGCAGCTCAGCAAGCGTCAGAAGTTTATCGGCACGATGGAATACGCGCCCGACGTAACCCGCTTTGCCCGCTACCGCCTCCGCACCCAGGCCGCTTGGGAGGTGCTCTTGGACGAGGACAGGAACCTCAATCTGCGCATGGGGATATTGGAGCGTTACAACAGCGTGCCCAACGGCGCCAGGCCGAACGATCTGGATTACGCCATGATGTTGATGTGGAAGTTCTGACGGCGGCCGGGAATCGTTGCCTTATGGGGAAAAGCTTGGGCGGACGTTATACTCCAACGCGGAACTCGCCCTGGAAACAGGAGGGCAATCCATGAGCGAAATCCACGTCGGGCAAACCGCCGTCAGGCAATCCAACCCTCCGGAACCGGATGAGGGGACTCGGCCGCACTCGGAAAACGGACGCGTAGGGCTGCTCTCGCCGAGCTTTCTCGCACTGGTGGCCACCCAGTTCTTCGTGGCCCTGACCGACAACATGTTTCGCTGGCTGATCGTGCCGATCGGCAGCAAGCTGCTCAAGTCGCCGGAACAGGCCGTATCGATCGGAGCGGCTTGTTTCATCGTCCCCTTCCTGATCTTTGCCTCTCTAGCCGGATTCATGGCCGACCGCTTCAGCAAACGGAACGTAATGGTCGTCTGCAAGGCGGTCGAGATCGCGGTGCTATGCCTGGGGATGTCCGCCATCCTCATGCAAAACGTCTATTTGATGTTCGTCGTCCTGTTCCTGCTGGGAAGCCAGTCGGCGGTCTTTATAACGTCGAAATTGGGAGGGATTCCCGAACTGGTCAAGCCTGAGCAAATCGCCACGGCCAACGGCGTGATCAACATGGCCTCGATGGCGGCGATAGTCATCGGCACGATCCTCGGCAGCGTGCTTTACGACCGCACAGGTCCGCTGGGCCTGACTGACTGGTGGATTTCGGCCTCGGTGCTGATCGGCGTGTCGGTCGTCGGGTTTTTCACCAGCCTGATGATCGGGCCTTTGCGGAGCGCGAACCCCGCCAGACGGTTTCCCTGGAACCCCGTCGGGCAAACGGTGCGCGACATCCGTCTGCTCTGGTCGAAAAGGCCGCTCTTTCTGGCGGCCCTGGCCAGCACGTTCTTCTGGACGCTCGGGATGCTCTCGCAAGTGAACATCTACCTGTTTGCTGAGAAAGAATTATTCGTTGGGAAAAATACGGACATCAGTATCCTGCTGGGCGTGTTGACCATCGGCATCGGCATCGGCGCGGTGTTGGCGGGAATCTGTTCGCGCGGCAAGATCGAGTTGGGGTTGGTCCCACTCGGCGCTGCCGGGATCGCAGTCAGTTCGATGCTGCTGGCGTTTGTGCCCGGCGGCGTGGCCGGACAGCCCGTCGGAGCCGGCTTCTATTGGAGTTGCTGCTTGTTGCTCGCCTTGGGTATGACGGCTGGATTGTACGACATCCCGTTGCAGGCGTTTCTCCAAGACCGTAGCCCGGCCCGGTCCCGCGGCTCGATCATGGCCGCGTACAATTTCATGTCCTTCGCGGGCATGTTGGCCGCAGCCGGCCTGTTCTGGATGCTTTCCGGCCCGCTGGGGCTTTCGTCGCGGGTGATCTTCTTTCTCGGCGGACTGGCCACCTTGCCCGCCACGTTTTTCATCATCCGTCTGCTGCCGTTCCATACCGCACGGCTGGCGGTGCGTTTGCTGGTCGGCTGCATGTACCGGGTACGGGTCGAAGGAGAGGAAAACGTCCCCGACGGCGGCGCGCTGCTGGTGGCAAACCACGTCAGTTGGGCCGATGGGGTGCTGTTCGGCCTGGCCTGCCCGCGACACCCGCGAATGATTGCCTACGCCAAGTATTTCGATAATCCCTGGCTGAGTTGGATCGGCCAACTGGGTCGGATAATTCCCATCGGCGCGACGCGGAAGTCGATGATCGATTCGATCCGCGCCGCCCGTCTGGCTTTACAACAAGGCGAGTTGGTCGGTATCTTTCCCGAAGGCGGGATCACCCGCACCGGACAACTCGGAGAGTTCCGCCCCGGGTTTTTATCGATACTGAAAGAAACCAATGCCCCGGTGGTGCCGGTCTATCTGGGAGGGCTATGGGGAAGCATCTTCAGCTATGCGGGCGGGAAGTTTTTCTGGAAGTTACCCAAACGTTGGCCGTATCCCGTCTCGATCCGCTTCGGCCCACCGATCCACGATCCCACCGACGTAGACCAGGTCCGCCGTGCCGTGGAGGAATTGCAACAAAACTGGGGTCAGACAAAACTGGGGTCAGAGCGCCATTAGTCATTAGTGGGCGTCGCGTCCATCGACACGGACTGGGCGAACGGGCGGCGAAACGGTGTTTCCACGGCGGTTCGCCCGTTTTTTTGGCAGTGAGCAAAAACAGCCAACTTATGACGCGAGAAACAAGAACAGTAATAGCTGCCCTCCAGTTCCTCTGAATCTCGCGCTGGCTACTTGACAAAACCCAGCCATTGAAGAGAATCTAACTTTATGATGGGTGAGGCGGTCGCACCTTCCTTAGGTTATTGAAAGGGCGCCCGTTGCCTACTTGCACGTTGCTCCGCGCAATCGCCGCCAGGGCGATGACCGTCTGTTCGCGTTTGATGAGCTTAATGACTAAATGCGCTTTGACCCCAAAACTTATCAAAACTTATGACCCCACGTGAACGTGTCCGGGCTGCATTGGCGCATAGCCAGCCCGATCATACGCCGTGTGATTACTTTGCGACGCCGGAGATACATCAGGCGCTCGTTGAGCATTTTGGCATCACGGTCGACGGCGAAGGAGGTGTTTCGATGGGCGGCACTTCCGGCATCACGGGCGGTAATGTCATTGCAGAGCGCCTGGGAACCGACATCCGCTACGTCAAACCACCGTACACCGGCCCGCCGCTGGCCACGTTCAAAGACGGCTCGACGACGAACATTTGGGGCATTCGCCGCCGGCCCATGCCCAACGAATACGGCGAGTACGCGGAACCGGTCGGGGCGCCATACGCGAGTTGGAAAACTGTCGAAGAGGCCGAGCAGTTCAATTGGCCCGTTCCGGACTGGTTCGATTACGACGCCATCCCCGCCATGTGCGAGTCGCACGGCGACGCGGCGATCGCCACGGGCGACTTTCACGTTCAGGACTTCATCAACGGCATCGCTTTTGGCCGGGGAGTCGAACAGGTGCTCCTCGACATCGGCCTGGAAGACCCGGTTTACCTGTACATCATGGAGAAGCGGCACCAGTTCTACTTGGACTACATCGAGCGGATTCTCGAGGCCGCCGGCGGGCGGATCGATTTGGTGCTCTGTGGCGACGACTTCGGCAGCCAGCGCGGACTGCTCATCTCGCCGGCGACATTCGATCGTTTGTTCGCCCAAAAGAAGAAAGAACTCTTCGACCTGATTCACTCCTACGGCGCCAAAGCCACCCATCACTGTTGTGGATCGAGCCGTGCCTTGATACCACGGTTTGTCGAGTGTGGGATGGACTCGCTGCAAACGATTCAACCCCAGGCGACCGGCATGAACCCCTACGAGCTCAAGGCCGAGTTCGCCGGGCAAATAGCGCTGCACGGGGCAGTCGACGTACAGGGTTGGCTGCAACGCGCTACGGCGGCCGAAATCGAACAAGAGGTTACGCATCTGATAGATGAGGTGGGCCACGGGGGTGGGTTTATCCTCGCACCCTGCCACCACATTCAGCCCGACACTCCCATCGAAAACGTCCTGACCCTATATCGGTCCGTCGCCCGCCGGCGGGGGTCCGCAGCTCTGTGAACCGGTCGTTGGCGGCCCAACAACCGGAGAGACCGACAAAATGGGGTCAGAGCGCCATTAGTCATTAGTAAAAAACTGGGGTCAGAGCGCATTTAGTCGTTAGCATGATTTCGCTATTGACTAATGGCGCTCTGACCCCAAGTCACAACCAAGTCACAAGTCACGCCCCAAGTCACGCATTCAGCAACAAAAACTACGTTGCCGCTTTTGCGCAGGCCATGATCGTCATGGCCACGACCAGCAGAACGATAGCAAGATACATCCGGTATCGCGGGATTCCGCCCACGCCGCGCCATTCACCGCTTACAAACCCGAGGAGTTGTCCTCCCAGGATGACAGTTCCTTGCGCAAGCCCCCAGCCCACGGAAGCTCCCAGCGGTCCGAGCAGCAGCATCCCCTCGCCCAGCAAGGCACTCGGCACGAAAAAGAGGATGCCGTAAACGATCGAAAGGCCGATTTCGCTCGGATGACGGACAATAACGCCCCACGACTTGTTCCGTGTCATTAGCACGGCCGGATAGAGGACGTTGGGTAGCGCCGCGCCGAGCAAGGCTATCGCCCAAACCGCGATACCGGCGGGAAAATCACTGGCACCGTGTGACTTCATGGCCTGAATGATAGGATCCTGGCTGTACGTAAAGGCAAATCCCCAGCCGACCGAGAACACCCCGGCCAACACTACCATCACCAATCCCACGGCGAATCCGCCGGTGGGTTTTGGTTGCTGAGATGGTTTTGCCGATTGGTTTTTTAGTTTTTCCCGGCCGGCACCCGCCAGCGAGGCGAATACTACGCCGGACACTAATACCAACAGGCCTACCAGCACAATCAACCCTGGTTTGGAGAACAGATCGGGTGCCTCCTTGAAAACGCCCGAGCCCTTGATGACCATGGGCGCAACAACGCCCAATGCGGCGCCGATTGAGCAGAGAATACCGTAGGTCAAACTGACGCCGATCCGCACAAAGCACAACATCGCCAATATCTGGGCGATACCCCATGAAAATGCGAACAGATTGGCCGTCAGCAAAACGCTACGGTCGACTTCCGCAAGGGCCGCAAACGGTTCTGGGCAACAAACCAAAGTAATCGTCCAGGGCAGGATCACCAACGCCACGAGCATCGAGATGAAAGCGAAGTGCTCGTACTGGAACTGTCGCAAGAGTTTCAGTGGCCAAGGGCTTGTGCCCATGATAAGCCCTGCCAACCCTGTCACGACAATTCCAAGTCCCACGGTGTCTGTCATGATGTGGCATCCTCAACTCGGAGCTTGCCCGGCTCTAGGCCAAGTTCTTCCATAAGTGCGGTATCGATGGGAATGCCTTCTCTTTCGCGGCGGCGTTGGGTACGGTATTCAGGGTCTCCAGGAACCAGCACTTCGCGGTCCAAACTCTTGGGAGGCTGCCGCCGGACTTCCTCCGCCATTTGAGTGACAGTTTCGGCAAGAGCGGTCCCGCCCGCAAAGCGAGCGGGATCAACAGCGACAACGAGCGAACCCAGATTCCGACGCGCCGTCATATCGCCATACATGGCTGGGATGTGCGGACCGTAGGGCATTCCATTCAAAGGGCCGCAGAGGATATCAATGAGGAAAGCCAAAGCATAGCCTTTATGAGCGCCCATCGGTGAGATCGCCGCGACCCGATTGGGGTCCGTAGTGGGAACTCCCTCGCGATCGAAGGCCAATCCCGCAGGCAACGATTTTCCTTCACGACGGGCATTCATGACCCGATTGATCGGCACCTCGCTGGTGGCCATGTCCACGCATACCGGTTCCGCCGAGGCGGAGGGCACGGCGATGCAAATCGGATTCGTGCCGACGAAGGCATATTTGCCGTGAGTCGGGACGACATAGGCGTCGGAGTGGGTGAAGGCGAGGCCGATGAGTCCTTCGCACGATGCCTGACGTCCGTAAAGCCCAATGGCGCCGCAATGCGTGGAGTGGCGGCAACCAACGATCCCTACGCCGTTTTCGCTGGCCATTGCAATCGCTTCCCGCATGGCGTGGTGACAAACTAGAATTCCCAGACCGTGGTTGCCGTCAAGTTGACCGGTACAAGGGCCGGTCCGCTGGAAGTGCATTTCTGGCCGAGCTTCGATGGATCCCGTTCGCAATCGGCGAAGATAATGAGGGAGCCTCGCGATTCCGTGAGAATCAATTCCCCAAAGACTGGTTTGCACGAGACTTTTCGCCACAATGCGTGCATCGGCTGCTGGAACCCCGCAGTCTTCCAACTGGCAACAGGCAAATGAGAGAATATCCTTTGCCGGAATATTCATCGTTGACGACCGAGACGTTCCGTCCATTTATGACTCCGTGAAAAGCAACGCACGGCACCAGGCACCATCCGCTTGTGCAATGTTGACGGGCGCGGCAATCAGCTCGTAGGGGCCAGCCGCCACGTGGCGCAAGTTCAGACACTCGATCAGCACGACATCGTTGGCTAGTAGGGTATGATGGGCGGGAAAGGTTGTCTCGCTGGGCGGATCGACGGTCAAGTAATCGAGTCCCACCGTGCATAAGTTTTGTTGCACACACCACTGAGCCGCGGAACGATGGATATAGATGAAGTTAGGATTCCACGGCTCGTGCCAGTAATCGCTTTGGCTGTTCCGAGTCTTCAGTAGCAAGCGTTTGGTGCCTGATGGAATGCCGACATTTTGAAGTGACGTGGCTTGGACGCACTCAGGCTCGACGGTGAGATCGGCCACCCAACACGGCCCCAGCCACCGGTCGAGTGGAACTTCGTCTAGCTTCGCGCCGTCGACGAAGTGCCACGGGGCGTCAACGTGCGTTCCATGATGGAGGCCGCCGTGATAAAAGCCGACATTGGCCGGATCGCCCTTTGCACGTGCCCAATGGGGCCAGAGTACTTGTGGCGGGGGATCGCCTGGATAGACGGTCATCCGCGAACTAACGGGAACGCTGATATCGATATACCGCCCCACGTTCACTCCTTGCAGTATTCGGCCGAGGGGAGGGAGCCATCCATGGTGTAGCCGCCATCGATGGTGAGGTGCTGCCCTGTCATGTACCGCGATTCATCGCTTGCTAAAAAAACCACTCCCGCGGCAATCCACGAGGCCTCGGCGATTTCCTTTAGCGGAACGCGTTCAAAGAGCGACCGCTTGACAGAAGGTGTATACATCGGTACGGTAAGTTCTGTATACGTTGCGCCCGGGCGGATGTAATTGACCGTGATTTTGTGGGGCGCCAACTCGGTTGCTAGAGTGCGGCAGAACGACTCCATGCCCCCCTTGGCGGTTGTGTAGTGTCCGCAATTGGGTTCGCTGAGGACGGCGTGAATACTCGATACGGCGATGATTCGACCTCCTTGCCCTTGGTGGATCATCTGCCGGGCCGCCTGCTGGGAGCAGAGAAACACGCTTTTGAGATTGGTGCGAAGGATGAAGTCCCAGTCTTCTTCGGCCATGTCAACGATTTTGGAGAAGTGGATTACACCCGTGTTGTTCACCAGGATGTCAAGCCTGCCCAGGAAGCGGACGGCTTCGGCAAAGGCGGCTTGAACCTGGTCGGCAAATCCGACGTCGCAACGGATGAAGCAGGCGCGACGATCCCGCCGCTGGATCTCCGCGACGACTTCCTCGGCCTTGGGTTGGTCAATGTCGAGGACGACCACATCGGCTCCTTCATCGGCGAAGGCGTAGGCGATGGCCTTGCCGATGCCATTGGCCGCGCCAGTCACGATGGCAGTTTTATTTGTCAGCCGCATACATTTCCTCCGTCGGATTTGAGAAACTGAAAATAAGTGTATACACATTAAATGGAATTGCTCCCCGTGTCAAGTCTTTTATCACGCAAATTGAAGCGTTCGGCCGATATCGCCGAAAGGGTGTTTCAACGTCTCGTGGAGTCGATTATCGAGGGAAAACTCCCCGGCGGCCAGCCCTTGCGAGAGGCCGCTGTGGCCCGTGCTTGGAATGTAAGCCGCACTCCCCTGCGGGAGGCGGTGCGGCGAGCGTCCGAGATCGGGCTGCTGGTGCTTCGTCCGAACCAAATGCCGCTGGTCCGGCTGTTTTGCATCGACGACATGCGGGCCCTGTACGCACTCCGCGAAGTGATTGAAGTTCACGCCCTGCGAGTCGCATGGCCTGTCTTGCTCGGACCTCCATGCGATACGATGACGGCTTTGGCACGGAAAGCGGCCCCCCATCGGCCGGGTTGGAAAGATCGATGCCTGGAGTTCGATGCAACCCTCCATCAATGGTGGATAACCCATTGCGGCAACCCTTGGCTGAAGGTCGATTTCGATCGGCACTACCAACTCTTGCGCATCTTTCAACGTTGGGTTGGACGCGATGCATCGGCGCTGATCGACAGTTATCATGAGCACCTTGCGATTCTGGATGCCATCCAGAACCGTGACCGCAGAGCGGCCCTGGCAACTTTACGGAATCACATCCGGCATTCTGTACGACTGATTGAAGCTGCTATGCAGGACGAAAAAGGCGGGGAGTAAACATCGAGAAAAAATCGGGGGCAAGGGGAATTTGGAGGGTCAGTCAGGGCAGTCAGAGTCAGTGGGGTCAGAGAGTCAGTGGGGTCAGAGAGTCAGTGG
>CBDAFL010000327.1:0-1720 GCA_965195225.1 uncultured Thermoguttaceae bacterium
GTTCAGACGTGTGCTCTTCCGATCTTAGCCAAGAAATGTCCACCCGACATGACGAAAGATCAATGGAATGTCGCAGTTTACTGGACGATCAATCTCCCCGGCAACTGTCTGTTGCCGGGATGGGCCGACTTGGACGACATGCGTCGTTTTCAGCACGAGTTGGAGGAGAGGGCGAAAAGGAAGGTGGATATGCAGTTAATCTTCTGGATTTGGGATGAAGTCGCGAAACTGACTCCCGCCGGACAGCAGTACAAGGAGAAATTTCAGGTTCATCCGGCTGAAGCGTAGCAGGGGTAGAAAGAGTGTGGACATGCTGATCCTATCTGTTGTTTTGGGAAAGACTTCAGACAGGAGAAGCCAGCATGTCCACGAGTATGTTGTACCGTGTTTTTGGGGTTCGTGACTACCGGTACGTGAGAACCGAGTATGTTCCGGGCGGTGTGATCTTGATCATTGATCGCAAAGCGAAGACCTGCTGTTGTGCGGCATGTGGTTCGCGGAACGTACGGCCGCAGGGGTCGGTCCAGCGGCCCATTCGCACCCTGCCCATCGGAGGCAAGTCGGTGACGCTGTTGGCCAAGATTCCCCGGGTTGTGTGCGACGACTGCGGCAAGACTCGCCAGGTGCCGATCGGCTTCGCCGAGCCGCGGCACACGTACTCCAAGTCCTTTGAGCGATACGTGTTGGAGCTGTCCCGGCACATGACCATCAAGGATGTGGCGGAGCATCTGGGGGTCAGTTGGGACGTGGTGAAGGACATTCAGAAGCGACATCTCCAAAGGCATTACAGCAAGCCGAAGCTCAAGGACCTGCGGCAGATCGCCATCGACGAGATTTCCACAGGCAAGGGACATCGCTATATCACGATCGTGTTGGATCTGGAAACGGGCGTAGTGGTTCACGTGGGCCAAGGAAAAGGGGCCGATGCCCCGGAGCCCTTCTGGAAACGGCTCCTCGCCAGCCATGCGAAGATCGACGCGGTTGCGACCGACATGTCGCCCGCCTACATCGATGCCGTAACCACCCATTTGCCGGACGCCACGTTGGTGTTCGATCGCTTTCATGTGATCAAGCTCTACAACGACAAGCTCTCCGGGCTGCGACGCGACTTGCATCGCCAGCTTACCGACACGATGCAGAAAAACGCACTCAAAGGCGTCCGCTGGCTCTTGCTGAAACGGCCCGAGCACTTGGACGCATCTCGCCGTGAGCCTGAGCGACTCCAAGAAGCCCTGCGACTGAATGAGCCGCTGGCCATCGCCTATTACCTCAAGGACGAACTGAACGAAATCTGGGAGCAGGACGACCAGGAAACGGCGCAATCGCTCCTCATGGACTGGATTCTATACGCCGAATCGACCGGCATCCGAATGCTCAAGCAGTTTGCCAAAACCCTTCGCCTCCACGCGTGGGGCATCCTCGCCTACTATGACTACCCGATTTCCACCGGCCCTCTGGAAGGCACCAACAACAAAATCAAAACCATGAAACGACAAGCCTACGGCTTCCGCGATCCCGAGTTCCTCAAACTCAAAATCTACGCCATCCATCAAACAAAATACGCTTTAGTCGGATGAACCAACTTTTAGTTGACGCGGCAAGCGGAGCCCGAGGCGGTCCAGCAGGATGGCTTGGTGATCGGTGGGACGGGAGATGCAGCGGCGGCGGATTTCGACCTGCTTTTGGCGGGTGGGAAGGACGACGTCGATCAGGTTGATCT
>CBDAFL010000328.1:0-11908 GCA_965195225.1 uncultured Thermoguttaceae bacterium
CGGCAAATGCAAGAAGCTTGCCCTGACGGCCTGCATGCGTAAACTGCTGACGATTCTCAACGCTATGATCCGTGACAAAAATACTTGGCAATCCGCCAATCCTTGACCTTGACTTTTAACACAGTCGCTGTCCCCTTCCCGTAGCGTCAGGGGGACAGTCCCCTGTGAGCGGTTACAGTTAATGTATCAATCATTTAGCCCGTCGTGAATACACGGCGGGGATTGGGTAACCGCTGAAAACCGCTTGCCCCGGGTGTATTCACCCGGGGCTAAATAAGAAGAGGCAGGCTGGTACTTGCCGGCGATGTTTGTTACCATGATCGAGAGTTAATCGTTCGGCAACCATAAGGAATCCAGGTTATGCCCTCTAATCACGGCGGTCGGCCGCAAAATCCTCTCGATCTCAACGACATCCAATGGGATCAGGTGTTTCGGTTGATTCGGATCGCGTTGGTAGTGCTGGTGGTGTTCCTCTTGCTGTTTCTCGCCAAGTCGATGTTTTACAGCATCGAGGCCAGCGACGAAGGGGTGGTGCTACGGTTCGGCGAATTCGAGGCTAAGGTCCAGCCGGGCCTGCACTGGAAATGGCCTTGGCCGATCGAAACGGTTTACAAGGTTCCCGTGCAACGCATCCAGACGTTGGAGTTCGGCTACAAGTCCGACCAGCCGGGCCGCAAGACGCGGTTCGCCCGCACAAGCGAGAAAGACATGGGCGTCGCCGAAATGCTCACCGGAGATCTGAACCTCGGGCTGGTCGAATGGATCGTGCAATACCGCGTTAAGGACTCGATGCAATATATGTTCAAGGTCGGCGGCACGGAGGGCATCGGCCCCGATGTATTGCCCAGCGGGGTCGTTTCCGATCCGAATCCGGCCGTACCCGATACGATCCGCGACGTCTCCGAGTCGGTGATGCGAAAACTGGTGGGCGATTCGAGTATCGACTACGTGCTTACTATCGGCCGAGATCAGATCGCCAAAGACGCCGAGAGGCTGATCCAGGAGGAATTGGACGGTTTTGAGATGGGCGTCAACGTGGTGACGGTCAAGCTTCAGACCACCTCGCCGCCCACGGCGAAAGTTCAGGACGCCTTTCAGGAGGTCAACCGTGCCCGACAGCAGAAAGAACGCGTGATAAACGAAGCCCGGGGTGAGCGGAACAGCAAAATTCCCGCCGCGCGCGGGGCCAGGGACCGGGCAATCACCGAGGCCGAAGGCTATCAGAATCGAATCGTCTTGCGAACCACCGGGAAGATCAATGCCTTTCTAGCCCAGTTGGCCGAGTACGAGAAAGCGCCGGAAGTGACCAGGATGCGGCTCTATCTGGAGGCCATGGAAGAAATTCTTGCGGCCGTCGGCGGCAAGACGATCATCGACGAGTCGGTCCGCGGCGTGCTGCCGCTGTTGAATCTCGACCAAAACGCCAACCCCAACGCCGCCGCTAAAGGAGCTAAACGATGAAAAATATACTTGCCGCAATTGTTGCCCTGGTCCTCATTGCCGCCGCCGTTCTTGTCTACTCGAGCGCGTACGTGGTCGAGGAGGGTAAGCAGGCCATTATTACCGAGTTCGGCAAACCCGTGGATACGGTCCAAAACCCCGGTCTGAAGTTCAAGAAGCCATTTATCCAAAAAGTCCACTATCTGGAAAAACGGTTGCTCCCCTGGGACGGGGCGCCGGAGAGCATGCAGACCCGCGACAAGAAACGGATCGACATCGACGTTTGGGCGCGCTGGAGGATCGCCGACCCGAAGACCTTCTTCGTCAAGGTCAGGACCGAACAAGGCGGACAGAAGATTCTGGACGATCTGGTGGATTCGGCGGTCCGCGACGTGGTGGCCCGGCACAAACTGATTGACGTGGTGCGCAAATCGAACGATGAGTTGCTCTACGAAATCGAGGAACTCGAACGCAGCGCGGCCGAAAGGGTAACGGGTCGTGGGCGCGACGAAGTCGAGGAGGAAATTCTGCGAGGAGTCGATTTGCAGGAATACGGCATGGAGTTGGTCAAGGTCCGTATCAAACGGGTCAACTACGTCGAGTCGGTTCGGCACGCCGTCTACGAACGCATGATCTCGGAACGTTTGCGGATCGCCCGGCTGTTCCAATCGGAAGCAAAAGAAGAGGAAAACCGCATCCTCGGCCAGACGCAGAAGGAACTCGACAGAATTACAGGCGAGAAGGAGCAGAGGTCGGCGGAGATTCGTGGCGCCGCCGACGCACAAGTGATCCAAATGACCGCCCAGGCATACGGCCGGTCGCCCGAGTTCTACCAATTTCTCCGCCGCATGGAAGTCTTCAAGAAAACGCTCCACGGCGACACTCGTTTGATCCTCTCCACCGAGAGCGATCTGTTCCGCATGCTCAAGGATCCGGGCGCGCCGCCGTCGAGGAAATACTAACGCGTTCCTCTCGGTAGTTTGGCGATTACCGGCATACGGCGCTTATAGCGGTTGCGTCGGATCAGCGTGGATACGCGGTCGATCAGCTCGGTGGCGAAACCGGCCCGCAGCAACTCCGCCCGACGCAGGCGGCGATCGACCATCAACACCATCAGCCGATCGGCATCGGCGTAAGAGAACCCCAACTCTCCTTCGTCGGTTTGCCCAACCCAGAGGTCGGCGGTCGGTTGTTTGGCAAGAATCCGCTCGGGCACTTCGAGGTGGGACGCCAACCGGCGGAGTTGCGTTTTGTAGAGATCGCCTATGGGGTTGATTGCCGAGGCCATGTCGCCGAACTGCGTGCCGTAGCCCAACAGAATTTCGCTCCTGTTGCCGGTGCCGATCACCAGGGCTTGGAACGCCGCGCTTTGATCGTAGAGCACGGCCATCCGTTCCCGCGCGCACTTGTTGGCCAGCCGCAGTTGCGTGGCCTCGCCGACGCGGGCAAAGTATGCGTCCACCTGATCGGTAATCGGCAGGTCGATCGTGCGGACGCCCAACCAGTCGATTATCGTCTGGCTGTCGCGTCGGGTTTCGTCGCTGGAGGTTTTGTAGGGCATGGTGACGGCCAACACGTTTTCCGGTCCCAGCGCCCTGGCGCAGAGCGCTACGACGACGCTGGAATCCAGCCCGCCGGAAAGCCCCACCACCGTCCGCTCGAACCCCGCCCGGCCGATTTCCGTGCGGAGAAACCGGCAGAGAATCTCCGTCACCAGTTCTGGATCGATCTTCAGTTGGGCATCCGCCCGTTCGTTGTTCATATCGTTGCCGTCGTATTCGGCGGGTGCCACTGGCGTTTCGCCAGTGCTGGCCGGAGCACGGGCAAGATGCCCGTGCCACCCGACATCCCCGCGACCGCAGTCGCGGGGCGTTTGCCTTTTTTTACGTTAAAACAATGGTAAACTCACTCCCTCTATTTCATCTCGTCCAGCGCCACCTCAATACCCTGCACCAGATCGCGGCGAGCCGTGTTGGAGTATTCCAAATCGAACCACAACACCTTTCCCTGTGCGTTCAACAGAAAGGTTCGCGGCATCTTCCGTTCCGTGGCGATCTTGGCGTAGTACTCGCCTTGCGGATCGAGCAGGTTGGGAAACGTTGCCTCCGCGTCAGCCACGTATTTTTTCGCGTCCTCGACGCCGTCGCCCACGTTGATCGCAACCACCCGCACCCCTTGCTCTCCGAACGGCCCAACGACGTCCTTCATCAGGTCTTGCAGGACGGCGCCGGCCACGAGTTGCGATCGAGGCGTCGTGCCGATCGTCCAGAAACAGACGACGGTCAGCTTCGGGCCGCACAAGCTACCCAATTCGCTCATTTTGCCGTCCAGATCGGCCAGTTCCGCCTCGGGTATCGTGTCGTCGACGTTGACCAAACAGGTGGCGAGCAGTTCGTCGCTCATCACAACCTTGGGGATCGTCGGCGGCGGAGGCGGCTCTTCCGGCTGGGCGACCGGCGGAATATCGGACTCTTCTTTCGAGTGATTGAACGGACATTTGCCCGACTTCGCATCCGCGTGAGACTTTCGCGGGTACTCCTCGGACGTGGTACTCTCCCGGCAGCCAGCCGCCGACAGAACCAAAAGTCCCGCGAGAACAATCGAGTATTGGGTAAATCTGACCATCTTTTGCTCCTCCTTAACCGGAGTTGTGGATAGATAAGCCGCGGCGGCTATTTTTATTTACAAAACTCAACAACCGACACATTAAGTCTCCCAATCGCCGGGCGTTTCGTCAACCGGCGTCAATACCCTTGACGGTTCCCCCCGATTCTTAGAACGTGTTTTGAAATGGGTGCCACTGCTGGCTTGCCCAGCAGTGCAAAGCATATTTCCCGGGAAAACACTGCTGGACAAGCCAGCAGTGGCACCCTTGAACTAGCCACAACCAATTCCAAAACACGTTCTTAGCCTGAGGTGGACCCATTTGTCTAGACCACTGATTACGATTTCTTAGATATAGAGGACCAGCGGCCGGCGAGATGCAATCATGCATGGCTGGCTCCTTTGAACTCTGGAAAAAAACCGCTCTCTCAGTGCGGGACCGATTACCCCACACCCGTTACAGTGTTATAGTAGTGTAGCGTTGCAGCCTTGAGTGTGGCTGGTACTGAGCCTTTTGTCAAAAGGGCGAAGCTGGGGAAACGGCAAGGTTGGGGTCAGACCGTGATTAGTGATTAGCGGGCAAGATTGGCGCCAATGAAAGAGTCGTTAGCCGCTAATCACGGCCTGACCCCATCCACCACCATCCACCAAATGGCTGTCGGGATGGGCTCGTTATTGGTTGATGTAAAATGCACTTGTCTCTTCCATGAAAAACTTCCCCCTAATGGCGGCGGCGTTCGAGGGGAGTCTGGTGGCGCTGGCGATCGCCCTGGGGTGGCTGCTGGGGACCAGTCCGCTGGAGACGTTTCGTTATGATCCGTACGACGTACTGCTGGCGCTCGGGGCAACGGTGCCTCCGTTGGCCCTGTTCTGGCTCTGTATGAAGCTCCCGCTGGGGCCACTGAAAGAGATCGTCCGGTTCATGGACGAGACGCTCGTGCCGTTGTTTCGAGACTGCCGGCTGACGCAGTTGGCGGTCATCGCGGCGTTGGCCGGATTGGGCGAGGAGGTGCTCTTTCGCGGCGTTGTCCAAGAGTGGATTGCCGGCCCGTGCGGCCCGTGGATCGGCCTGTTGGCGGCCGCGGTTCTCTTCGGGCTGCTACATACTATTACACCCACTTATGCCCTGCTGGCCGGTCTGATTGGACTATATCTTGGCTGGCTGTGGATGGCGACGGAAAATCTGCTGGTTCCAGTAATCGTACACGGCTTATACGACTTCCTGGTGTTGGCCTACTTGGTGAAAATAAGGCCCGAAAAAGCTTCGCCGGGGGCGTGAAACGCACCGTTCCCGATCGCTACCGTCACAAGGGACTATCCCAATTTTCGCAGCGGGCCGCGTGAAGGGGACAAGTCCACAAGAACGTGGTCAGACCGTGATTAGTGATTAGCGGCCATCGGTTTCTCCTGCCGACATCGCTCTTGCCCGCTAATCACTAATCACGGTCTGACCCCAAAACTCCTCGAACTCCCCCCGAACTCCCTTTTCCGTTCTCGACCAGGATTCGTATTTCATCCTCTGTTACTGGATCGAGAGAGGAGTAACCAAAATCTTTTTGTTTTTCTTCTGTACGAACTCGAATTCGGATGCTACAGGTATTTTTGCCTGCATAGAGACCATAGAGACGCACATATGTGACAGTAACCTCTGTATCTGACTTTTCTGTTCTTTCAACAAATGTGACGAACGGGCCATATGTGAAGGAACTGTCGACTCTATCAACTGGACATATTTTCTGTAATTCGGCAATTCGGTTCAGTGTGCCTAAGCTATACGTCGAAGCATTTAATTCTGCATATGCAGGATACTTGTTAATGAAGTAAGCTTGAATCCTATTATCAACTTCTGTTGGATCTATGTTGCACTTGATATTTGGGCGATTCCATCTAGCAACAGAAAAAATTAGCAAACATCCTACTATGCTCGTTAGAACAATTATCGGTAATTTTATTCTATTCATAAATGTATCGCCCATATAAATGACTAGCAGGTGGAATCACAACATGAACCTTCTTTCGGTGGTAAAAAGGGAAATTTTGTGTTGAGAGTCACTTCCTCCATTTGCATCAATTATATTGTCGCCTAATTCTGTCGGAGTTTCAATTCCAAGCCAACTATCAGCATCAATATCAATCCCCGTTACTGCATAGAAGACCTCTAGAGTTCCGGGCTGAGTTCTGATTCTATGAAAGAGTGGTCCTCCTGGTGGTATAAACGATGTGGCAAGTGTATTGCCCATCAAAACCACAACAGGAGGATCGAGAGATATTATACCTTGGAATCGACCAGCATCGCAAGCAGTTGACCGTCAGTATTCGCAACCAGGCCGGAGATGTTGTCCTGCGAAGGCAGGTTTCCACACAAGAGAACCTTAGGGTCAGGCCGTGATTAGGATTAGCGGTTGATTGGGGCGCCGAAAGCGGCCGGCCCCAGCTACCAGATTTCCAACTCTAGTTCGAGTTCGATTCCCATTCGATCGTGAATCTGTCCGCGGACCAACTCGATCAATCTGAGCACGTCCTGGCTGCTGCATTCCGGCTCGGCGACGATGAAGTTCGCGTGCCGGTCGCTGACCACGGCGCCGCCGATGCGGGTTCCCTTTAGCCCGGCGTCGTCGATAATCTCGCCGGCGCTCATGCCGCGCGGATTCTTGAACGCGCAACCGGCGCACTGATGTCCCAGCGGCTGAGACGCCTTCCTGACGATCCAATACTTTTGCATCCGCCGGGCAAGTTCACGAGGGTCGTCCTCCTGCAACTCGCAGCGAGTTTCGAGGATCACCAGATCGTCCAGATTGCTCTGCCGGTAGCCGAACGACAATTCCTCGCTACCGCGGTGGCAAATCTCGCCGCTGGTGGTGACGACCGTGGCCTGAAGGGTCCACTGGCCGATGCTCTCGCCGTGCGCGCCGGCGTTTCCGTGCAAGGCGCCGCCGACGGTTCCGGGGATTCCGATCAAGGTTTCCATCCCCGCCAGACCGCGATGCACGGCGGTGGTCACGGCGCGGCCGAGCAACGCTCCGCCAGCCGCGACGAGCGAGTGCTCCTCGACGCGGATCCCACAGAAGGCGGGCGCGGAGAGACGGATTACCATGCCGGGTACGCCTTCGTCGCGGACCAGAATGTTAGACCCTTGCCCAAGAAGCCGCGTCGGCACACCTTCCTCGTGACAGCGACGGACCAGTGCGGTCAATTCTTCGACCGTTTCCGGCTCGGCGAAATACTCGGCCGGCCCACCCAATTGGAACCAAGTATGCATGGCCAGCGGCTCGCTTCGCCGCACAATTTTTTCCAAACCGTCCAATAAACCCATTGATGTTACCTGTCTTTGTAGGGTGTGTCAGCGACGCACCGCAATTCTTATTCGTGGTGCGTCACGGACGCACCCTACTTATCTATTGCTTGACAACTGTCGTCCCCCTCATCCCTCATCCCTCATCCCCTCGTCCCCGGCCCACGGCCGCAACCCGCCCATCTCGCCCGCCCCCAGGGTAATCAATACGTCGCCCGGGGAGAGTTGGGTTTCCAATGTCACGGTTATCTCACGGTTCGTATGGCCGGGCAAGACTTCCACGCCGGCGGCGGCCGCCTTTCGGGCCAGATCGCCGGATGTTACCCCCCCAGAAAGTGCATGTCCCTCGCGGGCGCGAAATATGTCGGCCACCAACACCTTGTCGGCATTTTGCATACTTTCGGCCAATTCGTCCAGGAGCCGTTCGGTTCGAGACGCCTGATGGGGCTGAAAAACGCACCACAGCCGTCGGCCGGGGAACATCATCCGCGCGGCCGACAGCGCCGCCCTCACTTCGGTCGGATGGTGGGCGTAGTCGTCGAGAACCGCGACGCCCCGGCGCTCGCCGAGCAGTTCCATCCGGCGGTGCAGGCCGGTGAAATCGCCCAATCCGGCGGCGATCCGGCTCGCCGACAGTCCGTTCTCGCAGGCCAACGCGGCCGCGGCCAGGGCATTTACGACGTTGTGCCGGCCCGGCGCTTGCAGCCGCACCTCGCAAAACCGGCTGCCTCCCCGCCATAATTCAAAATGGAAACGGCCTTGCTGCTCCGCCAGTTCGCGGGCCGACCAGTCGGCATCCGGCGAAAGGCCGAATGTCTCGACCTTGCACCCCGCTTGGGCTGCCGTCCGACGCGTGGACGGACAGTCGTGGCGGGCCAGCAACAGACCGTCGGCCGGCACGGAAGCGGCGAATCGGCCGAAAGCCGCTTCGAGTTCGTCCAACGATCCGTAGCAATCGAAATGGTCGGGTTCGATGCCCAGGATGACGGCCTTCTGTGGCCGCAGGCGGAGGAAGTTGGCACGGTACTCGCAGGCCTCGACCAACATCATGTTGCTCGATCCGGCCCATCCTCCGGACGCGGCGCCCAACGGCGTGGCCCCGCAGACGACCGTCGGATCGAGGCCCGCTTGGATCAACAGATGGGCGGTCATTGCGGTGGCGGTCGATTTTCCGTGCGTACCCGCGATGGCCGAGAGGTTTCGCCCAACGCCAAGCCGCCCGAGCATCTGGAAATAGCTCAACACCTCGACGCCTCGTTCGACGGCGAGCCGCAGCTCGGGATTGTCCGGCGGCACGGCGTCGCTGTATACAACGAGTTCAGCGTCCGGCGGGAGGTGTTCGGCGGCGTGGCCTTGGAACAGACTCGCCCCGGCGGCGATGAGATGTTTTGCCAGGGACGTATCCAAATCCGATCCGCTGACGGTCCATCCCCAACCGACAAGCACGTCGGCCAGCGCTCTCATTCCGTTTCCGGCGATGCCGACCAGGTGCGCCCGCCGCGACAGCGAGGGAGCGATCGGAGGACAATCGGCGGATTCCGTCAACAAGTGCATTGTTCTCTTACCACAAAGTCGCGAAGAATATCTTGTGTCTTTGTGGTTAATGATTCGGCAGCCGCATCAATCGGGCAATCCCCCGAACCGCCGGCGGCGGGAGGCGTAGCTCTGCATCGCGGCTTGGAATTGGGCCTCGTCGAAATCGGGCCAGCACGCGTCCGTCACCCAAATCTCCGCGTAGCTGATCTGCCAGAGGAGGAAATTGCTGACTCGCATCTCGCCGGCTGTGCGGATCAATAGATCGGGGTCGGGCAGCCCGGCCGTGTAGAGCCGCGTGGCAAGGGCCTGCTCGTCGATCGCGGCCGGGTCCAACTCGCCCCGGACGACGTCCTCGGCCAGACGTCGGGCGGCGTCGATCAGTTCCGCCCGGCCGCCGTAGTTAATCGCCAGACAGACGCGCAGGCCGGTGTTGCCCGCGCTGTACTCGACGATTTCGTCCAAACCCCGCACCGCGTCGTCCGGCAAACCCTCGCGGCGGCCGATCCAGCGGACCTGGATGTTGTGTTTCATTACCCGCGGCCGCTCCTCGGCCAGATAATGCTGGAGCAGTTGCATGAGGAAATCGAGTTCCTCGGTCGGGCGTTTCCAGTTCTCGCTCGACAGGCAGTAGAGCGTGAGCTGTTCGATACCCAGCCGGGCGCACTCTTCGGTTACCCGGCGGACGCTGGTCGCTCCGGCGCGGTGTCCCTCGATGCGCGGCAATCCCTGTTTCTCGGCCCAGCGACCGTTGCCGTCCATGATTACCGCGACATGGCGTGGGAGTTGATCGGGTGGAATGTCTGGCGGGTCGTTGGACATGGACGGTTCCTAACTCATTATTACCATGATGCGCTTTGCGGCCGGCATTGTACAGATCGTTACCCGTATCGGCCGCGGACGTAGAGTTCGGTCTCGGGCTGCTTGGGTGTGAGGAACATATCGAGGGTCGGGGCGTGCTCGACGATCCGGCCCATGAACATGAAGATGCACTCGTGGCTGGCCCGCCGGGCCTGGCCCATGTTGTGCGTGACCATCAAGATCGTGAACTTCTTCCGCAGTCCATCGATCAGCGCCTCGATCCGCTCTATCCCCTCGGCGTCGAGCGCCGAGCACGGCTCGTCCATCAGTATTATCCGCGGCTTGAGCGGCAGCAGCCGGGCGATGCACAGCTTCTGCTGCTGTTCGAGCGTAAGGTTAGTGGCCCGGCGCCGCAGCCGGTCTTTCACCTCGTCCCAAAGCTGCACGTCGCGCAGGGCCGATTCGACCATCTCGTTCCGCTGTTGGCGGGTGTACGCGCCACGCCGCGTGTGCGAGCGGACGCCGAAGAGCACGTTTTCGTAGATCGAGATCGGCAGCGGGTTGGGACGCTGAAAGACCATACCCACCGATTTCCGCAACGTGCTCAGCGAGACGTCCGCGTCGTAGATGTTCTTGTCGAGGATCATCACCTCTCCGGTGGTGGTGACGTTTCCGTAGCGTTCGTTGATGCGGTTGAAGCAGCGGAGCAGGGTGGTTTTGCCGCAGCCCGAGGGACCGATCAGCGCCGTGATGATCCCCGGCTTGACGTTGATCGTCACGTCCTTCAGCGCCTGGAAATCGCCGTACCAGAGGCTTAGTCCCTGGGTCTGGATGGTGTAAGTCGTCGTTGTCGTGGTGGTTTCCGTCATGGTAGGTTATGCTTCAGCATAACATGACTTTTGTGTTGTGGCGACATCGTGGAAAACGGCTTTTTCTTCGATTGTTATGCTAAAGCATAACCTGCGAGAATTATCCGAAATCTCCCGTAACGTACCGCTCGGTCAGTTGGTTGGCGGCGTTGGTGAAAATGGTTTCGGTTTTATCGACCTCGATCAGCCGTGAGTCGCTGAAGAAGGCGGTGTAATCCGCCAGTCGCCGGGCCTGCTGAACTAGGTTGGTGACCAGCACGATCGTCATCTGGTTTTTCAACTCGCGGAGGATGTCCTCGATCCGCATGGTGGTGACCGGGTCGATGGCGATGGAGAACTCATCCAGGCAGAGTATTTCCGGCCGCAGCGACAGCGCCCTGGCCAGCGTGAGCCGCTGCTGCTGTCCGCCGGAGAGCATGGTGCCCAGCATCTGCAAGCGGTCCTTCACCTCTTCCCAAAGCATGGCTTGGCGGAGGCAGGTCTCGACGATTTCATCCAGCTCGTGGCGGTGGTGGATGCCGGCACGGCGTGGGGCGTAGGCCACGTTCTCGTAGACCGAAAGCGGCAGACCCACCGGCAACGGAAAAACCATACCCACCCGACGCCGCAACTGGTAGACGTTGCGGATGCGAAAAACGTCTTCATCGTCGATCAGCACGCGGCCGGTGACCTTGGCGTGGGGAATGAAGTCGATCGTGCGGTTGATGCACTTCAGCAGCGTCGTTTTACCGGAGTTGGCCGGGCCGATAACGGCGAATATCCGCTTCCGTGGAATCTCAAGCGAGACGTCGTCCAATGCCTTTTTCTGGCCGTAGGTTACCGTGACGTTCTCGAAACGGACGTGGGGATTCATTTTATAAAACCGCGACCGGAAAATCGCGTCCATCACGACCATTCAGTCGCGGCTTTGTGTTGTAGTGCAAAACCGCACTTCTAAGTTTGTTGCGGTTCCGGCTCGGTTTTCGGAACCTTATACACCAAGTCCCGCGGATTCTCCGCCTGCATCCGCTCATAACGAGCGAGCAACTTATCGAAATCGTAATCGCATTCTTCAGCGATTTTTTTACGGGCCGCGTGGACTTCCTCGACAATTTCGTCGATCATAGCTCGTCACTCCATCCGGCAAGTTCTTCGGGCGTGCATATCACGGGAATAAACTTGCCTGTTTCATTGTGGAATCGGTCGATCTCCCGCCTGATACGACCGTTTGCCAAGTGTTTCATGTTCCAACTGAGCTTTTGCAAACTCTCAAATGACGTTGGAAAGATAGGGTGTTTCGGGTTTAATGTCAGTGTTTCGGCCCGGCGCAGGACGGCTGGGCGTGTTGGGATGACCACGGAGGGTCCGAAAATGCCGGCGATTGTGGAGT
>CBDAFL010000329.1:0-1233 GCA_965195225.1 uncultured Thermoguttaceae bacterium
CGCCAGTCCAATATCGACGCGGCGCCAGCGGATCAACTCCTCGTCGACTGGCAGGGCGGCCCACTGCTCACGCTTACCCTTGGAAGGCGTACGGGCGAAGAAGAGAATGGGATTCCCCTCCGCGTCGAATGCAGCGCTGCCCGAGCCGTCCAGCACGCTGCCGTTGCTTTCGTCCGGCAGCAGCACCGGCGGCAGGAACTCCCAATGCACCAGGTCCTTGCTGCGGGCGTGGCCCCAGCCCGGGCCACACTGGTCCGAGTACGGCTTCCACTGGTCCGAGTACGGGTTGAATTGATAGAAGATGTGGTGCCATCCCCGGTAGTAGAATGCGCCGCAGACGTCGTTCATCCATTGTGCTGGGGGGCGGAAATGAAACACCGGCCTAGTGCTTTGTCATCCTTAATGATTCGGGTGGATATTTCCGATAATTCTCCAGGGCCTTAATTGTC
The DNA here is from genome assembly GCA_965195225.1 of uncultured Thermoguttaceae bacterium. Taxonomy (GTDB): domain Bacteria; phylum Planctomycetota; class Planctomycetia; order Pirellulales; family Thermoguttaceae; genus JAHIKV01. Next base: position 450 of record CBDAFL010000329.1, read on the forward strand.
ATGGAGGATTACTCATGGTCAAAAAGTACATTGTTCGGCTTTCGGAGGAAGAACGGAGTCTGCTGCGGGACATCGTTAAAAAACTGAAAGGAACATCCCAAAAAGTGCGGCGGGCAAATATCCTGCTTAAGGCGGATGTCGACGGGCCGAACTGGTCCGACGCCAAAATCGCCGAGGCGTTGTCATGTCGGACACGAACCATCGAAAATGTCCGACGACGACTCGTCACCGAAGGGTTTGACGCCGTGTTGAACCGGAAAAAACGTGAAACGCCGCCGAGGTCCAAAATCCTCGACGGGAAACAGGAAGCGGAAATCATCGCGTTGCGGCTGGGCAAGCCGCCCGCCGGATTTGCCAACTGGACACTGCGATTGCTGGCCGACCAGATCGTCGAACTGGAAATCGCAGACTCGATCAGCCATGAAACGGTTCGCAGAACGCTAAAAAAAACGGCATGACGAACCGGAAAATTCAATATTGGGTCATTCCGCCGGACGCCGACGCCGAATTTGCCGCATGCATGGAGGACGTGCTGGAAACCTATGCCCAGCCGTATGACGCGGCGTTTCCGGTCGTTTGCATGGACGAGCAGCCGGTGCAGTTGACGAAGGAAACACGGGAGCCGATTGCCGCGACGAGGGAACATCCCCGGCGGGTCGATTACGAATACGAACGAGCGGGAACGGCCTGCATTTTCATGTTTGCCGAGCCGTTGTCGGGATGGCGCAAGGTGAGTGCCCGCCCACGACGCACGAAGGTCGATTGGGCGTTGGAGATGGAAGAG
>CBDAFL010000330.1:0-31085 GCA_965195225.1 uncultured Thermoguttaceae bacterium
GGCCCGGCCGTGAAAGTTTTCGTGAAGTGCTACGACTACCTGTCCGAAGAAGGCCGCCGCCGCGAGGTTTATCGCAGCCAGCAAAACCTCAAGGGACCAAGAGACTCCTGGAACACGCATACTGAAGATTTCACCCCGAAGCACACGAAATACTCGCCCAGATGGGGCCGCGTGATGCTCTACGCATACCTCACGCCGGGCACGGTCGAGTTCGACGACGCGATCGTCAAGCAGATCGTTCCCGCCTCGCCCGGCGAGCGATCGAAGGTCCGCCGCCCGTCGAGCCAGAGCAAAGTAACCGTCGAGGAGATGGAAGCCAACGAGCGCCGCGACCGTGACGGCAAGGATAATAAGCAGAAGTGAACGAACACAATTCCAGCTATACACCGCAAGACTTCGGCGGCAGTCCGTTGATGTTCTACTATGAGATCACGCTGGCCTGCGACCTGGTCTGCAAGCACTGCCGGGCGTCGGCCCAGGCCGATCCGCACAGGGACGAGCTTTCCACCGCCCGGGCGACGGCTTTGATCGATCAGGTGGCCTCGTTTCCGCGCCGCCCGAATCTGGTGCTGACCGGCGGCGATCCGCTGAAACGGGCCGATCTGTTCGCGCTTATCCGTCACGCGGCGGACGCCGGATTGCACGTGGCTCTGACCCCCTCGGCCACGCCGCTGGCCACGTTCGAGGCGTTCCAACGGGCGAAAGAGGCCGGCGTTCGGGCGCTGGGTATCAGCCTCGACGGCGCGGAGCCGGAAGTCCACGACGCCTTTCGCGGCTGGGAAGGGAGTTTTCAGCACACGTTGGAAATGCTCGACGGCGCACGTCGGCTGCAATTGCCCGTGCAGGTCAACACGACGATCACCAGCCGCAACTTCCATCAGGTGGACGCCTTGGCCGATTTGTTGGCCGAGCAGGGGATCGCCATGTGGTCGGTCTTTTTTCTGGTGCCGGTCGGGCGCGGGGTCGAGGAGCAACGGATATCGCCCGAGCAATACGAAATGGTCTTCGAGCGGCTCTGGCATCATGCCCAACGGCAACCTTACGGCGTGAAGACGACCGAGGCCCCGCACTATCGGCGTTTCGTGCTCCAACGCGGCGGCAATCCGTTGGCGGGGCCGGGAAGTTGGGGTGGCAGTTGTACTGCCGCCCCCGCTCGGGCGCCGTTGGGTGTGGGCGATGGCAAGGGAGTGATGTTCGTCAGCCACACGGGCGAGATTTTTCCCGCCGGGTTCCTACCGCTCTGCTGCGGACGGTTTCCGGCCGACTCGGTGGTCGATGTCTATCAAAACCATCCGACGTTCGTCTCGTTGCGCGACGTGGACCGGCTGAAGGGGCGTTGCGGCATTTGCGAGTATCGCCACGTTTGCGGCGGCAGCCGTGCCCGAGCATTCGCATTGACGGGCGACTTCATGCAGACCGACCCCGATTGCAATTACGTGCCGGGAAGCGGCAAAAAAGTGATGACCGAGGGCTAACGGCCCACCAGAATGAGATGGGTGGCTCCATTTCAGAGAAAAAGTAGAATGTCCCCTTTGTTCGCTTTGTTCCTCTTTGTTCCTCAGAAAGAACGACCATGCTTGTCCGATTTCGAGCGTTACGACGATGTGTTATTGTTCTCGCCGTATCGTTTCAATTATTTACACTAACCAACGCATCGGAGCCTAGTGAAACTGGCTCCAATGTCGGTGTTCAAGAATCATTCAAGTTTGATCCCAACGAGCCATTTGTGTTTCTTCCCGTACGTCTTGGAGCCCAGACCTATCAATTCGTGGTGGATACTGGAGCAACTCTAAATGTATTCGACAGTTCTCTTAGGTCACAACTGGGAACACAGGTCGATACCGTTACGATTCATGCGACCCAAGATACCATAGAAATGAAACGATATCTTCCGCCCCGTGCCCGGATTGGCTCCCTGCAACTGTCGGAAGGAGCGGTTTTGTGCCGCGATTTGATATCTTTCCGAGAGGGCACAGGCTGTGATGTTTATGGCATTCTCGGTATGGATTTCTTAAAGAAATGGATTGTCACCATCGACTTTGATGAGGGCCGTCTTGATTTCCTTTCAGCTAAAACCAAACCGATTCCCGAGTGGGGTGAGTCCATACAATTTGCGTACGCGATGTTTGATCTTAGGTACATTCCGGCTACTGTGGGTAAGAAGGGCTCTCGCTGCCATTTCATGGTTGACACGGGTTGCGTACACACGGGCTCACTCAAAGATATGCACTTCACTCGATTCGTCGAATCGGGTAAGTTTCGGGTTACCGGCCAGAAACGGCACGGTTCCATCACTGGGATCCATCTCGTGCAAGTCGGACGCCTCTCGCAGCTTCGCGTTGGGGGGGTTCAGCATAAGAATCTTCGGCTATCAAGGCGCGCTTCCAAAAGTGCTCTTGGGCTCGGCTATTTGCGCCGCTTTCGAGTTACGATCGACTTTCCCGGCGATCATCTCTATCTGAAAAAGGGTAAGCGTTTTTCAGAACCCGAACATGGCTCAATGTGTGGCACGTATTTTCTATTCAAGCAAGATAGAATCGTGGTGGACTTTGTTGATGAGAATAGCCCGGCGTATGCAGCAGGTGTACGGGCCAAGGATGTTCTTGTGGCGTTGTCCGGAAAGCCCGTCTCGCAGCTAAAACCACCAGCCATCGATCGGCTCCTTAGTACGAAGGGGAAAAGGATCACAATGGCACTCCTGCGCGACGGCAAGGAAGTCGAAGCCACTTTTACTCTTCGGGAATATGATTGAGAGGTGTGGTAACCGTTCACGGGCCGGCCGGGGACTGGTCCATTTTTGCGGCGGCAGCCGTGCCCGAGCCTTCGCATTGACGGGCGACTTCATGCAGACCGACCCCGATTGCAACTACGTGCCGGGAAGAGGTATAAAACCGATAGCCGAGGGCTAACGGCCCCCAAAATGTAAAGGGTAGCTCGGGCATTTTACTCGGGTTCAAGTTACGCGGAGCCAAGATTACCAATGGAAGCATTTGACATCGGCAAGTCTTGCCTTGAAAGCGGTGATTTCGATTCGGCTATCCGTCAGTTTACCGAAGCGATCCGTTTGGCACCCATAGACCCCTGGGCATACGCCTATCGTGGCTTAGCCTATGGGAAGAAGGGTGATTTCGATAAGGCCATCGCCGATTGTACCGAGGCGATTCGGCTTGACCCGAAGGATGCCGTGGCGTACCACAATCGGGGCCGGGCCTACGGGAAGAAGGGTGAACTCGACAAGGAGATTGCAGACTATACCGAGGCCATCCGACTCAACCCGAAACTCGCCTTCACGTACCACAATCGGGGCCGGGCATATGGGGAGAAGGGTGATTATGAAAAGGCTATCGCGGACCTTACGGATGCGATCCGGCTTGACCCGAAGGACGCTTATGCATACCACGGTCGGGGCTACGCCTACAATCGGACGGGCGATCTCGGCAAAGCCATTGCGGACTATACGGAGGCGATCCGGCTTAATCCGAAGAATGCCGAAGCCTATTTCCACCGGGCTTGTGCCTATTTGGATGCGGATTACGACAAAGCTCTTGCCAATTTCAGCGAAGTCATTCAACTCGACCCCAGCAACGCTTCCGCTTACTACAACCGTGGCTGGATTTACAAGGAGCAGGGCCGTCTCGACGATGCTATCGTGGACTTCACAGAGGCGATCCGACTCGATCCGAAGAATGCCAACCCATACGCCCACCGTGGAATGGCCTACGGGAAGAAAGGCAACTTTGACGAGGCCATCGCCGACCTCACGGAGACCATTCGGCTCGATTCGAGAGATGCTCGCGCCCACTGTAACCGGGGCATTGCTTACGGGAAGAAAGGCAACCATGACATCGCTATTTCCGATTTCACCGAGGCGATCCGACTCGATGCGAACAATGGCTTCGCATACTACTATCGGGGCTGCGCGTTTGAGAAGAAGGGCGACCTCGATAATGCCCTCGCCGATTTGACGGACGCGATACGGCTCAACCCGAAGGAAGCCAGGGCCTATTACAGCCGGGGCATTGTCTACACGAAAATGCGTGAGCAATCCAAAGCAGAAGCGAACTTTGCCCAAGCCAAGAAGCTCGGATCCAAGGGGAAGTGATGCAGGGGGGGACAAAGGAGGGGACAAAGGGGGACAGGGGGGACAAAGGGGACATTCTACTTTTTCTCTTGAGCGAGTTGAAAAATGCTGACCAGAGCACGGGCAAGATGCCCGTGCCACCCCGAGTATAACGGAATACACGGCGGGCAAGCCCGCCCGCTACACTATTGAAAATTGCTCTATTGTACGCCGCGTCACTTGCCGATGCAGAATCGGCTGAAAATTCGGTCGAGCACGTCGTCGGTGTAGACCGCGCCGACAACCTTGCCCAACTCGTCCAGGGCAATGCGAATCTCAGCGGCCGCCAACTCGTCTTGCTCTGAAGAGGCTACCCGGCCAGCGCGCTCGACGCTCAGACCGGCAAGCCGGAGCGAGTCGCGACACCGCACGGCCGTCTCGGCGACCACCTCGGACCGACCGGCTCGCGCGGCCAACACCTTCCGACGCAATTCGCCACGCAACCGGTCGATTCCCTCGCCGGTTATGCTGCTGGTCCGCAGGGCGGGGAAATCGTGGTCCAGCCCGCCGGGTACGTCGCATTTCGTGAATACGACAATCCGCCGCCGGTCGGTTTCGACGTGCAGTTGACCGCGTTCCCATTCGTCCAACGGGCGGGTCGAGTCGATGCACAACACTTGAACGTCCGCCGCGGCGTGTTGTTCGGCGGTGAAGGATTGGGCGGCGGAGTCAAGGTCGTGCGAAGCCGCAAGCGGCAATTCAGTCTCTCTTCTCTCTTCTCTTTTCTCTCTTCTCTCTTCTCCACTCCGGCCCGCCGTGTCGATCAATCGGCACTTGACCCCGTCGAGATCGAGTTCGGCGATCAGATAATCCCGCGTGGTGCCGGGCAGATCGCATACCAACGCGGCGCGGTCCGCCGCCAGGGCGTTGAAGAGACTGCTCTTGCCGGCGTTCGGGCGTCCAAGGAGGACGGCCCTTTCCGCGACGGCCGAGTCGTCGCGGGAGGCCATTTGTGCGAGTGTATCCGCGATTTGCTTCCCTGCCTCGGCCAATCGCGAGAGCAACTCGTCGCGAGCGATGAAGGGGATATCTTCGTCGGCGAAATCGAAGCCCGCCTCGAGGTGCGACAGCAGATCGAGCAGCGCTTCGCGCAACTCGTTGAGGGGCCGCGCCAGTCCGCCGGCCAGTTGCCGCAGGGCGACGTTTAGCTCGCGCGGGTCGGCGGCGTCGATCACGCCCAAGACGGCCTCGGCCTGGCTGAGATCGATTCGCCCGACCAGAAACGCCCGCAAGGTAAACTCACCCGGCCCGGCCAATCGGGCGCCGGCCGCGGTGAGCGAACGCAGCACGAGTTGCAGCAGCGGCGGAGAACCGATCGTGTGGATTTCGACCACCGGCTGGCCGGTGTAGCTCCGCGCGTTCGGCCACAGATATACGTCGCAGGGCAACGTCGAGTCGAGATCGGGCAGACGGAGTGTTCCGGTAGCCGCGCGTGGATGTGGCGGTTCGGCGAGCGGCTGCCGGTCGTCGCCTTGGAAAAACCGCGCGACGCATTGAAACGCCCCCGGTCCGCCGACTCGCACGATCCCGCGGGCCGCGCCTCCCGGCGGCGAAGCGACGGCGGCGATCGTGTCGTCCAAGGGGTACATTGCTTATTCTCTAGTCCCCACGCGGAGCGTGGGAACCAGGAGTCTACTTTTTCTTCGTCTTTGCGGTGGTCTGGCGTGCGTTGGCCTTCGCCTGCGCCCGGGTTTCCGCGGCCGGGGCCGCGGGCACAACCTTCGGCAGGAACTGGCGTTCGCCCAATCCCCACAAACTCGACGCGATAAAGTAGATGCACAATCCGCTGGCCACCTTGAAGAACAGCAGGCCCATGAAAATCATCATGTACTGCATGATCTTCTGCTGCATGGCCGATTGCTCGTCGGTCGGCGGCGGCATGAACATCTTCTGCTGCGCGATGAACAGCACGATCGTCAGGATGGGCAATATGTTGAAATACGGGCCGAGGCCGAAAATACCCTGTCCGCTATTGACCCAAGCGGGCATGAACCCGCTCCAGTCGAAAAGCATGTCGGGAGCGGCCAGGTTCGAGCACCAGCGGATGGCGGGGGAGAGCAGCGGCGCGTCGCGTAGCTCAACGTCGACCATCAGTGCCCGATACAGCCCGATGAAGATCGGCATCTGGATGAAGATCGGCAGGCATCCGCTCAGCGGGTTGTAGTTGTGCTTGCGGAACAACTCTTGCTGGGCCTTGGTTCGGGCCTCGGGGTTTTTCTTGTGCTGCTCCTGTATCTTCTTGATCTCCGGCTGCAACTGCTGCATCTTCTGGGCGCCCATGACCTGCTTGCGGCTCAGCGGGAACATGCAGCCGCGGATCAACACGGTCAGCAGGATGATCGCCAGCCCGTAGTTGAAGGTCACGGCGTAGAAAAAGTGCAGCAGCTTGGTCAGCGGAACGGCGACCGCGGCGAAAATCGGCCAACCGTAATAGACCAACTCGCCCAGGTGGTACTCTTTATCCGCCAACAGCGACGGTCTTTTCGGCCCGGCGAAGAGTTTCATTTGGTGCCGCAGCGAGTCGTCGGGCGCGAGCTCCGTCAGCACGCTCGTCAGCCGGCAAGAGGTGTTCGCCCAGTTCTTATGCGCCGGGTCCACCTTGCCGACGCAGATCGGTGTGAGTTCATCAAACCAGACTTCCGCCCGATCCTCACGCTGAGGCATCAACACGGCCGAAAAGTATTGGGCATCTACGCCGATGAAACTCAGCGACTCGTCGGGCCAAGGCGGAGGCACGTCGCCGTCGGCGACGGTCGTGGCGTTGATCATTCCCGGTACGCCGCCGTCGAACGAGATGATGAAATCGCGCAACCCCGAGCCGCCCCAATTGCGGCTGACCTTGTAGGCGTACCACTTGCCCTCGGTCGGCAGCCCGTTCGGACCGTCCAGTTGGTACGCTACCTCGTGGGTCTGATCGCCGATGTTGCGGATTTCCACCCCGAACTCCAGGTGATAGGCCGGATAGTCCTTGTCCGCCATCGACTGCTCGGGCACCACGATCATGCGATAGGTCTTGGTGATCTCCAAGCCCAACTCCGGCAGTCTGCGGCTGAACGTGGCGTGCAACTGGTCCGATTCGACGAGCCTCCAGTTCGCGGTCCGCAGCTTCAGTCCGTCCAATTCACGGGAGACGGCCTCGTGCCGGGGCCGAAGCGCATCCTCCCGGCCGTTGTTTTCCTCCGCCGCTGCGTCCTCTTCCCCTTTTTCCTTCTCTTGATGGTCGATCCGCCGGTCGTCGAACCGTTGCAGGGTCAGCAGCATGGAGAGCGGGTCGTCTCCCTCGGGCCTGACCACGTCCAGCGGGCGACGGCGGAGTTTGGCGGTCAGCGTGGTCGGATTGCCGTCGCGGACGATCGACAGTTGCACCTCCCGGCCGGGACGGGTGCCACGGAGGACCGCCTCCAACGATTTCGGGCCGGAAACCGGACTCTCGTCGATGGCCTTCAGTACGTCGCCCGGCTCCAGGCCGGCACGGGCCGCGGGAGTGCCGCGACCGACAAACCGCACCAGACAACCGTTTCCCTCGTGGTCGGAGGTCGAGGCCAGATGGCCAAGATATCCGTAACGCTCGTCGATGTCGCAGTAACGCGGATTGTTCAGTTCGATACGCGCCAAGGCAGCGCCCTTGGTGGTCAGTGTGACCAACATCCGGAACGGGTCTTTGTGGTCGGCCGAGCCGAGCGTGACCCATTGCTCGGACTGCTCCGGCTCCGGCTCGATCACCGCCTTGATCGTTGGAGCGGGCTTATCTTGAGGCTTGTCCGTCAGTTTATCGACCGGTTTTTCCGCTGTCGGCTCTTTGTCCGAGGGTTGTTCATCTCCCTTGTGCTCGGCAGCCTGTTGCTGCTGCGGCTTGGGCGGATTGAGCTGTTGCATCAGCGCGGAATAGCCGAGCAAAATCGCAAACGACAAAACGAGAAACAGTACGAAACGACGCTCCATCCGCGTGGTCCTTTTCTGCAAGCCGCCGCGGCGGGATTATCTTCTCCCGTCGCGAAACACATGTAGGGCGGGTCAAGTGAAGCGCAGACCCACTATGATAATTCATGTAGTTGGTGGGGCTGCGCCTTGCTTGACCCACCCTACTTTCTTTTTCGACGGGCAGCTATCGCCCGTCGCGGAGCCGGTCGCCGAGGAAATTGTCTAGTTCGGGAATCTCGTGGATTCTCGATATCGTCTGCTCCAACGGATACTCGACGCGACGAAACCGCACCATGTCGTCCTCCAGAACAACGTAACACGCGCGGGGGTTGCCGTCGCGGGGTTGCCCAACCGAACCGACGTTGATCATCGCCTTATCACTGCCAAGACGATACTCGCCGTTGATCTCCTCGGGACTAAAGAAATTGAAACTCTCGGTAAACACCCCCGGCACGTGGGTGTGTCCCTGGAAGGCGTACTGCGGAATCAGCGCGAAGATTTTCTCCAGCTTCCGCTTGTTGTAGATGTCCTCGGGAAATACGTATTCGTTCAACGGGTTCCGCGCGGAGCCGTGGACGAAGAGTATGTTTTCCTCGACGCAATTGCGCGGCAGTTCGCCGAGAAAATCCCATCGCCGCTGTCGGTCGGCGGGCGTACCGGGGCCGTTTTCCAGTCGGTTGCGGGTCCAAAAAATCGCCCGCTCCGCGCCGGAATTGAACCCCTCGGGATCGAACAGCGCCCCCTGATCGTGATTGCCCAACAGGCAAACGGGGCACTTCATCATCTCGTCAATCACTTCACGGGGATTGGGGCCATAGCCGACCAGATCGCCCAGGCAATAGACCTCGGTGATACCCTGGTCCCGAACATCGGCCAACACCGCTTCGAGGCTCTCGATGTTGCTATGAATATCGCTGATAAGTGCTCGTTTCACGCTCTTACACTTCCAGGCGTCTTCGCCCGCGAGGGGGGGTGGTTAGAGACAAAATTCCTTTGATGCCGTCTCAAAATGTGGCGTAGCCGCCCTCGGCTGTGCCACGAAGTTGGTCTTCCGGAAACAGTCAACCCAGTTTATTGTCGCATCTTGGGGCGGTCAAGTCGAGATGCCTCTTGCCGAAGCCACGCGAATCCGCCAAACTTTGACGCGGAGGCGATCATACGATGCGGATTCTAGCCCTGGAAACCACCGACAAAACCGGCAGCGTGGCCGCGCTGGACGATTATAACTTACTGGCGGAGTTGATGTTAGACCAGAACCAGCGGAGTGCCCGATCGTTGGCCCCGGCCATGCAGGCACTGCTCAAACAGGTCGATTGGAGTCCGAAAGACATTCAATTGGTGGGGGTATCCATCGGACCGGGGGCTTTTACGGGGCTTCGCATTGGAGTGACGGCCGCCAAAGTGTTCGCCTACGCCGTGGGCGCGGACGTTATGGGAATCAATACTCTCGAGGCCGTCGCGCTGGGCGGTGCTGGCGATCTCGCTGCCGATGTCAGTCAACCGTGTGGGACAGGTTGCCAACCTGTCCTACATGTGGCCATCGACGCACAACGCGGCGACGTGGTTGCTCAACCGTTTGCAATGCACTCGCCGGATCGGGTTGAATCGCTGGGACCGCAGGAACTTCTGCCCGCGGATCAGTGGCTCTCTCGGCTTACGCCGGAAACCGTGGTCTCGGGGCCTGCGTTGCTCCGGCTGGCCGACCGGCTCCCGTCGGGCATCGAAGCGTTGGACCAACGTTATTGGCCTCCGCGGGCGTCGGCCGTGGGCCGTTTGGCCGCCCAGTATTATTCAGCCGGCCGCCGCGACGACCTCTGGAAGCTGGCCCCTCACTACTTCCGTCGCAGCGCCGCCGAGGAAAAATGGGATGCGATGGGGAAATAAACAGAGATAACTCATATAATATTCCACATTCATGCCAAACACACCGACAGAAGACCCGCGCTCCCAAGCCGACCGGGAGAAGAGTTGGGTGGCCGGAACGTCGCTGGCCGCGGCCGTGCTGCTGACCGGCACGAAACTGGGCGTCGGCCTGCAAACCAACAGCCTGGGTATTCTCTCAGAGGCCGCCCATTCCGCGCTCGATCTGGTGGCGGCCGCCGTCACGCTCTGGGCGGTCCGCGTCTCCGGCCGGCCCGCCGATCGGGAACACACCTACGGCCACGGAAAAGTCGAAAACCTCTCGGCGCTCTTCCAGACCCTTCTGTTGCTGGTCACTTGCGTCTGGATCATACAAGAGGCAGTGAGCAGGCTCTTCCTCCACGCGGAATCGCACGTCGATGCGAACGTCTGGGCATTCCTGGTGATAATCCTCTCGATCGTGGTCGATATCTCTCGTTCCCGCGCGCTGAAAAAAGCCGCGATAAAATACTCCAGCCAGGCGTTGGAGGCCGATGCGCTGCACTTCTCGACCGACGTCTGGTCGTCGTCCGTCGTGTTGCTGGGGCTTTGCGGGGTGTTGATCGGCCGGCGGTTCGACATGCCCTGGATGGTCCACGCCGACGCCGTGGCCGCCTTGGGCGTGGCGGCGATCGTCGTTTGGGTCAGCCTGAAACTGGGTAAAAAATCGGTCGTCGATCTGTTGGACGGCGTACCGCAAGGATTGCACGATCGGGTAGCCGCCGCCGCCCGAACCGTGTCGGGGGTCGAAAACGTGACTCGGCTGCGATTGCGCCGCAGCGGGCCGGAGTATTTCGCCGACGTGACGCTCTCCGTCGGCCGCGGCCTGGCCTTTGAGCGGGCACACGACGTCGCCAACGATGTCGAAGTTGCTCTGCACGCCATCTTGCCCAACGCCGACGTGGTGGTTCACGTCGAGCCGACCATCGCCGACAACGAGGACGTCACCACGAAAATTCGTTTATTGGCGGCACGTCATGGTTTGGGCGCGCACGGCATCCGAATCTACGAGAAGGATCGCAAGCGGTGGCTGGAATTGCATCTGGAGGTGAGCGATTCGCTTCTGCTGGACGAGGCCCACGCCCAGGCTTCGGCCTTCGAGCGGGAACTGCGCGAAAACCTGCCCGGCGTCACGCACATTGTGACCCACATCGAACCGACGGGCGACGCCGCCGCCACGGTCCATAGCCAGCCGGCCGACCAGTCGCGGGTACGAAAGGCGATCGACGATTTCCTGGCCGAGCACCCGCTACCGCTCAATCCGCACAATATCCGGGTGCAACTTGTCGAGGGGGAGTTGGCCGTCTCGTTTCATTGCACTTTGGAACCGGCCACGGCAATTACCGAGGCCCACGACCTGACCGTTCAATTGGAAGAATACCTTCGCGCCCACGTACCGGGGCTAGGCCGGGTGGTAATCCACGTCGAGCCGAAGAAGTAACACCGGGTGCCACTGGCACCCGGCATGGGAGCAAGGTGCTAATCGTCGCACTTCAGGTCGCCGCTGGCATATTGTACGCCGTCCAACAGAAACCGCAAAAGCGTCGCGCTTTCATAGCTTTCGGGGAAATGGCTGGGCGAGCAGAAAAACACCCGCCCCTGGCCGTGGGGCTTGATCCAAGCGACGTAACGGACAATTTTGCCGACCTCGCCCCGCTTATCCTTGAGTGTATCGGTATCCATTACGAGCAACGGGCGAAAGTTCAGCTTTTCGTAAGGACCATTGAAAAGATAAGGCTCGTCGCGGTGAACGAACGGACCCTTGCCGCGGAACGCCGCCGTCAGCGGATGGTCGGAGTCCACGGTGCGAAGAGTCACTTCCTGGTTCGCCGGATGATAGTTGAACGCCGCGCCGATCATTCCGGTGAATTCTTTTGACTTGTTCAGCATCGTCGGAGCGCCGTGCATTGCGACCAACCCCTTTCCGCCGGAGACGAAGTCGAGTATCGACCGTTCTAATTCCTTCGCTTTCGTTTGTCGTTCGTTTTCCGTTAAGCCCTCGTATTTCTTGTTTCGTTCCAACTCATCGAGAAACAGATTTCGTCGCTTACCTTCCGAACAATTGTTGTTGAGAACAAGTACGTCGTATGCGGCCAGTTTCTCGGGCGTCAGCAACTCGATGTCCGTCGTGACGACGGCGTCGAACGCGCCCGATTTCTCGCCGAGAACCTCGAAGACACAATCGACGTGCGGAATGACCAGATGGTTATAGCCCGTGAAAAGCGAAAACACGAGCACTTTCCGTTTGGACGCCTTGACGGTCGGCTTGGCCGGGGCCAGTTCTTTGATTTTGGCCCGCCACTGTGGCGTAGGCGGCGTGATTTTCGATTTCGCATAAGGAATCTTTTCGGCGCGAGCCGTACAGACCAAGAGTGCCGCCAGCAGAAGACCGAACGCTAAGCGATGACGATTAAACATAGGTGTCTCCAGAAAATAGGGCAGGACCAATTGGCATGGAATCAACCGTTTACGGGACGATCGTCATCCTGAGCGTAGCGAAGGATCTCGTCCGCAGCGCACCTTCATCCGAGATCCTTCGCTGCGCTCAGGATGACAGATTCCCTACTGGCCCGTGAACGGTTACGGCATGGAATCGCAACTTATGGGGTTAAGTATACCCGATTATTCCAGCGTCGAGTAGACTTTCAGTAGAAGTAGGTCAGGTATCCCATACCTGACATTTCCGCCATAGCCGATCGCGTCATGGCGTCAGGTACGGGGTACTGACCTACTTGCCTGCGGCACCCCGATAGCAGAGCTATCGCGGCCACCCGACGAACGCACGGCACTGCTGGACAAGCCAGCAGTGGCACTCGCGCAACGGGCATTTCCTGTCGGTTGTCCTTCAACGCGGCTTTTTAGCCCGCAATTTGGCGTTGTGGATCAAGACTTCCGGCGATTGACTTCTGCCAACACAGGTGTCTTCTCCGCCCCACAAAAGACCGAAGGTTATGAGCCCGGTAAAAGGCACATTGATCGGATACGGCTTGTCGTATTTGTAGCTTAGTCCATCTTTGACCGTATACTGAATCCCTCTATTCTCGGAGAGCATTTTCTGTGCTGATGCGGAAAGGGCGCCAGGGGCGGGCAGAACACCGTCGCTCAGCCATTTTGCGTAGATCTCGGTTTGGATCTGACGACACTCTTGGAAAAGCGGCGGGCGCATCCGCCTCAGGGCAATCTGCGTCATTGTGACGCTAATCGTGGCACCAATCGTGGCACCAATCGTGACACCCGCAACTGCGGACAACAAGTACTTGGTCGCTCTTTTCCGCATCGTGCCATATCCTTCATTCAAGAGGATGAAAAAGGTGACGTAGTTCTTTTCTTTCCCGCTGGCAGTGGGCCGAAGGCCCGATGTTCTTCCAGGCCAGGGCAACGCCCTGGTGAACGAGGGGGCGACGTTAAATCTTTGTCGGCCCAACGGGCCAACCGTTCACTGCCGACCCCTTTGTCCTCCCTCAACTTAGCGGCCTGATGCCGCCTGTCAAGAAGCCATCCTTTTCCGACAGCGAACGGTGGCGGGTGGCCCCGATAGCTCGTCTATCGGGGCGGCGAAGCCGCAAGAGGTTTTTTGTATGCCGCGGAATCCCTCCCGTGCCTGCGGCACCCCGATAGCAGAGCTATCGCGGCCACCCGACGAACGCGGCACCCCGATAGCAGAGCTATCGCGGCCACCCGACGTCCCACACGGCACTGCTGGACAAGCCAGCAGTGGCACCCTTTTTCAACAGGCCTTAGCGCAACTCGCCCGCGGCGGTTGCCAGGATGTCGAAAAGGTCTTCCAGCTTGTCCTCGTCGACGCCTGAAAATGCGATGCGGATGTCGTAGTCGCCGTTGGCGATCACGCCCACGCCGTGTTTCTCCAACAGGTGCTTGCGGTAGGTCTCGGCGTCGATGCCGTTGAGCTTCACGCACATGAAGTAGCCGGAGTTGAAGGGGTACGGCTCCCAGATGTCGGCGAACTTGGGCGACGCGATAATTTGTTGGACCTTTTTCGCGCGGGCCTCGATGATTCCGTTCTTCTCTTGCCGCTCGGCGTCGATCGATTCGCTCGCTAGGGCCTTGGCCAAAATCGACTGTGCCGGGTGCGAACAGTTTGAGACGACGCTACGGATGGCTCCGGCCGTCTTTTTCTCCAACGCCTGGTAGAGCGCCTCGTCGCTGGTCGTGGCATGGGCGGCAAAGGTGAGCATCCCGGAGCGGAACCCCCAGACGAAATCCTCCTTGGTCGCGGCGTCGGCCTTGACGGCCAGCAGCCGCGGATGGCATCCGGCCAATCGGGCAAAGATCGACTCGGTCGCAAGCCCCTCGCCGTAGAAGAGGCCGAAGTAGGCGTCGTCGGCCACCACAATCAGGTTGCGCCCGGCATGGGCCGCCTCGTACAGCACCGCCGCAATCTCGTCCATTTCCGCATTCGTGATGGAGTAGCCGGTCGGGTTGTTTGGGAAGTTGAGGATGACAATTGTTTTCGAGCCTTCCGGCCGAGCGTTCAGGGCCGCGCGGAGTCCCTCGACGTTGAATCCGCCCTCGGCGTTGAACAGTTGATACAAAGCGAGTTGCGCCCGGCGGCGGACGCCGAAAATCAATTCGTAGTTCTCCCAGAATTTATCCGGCAGCAGCACCATGTCGCCTCGTTCGACGAACAGGTCGCCGACTATGCTCAGGGCGTGGGTCAAGCCGCAGGTGACGACCGGGTTGGAAAAACTCTTACCCTCCAGGCCGGGGTTCTTCCGCAACAAATCCTCGCACCATTTTTTTCGCAGGTCGGCCCGTCCGGTGGCCGGCGCGTAGGGCAGCACGTCGGCCGGGTTAAGCTCGTTGAAGAACCGCATTACGGAGGGCAGCGACATCGGCTCGCCCCCTTCCCGGGCGATGCCGAGCGTGGCGTTGTAACGAGTGGCCTTCTCGCGCGCCTCGGCGCCTTGGGCCACAATGCCCTTGGGGAAGAACAGCCGCTTGCCCAAATCGGAGAGCATTTCGTACAGGTGCGGATTCTCGCGCTGGATGACCTCGTTCAGTTCGGCCGCCAGCGGCCGGACCTCGTTGCCCGGCGTGAGCAAACGGAACGGCGTTTTTAATCGCCGCCGGAGTCCTTCAAGCTCCTCGCGCAAGGCGGCGGGGAAACGGTCGCCGAACTGCTGGAAGAAGGTGTCGATCCGATCGGCCTCTTCGAGCCAATCGGCCCGATCGACGGCGAACAGTTTGTCGAGACTATCGCGGGAAGCGTCCAGTCCGGTCAGGTCCAGGCTGTCCGAGGTGGGTACGTATCCGATGGGCGTTTCTTGCGCCTCCGTCTCGCCCCGACAGCGGTCGAGTATCCATTCGATCACCCTCAGGTTCTCTCCGAACCCCGGCCAGAGGAATTTTCCGTCCTCGTCGGTGCGGAACCAGTTGACGTGGAAGATTTTCGGCGGATGGGCCATCCGTTCGCCCACGTCGAACCAGTGCTGAAAGTAGTCTCCCATGTGGTATCCGCAGAAGGGGAGCATGGCCATTGGGTCGCGGCGGATTTCGCCGTGCTTGCCGTACTGCGCGGCGGTCCGTTCGGAGGCCATCGTCGCGCCGACAAAGACGCCGTGCCGCCAGTCGTACGACTCGAAGACCAGGGGGGCCAATTGTGCCCTACGGCCGCCGAAGATTATCGCCGAGATCGGCACGCCTCGCGGGTCATCGACCAGCGGCGAGCAGGTAGGGCATTGCGCTACCGGGACGGTAAAGCGGCTGTTCGGATTCGCGCCGAGGATGGGCTTGCCGTTCTCGTCTTTCGTTCCCGGCTTCCAGGGCCGGCCCTGCCAATCGTAGCCCTCGGCCGGCGGCGGTCCCTCGCCCCCTTCCCACCACACGGTGTTGTCCTTGGACAGCAGGACGTTCGTGTAGATCGTGTTTTTCTCGATCGTTTCGAGCATGTTGGGATTGCTCTCGGAATTGGTCCCCGGCGCAACGCCAAAGTATCCCGACTCGGGGTTGATCGCCCGCAGGCGTCCCTCTTCATCGACCCGCATCCAGGCGATGTCGTCGCCGACGGTCCAGATTCGATATCCCTTTACCTTTAGCCCCTCGGGCGGAACCATCATTGCCAGGTTGGTCTTGCCGCATGCGCTGGGGAAGGCGGCGGCGACGTACTCGGTCCTGCCTGTGGGGCTTTCGACGCCGAGGATCAGCATGTGTTCGGCCATCCATCCCTCTTGCCGGCCGAGATAGCTGGCAATGCGCAGGGCGAGGCACTTTTTGCCCAACAGCACGTTGCCGCCGTAGCCCGAGCCGACGCTCCAAATGGCGTTGTCCTCGGGGAAGTGTAGAATCAGCCGCCGATTGAGGTCCCGCTCGGCCTTGCCGTGCAGACATTTCGTGAACTCGCCGTCCGTGCCGAGACATTCGAGCACTTTCGGCCCTACGCGGGTCATGATGCACATGTTCCGCACAACGTATATGCTGTCGGTCAACTCGATGCCGATCTTACTGAAGGGCGATCCGACCGGCCCCATCGAGAATGGGATTACGTACATCGTGCGTCCCTTCATCGAGCCGGCGAAGATTTCGCCCGCCCGACGGTATCCGTCCTCGGGCGACATCCAGTTGTTCGTCGGCCCGGCGTCATCGCGCCGGTTGGTGCAGATGTAGGTCAAGTTTTCGGTCCGGGCGACGTCGTTGACCGCCGTGCGGTGATAGACGCAGCCGGGCAATTTTTCCTGGTCGAGTTGGATCAACTCCTCGGTCGCGAAGGCCTCCCGTTCGAGCCGTTCTCGCTCCGTATCCGATCCGTCGATCCAAACAATATTGTCCGGCTGGCACATGCGCGCCATTTCCTCGACCCACTGCTGCAACTGAGGGTGCTGATTCACGTTACTGACAACGCCTTTCCCTAGGTAGTATCCAACCGGGGTATCCGGTCACCGGCGGACGTTTCTGCCGACTTGGTAATAACAAGCATAAGTATTGCTGGAATCAGAGGGGATTTCAAGATGGTCCGAGAAAGTACGTTATTTAGCCCGCCATGAATACACGGCGGGGTCCAGGGCGGCGTTTCTCCCACCATGATCCACGCTGGCCTGACCGACCATGTTTGGCCCCTCGGGGAACGGCCAACCCCCCGGCAGAGATCATTTTCCCTTCGTTCCCCGCAACGTCTTAGACCACAATGGACTGTACCCCTCTCGCAATCATTTTTTGATTTTTGATGATTGACAGGGTTGTTGCGGTAAGTACAATAATGATGGAGTCTGGAGGAGTTTTGCGCGACTACAGCGAAACATCATAGGGAGAAGATCGATGAGTGAAAAACGGAACCGCAAAAGAGTGTGGGGTATTTGTGTCGTGGCGACGGTAGCCGCCATTGCCGTGCTATCCGCCGGAAGCCCGGTTTGGGCAACAGCCATAGTTAACGTTGATGAGTTGGTTGTGGATCCCGGTGGCAGCATCACATCCACCGTTACGGTTAATGGCATAACAAATCTTGGTTCCGGGAATCTTGCGATCTTTTTTGACTCTACCGTAGTCGAAGTGACTGGCGTAACAGGAGGAGATATGGGGGGTGTGAGTGCGGGTGTTATTGATCATGCTGGTGACACTGATGAATTGAGATTGGGTTTCACGGATAGTTTTAGCGGCCATACTGGAGATATTGACATAGCCGATGTAACTTGGCATGCGGTAGGCAGCGTGGGAGACTGGAGTGTGTTGGATTTGATACACCCCCAAGATCTAGTAGATTATGACGGGTATTTTCAGATTTCCCACACGGTGAGCGATGGGAGCTTTTCAATTGTTCCCGAGCCGTCGAGCTTGGTGTTGTTGGCGAGTCTGGCTGTCTCGGGAGGTCTGATGTTTTTGCGCCGCCGCCGAAGGTAAAGTCGTCAAAGGTAAGGGTGGCGTTTCTCCCACTGTGATCCACACTGGCCCCCGGTGAATTCACCGGGGGCTAATTTTTTGGAGAGTTCTTTACAGCATCGCGTCGGCAAACTCTTTTTCGAGCGTCGCCAGGGCCTTCTGTCCGTCGTGGCCATCGACCACCACGTTCACGCAGACTTCGCTGGTGCTGATCATTTCGACGTTGGTTCCCGCGTCGGCCAACGACTGAAATATCCGGGCGACCACGCCCGCGTGGCTCCTCATGCCGACGCCGAGCACGGAGAGTTTTGCCACGCTGGGATTGTGTTCCGGCGGCGGGCAGCCGAGCGCCGCGGTCAGTTCCGTGGCCGCCTTTAGGGTTTGAGGCAATTGCTCTCGCGGCACGGTGAGTGAGATATCCACCCGCTTCCCGCGCCCCATGCTCGGCACGATCATATCGACGACCACTCCGGCCTCGGCAAGCTCGTCGAAGGTTCGGGCGGCAAGCCCCGGGGAGTCGGGCAAGCCGATAAACGTTACCCTCGCCTGCGACCGATCGAGTTGGATGTCCTCGATAATCAGCTTTTCCATTCGTCGTAGTCGGGCGATCAGCTCGGCGCCGCTGGGTTTGGTCGGTGCGGGGACTCGGAGTGCCGCTTGATCGTCGCCGACGGGAGGCGGCACGTGAAGCCCGAACGTCTCGTGAACCGCCCTGAGCGCCTCCTGCGCAAGCTCGCGCGCAACCACCACGGAAATCTTTATCACGCTGGTGGTGATCAACTGGATGTTGATTCCCTTTTCGGCCAAGGTCCGAAACATCATCCCGGCCACGCCGGGCCGAGTCGCCATACCGAGGCCGACGACGGAGATTTTCGAGACGTTTTCGTCGTAGCTGTATCCCTCGGCGCCGAGTTCCTTGACGGCCTCCTCGACCGCCTGCAGGGTGCCGGGCAAATTTTCGCTGAAAACGGTAAATGAGAGATCGGTCCGGCCGTCGGCGGCTTCGTTCTGCACGATCATGTCCAGGGCGATGTTTCTCGCCGCCACACGGAAAAAGACGCTCATCGCGGCGCCGGGGCGGTCGGGTATGCCCAGGACCGTGACGCGGGCCTCGTTCTTCACCATCGCCACGCCGCAGACCGCCTTCTCCGACGATTCCGGCTCGCGGACGATCATTGTGCCGGGACTGTCGCTGGAACTGCTCCGCACGTGAATCGGGACGCCGAACTTTTTTGCGAACTCGATGGAGCGGCCGTGCATGACGCCCGCCCCCGCGGTGGCCAATTCGAGCATCTCGTCGTAACTGATCCGCTCCACCCGTCTGGCGGCGGGGACGACTCGCGGATCGGTGGTGTAGACGCCATCGACGTCGGTGTAGATTTCGCAAGCCTCGGCGCCCAGCACCGCCGCGAGGGCGACGGCCGTGGTGTCGCTGCCGCCGCGTCCCAGGGTGGTTATGTTCGCCGACTCGTCGATTCCCTGGAATCCGGCCGCAATGACGATGTTCCCCTCATCCAACGCCTTGCGGACCCGTTCGGTCGAGATCGAGCGGATGCGGGCCTTTGTATGGATGCTGTCGGTTATGATGCCGATCTGAGCGCCCGTCAGGCTGATGGCCCCATGTCCGAGCGAATGTATGGCCATTGCCATCAACGCCACGCTCACCTGCTCGCCGGTGGACAGGAGCATGTCCATTTCCCGGTCGGGCGGGTCGTCGGTGATTTGCCGGGCCAATTCGATCAACCGATCGGTATATTTTCCCATCGCGCTGACGACCATAACCACCTGATGGCCATCGCTTTGGGCACAAATGGCCCTCCTCGCCGCCGCGAGAATCTTTTCGCTATCGGCCACGCTGGTGCCGCCAAACTTCTGAATAATGATCGACATTGGAAAACAAGGGGTATCATTGGTTGCGGTTGGCATTGCCGGGAACACAAACATACTAATTGATTCACCGGCCGGATTCCAGACGGCCGAAAATACTCTTGCGGGGGGGCAACGTGGAATCAATTCGGACGCGATCCCATTCGCGCCAAAACTTCGGCTGGTATAATTGATTATGCGAGGTTCTTGTGCTCGACGAAGGAAGGGCATGGCCACACCACCCAAAACGGTGCGAAAGTGGACATCGGAAGGAGAGGTCAGCTAGTGGACTACCGCCACGTCGAGCTGCTTTTTGACATGATTGTGGAGTATTTCCACAATAAACCTCCGCCCGAGGAAAGCAACGCTTCCGGGGAGTGGGTCAAGGTGCGCGACGGCCTGCAAGGGGCGGAACACTGCATTCGAGTACTCACCCCCGAAGAGTTCGACGAGTGGCATAGTTGCATACCCGTGCCGGTAATGGTCAACCCAAACCGTAGGCCCGTGGCTTTTTGCAGCCACGAGGGCCTCTGGTGGGTAATCTACGAAGACACCGCAGAGAGCGAAGTCATCGCGGCCTTCGAGCGGTGTTTTGAAGGGTGACGTTCGATGTGGGACAACTTATCCTGTTATCCTGTCCATGGAGTTATTAACTGGTAACTGGAATTGTCGCTCGGAAATTCGTATTTTCCAGAAGGATTACATGCGGACATATTCATCCGCATTAAGCGCCTCGTTGTTGCCGGCCGAGTGATTTTTACCGAGAAGGCGGAAACGGAGATGGCCGCCGAGGAACTGACTCCAGAATTGGTGTATGAATCCATCCTTAACGCGCCAACCGTGTTCAAGGTCATCCGTTCGCGCAACCCACACACGAATCGCTCGGAAAAATTATTCGTCATCAAGGGATTGACTTTCGATGGTCTCGACATTTACACAAAGGGAAAAATCCTGACGAAGGAAGGAGCGGATGTGTTTTATGTCCTCATCTCATCCAAAAGAAACACCGATTTCTGAACCGTTACCCTGTCCGGAGTGCGGCAAGACAAAAGTAGTCTCCGTCGTCGAAACCTGCCGCTTGGCCGACGAGTTGACGGTTAAAAAGCTCCGTCACTTTCGCTGTCAATCCTGTGACGCCCGGTTTTTCGACAATGCAGCAATGCACCGTATTCAGCAAGAACGATCCGGGCATTCCGTGAAAGCGGCGCGTTAGCGGGTGTCATGCGCAAGCGTAATCCATTGTCAGCGGAAACGCTGTCGTCCTGAGTGGTCGAGTCACTTCGGCAGGCCGACGCCGAACCGCCGCCAAGCGCCGGGCGGTGGGGCAACGAACTCCAACTCGACGCCGCTCGTGGGATGAGAAACGACCAGCCGGCGAGCGTGCAACGCTATGCCATCGGGAAACTGCTCACGGCTACCATACTTCCGGTCGCCGACGACCGGATGGCCGCGATGGGCCATCTGCAAGCGAATCTGGTGCTTCCGGCCGGTTTCCAGACGCACTTCCAATAACGAGTATCCCCGTTGCACGGACAGCCGTTGGTACGAAAGCCGTGCTTCTTTCGCGCCCGGCAGCGTGGCGCCGACGATATGCATGCGGCGATGTCGCTCGTCGGGGCCAAGCCAATCGACGAGGTTTCCCGAGACCGGCTCGACCGCGCCCTCGACCAGCGCCCAATAAAGCTTGTCCACCGCGTGGGTTCGGAACTGCTCGGTCAGACGCCGCGCGGCCTTCGACGTGCGGGCCAACAACAGCACACCGCTGGTGGGAGCATCGAGCCGGCTCATCACGCCCAAATAGACGTTACCCGGCTTCTGGTATCGACGCTTCACGTACTGTTTGGCCAACGTGAGCAAAGTGGGCCGGTCGCCCGGCGTGCCCATCGTCGGCAGCATGGCCGGCTTGTTCACCACCAGCAGGTGATTGTCCTCGTACAGTATTTTCAACGTGGTGGTATTCATCGGCGACCGCCAATCGCGTAAACTGCATGGCCCGGATTATTCATTGATCCTGAAATTGGGTACCATGGGCAAGCGTAGCTTACCCGTGGTTCGACATTGAGGCACACGGGTAAGCTACGCTTACCCATGGCACCCCTGTAAATAACATCCGATAGTGTATCAAACGTCGAATCGGACAACGAGCCGTATGTCGAAGCAACTTCCCAAGTTGATCCTGGCGAGTCGTTCTCCTCGGCGACGTGAGCTTTTGTCGGCGGCGGGTTACGAGTTCGAGGTCTACCCGCCTTCTGAAGCGGCGGAATGCGGCGTCTGTGGCAACGAAACGCCATACCAACTCGTCACCCGTTTGGCCGTGCAGAAGGCCGCCGACGTCGCCCGGCGGATCGATCGCGGGCTGGTCGTCGGCTGCGACACGGTTGCCGAATGCGGCGGCCGGATTCTCGGAAAACCGCTCGACCTGGAACATGCCAGGGAAATGCTGACGATCCTCAGCGGCCGGAAGCATCGCGTCCTGAGCGGGCTTTGCCTGTGGTCCGTACCCGACGGAAGCCCGACGGCGCGCGTGGCCGCAACCACTTTGCGGATGGACCCGCTCTCGAAAGAACAACTCGAGGCGTACCTCGCCGACGGCGGATGGGAAGGAAAGGCCGGCGCGTTCGGATATCAAGACGGCCTCGATTGGGTTCACGTCGTCGAGGGAAGCGAATCGAACGTGGTCGGACTGCCGATGGAACTGTTGGCCGAGATGCTCGGCCAATATAAAAAATAAGCCCACGGGTTGCAACCCGTGGGCTTGGAGTGTCGCATCCGCTCGAAACCGCCATCGGGTGACACTGGCATTTTGCCAGTGCCCACACAAACACTGGCGAGACGCCAGTGCCACCCAACGCCCAATGGCGCCTTGCGGTCCCGATTATTTCACGACCATGTCCTTGAGGCCGCGCAAGGCCCGGATCTTGACCTTATTGAAGGCCGGTTTCGCGGGGCGATCCTGCAATTCACCCGTGAAGGGGTTGCGGACGTTTTTCTGTGCCGCACGAGCAGGCACCTTCTTCTTCTCGATCTTCAGCAGACCGGGCAGGGCAAAAGCGCCCGCGCCGCGGGCACCAAGGTTCTTGCGAATCTCCTCAGTCAACGCTTCGAACACGGCGGCCACTTGCTTCTTGCTCAGATCGGTGGCGCTGGCGATGTTCTGTAAAATCTCAGTCTTGGTCGGTGCTTTTTTGGCTACTTTGGCCATGATCGAATACCCTCCATGCGAGGTCTTGGTTGTGGAAAGTCAGTCCGCCTGAATGCGCTGGACCAGATGATTAAAGTCTAAAGGCGAAAAAATGCAACCCGAAAAGGCCCCAAACTCGTGGAATTTGGCGTTTTTTTCCTCAGGAGGCATTTTATCGGGGCTTTTTGGGGCGATTTTGGCCCCCCCATACCCTAAAACTCTTGCCATTAAGGCCCTAAACATATACCATAAATTTCTGGGCAAGAATTCTTTTGATGCGGCAACTATTCAACAACGAAGGTGTGCCAGCGGGAACTTCCGGCCCGTGTCGGTACGTCGATAGCCGTGGCAACGGCTATCACTGAGAGCCAGGGGAGGGCCCGATGACGAAGAGCCGACAAAGAGCGCACGCCTCCCTCGGGGGGGTCTGTCTAGCCTTTGCAACGGCTATGCTGCTCGTCGCCGGTAATCTCATCCCAGGTGCCGGCAATGCGCGCCTGGCCACCGCCCAGGTCGCCAAACCGGGAGGCGCCGAGAATTACTCTCGGAACGTGTTCTTACCTCCCGACCGGTCCACGTTGAGGAATCTGTCTCAATCCCGCTTACTGATCGAGGAAGGCCGGTACGGTGAGGCGGTCCGATTTCTAGGCAATATCTTGGAAGAGCCGGAGGACTACTTCTTTAGCCCCAATGGAAGCTCTCCGATCTTTCGCAGTCTGAAGTCGGAAGCGGAGCGGCTGATCGGCCGGCTGCCGCGCAGGGGACGCGATCTGTACGAATTGCAATACGGCGCGCAGGCCCAAAGGATGTTGACCGACGCCTTGACGTCGGGCGACGTGGCGCGTTTGGCAAAAGTGTCTCGACGGTTCTTTCACACACGCGGCGGATATCAGGCGACGTTCCTGTTGGGACTGCATCATTTCGACCACGGACGCCCGCTCGCCGGCGCTATGGTGTTGCAGCGTCTGCGCGAAGTGGGTTCACCTGTCGAGGAGTTGGAACCGGGCTTGTCGTTGTCGCTTGCCTCGTGCTGGCTCCAGGCGGGTATGCCGGAAAGGGCAAGGGAATCGCTGACTTCGTTGCGTCAGCGCGATCCGACGCTGCGCGTAACGGTGGCCGGCAGAGAAGTCCCACTGTTCGCCGACGACTCGGAAGCGGTCGATTGGCTCACCGGGCTGATCGGAGCATGGTCCGCGCCCGAGAGAGAAATCCCCGACGACTGGTTGATGTTTCGCGGAAATTCCTCTCGAAACGCGTCTGCCAACGGCGGCTCGCCGCTACTGAACATGCGGTGGCGAGTACTCGCCACCGATGATCCGCTGACCGAAAGCATACTGGCGCAGTACCGGAACATATTTTCCGAGCGGGGTTTGCCGGCCGCCCCCGTACTTCACCCCCTGGCCGTCGGCGACGTGGTGCTGATGCGAACGCTGCGAAACTTGTTGGCGGTGGATTTCGCTACCGGAAAACGACTGTGGGAAGTGCCGTTCGAGAAGCCAGCCGAATTGGCGTCCGCCGGAAACACCCAACAACTGCAATCGGCATTGGCCCTCGGCGCCGAGCGACGAATGTGGGGCGATCTGACTTACGGCACGCTCAGCAGCGACGGCCGATACGTGTTCTCGGTCGAAGATATAGGGATGGAATCCGGCAACGGCGCCCAGGCCATTCGGCGAATCGTCATCCTCGGCGGAATGGCCGGCCGCAACTCGCGGACAAACGTCCATTCGCTCTGTAATCGTCTGGCGGCGCACGACATCAGCACCGGGAAGCTCGTCTGGGAGCTTGGCGGCCCGGACGGCGCACACGCCTTGCGCCAAGCGGAAACCTTTTTCCTCGGTCCGCCGTTGCCTCTAATGGGGCGGCTCTACGTCTTGGCCGAGACCAAGGAAGGCGATATCCGGTTGCTGGCGTTGAATCCCGTCACCGGCGACCTCTTCTGGACGCAACAATTGAGTCTGGTCGAACAGAAGGTTCTCGATGCCGCGAGGCGGCGCTGGATGGGGATTTCCCCCTCTTACGCCGATGGGGTTTTGGTTTGCCCCACCTCCACCGGCGCCGTGGTGGGAGTCGAATTGGCCACCGGGTCGCTATTGTGGGGCTTCTGCTACGAGCGAAACAACAACAGCGGCCGCAATGTCCGCGCAAGATCCCATCTGTCCAGACCGACCGCCGACCGTTGGATCGACGGCGGCGTCTCGATCCGCGACGGCCGCGTACTGATCACTCCGCAGGATTCCAACAGGCTCTATTGTCTGAACCTGATCGACGGCGAGTTGCAGTGGAAAAGTCAGCGGAAAAACGATCTGTACGTGGCCTGCGTGGACAGGGAGAAAGTGGTGTTGGTCGGCCGCAATGCGGTCCGCGCCCTACGGCTTGATGACGGAGAGCCGGCCTGGGAAGGACGCACCGTAAGTCTCCCCGAGGGAAGCACGCCCAGCGGCCGCGGTTTCCTTAGCGGCGACCAGTATTTCCTCCCTCTCAGCAGCGCCGAGGTGGCCGCCATCGACCTCGCGGCGGGGCAGATCGACAACATCTCGAAGTCCCGCGACGGAACCGTTCCAGGCAACCTCGTCTGTCACAAGGGAATAATTGTCTCCCAAGGGGTGCAGGGCGTCGACACCTATTTTCAGTTGGACCTTGCGTCGGCCGAGGTCGACCGGCGGTTGAACGCCGATCCCAACGACGCCTGGGCACTATCGCTTCGGGGTGAAATCCTGCTGAATGCCGACCGGCGTTCGGAGGCCATCGCCTCGTTCCGCCACGCGTACGACTTGGCCCTGGACCCGCGTACCCGCGAGTTGCTCCGCGACTCGCTTTTGGAAGGTTTGCGGAGCGAGTTCGCCGCCTATCGCGGTCGCGTCGCGGAAATCGAACCGTTGCTGGACAGTCCGCCGCAACAAGCGATGTACCTTCGCCTGATGGCCTCCGGATTGCGCGGCGAGGGCCAATGGGCCGATGCTTTCGAGAACTACCTGAAACTGGCCAACCTCGAACCGAACCGGCAACCTTTGGACCAGGTGGACGACGGGCTGGTCGTGCGGCGAGACCGTTGGATCCAGGGGCAACTTGCCGAACTGCGCAAGGAAGCGGAAGACGAGACGGCGGAGAAGATCGACCAAATCGTTTCCGCGCGTCTGGAAACCGCTTTGGCGGCCGATTCGACCGATTCCTTGCGGCGGTTCCTCGATTATTTCGGCCGTCTGTCCGCCGCCGACGCCGCACACGATGAAATGATCCAGCGGCTGAAAAGCGAGGGACAACGGTTGGAGGTGGAACTGGCGTCGCCGCCGGCGGAGAAACCCGCCGACCGCAACGCGGCTAAGTCCGACGCCGACTGGCCGACGGGAAACGTCGATGTCGCCACCGCGCCGACGAAGAATCTGGCCAGTTTTCGCAATCGCTATTATCCCGTCAAATTGCGAGGAAGTCCGGGACCGTTCTTCCGCGATCTGTCGATCAAATTCCAAAACAGCAGCCGCGAGATTGTCGCTTTCGACGACTTGGGGCGGGAAAAGTGGAAAGTCTCTTTGGTGAAAGAAGGGGTGCGGGACAACACCAATCGTAATTACTCCATGATGCACGCCCGCACCGTCGGACACCTCTTGCTGGTAGCGCTGGGATGGAACGTCTATGCGATCGACACCTTGGGTCAGGATCCAGACGGCGAGCCGCGTTTGTTGTGGGTCCAAGACCTGTCTGATCCGAGCCTTGCCTCGGCCGATCTTTCGGGGCTTCGCCAACTTCCCGTACCGCTGGCCGCATTGCCCCCGCAGATTCAGCAGCAGTTTTTCCGCGCCCAAGACCAATCGAACCTTCTGGGAGCGGCCAACCGCCGCTACGTTTGCTTGCGGCGGTTCCACGACATTGTGGCGGTGGACCCGCGCAACGGAGAGACGCTTTGGGTCCGCCGGGATCTGCCGGCAGCCTGCAACGTTTTTGGAGACGACCAGCACCTGTTCGTGCTTTCCACCGACCGGGAAGAGGCCACGTTGTTGCGTGCCGGCGACGGCGCGTCTCTAAGCACCCGCAAAGTGCCACGGCGATCCAGCCGGCGAAAGCTACCAAACGGTCAGGTGCAGAAGTCCTATGCCAATCTGAATAACACATGCCTTGCCACTTTCGGCCGGAAACTCCTCCTCTGGTGGCCGGAAGGAACCCAGCGTGAATTGACTTTGATCGATCCGTTGGAGGGCCGCGACGAATGGCCGAGGCGGAAGTTTCACAACGATGCCCGCACCTCCGTCGTGGCTGACGAGGCGGTTGGAGTGTTGGAACCAGACGGACGGTTCGTGTTGATTTCGCTGCCCGACGGCCGGACCTTGGCGGACGTGAAACTCGATTCGGAGCCGAACTTGCTCAACATCACATTGTTCAAGTCGGGCGAGCAGTTTTTCCTCTTGGCAAACTATCGTCTGAAGTCGGGCAAGATGCCGCCCATCCAGCCGATGCCCAACCAACGTCATCGCTCGATCAATCCGATCAACCAAGGACGTTTGTACGCCTTCGATCCACAAGGCAAGCTCCTTTGGCCCGATCCGGTGAAGGTCGAGAAACAACTCTTGTTCTCCGACCAGCCCGCCGCTTTGCCGGTAGTGATTTTCGGCTGTCAACATTACGAGCGAAAGCCCAACGGTCGCGGACAATGGAAGCCGCGGGTATTGTGCTTTGACAAGCGCAACGGTCGAAGGGTGTACAAAGGCGAGTTCAACAATCACATGAACATATTCAACGTCGCCTGCGACGTTGAAAAAAAGACCATCACCTTGACAATGCAGAAGAAAACAGTTACTTTAACTTATACTGACGGCCCCATACCGCCTCCCTCGGCAGCCGACACCGATCCCACCGAGTCGCCACCGGGGAGCAAAATTACTCACGCCCTGTGGAATTCAATCCGGAAGACCATCGTCCCGATCAACCCGTTTGGCGACGAGAACTAGCGTTCCGATTGAACTACGTTTGATTGCATGTTTATCGATCGCCGGCACGACGGCTTGCGGAAAATTACAGGCCGTCGTACAGGTGACCACTAAACGGATATGATATTTATTATCCCGAGAACGGCGCCATGATTACATCCACCGTGCTGCGATCCCTGGTTGTCGCGGTTATCGCGGCGGTCGTTTGGCCGAACGTCGCGTCGGCCGCGGTGCGAGACGCCGACGTGGACCGCACGATTGCCCAAGGACTGGAGTGGCTCGCCAACCACCAGTCGCGGCTCGGCCACTGGACGGCCAACAATAATCAGTATCCGACGGCCATGACGGCGTTGGCGGGAATCGCCATGCTGTCCGAAGGATCGACCACCGTGCAGGGAAAGTACGCCCCGAATATTCGCAGGGCCGTGACTTATCTCGTCGGCCGCAGCCGAACCAACGGCTTGATCGGCGCCTCCGACGACAACCGCTACACTTATGGGCACGGCTTCTCGATGCTGTTCCTTTCCCAAGTGTTGGGCGAGGAAGAAGACGTGGAGCGACGCGAAGAGTTGGTCGACGTACTCAGCCGGGCGGTCGTCTTCACCGGTCGGGCCCAAACCAAAGGCGGCGGTTGGGGATACGTCAGCGCAAAGGACGGCAGCGGTTTCGACGAAGGCTCAACCACGATCACCCAAGTGCAGGGACTTCGCGGCTGCCGCAACGCCGGCATTCCAGTGCCCAAGGAGATCGTCGACAAGGCTATCGACTACATCAAAAAATGCACCGGCCCGGACGGCGGCGTACGCTACAATCTGGCGGGCGCCGGCGGCGGAGGGCGTCCCCCGATCACGGCGGCCGCCATCGCCTGTCTGTTCAACGCCGGCGACTACGACGACGAATACGTCCCCAAAATCCTGAAGTACTGCCACAGAAATCTCGACAACATCTCGAAACGAAGCTTCGGCCACTGGCACTACGCCTACTACTACTATTCCCAGGTTCTGTACCGCGAAGGGGGAAAGCAGTGGGAAACGTATCGCGGCAAAATTTTTCCACGGATCATTTCCGAAGCCGGCGCCGACGGGGCCTGGAACCAAGGCCACATCGGCACGGTTTACACCACGGCCATTAACTTAACCATCCTGCAACTTCCCAAGGGAGTGTTGCCCATTTACCAACGCTAAGGAGTCGCAACAGAATAACTTGGTCAATTGGGTGGCACGTCCCTGAGCGCAGCGAAGGGACGTGCCACCCAATCGCCAAGTCGCCTCCTGCAATTACCCAATCCGCGAGGAAAATCATAATGAGCGACCAAGATTTCGACCGGCAGCAGAACGCCGCCATCGAGAAGCTCGGCGACGCCCGACGCAAGATCGTGGACCAACTGGGCCAAGTGATCGTCGGCCAAAGCCAAGTGATCGAGGAGTTGCTGATTTCGCTGTTCAGCCGTAGCCATTGCCTGCTGGAGGGCGTGCCGGGGCTGGCCAAGACCCTGATGATCAGCACACTCAGCCGGGCGCTGAACCTCAGCTTCAGCCGCATCCAGTTCACTCCGGACCTAATGCCGGCCGACATCACCGGCACGGAGGTGATCGAAGAGAACCGCAGCACCGGGACGCGCGATTTCCGCTTCCTCGAAGGGCCGCTGTTCAGCAATGTGATCTTGGCCGACGAGATCAACCGCACCCCGCCCAAGACCCAAGCGGCGTTGTTGGAGGCCATGCAGGAGCGTCAGGTGACCGTTGGCCGGGTCCGCCACCCCCTTTCCGATCCGTTCTTCGTGCTGGCCACCCAGAACCCGATCGAGCAGGAAGGGACTTATCCGCTACCCGAGGCCCAACAAGACCGGTTTATGTTCAAGGTCTTCGTCGATTACCCGAACTTCAACGAGGAATTCGAGGTGGTCCGGCGCACGACCACGACCATGGTCGATTCGATTACCCCGGTGCTGACGGCCGAGGAAATCCTCGAATTGCAGGCGATCGTCCGCCAGGTGCCGGTGGCCGACCACGTTATCCGCTACGCGCTGGCGCTGGTGCGTCAAACCCGGGTCCGCGAGGTCGGAGTTCCCGATTTCGTCCGAGACCAACTCAGTTGGGGCGCCGGTCCGCGCGCGGTCCAGTTTTTGATTCTTGGGGGCAAAGCTCGGGCACTGCTGGAAGGCCGCACTCACGTCGCCTGCGAGGACGTGCAAGCGTTGGCCAAGCCCGTGTTGCGGCACCGCCTGGTGTTGAGCTTCACGGCCGAGAGCGAGGGCATTACGCCCGACGACTTGATTGAGCGTATTGTGGACATTACCCCCACCCGCGAAGACGAGTTGACCCGCGATGCACGATTCCAGGAAATTTTTGCGTCCTGAGGCGATCAAGCGGATCAGCCGTCTCGGTCTGCGCGCACGCCACATTGTCGAGGGATTTCTCTCCGGCTTGCATCGCAGTCCGTACTTCGGTCAGTCGATCGAGTTCCGGCAGCACCGCGAGTATGCCCACGGCGACGACCTGCGCCACATGGACTGGAAAGTCTGGGCCAAACAGGACCGCTACTACATCAAACAATTCGAGGAGGATACAAACCTCCGCTGCACGTTGCTGTGCGACGTCTCGGCCAGCATGCGCTACGGCCGCGGAGACTTCAGCAAGTATGAATACGCTTGCACCATCGCGGCCTCTCTGGCCTACTTGCTGTTGCGTCAGCAGGACGCCGTCGGATGCGTGGCCTTCGACGAATCCGCCCGGATGACCGTTCCCCAGCGAACCAAACGGAACCACCTGAATTCGATTATCAAGGCGCTGGAGCTTAGTGATCCGAAAGACAAAACCGACCTTTACCAAATACTTCGCAACGCGACCGAGAGCTATCCGCGGCGGGGGATGATGATCTTGGTCTCCGACCTGTTCGTCGAGCGCGAAGGGCTTTTTCGCGGACTGCGGCTGCTGCGGAGCCGAGGGCACGACGTGATGGTCTTCCACGTGCTGGACGACGATGAGTTGGATTTTCCGTTCAGCGGGCCTACCCGCTTCGAGGGCCTGGAACTGGCCGAGCAACTCCGCTGCAATCCCCGCGCGCTGAGAGAAGGATATCTGAACTCGCTGGGCGAATACTTGGAGGAAGTCCGCCATGGCTGCTCCCGGCACAACGTGGACTACGCCCTGCTTCGCACCAGTCAGCCGTTGGACGCCGCCTTGGCGGCGTTCTTGAGCAACCGATTGGGAACCCGACGGTAAAAATGGAAAAATAAGTTGTCGAATCTGGGTGGCACGTCCCTGAGCGCAGCGAAGGGCGTGGTACACGACCAAACCACGCCCTTCGCTGCGCTCAGGGACATGCCACCCTCCGTCCACTACCC
>CBDAFL010000331.1:0-2332 GCA_965195225.1 uncultured Thermoguttaceae bacterium
GATCTGGTGGCCGTCGGTGTAAAAGGCCGCCTGACGGTCGTAGTGGTATTTCCAAATCGACCATTCAAACTCCGCTGCGTCGCGGTCCGATTTCAGGTCGGCGATCCGCTTGGTCATGTCGTTGAGCATGTCCAGGCGGGCTTTGCAAATCAGCCCCGTGGGCGGATCGGTCCAGACGACCGAGACTTCCGTCCGGCAGCCCGACAGATATACCCGCGCACGCTGGTTGGCGTGGATCGCCTTGACCACACCCAGCAGATGATCGTAGAGTTCTTGCGTGACCACCTCTTTGTCTCGGTTGACGTGCTCAAACTCCGCCACCAGCTCCCTGTATGCGTTCGTCCCCCGCGGATTGCCGTATTTCTCACCGTTCTCCCGCCGGACCTCCAGCTCGAAGGCCGGCATGACCACGTAGTTCTCGGCGATCCCCAGCGGTTCCAGTACGCCCTTGTGTAAGAACGTGCCCACCCGCATGGCGTCGGTTGGTTCCATTCGCCGGTCGCGATGATAGCGGTAATGGGCCATCGACCGAAACGCCTGGGTCAGGGAGGAGTTGTTTACCGCCGGCCAGGCCAGGTACTCGTCGAACGGCACATCGTAATGGATGCCCGGCGGCGGTGTTTTGATGGCCGACGGCTGTTGGGGTTTGGTTGCTGATTGGCTCATGTGTTGGTCTCCGTGGTTGGTGATATCAGGTATCGCCCTTGGCGCCGCCGCTGAACGTCTCGGCCCGCAGCTCGCCGTTCGTCGCCTCGGCCGTGAGGATTGTTACGCCCAGTTCCAGCGCGTATTCATGCACAAGCCGCTGGTTGTCTGGGTCGAGTCCCTGCCAGAGTTCTTGCGGCGCTACAATCACCGCCTCATCGAAGGCGTTCTGGCGCTTGATTAACTTGGTCGCCTCCGCGATGGCCAGCTTGCAGCGGACGCCTTCGCTCCGCTCGTGGTACGGCACCAAACCGCGATCGTCGGTGCGCGTCATGAGTCGGCCTTCGACAACGGACAAGGTCTCGGAGTTGACGGCGTCAGAAAGTACGTCATCGGTGGCGCGGGCCGCGTCCCGCAGCGACTCGGCCGCGGCGGCGTGTATCTCGGCCTCACCTCGATGTCCGGCGGCCTGGCCCTGTTTTGCAAGGGCGTCGCGAGCCAGGCGTCCGGCCTCGACGGCTTGACGAGCTTTCCCCTTGGCGGCTTCCGCATCGTTCAGGTCGGTGACGCTAGGCGGCTCGCAACCAGTGGCCGCCTCAATGGATGCCTGCCACCGGGACGTTAGATCGCTATGCGCCTTCGCGGCTGTTAGGGAGCCGTCGGCCAGCGAAATCATATGCTCGGCGTCGGCCAACGCACGTTTGGCGATGCTCAGCGAATCTTCGCGGTCGGCGACTTCCGCAGCCGCCGCTTCGCGTCTCAGTTCGGCTAGGCGATCGGACTCTGACGCCTCGTCTACAGTTCGGCCTCTGTATCCGGCCTTCGCGTCCGCCAGCGCAGTGGACGCCTTGCCGGCCTCTTCGTGGATCTTTATGGCCGTCTTGGCTTGCTCGTCAAGCGCGGCGAATCGTTCGACGGCGCCTTCGAACGCGGCTTGGAGTTCCTCGCCGTCCGCCTCCACGTCCAGGTCGACGCCCTCCACACTGATCTCGCACGCCTCGGCCATGCAGCCGCAGTCGGCCTCTTGCTTGGCTGCGAGTCGGGCGGCCGCTTCGAGGCGCTGCTTGATTATGATCGCCATTTCCACCTGGTCGCTGGCCTCGACCGCTCCGACGATCTTGTGGAATTGTTCGGCGCCGCCGGGCAACAGCCGGTGAAACTTCGCCGCGTCGGGCGACTCGCCGGCCAGCGTCAATAGTGCGCGAATGCGTCGCGTGTCGGCCGCCACGGCATCCTTCATTCCTGGATCCACCAGGTCGCCGATATTCAACTTCCCCTCGATCGAGGCGACTTCCATTTCGCCAGTTCGGCGGACATTCTTGCCAACGCTTAGCCGGACACCGAGTCCGTTGAATGAGCCCTTCCGCGCGCCACTTCGGCAGGTGCAGGCCGCGCGACTATCACCCATCGCTTTGCTAACCGCCGATAACGTCGTCGACTTGCCGCAATCATTCCGTCCGCGCAGTACGACCACGCCGGGCGTCAAGGGTATGCTGAGACGGGCGACGGGCCCGAGATTTGTGGTTTCGATGGTCTTGGTATCGCTCATGTGTTGGTCTCCGTTGTGTTGGTCTCCGTGGGTGGTGGTAAATAATCCTTGAACGCCTCGGCCGCGGCTTGCAATGCTGCAGCAATCTCCGGCGAGGCCGGTTGATGATGCTCGCGCAGTGCGCCGGCTGTTGATCGA
>CBDAFL010000332.1:0-1628 GCA_965195225.1 uncultured Thermoguttaceae bacterium
GACAATTCGGTCGCGGAAGCCTGGGCCGCCAGCGACGAAAGCAGCCGGTCGACCTGGGACACGTACACGTACATCGGGACCGCCCAGCGCAGCGTAGTGGGACCGGACGGGCAATGGAGGGAATTTGTGCTCGGCCTGCTCGATGCCGGCGAGGTCCTGCTGGACGACATCCACGTGGTCGAAGATCCGTTCGGCTCACCGGTCGAGTTGATCCAGAACAGCAGTTTCGAATCCGCGGGCGCCGACACCTGGCGATTCGTCGGCAACCACCGCCACAGCGAGGTGATCGTCGACGCGGACGATCCCGCCAATCACGTCCTCCGCTTGGTCGCCACGGGGCCCACCGGGCACATGCACAACCACGCCGAGACCACGCTGGCCGGCGGTCGTAGCGTGGTCAACGGCCGCACGTACGAGATTTCGTTCCGCGCGAAGTGGATTGGCGGCTCAAATCAATTGAACTCGCGATTGTATTTCAACCGGTTGTCTCGAACCTGCACTTTCTGAAAAACGCTTGAGATTGATATTCACTAGAAAAGGCTCTTCCGTCATGCTGCGGTTTCGAAACAAGCCGCACAACGGAGGAGCCAAGGATGGCGAATTCGAAATGTCGTTGGGAAGCTCCAAATCAATGGGACGAGTGGAGCCAGTGGCTCGCCGCAGGGTTGCATGCCCGCAACCGGTGGCGATTGCCGGTGTTGCTGCTTGGTATTCTGTTTGCCAACGGACGCCGCACGGTAACCAGTTGGCTGCGAGCTGCCGGCATCACCGACGAGTTCCAGGACTATTATTACTTCATTGCGGCGGTCGGACGCAAGACCAATTCGATCGCGACGCGATTGGTGCTGTTGATCTTGCGGACCTTGCCGCTGCCCGAGCGTCTGCTGCTGGTGATCGACGACTCGCCTACCAAGCGGTATGGGCCAAAAGTCGAAGGGGCGGATGTCCATCACAACCCGACGCCGGGTCCGGCCGACCAGCCGTTTCTGTACGGACATGTTTGGGTCACGATTTCGTTGGCTCTGCGGCATCCGAAGTGGGGAGCAATCGGCCTGCCGCTGCAAGCGATGCTTTATGTTCGCAAGCGAACGATGGTGACGATTCCCAAGGTTCGCGGTTGGCAACGGTTTGCCACCAAGCTCCAGTTGGCGGCGCGACTGGTGGAGTGGATCGTTCCGATCCTGAAAAAAGCGGGAAAAACGGTCTGGATCGTCGTCGACGGCGGCTACACCAAGCGGCCATTCTTGCGGCGGGTTTTGAAGCTCTCCAGCGTGGTCGTCGTGGGGCGATTGCGCAAAGACGCGGCCTTGCGCGACTTGCCGCCGAAGCGGAAAAAAGGCCAACGCCGAGGTCGCGGCCGGCCACGCAAGTATGGCAAGAATCGTCTCAGTCTGGCCAAACGCGCCGGGCACAAACGCGGCTGGCAAACCATTGCTTGCACGGTCTATGGCGAAACGACGACCAAGACCTACAAGACCTTCCTGGCAACCTACGCGCCCGTGGGCGGCCTCATTCGCGTCGTGCTCGTCAAGGAAGATCATGGTTGGTACGCCTTCTTTTGCACCGATCCGAATGCCAGCGTCAAGGAGATTCTCGAAGCGTTTGCCGATCGCGCCACCATCGAACAA
>CBDAFL010000333.1:0-1712 GCA_965195225.1 uncultured Thermoguttaceae bacterium
TTAATTGGACAGCGCCACTTTGGTGGCGTTATTTGTCGTAAGTGGTGTATTTGGAAGGCTGTATGTCATGGTGGTCGCTCGTTGGCAATGCAGGACTTGATCTTGTTGACGTCGATTCCCAGGGCCCTCAGGCGTGCAATTCTGGTGTTTCGGTGCGAGGTCCGGGCCTGCTTGTTGCGATGCTGATAGTAGTGTTGCTTTTCCAGTTCCGCCTTGAGACGCTCCCGGCGGGTGGCAGCAGGTAGATCGGCCGCCTCCAGCCACACGTTCATCGCGCTGCAAACTTGCTCCACCGTGAGCCGATCCGAGGACTCGCCGGACGCATCGTCGTACTCTTGACGCACGCGGGCACAAAAAAGATGACTCAGTTGCGTCACGTAGAAGTGCCGATGCACGCAGCGCCAGCCGCGGACTTCGTAGTGGTCCAGCCCCAGTTCTTCTTTTCCTTCCCGAAAGCAGCTTTCGATACTCCAGCGGCCGAAGGCCACTCGCAGCAGCCAGCGCAACGTCACGCACTTGCCCGACACCGGATTCCATTCGCCCGGTACGCGGTTGGACAAAAAGTATTTCACTTCGCCGGTCAACACGTTCCGAGCGACGATCAAGCAATGCCGCCGAGTCGGCAAACCGTCTTCGTCCTTGCGCCAGAATATGCCCCATTTGACTTCCCACACCTCGGGGCCCTTATCCGTGTCCTTGATGCGATACGCTTGCCAGGACTGCCCGCGAAACACGGGCGAATACTTCGCCAAATTGCGTGCCTGGCAAGACGGACGGCGACGAGCCACGCGTGGATAATGCTTCGGGCGCCCGCGTTTCCCCGGCTTTTTCGGCTCGGTTCGCAGCACCGTGGGCTTTTGCACCCAGCCGTGAAAGTTGCCGGGAATCTCGCCCACGAAAACTTGACGACGCGTCTCCAAGCCGTCGAGAAACTTGCCGTCGCGGCCGTACAACTCGTCGAACGTCCATGCCGCGACGCGAATGCCATTGGCCAGAGCACGATCGATCTGGTCCAACGCGATCTGCGGCTTGGTGCGGAACTCGATCTCGTCGGGCACGTATGTTTTTTTCGGCGCGCAGGGTCGTTGGCCCAAGCTTCCGGCAGGTACACCGTGCTATCGAGCAGCACTTGAAAGCCGGGCACCGAGTAGCTGGTGTGAACCGCCACGACGGAGCTGTCGACCTTCCCGCGGTTGCCGTTCCACTGGCGGGCAACTCCCACGGTCGCCTTGCCGCTTTTGGCCGTGCCCGACTCGTCCACGCAACCGATCGCTTCGCCGTGGGCGTGCTCTTGAGCAACGATCTCTTGGCATCGGTCTCGCAGTTTCTCTTCATCCCATTTGACCGATTCCAGAAAGCGTTGTAACGTTCGCGGCGCGGTCCTGAATTGCAAGGCGATGGCCTCGGCCGTCTTGCGGTGCAAATTGGATAGCTGACCTTTGACATAAATTCGCAACAACTCCCGTGCATCGCGTCGTCCAAAACAATCGGCGAACAAGGCGAGAAACGAAGTGGTCTTCCTTCCCAGGGCGGCAATTTGCTCTAATGTCATCCTTGACGGTCCTCCGTGAAAGTCCTCGTGACTTGTCATTCACAACGCGGAGGATCGTCTCTTTTCCCTTGTTCCACAATCCCAACTCACCGATTCGACAGAACCCCAAGGCCCATCACACGTTAGCCGTGCTAGCATCGCCCAAAGTGGCGCTGTCCAA
>CBDAFL010000334.1:0-1092 GCA_965195225.1 uncultured Thermoguttaceae bacterium
ACTGCCAGGTGGCAGAGGTTGTGTCTTGGCCTGATGTAATGGTGGCGTCAACCGTTGGCGTCGAGCCCCAGGAGCTCCCGCCCCAAGTTTGGCTGTCTGAGTTTCTTGTGATAGATACGGTCACAGTTGAGACGCCGACATTGTCGGTGGCCCCGCCGACAATTGTAAAGGAGGATCCGGTTAAAGTGTCGTCGGCGAGCGGATCGGTGATGGTGGTATCGACCCCGCCGGTATCCTCCATTGTAAATGACCAGGAGTAATCCGGCATTGTGTTTCCGGCTAAGTCCTTAACTCCGGATATAGTGGCGGTATATGTCTCGCCTTCTGTTAACGGCGAATCTGGTGTTAAGACCGCTTCCTTGTTGCCGTCTGTATATGCAAGGGTGGCAGAAACTGTAGTGCCGCCCGATGTTTTCAAATAAACAGTGTCAGTATTTATGGATGACGCGTCCATCTCATTGTCCTCTGAGAAGATAACCGAGACGGTGGTGTCAACGGCGACGTCAGTTGCCCCCGGCGCCGGGCTGACCGAGCTGGTTGTCGGGGCCGTTGTATCTAAGATGATCGAGTCAGACGTGGCCGCCGATTCATTTAAAGCCGCGTCTCGATATTTCGCCCAGATAACCTTAGGTCCGTCGCCGCCGGTTAAGTCAGTTGAATCTAGAGTGGCGTATGACTTGTAGGTCGCAGGGCCCAGATCGCCTTCGGTTGTGGCAAACTTCATCGAGGTAGCTCCTGAGACCGCTGAGTTTAGGGCGACACTCGTGTCATTGGTGTAGGTGGCGTCCAAGTTGATTAAGAAACTAACTCCGGCGGTCACAGTTGGCGCGATGTTGTCGATGACAACAACAATTGTCTTCGGTGAGCCGTCCGGGTTTCCGACTGAATCATAAGCTGTCGCCTCAATGGTGTAGGTGCCCTCATCGCTTAAATCAAGCGGTGACCAGGTGTACTGCCAGGTGGCAGAGGTTGTGTCTTGGCCTGATGTAATGGTGGCGTCAACCGTTGGCGTCGAGCCCCAGGAGCTCCCGCCCCAAGTTTGGCTGTCTGAGTTTCTTGTGATAGATACGGTCACAGTTGAGACGCCGACAT